>CAZTXP010000090.1:0-30554 GCA_964617355.1 uncultured Enterobacteriaceae bacterium
GGCCGAAGCCGCAGGCGCCGCGCGAGTAGCCATGGACGGCGCGCTGCCCCGGGATGCCGACAGCATCCTGAAGCTCGCGGCGCGCTCGATGTTCGACCTCTTCTCCGGCATCGCCGAGGGCATGATGCTCGTCGACCGCGACTGCCGCGTGGTGTGGATCAACGACGCCTACAAGCGCTTCCTGCCGGCGCTCGGTTTCGCGCGCGCCGAGGACTTCGTCGGGCGCCCGGTCGAGGAGATCATCCCGAACACGCAGATGCGCCACGTGGTCGAGACGGGAAAGCCGATCCTCCTCGACCTGCTCACCAACCAGGCCGGCACCTTCGTGGTGTCGAGAATCCCGCTGCGCGACGAATCGGGCGAGGTGATCGGCGCGCTCGGCATGGTGCTCTTCGACCACCCGGAGACCACGCTGCAGCCGCTGATCGCGAAGTTCGCGCGCCTGCAGCGCGACCTCGACGACGCGCGCCGGCAACTGTCGGCGCAGCGACGCGCGAAGTACACCTTCGCGAGCTTCATCGGCACCAGCCCTGCGGCGCTGGAGGTGAAGCGCCAGGCACGGCGCGCAGCGCAAGCGGACTCGACCGTGCTGCTGCTGGGCGAGACGGGCACCGGCAAGGAGCTGCTCGCGCACGCGATCCACGCAGGCTCGTCGCGCGCCGACAAGGCCTTTGTCGGCGTGAACCTCGCCGCGGTGCCCGAGACGCTGCTCGAAGCCGAGTTCTTCGGCGTTGCGCCGGGCGCGTACACGGGCGCCGATCGCAAGGGGCGCGAGGGCCGCTTCAAGCTCGCCGACGGCGGCACGTTGTTCCTCGACGAGGCCGGCGACATGCCGCTCGCGCTGCAGGCGAAGCTGCTGCGCGCGCTGCAGGAGCAGGAAATCGAGCCGCTGGGATCGAACACCGTGATAAAGGTCGACGTGCGCGTGATCGCCGCGACCAGCCGCGACCTGCGCGCGCTGGTGGCGCAGGGGCGGTTCCGCGAGGATCTCTACTACCGGCTCAGCGTGCTGCCGATCCGGCTGCCCGCGCTGCGCGAGCGGCTCGCCGACCTCGATGCGCTTGCCGAGAGCCTCCTCGAATCGATCGCGCTGCGCACCGGCATGCCGCAGCGCGAACTGGATGCCACCGGGCTGGCCGCGCTGGCCGCGCACGATTGGCCCGGCAACGTGCGCGAGCTGCGCAACGCGCTTGAGCAGGCGGCCATGCTCACCGACCACGCACGCCTTTCGGCGCGCGACTTTTCGGCGGTGCTGCCCGCGCGTCCGGATACCCCGGCGCGCCCGCCGGGCCCCCGCCCGCTTCCCGAGCAGATCGCCGAACTCGAGCGCCGATCGATCCGGGCAGCGCTGGAAGCCTCTCGCGGCAACAAGGTCGCGGCGGCGAAGCTCCTTGGAATCTCGCGGGCGACCTTGTACGAGAAGCTCGCGGCCATGAAGGAATTGTCCGGATAGAGGACATATCGTCCACGATCCGGACATTCCGTGCTTGCTATCACAAGCCTTTGAATCAACAGCATTTGAGTATCGCGCATGCCTGCATTTCGGACACATCTATTAAGTTAGTGTGCGCACCCATTCGATTAAATCCAAGCGCCACTTCTTCGCGCCCCTTCGGCACAAGTGTTGCGTAGGATGGCGGCACGTCCACCTGAGGAGGGTACGTCCATGATCCGCACCATCGCGCGGCTGAGCGCCGCGTCGCTCGCCGTTGTCGCCGGCCTTGCCCTCGCCCAAGGCAAGCCGATCAAGATCGCGCACGTCTACGACAAGACCGGGGCGCTCGAGGCCTACGCCAAGCAGACGCACACCGGGCTCATGATGGGCCTGGAGTACGCGACCGGCGGAAAGATGGAGATCCTCGGCCGCAAGATCGAGGTGATCGAGAAGGACAGCCAGTTCAAGCCCGACGTCGGCAAGGCGCAGCTCGCCGCCGCGTTCGGCGACGACAAGGTCGACGTCGCGATCGGCCCGACGGGATCGGGCGTCGCGCTGGCGATGCTGCCCGTGGCCGAGGAATACAAGAAGATCCTGCTGGTCGAGCCCGCGGTCGCCGACTCGATCACCGGCGACAAGTGGAACCGCTACATCTTCCGCACCGGCCGCTCGTCGATGCAGGATGCGATCTCGAATGCGCTCGCGCTCGGCAAGAAGGACACGCAGATCGCCACGCTCGCGCAGGACTACGCGTTCGGGCGCGACGGCGTGAAGGCCTTCAAGGAGGCGCTCGCCGGCACCGGCGCGCAGATCGTGCACGAGGAGTACGCGCCCGTGCAGGCCACCGACTTCACCGCGCCCGCGGAGCGCCTGTTCAACGCGCTGAAGGACAAGAAGGGCCGCAAGGTGATCTTCGTCATCTGGGCCGGTTCGATCAACGCCACCGCCAAGGTCGCGGAACTCAATCCGCAGCGCTTCGGCATCGAGGTGGCGACCGGCGGCAACATCCTGCCGGCAATGGCGGGCTTCAAGTCGCTGCCCGGCATGGAAGGCGCGACCTACTACTACTACGAGATCCCGCAGAACCCGGCCAACAAATGGCTGGTGGCGGAGCACTACCGCCGCTTCAAGTCGCCGCCCGACTTCTTCACCGCGGGCGGCATGTCGGCCGGCATCGCCATCATCGAAGGCATCAAGAAGGCGGGCGGCACCGACACCGAGAAGCTGATCGCGGCAATGGAGGGCATGCCCTTCGAGACGCCGAAGGGCCGCATGACGTTCCGCAAGGAAGACCACCAGGCGATGCAGTCGATGTACCACTTCAAGCTGCGCGTGGACCCGGGCTTCGAGTGGGCGGTGCCGACGCTGGTGCGCGAGATCAAGCCGGAAGAAATGAAGGTTCCGATCCGGAACAATCGCTGATCCGACCTTGCCGGGACGCTGCCCATGGCGACGGGTGAACACCCCATACTGGAGACGCACGGCCTGACCATCCGCTTCGGCGGGCACGTCGCGGTGGACAACGTGTCGTGCGCGTTCCGGCCCGGCACGCTGACCGCGATCGTCGGGCCGAACGGCGCCGGCAAGACGACGTACTTCAACCTCGTCTCCGGGCAGTTGCCGGCAACCAGCGGCCGGGTATCGCTCTTCGGCGAGGACATCACCGCGCTGCCGGCGCCCGCGCGCACGCGCCGCGGCATCGGCCGCGCCTTCCAGCTCACCAACCTGTTCCCGCGCCTCACCGTGCTCGAGAACGTGCGCCTTGCGGTGCAATCGCGTGCCGGGCTCGGCAAGGACCTGTTGTCGATGTGGACGCGCCACGTGGAACTGGTCGAGAAGGCCGAGCACTGGCTGCACCGCGTCGGTCTCGCCGAGCGACGCGACGCGACTGCGGCGACGTTGAACCACGGCGACCAGCGAAAGCTCGAGGTGGCGATCCTGCTCGCGCTGGAGCCCGACGTGTTCATGTTCGACGAGCCCACCGCAGGCATGAGCGTGGACGAGGTGCCGGTGGTGCTGGAACTGATCCACCACATCAAGTCGCTCGGCGACAAGACCGTGCTGCTGGTGGAACACAAGATGGACGTGGTGCGCTCGCTCGCCGACCGCATCATCGTGCTGCACCAGGGCGCGCTCGTCGCCGACGGCCCGCCCGAGGAAGTGATCGCCTCGCCGATCGTGCAAGAGGCCTACCTGGGAGTCGCGACCGGTGGCTGACGCGATGCTCTCGCTCGCCGGCGTGAACACGCACATCGGCCAGTACCACATCCTGCACGGCGTGGACTTCGAGGTGCCGCGCGGCGGGCTGACCATGCTGCTCGGTCGCAACGGCGCCGGGAAGACCACGTGCCTGCGCACCGTCATGGGCCTGTGGAAGGCGTCCGCCGGCGCGATCCGCTACGACGGCCACGACGTGACGCGCACGCCGACGCCCGAGCTCGCGCGGCTGGGCATCGCCTACGTGCCGGAGAACATGGGCATCTTCGCCGGACTGACGGTGGCCGAGAACTTCGCGCTCGCCGCGCGCGCCGGGCGCCCGGATACCGCGCGGCTCGACTGGATCTTCGGACTCTTCCCGGCGATGAAGAAGTTCTGGCACGCGCTCGCCGGGAACCTCTCGGGCGGGCAGAAGCAGATGCTCGCGATCTCGCGCGCGATCGTCGAGCCGAGGAAGCTGCTGCTGGTCGACGAACCGACCAAGGGCCTCGCGCCGGCGATCATCGGCAACATGATCGAGGCGTTCCGCGAACTTAAGCGCACTGACACGACGATCCTCGTGGTGGAGCAGAACTTCCACTTCGCGCGCTCGCTCGGGGACGCGGTCGCCGTGATGGATTCCGGGCGCATCGTGCATTCGGGCTCGATGCAGGCGCTCGCCCAGGACGAGGCGCTGCAGCAGCGCCTGCTCGGCCTGTCGCTGGACGCGCACCAGTGAGCGAATCCCTCGCCCGCCCGCGCATCGACTGGATCCCGCTCGCGCTGATCGCGGGGATCGCGCTCGCGGTGATGCCCCTCGTCGGCAGCGTGCCGACCTGGGTCACGCTCACCGTCGCCGGCCTCGCGATGGGGATGATGATCTTCATCATGGCCTCGGGGCTGACGCTGGTCTTCGGCCTGATGGACGTGATGAACTTCGCCCACGGCGCGCTGATCTCGGTGGGCGCCTACGCCGCCGCGTCGGTGCTGATCGCGATGAAGCCGGCGATGCAGTCCGGCGACGTACTCGCCAACCTCTCGGCGATCGCGCCCGCGGTGCTCGCGGCGATGCTGCTCGCGGCAGGCCTCGGGCTCTTCTTCGAGCGCGTGGTTATCCGCCCGGTCTACGGCGACCACCTGAAGCAGATCCTCGTCACCATGGGGGGGCTGATCGTCTGCGAGCAGCTGATCCACGTGGTGTGGGGACCGGACCTGATCCCGCTGCCCAAGCCCGGGAGCTTCTCCGGGGCGGTGCTGGTCGGCGACGCGGCGATCGAGCGCTACCGGCTGCTCGCGGTCGCGGTCGGGCTCGTCGTGTTCGCCGCGATGTGGCTGGTGCTGAACCGCACGCGGCTCGGGCTGCTGATCCGCGCCGGCGTCGAGAACCCCGAGATGGTGGAGTCGCTCGGCTATCGCATCCGGCGGCTCTTCGTCGGCGTGTTCGTCGCGGGCTCGGCGCTCGCGGGCCTGGGCGGCGTGATGTGGGCGATGTACCAGGAGTCGGTGAACGCGCAGATGGGCATGCAGATGATGGTGGTGATCTTCATCGTCATCATCATCGGCGGCCTGGGCTCGGTCGGCGGCTGCTTCGCCGGCGCGCTGCTGGTCGGGCTGGTCGCGAACTACACCGGCTACGTCGCGCCGAAGCTCGCGCTCGGCTCGAACATCCTCCTCATGGTGCTGGTGCTGCTATGGCGCCCGCGCGGCCTCTACCCGGTGGGCAACAAGTGATCGCGCGCCTCCTCTCCGGAGACCTGCCGCGCAGCCGCCTGCTGGCGCTGCTGCTGGTCGCGCTCGTCGCGGCGCTGGCGCTGGCGCCGTTCGTGTTCCCCGGCACGCGCTCGCTGAACGTCGCCGCCAAGGTGATGGTGTTCATCGCGCTGGTCGCGAGCTACGACCTCCTCCTCGGCTATACCGGGATAGTGTCCTTCGCGCACACCATGTTCTTCGGCATCGGCGCCTACGGCATCGCAATCGCGTCGACGCGCCTCGGCGCGACCTGGGGCAGCCTCGCGCTCGGCACGGTGCTGGCGCTCGCGGCCTCGGCGGTGATCGCGTTCTCGGTAGGCCTGCTGAGCCTGCGCGTGAAGGCGATCTTCTTCGCCATGATCACGCTCGCGGTCGCCGCGTTCTTCCAGATCCTCGCCTCGCAGCTCTCGGGCTTCACCGGTGGCGAGGACGGCCTGAACTTCAAGCTGCCGGACCTGCTGCTGCCGGGCACCCGGTTCCTGGAGGAGCCCTTGCTCGGCGTCGACGTGAACGGACGGCTGCTGGCGTACTACCTCGTGTTCGCCGGCGCCGCCGCGATGTTCCTGGCATTGCTGCGCATCGTGAACTCGCCGTTCGGCCGCGTGCTGCAGGCGATCCGCGAGAACGAGTTCCGCGCCGAGGCGCTCGGCTATCGCACGGTGTACTACCGCACGGCGGCGAACCTGATCGCGGCGCTCGGGGCGACGCTGGCCGGCGCGCTGTACGCGCTGTGGCTGCGCTATACCGGACCGCAGACCACGCTGTCGTTCGACATCATGATCGACCTGCTGCTGATGGTCGTGATCGGCGGCATGGGCACGATGTACGGCGCGGCCATCGGCGCGGCGATCTTCGTCGTCGCGCAGAACTACCTGCAGGACCTGATGAAGCTCGCGAGCGGCGCGGTGGAGAGCGTGCCGCTGCTGCCGGCGCTCCTGCACCCCGACCGGTGGCTGCTGTGGCTCGGCGTGCTGTTCGTGGTCTGCGTCTACACCTTCCCGCAGGGCCTCGTCGGCCGGCTGCGAGGTTCCCGATGAGCGCGCCGACGTCGAACTACGCGACCTGCGAAGGGCGCGAGATCCACTACATGGAGTGGGGCGCCGGGCACCCCGAGTGCGTGGTCGCCTGGCACGGTCTCGCGCGCACCGGGCGCGACATGGACGAGATCGCGGCGCATCTCTCGACGCGCTACCGCGTGATATGCCCCGACACCATCGGGCGCGGCCTCTCGCAGTGGAGCCCGGAGCCGGAGACGGAGTACTGCCTCGCGTTCTATGCCCGGCTCGCGGTGTCGCTGGTGGAACAACTCGGCGTGCGCGAGATGCACTGGATCGGCACGTCGATGGGCGGCGCGCTCGGCCTGAACCTCGCCGCCGGCGCGCTGAAGGGCCGCATCCGCCGCCTGGTGATGAACGACATCGGGCCGAAGCTCGCCGAGGCCGCGGTGGAGCGCATCCGTACCTACGCAGGCAGTCCTTCGGCGTTCGAGCGCGTCAGCGAGCTCGAGGCGTACTTCCGCACCGTCTACAAGCCCTACGGCTGGCTGTCGGACGAGCAGTGGCGGCGACTCGCGGAGAGTTCCGTGCGGCGGCTGCCCGACGGCCGCGTGACGCCGCACTACGACCCGAAAATGGTGCTGCAGTTCATCCACCACCCGCGGGACTACGACCAGTGGGACGCGTACGACGGCATCGAGTGCCCCGTGCTCTGCCTGCGCGGCGAGTCGTCGGACCTGCTGCTGCCCGAGACCGCGGACGAGATGCGCCGGCGCGGCCCTCGCGCCGTGGTGGTGACGATCCCCGGATGCGGGCACGCGCCCGCGCTGAACGTGCCGGACCAGCTGCGGCTGGTCGAACGCTTCCTCGCCGGCGCCTGAGCGCTGCTCAGGCCTTGCCGGTCTCGGCGCCCGCCTTCTCCCGCGGCGGACCGGTGAAGCGCGCGACGATCAGGCCGGCCTCGTACAGCAGGCACATCGGCACGGCCAGCATGAATTGCGACAGCACGTCCGGCGGCGTGACCACCGCCGCGACGATGAAGGCGCCGACGATCACGTAGGGGCGCGCCTCGGTCATCTTCTCCAGGCTGACCACGCCCGCGCGCACCAGCAGGATCACCACGATCGGGATCTCGAAGGTGACGCCGAAGGCGAGGAACATGGTGATCACGAAGCTGAAGTAGGCCTCGATGTCCGGCGCCGGGGTGATCGACTTCGGCGCGAACTCGTTGATGAAGCGGAACACCGTGCCGAAGACGAAGAAGTAGCAGAACGCCACGCCGGCGATGAAGAGCACCGTGCTCGCGACGACGATCGGCAGCGCGAGCTTCTTCTCGTGCTCGTAGAGACCGGGGGCGACGAAGGCCCAGGCCTGGAAGAGGATCACCGGCAGCGCCGCCATGAACGCGACCAGCGCCGTGACCTTCACGGGCACCATGAACGGCGTGATCACCCCGGTGGCGATCATCTTCGCGCCCTCCGGCAGCGCCTGCATCAGCGGCTGGGCGAGGAAGTCGTAGATCGTGCCGGCGCCGGGCCAGAAGAACAGCACGATGAATGCGGCGGTGAATGCCAGCATCGCCCTGACGAGCCGCTCGCGCAGCTCGATCAGGTGCGAGACGAAGGTTTCCTGGTCGGTGCTCACGGCAGCTTCGCGGCAGGCGCGTCGGGCGCCGGTGGCGCGACGGCGGCGGGCGGCGGCGACTCGGGGGTCGCCGCTGCAGTCGAGGCGACGGGCTCGCCGGTCATCGCCTGCGCGGCACTGTTCAGTTCGGTCTCGGCCTTGTACAGCTCGGCGTTCACGCTGGATTCGATGTTGCTCGCGGCGTCCTTCACCGTGTCGCGCATCTTGCGCAGCTCTTCCAGCTCGACCTCGCGGTTGATGTCGGCCTTGACGTCGGCGACGTAGCGCTGCAGCCGGCCGATCAGGTGGCCGACGGTGCGCGCGACGCGCGGCAGGCGCTCGGGGCCGATGACGATCAGCGCCACGACGCCGATCACCATCATCTCGGAAAAGCCGATGTCGAACATGCGCTGGTGTGCCGGGACCCTAGACGAAAAGGGCGCCCACGCGGAGCGCCCTTCGCCAGCGAGCGCTTGCGCGCTCAGGCCTTGGACTCGGTCTTCCCTTTCACTTCGCCCTCGATGGTCTTGCCGGACACCTGCGCCGCGCCGGCGCCCTCGGCTGCCTTGTCGCCGCCCTCGCGCATGCCGTCCTTGAAGCCCCGCACCGCGCCGCCGAGGTCGGCGCCGATGTTGCGCAGCTTCTTGGTGCCGAAGATCAGCATCACGATGACGAGGACGATCAGCCAGTGCCAGATACTGAACGAACCCATGTCAGCCTCCTGCGTACTTATTGCGCTGCAGCGCCTTGCCTGCGGGAAAGCATCCTGCCGAGCGGCTCCGGGCCGCCGAGGATGTGCATGTGGAGATGATACACCTCCTGATGCCCCACCCGACCGTTGTTCATGATGGCGCGAAACCCGTCGGTGGCACCGTGCTTGCGCGCCAGGTCGCCGGCCACGGAAAGCATCCGCCCCAGCGCCTTCTCGTGCACCGGCGTGGCGTCGTACAGGTTGGCGATGTGCGCCTTGGGGATCACCAGCAGGTGCACCGGCGCGGCCGGGTTGATGTCCGGGAAGACCAGCACCTCGTCGTCCTCGTAGACGCGCTTCGCGGGGATCTCGCCGCGCACGATCTTGCAGAAGAGGCAGTCCTGCACGATCAACCCTCCTCGCCGCGCGACTTTGCCTTGCGCGCGGCCTTCTCGTCGATCCCGGAAATGCCCTCGCGGCGGTGCAGTTCCGCCAGCACGTCGCCGGGCCCGAGGCCCTGGCGCGCCAGCATGATCAGGCAGTGGAACCACAGGTCGGCGGTCTCGCGCACCAGGTGCAGGCGGTCGCCGGACTTCGCGGCGAGGATGGTCTCGGTCGCCTCCTCGCCGATCTTCTTCAGCACCGCATCGCCGTCCCCGGCGAGCAAGCCCGCGACGTAGGACGTCGACGGATCGGAGCCGCGGCGCGCCTCGATGGTCTCGGCGAGGCGGTCCAGCGTCTCGTGCAGGCCCTGCTTCATGCGTTCGCTCATGGCGCGCTCATTTTCGGTAGATGTCCCTGGGGTCCTTCTTCACCGCGTCGACCTCGATCCAGCGGCCATCCTCCAGCCGGCGGAAGAAGCAGCTTTCGCGGCCGGTGTGGCAGGCGATGCCGCCTTGCTGCTCGACCGTCAGCAGCACGACGTCGGCATCGCAATCGAGCCGGATCTCCTTCACCGTCTGCACGTGGCCGGATTCCTCGCCCTTGTGCCACAGCTTGCCGCGCGAACGCGACCAGTACACCGCCTCGCCGCGGCGCGCGGTCTCGGCGAGGGCCTCGCGGTTCATCCACGCGACCATCAGGATGCGCCCCGTCGCGGCGTCCTGCGCGATCGCGGTGACGAGGCCCTTGTCGTCGTAGCGGACCTGGTCCTGCCACTCGAGCAGGGACGCGGTCACAGGCGAACCTCGATGCCGCGGCTGCGCATGTGCTCCTTCGCCGCGCGCACGCTGAACTCGCCGAAGTGGAAGATGCTGGCCGCCAGCACCGCGTCGGCCCCGCCCTCCAGCACGCCCTCGGCAAGGTGCTCGAGGGCGCCGACGCCTCCCGAGGCGATGACCGGGATGCCGACCGCGTCGCTCACCGCGCGGGTGAGGCCGAGGTCGAAGCCGATCTTCGTGCCGTCGCGATCCATGCTGGTGAGCAGGATCTCGCCGGCCCCGAGGTCGTCCATGCGCCTGGCCCATTCGACCGCGTCTAGCCCGGTGGGCTTGCGCCCGCCGTGCGTGTAGACCTCCCAGCCCCCGCCCTCGCGGCGCTTCGCATCCACGGCGACCACGATGCATTGACGCCCGACCTTGTCGGAAGCGGCCTTCACCAGATCCGGGTTCTGCACCGCGGCGGTGTTGATCGAGACCTTGTCGGCCCCCGCATTCAGCAGCCGCCGCACGTCCTCGACCTTGCGCACGCCTCCGCCCACGGTGAGCGGGATGAACACGCGCGAGGCGACGGCCTCGATGATGTGCAGGATGATGTCGCGGTCGTCGGAACTCGCGGTGATGTCCAGGAAGGTGAGTTCGTCCGCGCCTTCGCCGTCGTAGCGCGCGGCGATCTCGACCGGGTCGCCCGCGTCGCGCAGCTCGACGAAGTTGACGCCCTTCACCACCCGCCCGGCGGTGACGTCCAGGCAGGGGATGACCCGCTTGGCGAGCATGCCGCCCTACGCGGTCTTGCCGGTGGCCTTGTCGGCCGCGGCTTGCGCCTGCTTGAAGTCCAGCTTGCCTTCGTAGAGCGCGCGGCCGGCAATCGCGCCGACCACGCCTTCGGGCACCAGCTTCGCGCAGATCGCCTCGACGTCGGCGACGCCGTTCAGTCCGCCGGAGGCGATGACCGGGATCTTCACCTGCGTGGCGAGCTTCTGGGTCGCCTCGATGTTCACGCCGCCCATCATGCCGTCGCGGCCGATGTCGGTGTAGATCAGCGCCTCGGTGCCGTAGTCCTCGAATTTCTTCGCGAGGTCGATGACGTCGTGGCCGGTGAGCTTGGACCAACCCTCGACGGCGACCTTGCCGTCCTTGGCGTCGAGGCCGGCGATGATGTGGCCCGCGAACGCATAGCACGCGTCCTGCAGGAAACCGGGATTCTTCACGGCGGCAGTGCCGATGATCACGAACGCGACGCCGGCGTCGATGTAGCTCTCGATGGTGTCGAGGTCGCGGATGCCGCCGCCGATCTGGATCGGCACCGTCTCGCCGACCGCCTGGATGATCTCGCGGATCACCTTCTCGTTCTTCGGCCGGCCGGCGACCGCGCCGTTCAGGTCGACGATGTGCAGGCGCCGCGCGCCCTGCGCGGCCCAGTGCCGCGCCATGGCGACGGGATCCTCGGAGAACACCGTGGCCTTGTCCATCTGGCCCTGCTGCAGGCGCACGCAGCGGCCGTCCTTGAGGTCGATGGCGGGAATGATCAGCATGGAAGGCGCAGGGGCGCGGGCGTCTTCAGCGTTGCAGCGGGTGAACGGGGGTCAGGGACGCCAGCCGACGAAGTTGGCCAGCAGTCGCAGCCCTGCCGACTGGCTCTTTTCCGGGTGGAACTGCACGGCGAATAGATTATCCCGCGCCACGGCGCAGGTAAAGCGGATTCCATATTCGCACGTCGCCGCCGTCACGCCGGCGTCACGCGGCCGCGGAAAGTAGCTGTGCACGAAATAGAAGCGCGTGCCGGGCGCGATTCCCGACCACAGTGCATGCGGGGATTCTGCAAGCACCTCGTTCCAGCCCATGTGCGGGACTTTGAGTCGCGAGCCGTCGGGTGCGCGCATCGCGCTGTCGGGAAATCGCGGCACCTCGCCGGCTAGCAGGCCGAGCCCCGGAGTGTCGCCTTCCTCGCCATGCTCGAACAGCATCTGCATGCCGACGCAAATGCCGAGGAAGGGCTTCTCGCGTGCAGCATCGAGTACCGCCTCGCGCGCGCCGCTCGCCGCGAGTTGCGCCATGCAGTCGGGCATCGCGCCTTGGCCGGGCACGACGACCTTGTCGGACGCGCGGATCAGCGCGGGGTCGGCGGTGATGCGCACGTCTGCATCGGGGGCGACGTGCTCCAGCGCCTTGGATACCGAGCGCAGGTTCCCCATGCCGTAGTCGACGACCGCGATGCGCATCGTCAGTCCGCAGCGATCTAGAGGGAACCCTTGGTCGACGGGATCGCGCCGCCGGCGCGCGGATCGCGTTCGACCGCCATGCGCAGCGCGCGCGCGAAGGCCTTGAACACCGTCTCGCACTGGTGGTGCGCATTCACGCCGCGCAGGTTGTCGACGTGCACGGTGGCGAGCGCGTGGTTGACGAAGCCCTGGAAGAACTCGCGCACCAGGTCGACGTCGAACTCGCCGACCAGGCCGCGCGTGTAGGCGACGTGGTATTCGAGCCCCGGGCGCCCGGAGAGGTCGACGACGACGCGCGACAGCGCCTCGTCGAGCGGCACGTAGGCATGGCCGTAGCGGCGCAGCCCGGCCTTGTCGCCGAGCGCCTTCGCCACCGCCTGCCCCAGCGTGATGCCGATGTCCTCGACCGTGTGGTGCGCGTCGATGTGCAGGTCGCCCTTGGCCTCGATGTCGAGGTCGACGAGCCCGTGGCGCGCGATCTGGTCGAGCATGTGCTCGAGGAACGGGATGCCGGTCGACAGGCGCGCGACCCCGGTGCCGTCGAGGTCGACGCGCACGCGGATCTGCGTTTCCTTGGTGTTGCGGACGATGTCGGCGGTGCGGTTCATGGCGCAAGGGCCTTCGAGAGGGCTTCGATCATCGCACGGTTCTCGGCCGGCGTGCCGATGGTGAGGCGCAGGCAGTTGTCCATCAGCGGATGGCCGCCCGAGAAGTCCTTCACCAGCACGCCGAGGGACTTCACGCGCTCGAACACGCGCGTGCCGGCGCCCTTGCCGCCCGCCACGCGCGCGAGCAGGAAGTTCGCGGCCGACGGATAGACCGCGAGCCCCGCGAGGCGCTCGAGCTCGGTCTTCACGCGCTCGCGCTCGGCAAGCACCTGCGCGGCCTGCGCATCGAGCACCGCCTTGTTCTCCAGCAGCTTGATCGCCACCGCCTCGGTCAGTACGTTGACGTTGAACGGCGAGCGCGTCTTGTCGAACTCCCGGATCCACTCAGGGCGCCCGCTCACGTAGCCGAGGCGCAGGCCCGCCATGCCGATCTTCGACACGGTGCGCATCACCACGAGGTTGTCGAACTCCGCGAGCCTCGGCATGAACGTCGTGCCGGCGAAGGGCTGGTACGCCTCGTCGATCACCACGAGACCGGGCGCCGCCGTCACGATGCGCTCGATGTCCGCGACCGGGAATGCATTGCCCGTGGGGTTGTTCGGGAACGCGATCCAGACCAGCGCCGGCTTCTCCTTCGCCATCGCGGCGAGGAAGGCCTCGGTGTCGAGCGAGAAATCCGCCCGCAAGGGCACGCCGACGAAGCGCAGCCGGTAGAACAGCGCGTGCATCGAGAACATCGCGAACGACGGCGCCGGCGCCATGACGACCGCGCCCTCGCGCGCCACCGCCGCGGTGATGTACTGGATGCATTCGTCGGAGCCGTTGCCGAGCAGCACGTCGCAGCCTTCCGGCACCTGCATGACCTCGCGGACCAGCGCGCGCAGGCGCGTCGCGGTCGGGACCGGGTAGCGGTTGATCGCGACGCCGGCGACGATCTCGCCGATCTCCTGCGCGAGCGCCTCCGGAAGCCGGTACGGGCTCTCCATCACGTCGAGCTTCACGAGCCCCGTGGCATCCGAGACGTGATAGGCGCCCATCGCCAGGATCTCGGGCCGGATGACGTCCTTCGCGCGACTCATAGGCGGTACTCCGCTGACTTGGCATGCGCCGGCAGGCCCTCGCCGTGCGCGAGGGTCGAGGCCACGCGGCCGAGCGAGCGCGCCCCCTCGCGCGAGGCGTGGATCACGCTCGTGCGCTTCTGGAAATCGTAGACCCCGAGCGGCGACGAGAAGCGCGCCGTGCCGGAGGTCGGCAGCACGTGGTTCGGCCCCGCGCAGTAGTCGCCGAGCGCTTCGGAGCTGTAGCGCCCGAGGAAGATCGCGCCGGCGTGACGCAGCTTCGCCACCCAGCGCTCCGGGTCCTCGACCGAAAGCTCGAGGTGCTCGGGAGCGATGCGGTCCGCGATCGCGCAGGCCTCGTCGAGGTCGCGCACCTGCACCAGCGCGCCGCGCCCGGCCAGAGAGGCGCCGATGACGTCGCGGCGGGGCATCTGCGGCAGCAGCTTCGCGATGCTCGCCTCAACGTGGTCGAGGAACGCCGCGTCCGGCGACAGCAGGATCGCCTGCGCGAGCTCGTCGTGCTCGGCTTGCGAGAAGAGATCCATCGCGATCCAGTCGGGATCGGTGCCGCCATCGCAGATGACGAGGATCTCGGAGGGCCCGGCGATCATGTCGATGCCGACCTGACCGAAGACCTGCCGCTTGGCGGCGGCGACGTAGGCGTTGCCGGGACCGACGATCTTGTCCACGCGCGGCACGAACGCCGTGCCGTACGCGAGCGCGGCCACCGCCTGCGCACCGCCGATCGCGATCACGCGATCCACGCCCGCCAGCGCCGCGGCGGCGAGCACGAGGGGGTTGCGCACGCCATCGGGCGTCGGGCACACCATGACGATCTCGCCGACGCCGGCCACCTTGGCCGGCACGGCATTCATCAGCACGCTCGACGGATACGCGGCCTTGCCGCCCGGCACGTACAGGCCGACGCGATCGAGCGGCGTAACGCGCTGGCCGAGCACGGTGCCATCGGCCTCGCGGTACTCCCACGATTCGGCCTTCTGTCGTTCGTGGAAGCGGCGCACGCGCTCGGCTGCCGCCGCGAGCGCATCGCGCTGCTCGGCCGGCAGGCCCGACAGCGCGGCCGCCAACTCCGACGCGGGAATACCGAGCGCGTCGACGGCCGACGCCGACATGCGATCGAACCGGTTGGTGTACTCGAGCACGGCGGCGTCGCCGCGCCGGCGGACGTCGTCGATGATCGCGCGTGCGGCCGACTCGACCGCCGCGTCCTGCGCCGCCTCGTAGCGCGTGAGGGCCGCGAGGGCCGCGTCGAACCCGGGCTGCGCGCTCGACAGGCGACGCGGCTTCATCGCGCCTTCCCCGCCGCCGCCGCGAATGCCTCGATCAGCGGCTGCACCGCGGCGCGCTTGGTCTTCAACGAGGCCTGGTTCACGATCAGGCGCGACGAAACGGGGAGGATCTCCTCGACCGCGACGAGGTCGTTCTCGAGGAGGGTGCGGCCGGTGGAAACGAGGTCGACGATGGCGTCGGCCAGGCCGACGATCGGCGCCAGCTCCATCGAACCGTAGAGCCGGATCAGGTCCACGTGCACGCCCTTGGCGGCGAAGTGCTCGCGCGCGATCTGCACGTACTTGGTTGCCACCCGCAGGCGCGCGCCCTGGCGCACCGCGGCCTCGTAGTCGAACCCCTTCTTCACCGCGACCATCATGCGGCAGCGCCCGATGCCGAGGTCCAGCGGCTGGTAGAGCCCCGCGCCGCCGTGCTCGCGCAGTACGTCGCCGCCGGCGATGCCAAGGTCGGCCGCGCCGTGCTGCACGTAGGTGGGCGCGTCCGATGCCCGCACGACGATCAGGCGCACGTCGCGGCGCGCCGTGCCGACGACGAGCTTGCGCGTGCGCTCGAGGTCCTCGAGCGGGGCGGCGCCGACGCGCTCGAGCAGCGGCAGGCTCTCCTCCAGGATGCGGCCCTTCGACAGGGCGATGACGATGCCGTCCATGGTCATCGAATCCGCTCGACGCGCGCGCCGAGGCCGGCGAGCTTGGTTTCTAACGCCTCGTAGCCGCGGTCGAGGTGATAGATGCGGTCGATCACGGTCTCGCCCTCCGCCGCCAGCGCCGCCATCACGAGGCTGGCCGACGCCCTCAGGTCGGTCGCCATCACCGGCGCACCCGAGAGCCGTTCGACGCCCTTCACGACCGCGACGTTTCCCTTCAGTTCGATGTCGGCGCCGAGTCGCGCGAGCTCGGGCACGTGCGTGAAGCGGTCTACGTAGATGGTGTCCTCGATCACGCTGGCGCCGGCCGCGACCGCGCTGACCGCGATCATCTGCGCCTGCATGTCGGTCGGGAATCCGGGGAACGGCTGCGTCACGACATCCACGGCCTTCGGCCGGCTCGGACCGGTCACCGTGACCGCCCGTCCCTCGCGCACGATCGTGCTTCCCGCTTCCTCGAGCTTGCGCAGCGGCGCCTCGAAGTGATCCAGCGCCACGCCCTCCAGGCGCACGTGGCCGCGGGTCATCGCCGCCGCGGCGGCGAAGGTCGCGGCTTCGATGCGATCCGGAATGATTTCGGCATCGATTGGCGCCAGCGACGTGACGCCATGGATCACGAGCCGGCGCGTGCCGAGTCCCTCGATGCGCGCACCGCAGGCGACCAGCACGTCGCCAAGGGCGGTGACGTCGGGCTCCAGCGCCACGTTCTCCAGTACCGTGGTGCCCTCGGCCAGCACAGCCGCCATCATGAGCTGTACCGTGGCGCCGACCGATACGACGTCGAAACCGAAGGTCGCGCCCTTGAGGCGCACGTCCTTGCCGACGATGTAGCCGTGCTCGATGTCGAGTTGCGCACCGAGCGCGTGCAGGCCGGCGAGGTGCAGGTTGACCGGTCGCGGGCCCCAGGCGCATCCACCTGGCAGCGACACCCGCGCCGCGCCCAGTCGCGCGAGCAGCGGCGCGAGCACGTAGATGCTCGCCCGCATCGTCTTGACGAGCTCGTAGGGCGCCTCGACCGCATTTACGCCGCGAGTGTCGACCGTCAGCGCGCTACCCTCGCGCGTCACGTTCGCCCCCAGGGTCTCGAGCACGCGCGCGAACGTATCCGTGTCGCGCAACCTGGGCACGTTGCGCAACCGGTGCACGCCGGGCGCCAGCAGGGTGGCGGCCATCACCGGGAGCGCGGCGTTCTTCGCACCCGAGATGCGCACCGTGCCTTCCAGCGGCCGGCCGCCGTGGATGCGCAGCTTATCCACCGGCTGCCAGCTCCTCGGGCGTCAGCGTCCGCATGGACAGGGCGTGGATCTCTGCGCGCATGCGATCGCCCAGCGCACCGTAGACCAGCTGGTGACGCTGCACGCGGCTCTTGCCGGCAAAGGCCGGCGAGACGACGAGGGCCTGGAAATGCTGGCCGTCGCCGACGACCTCGACGCGCTCGCAGGCGAGCCCGCGCTCGATGCCGTCCTTGATGCTCTCGGGGGTGACCATGGGTTCGGGTCTCTTCGTTCAGTGACGGATCTTGTATCCCGCGCGCAGCAGCTGCAGCGCGACCGCCGCGACGAGCGCGAAGCTTACCGCGGCGACCGCGAGGCTGACAGCGGGCGGCGTATCGGACACGCCGAAGAATCCGTAGCGGAATCCGTCGACCATGTAGAAGAAGGGGTTGAGGTGCGACGCCGCCTGCCAGAACGGCGGCAGCGCCTTGATCGAGTAGAACACGCCGGCGAGGAAAGTGAACGGCATGATGACGAAGTTCTGGAACGCGGCGAGCTGGTCGAAGCGGTCCGCCCACAGGCCCGCGATCAGCCCGAGGGCACCCAGCAGCGCCGCGCCCAGCAGCGCGAAGGCGAGCGCCCACAGCGGCGCGACCGGTCGCAGGTCGACGAGCCACAGGGTGACCAGCAGCACGCCCGCGCCGACCACGAGGCCGCGCGCGATCGAGGCGATCACGTAGGCCCAGAAGAACTCCGCGTGCGAGATCGGCGGCAGGAGGACGAAGACGAGGTTTCCGGTGACCTTCGACTGGATGAGGCTGGACGAGCTGTTCGCGAACGCGTTCTGCAGCACGCTCATCATCACGAGCCCCGGGACCAGGAACGAACCGTAGGGCACGCTGCCGTAGATGCGCGTGCCGTCGCCCATCGCCTGCGCGAAGATGAGCAGGTACAGGAGCGCGGTGACCACGGGCGCCGCGATGGTCTGGAAGGCGACCTTCCAGAAGCGCAGCATCTCCTTGTAGAGGAGCGTCGGGAAGCCCGACCCGCGAGCGGCGTCTCCACGCATCTCAGTGACGCTCCATGACGCGCACGAACACTTCCTCCAGGTCCGGCGGCTGCAGGTCGAATTCCCGGATCGTTACGCCGGCATCGCGCAGGCGCAGCAGCACCTCGCCGAGTTCCGCGTGGTCGCGCAAGCGCAGCGTCCACCGGTCGCCATCGCGCGCGAGCTCTCGCCCGGCGAGATCGCCGGGCAGCGCGTCGGCGTCGAGGCGCACCCGGAGCACGAGCCCCGAGAAGGTCTCGAGGAGGTTGCGCGTGGAGTCGAGCGCGACGATGCGGCCGGCCTTCAGCATCGCGATGCGCCCGCAGAGTTCCTCCGCCTCCTCGAGGTAGTGCGTGGTGAGGACGATGGTGTGTCCGTCGCGGTTGAGGCGCGAGATGAACTGCCACAGGCCCTGGCGCAACTCGACGTCGACCCCTGCCGTCGGCTCGTCCAGCACGATCACCGGCGGCTTGTGCACCAGCGCCTGCGCGACCAGCACGCGGCGCTTCATGCCGCCCGAGAGCGAACGCATGTTCGCATCGGCCTTCGACGTGAGGTCGAGGTGGTGCATCACCTCGTCGATCCAGGCGTCGTTGTCGCGGATGCCGAAGTAGCCGGACTGGATGCGCAGCGTCTCGCGCACCGAGAAGAACGGATCGAACACGAGTTCCTGCGGCACCACGCCCAGGCTGCGGCGCGCGCGCCGGTAGTCCGCGACCACGTCCGCGCCCATCACCTGGGCGCTGCCGGCATCCGCGCGCGCGAGACCCGCCACCACGCTGATCAGGGTGGTCTTGCCCGCGCCGTTGGGTCCGAGCAAGCCGAAGAATTCCCCCTGCGCGACCTCGAGGCTCACGCCGGCGAGCGCCTGCAGCGCGCCGTAGCGCTTCTCTATGTTGCGGATCGACAGGGCCGGGGTCATGAATGCGTTCGGCCCGCGCGGGCGCGGGCAGACCGCGGCCGGGCGGGCACGCCGGTCAGTGGTGGGCGGGAGCGGCCTGGGGCGGAAGCAAGTCCGCCACGCCGTAGAGCCCGGCGATGGTGGTGAGCCCTTCCGGCAGGCGCGAGAACGACAACGGGCGCCCGAGGCGACGGGCTTCCCGCAGCCACGCGAGGAGCGTGGCGAGGAGCGATGAATCGAGCTCGGTGACTTCGCCCAGGTCGACCACCGAGACCCCTTCGCGGAGCTGCTCGGTACCCTGCCGCAGGATCGTCGCGACCTGCACGAGCGTCGCGGGACCGGCGAGATAGAGGCGCTCGCCCTCGCGACGGATCATTTCTTCTCCGGGGCCGCCGCGCGCTGGTCGAGCGACTTGTTCTTCGCCTGCAGCGACTTGAGGAGGCCGTCGATGCCGCCATCGCGAACCTGGTTGGCGAACTCGGTGCGGTAGTTCTGCACGAGGCTGACCCCCGCGACGTAGACGTTGTAGACCTTCCAGCCGGAAGGCGTCTTTTCCATGTCGTAGTCGATCGTGACCGGCTGCGCGCCCGGCTGCAGCACGCGCACGTTGACGGTGACGTCGGTATCGGTGGGCTTCGCGCGCAGCGGGCGGAAGTCGAACTTCTGGTCGCTATAGGCCGACAGCGCGCTCGCATAGGTGCGCACGAGCAGCGTCTTGAATTCGTCGGTGAGGCGCTTCTTCTGGTCGGCGTTCGCCTTTTCCCAGTTCGTCGCCACCGCAAGACGCGTCATCGACGTGAAGTTGAAGTGCGGCAGGACCTTGGTCTCGATCAGGTCGATGACCTTCCTGCGGTCGCCCGCCTTGATGTCCTTGTCCTTCGCGATGATGTCGACGATCTCGAGCGTGACGGTCTTGACCAGGGCATCGGGCGCCACGTCCTGTGCGTGGGCGACCGGCAGGAAGGCAAGCGCCGCTGAAAGGGTGGCGGCGAGGAAGCCGCCGAGGCGGCCGAGGGTCTTGCGCTGCATCAGGATTACTCTCCGCTGGCGGATGTCGCGGCAGCCGCCTCGTCCGGCGCCGCGGGCGCCGCCTCGGCAGCCGGCGGCGTGGCGCTGCGCGAACTCTCGCGCGGCGGATTGCCGTCGTAGATCTGGTTGCGGCGGCGCTGCAGGTAGGCGTCGCGCTGGAACACGTATTTGTCGAGCGCCGCCTCCTCGAGGATGCGCGAGGCGTCCAGCAGGTCGGCGCGCAGGCTGATGCCCCGCGTCACCACGAGCGCTGTGCGAGCGCCCCGCGGACGGTGCTTGAGCACCGGGTCGACCGACATGTCGACGAGACGGCCGGCGGAATCCCGGAAGGTGCTGGAGCCGAGGATCGGCCAGATCAGGTACGGGCCGGGATCCTTCATGAACCAGACGCCGAGGGTCTGGCCGAAGTCCTCGTCGTGCTTCTCGAGGCCCATGTCCGAGGCGACGTCGTTGATGCCGAAGATGCCGAACGTGGTGTTGAACGCGAAGCGCGCCCAGTCGTTCACCGCGTCGCCCGGCTTGCCCTGCAGCAGGCTGTTCGCGCCGATGAACAGGTCGGAGATGTTGGCGAAGAAGTTGCGAACCCACATGCGCACCGGGTCCGGGGCGAGGTCGCGATAGGCGCCGGACACCGGCTTCATGACGAGCTCGTCGAAGCCCTCGTTGATGCCGTACATCGCGCGGTTGTACCCCTCGAGCGGGTCGCGGTCGTCCACGCTGCCGGGGGTCGCGCAGCCGGCGGCCAGGGCCACGAAGGCCGCCGCAAGGATCGTCCGAACAAACTTTGACATGTTTCCGCCCACCGTTCGCTTCCGCCTTGGTTGCCGCTACTTGCCGGCGTCCTTGCCGTCGGCCGCCTTGTTGTACAGGAACTGGCTGATCAGGTTCTCCAGCACCACCGCCGACTGCGTCAGCCGCAGCCGGTCGCCCGTCTTCAGCATCACGCCGTCGCCCCCCGCCTCCAGCCCCACGTACTGCTCGCCGAGCAGGCCCGAGGTCAGGATCTTGGCCGACGTGTCGCGCGGGAACTGGTACCGCGCGTCGACGTTCAGCGTGACGATCGCCTCGTAGCTTTCGGTGTCGAAGCGGACGTCGGACACCCGTCCGACCACCACCCCCGCGCTCTTCACCGGAGCCCGTACCTTCAAGCCGCCGATGTTAGCAAATTTGGCCTGCACCTGATACGCGGGGGACGCCGAGAAAGAGGCCAGATTTCCGACCTTTAGCGCCAAAAACAACAGCGCGGCCAGCCCCGCCGCGACGAAGATGCCGACCCACAGGTCGATGGTGGCGCGGTTCATTGTCCGTTACCTCCGGTGAACATGAGTGCGGTGAGCATGAAGTCGAGCGCAAGGATGGCCAGCGACGAGGTGACCACCGTCCGGGTCGTCGCGCCCGACACGCCCTCGGCCGTCGGCGGCGCGTCGTAGCCCTCGAAGACCGCGATCCACGTGACCGCGATGCCGAACACGACGCTCTTGATGACGCCGTTCAGGATGTCCTCGCGGACGTCGACGGCGGCCTGCATCTGCGACCAGAAGGCGCCTTCGTCGACACCGATCAGTCGCACGCCGACGAGGTAGCCGCCGAAGATGCCCATCGCAGAGAAGAGCGCGGCGAGGAGCGGCATCGAGATCACCCCGCCCCAGAAGCGCGGCGCGACGACGCGGGCGATCGGATCGACGGCCATCATCTCCATCGCCGCCAGCTGCTCGGTCGCCTTCATGAGGCCGATCTCGGCGGTGATCGCCGACCCGGCGCGGCTGGCGAAGAGCAGGCCCGCGACCACCGGCCCGAGCTCGCGCACCAGCGACAGCGCGACGAGCACGCCGAGCGCCTCCGACGACCCGTAGCGCTGCAGCGTGTGGTAGCCCTGCAGGCCGAGCACCATGCCGACGAAGAGGCCGGACACCAGGATGATGATCAGCGACAGCACGCCCGCGAAGTAGATTTCGCGCAGGGTCAGCTGGAACCGCCGCAGCGCGGTTCCCGAGTGCAGCAGGATGTGCGCGAAGAAGCGGCTGGCGAAGCCGAGGCGCGCGATCTTGGCGGTGAACCTCGCGCCGAGGCGTTGCAGGGCGGAATGCAGTCTCGGGAGCATGTCAGGCCGCCGCGAGCTCGAGGTCGGCGTCGTAGCGCGGCGCCGAGTAGTGGAACGGGACGGGGCCGTCGGCCTCCCCGCGCACGAACTGCCGCAGGTAGGGCTCCGCCGAGGCCCGCACCACGTCCGGCGGACCCTCGGCCACGATGCGGCCCGCCGCGACGAAGTAGACATAGTCGACGATCGCGAGGGTCTCCTCGACGTCGTGCGTGACGACGATCGAGGTCGCGCCCAGCGACTTGTTGAGGTCGCGGATCAGGCGCGCGGTCACCCCCATCGCGATCGGGTCTAGGCCGGTGAACGGCTCGTCGTAGAGGATCAGCGAAGGGTCCAGCGCGATGGTGCGCGCGAGCGCCACGCGGCGCGCCATGCCGCCCGACAACGACGATGGCATGAAGTCGGCCGCGCCGCGCAACCCCACGGCGTTCAGCTTCATCAGCACGAGGTCCCGGACCAGGTCGGGCGGAAGGTCGGTGTGCTCGCGCAAGGGGAACGCGACGTTGTCGAAGACGGTCATGTCCGTGAACAGCGCACCGAACTGGAACAGTAGGCCCATGCGCCGACGCAAGGCCTGCATCGCATCGGCTCCGAGGTCGGAAGTCACCTCTCCGAGCACGCGCGCGGTGCCGACCGTCGGCTTCAACGCCCCGCCGATGATCCGCAGCAGCGTCGTCTTGCCGCAGCCGGACTGCCCCATGATCGCGACCAGTCCGCCGCGCGGGATCGTGAGGCTCACGTCCTGCAGCACGAGGCGCTGGTCGTAGCCGAACGACAGGTTGCGGATCTCGACGGCGGCGTCGGTGGACAAGGCGTTGGAAAGCGGGCGAGGAAAGGCTGGATTCTACTCGACGGCGCCGCGACGCCGGCGCGCCGGAGCGCGATTGCCTATAGAGTGTGCGACCGTGAACCTGCAAGCGGACGCTACCGCCAGCACGCCGGCCCTGCGCATCGCCGGGCTGCGCAAGCGCTACGGCACCCTCGAGGTGCTGCGCGGCGTCGACCTCGAGGTCGAAGCCGGCCGCGGGTTCGGGCTGGTCGGCGTGAACGGTGCCGGCAAGACGACGATGCTGAAGTGCGTGCTCGACTTCTGCGACTTCCAGTCGGGATCGATCGACATCTTCGGCGCCGGCAGCCGCGCGCCCGGCTCGCGCACGCGCCTCGCCTTCCTGCCCGAGCGCTTCGCGCCTCCGTACTACCTGCTGGGCCGCGAGTTCATCCGCACCACGCTGGCGCTCGGGCAGCGCCCGTATGACGAGTCGCGCGCGTGCACGCAGCTCGAGGCCCTGGAAATGGAGCCGGACGTGCTGGATCGCCCCGCGCGCCAGCTCTCCAAGGGCATGACGCAGAAGCTCGGCCTCGCGGCGGCCTTCCTGCTGGAACGCGAACTCACCATCCTCGACGAGCCGATGTCCGGCCTTGACCCCGCCAGCCGGGTAGCGGTGAAATCCGTGCTCACCCGCCTGATCGCCGAAGGAAGGACCCTGCTCTTCACGTCCCACGTCCTCGCCGACGTCGAGGAGCTCTGCTCGTCCATCGGCGTGCTTCATCGAGGCGCGGTGCTCTACGCAGGGCCGCCCGCGGGGCTTTGCGAGCGCACCGGCGAAGCGCGCCTAGAGCATGCCTTCTTGCGGTGCATCCGTGGCTAGCGCGCCCTCCCCCCAGGACACCCGGCCGGCGCTTCTTGTCGTCGACGACGACGCGCTGATCACCGACACGCTTGCCTATGCGCTCGGCGGCGAGTTCGAGGTGCTGGCCTGCGATTCGCGCCAGAACGCCATTGACCTGCTGCGCCAGCTCCCCGAGGCGCCGCAACTCGCCCTGGTCGACCTCGGCCTGCCGCCGACGCCGCACGCGCCGGACGAGGGATTCCGGCTGATCGCGGACCTGCTCGCGCACTCGCCTGCAATGCGCATCTTCGTGCTGTCCGGCCAGAACGATGCCGCGCACGCGCGCCATGCGCGCGCGCTGGGTGCGGCGGAGTTCATCGCCAAGCCCTGCGACCCCGCGACGCTGAAGCGGGTCCTCGGTCGCGCGCTGGAGATCCGGGCCGCCGAGGCGGCACAGGCATTGGCGGGCACGGGGACCTTTCTCGGCGCGAGCGCCGCGGCCGCGAAGCTGCGCAGCCAGATCGGGCAGTTCGCCGACTCGCCGTTCCCGGTGCTGATCGAGGGCGAGTCCGGCAGCGGCAAGGACCTCGTGGCGCGCAACCTCCACCAGCGGTCCCTTCGCGCCACGCAGCCGTTCCTCGCGCTCAATTGCGCCGCGATCGCGCCGACCCTCGTCGAACCGACGCTCTTCGGCTACGCCAAGGGCGCGTTCACCGGCGCGGTGTCGGCTAAGCCCGGGTACTTCGAGGATGCGCAGGACGGCACGCTGTTCCTGGACGAGATCGGAGAATTGCCGCTCGAGCTGCAGGCGAAGCTGCTGCGGGTGCTGGAGAACGGCGAATTCCAGCGCGTCGGCGAGACCAGCGCCCGCAAGTCGAGGGCACGCGTCGTCGCCGCCACCAACCGGGACCTTCGCCAGGAAGTCCGGCAGGGGGCGTTCCGCGCCGACCTGTATCACCGGCTTTCGGTATTCACTCTGGGCGTGCCGCCGCTGCGCGAGATGGAGGGGGACCGGCGCGTGCTGCTGGACCACTTCCGGCGCTTCTACGCCGACCAGGCCGGCGTACAGCCCTTCGCGCTCGACGCCGCTGCCGAACGCGCGTGGGACGACTACCCGTTTCCCGGCAACGTGCGCGAGTTGCGCAACATCGTCATCCGCCTCACCACGAAGCACGCCGGGCAGAAACTGTCGGCCGCCGACGTCGAGCAGGAATTCGACCTCGAGGCGCCGCGCCCCGCCTCGTCCGGGCCGGCGGCCTCCGGTGAGGACCGCGTCGCGCTGGCGCTGCGCCACCTCGAGGAGCAGCGCGCCGTCGACCTCGACGAGATGCTGAAGTCCTGGGAGCAGGCCTACATCGAGGCGGCGTTGCGCCTCACCCGCGGCAACGTCAGCCAGGCTGCGAAGCTCCTCGGCGTGAACCGCACGACGCTCTACAGCCGCCTGAGTTCGACCGGCGGGCAGGCGCGGCTGATCTGAGGAAGCTCGTGTATCTCGCCCATTTCGGCCTCGCCGAATCCCCGTTCCGCATCACGCCGCACACCGACTTCTTCTTCGACGGCGCGGACCGCGGCACCACGCTCGAGGCGCTGGTCTACGCGGTGCTGAACGACGAAGGCATCGTCAAGGTAAGTGGCGAGGTCGGCAGCGGCAAGACCATGCTCTGCCGGGTCCTGCTCGAGCGGCTCCCGGAGACGGTCGACACCGTCTACCTCGCGAATCCTTCGCTGACGCGCGACGAGCTGTTGCGCTCCATCGCGGACGAACTCGGGATCTCCCTCGCCACGGACGGCACGCGCGTGGCGATGCGCGAACTCTTCGAGCACCTGATCGAGCGTTACGCGCAGGGCCGGCGCGTCGTCATCCTGATCGACGAGGCGCACGCCATGCCCGAGGACACCCTCGAGCAGGTGCGGCTGCTGTCCAACCTCGAGTCGAGCCGGCACAAGCTGCTGCAGATCGTGCTGTTCGGGCAGCCGGAACTGGAAACCGCGCTTGCCAAGCCCTCCCTCCGGCAACTCAAGGATCGCATCACGCACGGCTTTCGCATGCGCCCTCTGTCGGAGGCGGAGATCGCGACCTACGTGTCGTTCCGCATGCGCGCGGCGGGATACCGCGGCCCGGATGTGTTCTCGAGCCGCGCGATCTCGCTGATCGCGAGGGCCTCCGACGGACTGTCGCGCCGCATCAACATCCTCGCGGACAAGTCGCTGCTGGCAGCCTTCGCCAACGGCGGGCATGCGGTCACGGACCGCGAGGCGCGCACGGCAATCCGGGATTCGGAATTCGCCGTTCTGGCGACCCCGGCGCGTCGCTGGCATCCGTTCGCGATCGGGGCCGCACTGCTCGCGGCAGGGCTCGCCGGCGGACTGGCGCTCCATCGCTACGTCCTTGCGCCGCCAGCCCCCGAACCTTCGACACCGGCAGTGGCTGCGCCCTCGGCACCCAAGGCCCCGGAGACGGCGCCTCAGGCACCGGTTGCCGAAAAGCCCGCTGCCCCCGTGCCAGCCGCGCCGGTCGAGGAGGCCCCCAAGCCTGAACCGGAGCCACCGCCGGTCTTCCTTACCCCGGACCAGGAAAAGCGCCTGTCGACGTTCCCGCACGGCGGGCAGAAACTCCTCAAGGCGCGGCTCGAGGCGACGCTCGAGCGCCTGCGGGAATTGCCCGGCGATCGGGTGAGCCTGGACCTGTACTACACGGACAACTGGGACGCCGCCCGCCTGGAGCGCTTCCTGGTGCGCGCGTCCGACCTTGTCTCGCTGGACGACATCCTCGTGATCCCGAGCACCGGCCCGAATCGCTATCGAATCCGGGTCGCATATGGCGCATACTCGTCGAGGGAAGCGGCGGTGGAGGCCTACGGGAGGTTGCCGCCGAAGTATCGGCAATCGTTCCCTCTGGAGCCCAAGACACTCGATAACCTGAGGGGTGAGATTCGCTAAGAATCCGGTGCTTAGGCCACTTTTCTAAAGTTCTACTCGTGATATCCTAGCCAAATGGCCAGAATCGCGTCGATGGTTTCCCCTGCGAGCTCGCGGTTCCTCTGCGGACTGCTGGCATGCCTTCTCGCGAGCTGCGCGCCCGTTCCCCCGAAGCCATCGGCGTCGCACATCCGCGCCGAAGAGATCCCGGCGAGCGCGCCCGGCGCGATTCCTCCCCCGCTGCAGTCGGCACCGGTCCTGCCCAAGCCGAAGCCCACCGTCCGCCCCGAGGTCTACAGCGTCGTCGTGCAGAACGTGCGCGCCCAGGACCTGCTCTTCGCGCTCGCGCGCGATGCGCGCCTGCAGATCGACATCCACCCGTCCGTCGAGGGCACGATCACGTTGAACGCCATCGACCAGACGCTGCCGCAACTGCTGGAGCGCATCTCGAAGCAGATCGACATGCGCTACGAGGTCCATGGGGACGTCCTGCTGGTGATGCGGGATACACCGCTGCTCCGTACGTATCGTGTCGACTACGTCAGCGCATCTCGCAACGTCAAGGTGGCCTCCACGTCCTCGACGCAGTTCCAGGCTAGCGGATCCGCCGCCGGTGGGTCGCAAGGCTCCACCGGATCGACCGCCCAGGTCGACGTTCAGTCGAGCAACCAGCTCTGGGACTCGCTGCTCCAGAACGTGCGCGAGATCCTCTGGGAATCCGACCGCGTGTTGCCGGCGGGAAGCGCTCCGGCCGCGGCCACGCCGCCGGGCACGGGCGCGCCGCCCCCCGCAGCGCCCACCGCGCCAGGCGCCGCAGCCGCAGCCGCGCCGCCGCCGGCGCCTGCCGGAGCGGCCCCTGCGGCCGCCACCGCGACCCCCACCTTCCGCGAAGCGTCCACGGTCATCGGCAACCGCGAGTCGGGCGTGCTCTATGTGCGCGCGACCGCGCGCCAGCACGAACGCGTGCGCGAGTTCCTCGACCAGGTAATGGCGAACGTGCGCCGACAGGTGCTGATCGAGGCCACGGTGGCGGAGGTGCAGCTGAACAACGCCTACCAGCGTGGCATCGACTGGTCCTACATCGGTCGCCGCATCGGGCAGGGATTCACGGTGCAGGGGTTTGCCGCGCCGGCGATTCCCACCACGTCGATCGACACCAGCGCGTTCCTCATCGGGGCACGCGATGCGGCACGCGGCTTCACCTCCACGATGCGCCTGCTGGAGACCTTCGGCGACATCAAGATCCTTTCCAGCCCCAAGATCTCCGCGCTGAACAACCAGATCGCGCTGCTGCGCGTGACGCGAGACATCGTCTACTTCACGATCACCCCTTCGTCCACGCCCGTCACGATCGCGGGCGGCAGCGGCAACCTCACGGTGCAGAACTCGTTCTCGACGTCCCCGAACGTGGCGGCCGAGGGGTTCCTGATGAGCGTAATCCCCCAGATGAGCGATTCGGACACGATCGTGCTCAACGTGCGGCCCACCATCCGCCGCCGCATAGGCTTCGCCACCGACCCCAATCCCGCGCTTACGGCCGCGAATCCGAACCTGATCCCGATCTTCGAGACGCGCGAACTCGATTCGGTGCTGCGCATCCAGGACGGCCAGATCGCAGTCCTCGGCGGCCTGATGCAGGACCAGGCGAACCGCACGGAAGACACGATCCCCGGGGTCAGGGACATCCCCGGGATCGGCGAGTTGCTCAACCAGCGGCGTGACCAGGCCCAGAAGACGGAACTTGTGATCTTCCTGCGCGCGACCATCGTCCGCGATCCGACGATCGACGGGGATTTCCGCGGTTTCCGCACGGCCCTCCCGGACGAGAATTTCCTCAGCCGCCCTAACCCGGGGCGGCCCGTGCCCCCCGACGCCGCGGGAGGCCGTCCGTGAGCCTGCTTCTCGAGGCCCTCAAGAAGGCCGAGAAGGCAAAGGAAGACGCCCAGCGCCAGACAGGCCGTCCGACGACCGGCGATGCGGGCCTGCAGCTCGAAATGGAGCCGGCCGCGGACGCGAAGCACGTCTTCACCAGGGACGAATTGCCGTCGATCGCTTCGGGCGTCGACATCACGAGCGAGGATCTCGGGGCGGCCCCTCCGCCCCCTCCCGCGGCCGCCCCGCCCAGGCCGGCTCCGGAACTACCCCCCGCGCGCGCGGCCACCAGGGCGAGCACCGCGGCGCCCGAACCCGCGCCCGAGGCGCGCGCCGCAGCGAAGAAGGTCTTCGAGGCGAAGTTCAAGGAACCGAACCCGAAGCTGCCCTTCTACATCGTGATGGGCCTGCTCGGCGCGTTCGCCGTCGGCACCATCGTCTATTTCTGGTACCAGCTCCGCCCGCCGCCGCCCCTCGTCAACCCGAACCCGCCGAAGAATCCGGCCGAGCAGGTCGTGAACGTGCCGGACACGACCCCGGCTCCGAGCGCCGCGCCAAAGCCCGCTGCCTCGGCCCCGGCGGCCGAGATCCCGGGGCTGCCGGACTCGAAGTCCGCGACGCCGGCCTCGTCGGTGACCGCACCCACGTCGACGACTACGTCGAGTGCCGCACCCGCCGGCGCCCCGCCGCCCCCCCGCGCCCCAATTGCATCCGAAGCACCGCCGACTCCGAGCGCCGCTCCTGCGCCGCGCGTGGCGACGACACCGCCCGCACGTCCCGCGCCGGCGCCCGCCCCGGCAGCCGCTTCGCCTCGCGGTGAACGTGCGCCGGTCGCGACCCGCAAGCCCGCGCCCGCCGTCGACCCCAACGTGGACGCCGGTTACCAAGCCTATCAGGCCGGAGACCTCGCCGCCGCGCGGACGGGCTATGAACGCGCACTTCGAACCGATCCGGGAAATCGCGATGCATTGCTCGGCCTTGCCGCCGTCGAAACGCGCGCGCAGAACGCCGTGGCCGCAGAAGCGCTGTATCGCCGGGTGCTGCGCGCCGACCCGCGCGATTCGCACGCCTTGGCCGGCCTGCTGTCGCTGCGGCCCGACTCGGCCGATCCGGTCGCCACGGAAAGCCGCATCAAGTCGATGATCGCCAACGAGCCGGACTCCGCGACGCTGCAGTTCACGCTGGGCGCGCAATACGCCCAGCAGGCCCGCTGGCCGGAAGCGCAGCAGGCCTTCTTCAAGGCCCTTGCCGCCGACCCGGAGAACCCGGATTTCGCCTACAACCTCGCGGTCAGCCTCGACCACTTGCGGCAGCCCAAGCTTGCCCTCGAGTATTACCGCCGCGCGCTCGCGCTCGCCGAGAAGCGCGGCGCCGCCTTCGACCGCGCCGCCGCCCAGGCGCGGGCGCAGGAACTCGGTCGCTAGGGGCCACAGTTCCTGACGCCCCGGCTGCGGGGCGCGGGTATCATGGACACTGCATGAATTCGCCCTCCAATCCGCAGGCGAAGCGGCACATCGGGCAGATCCTGATCGACCAGGGCATCCTGACCGAGGACCAGCTGCGCATCGCGCTGCTCGAGCAGATGAAGTCGCACCTGCCCGTCGGGCGGCTGCTCGTCCAGCTCGGCTTCGTCTCCGAGGCCACGCTGCGCGACGCGCTGTCCGAGAAGCTCGGCCTGCAGTCGGTCGACCTCGCGCACATCATCGTCGACCCCGCCGCGCTGAAGATGCTGCCGAGAGACCTCGCGCGACGCTTCCGCATGTTCCCGGTCGCGCTTGACCGCGCGGCGCGCAAGTTCATCATCGCCCTCGCCGACACGAACAACATCGTCGCGGTCGACCAGTTGCGCGCGCACCTGAAGAGCGACCTCGAGGTCGAGCTGCGCATCGCCGGCGACTCCGAGATCGAGCGCGCGATCGAGCACTACTACGGCCACGAGTTCTCGATCGACGGCATCCTGCGCGAGATCGAGACCGGCGAGGTCGACTACGCCTCCATCGCCGACGGCGACGAGTACTCCCAGCCGGTGGTGCGCCTGATCTCGGCGCTGCTCGCCGACTCGGTGGACCGCGGTGCCTCCGACATCCACTTCGAGCCGGAACAGAACTTCATGCGCATCCTCTACATCATCGACGGCGTGCTGCGCCAGATCCGCTCGCTGCACAAGACCTACTG
>CAZTXP010000091.1:0-3664 GCA_964617355.1 uncultured Enterobacteriaceae bacterium
GGCGCGACTGGCGGCAACGAGGAAACGGGCTTATATTTTGAACTGCGGCATCTCGGAAAGGCCTTCGATCCGCTGCGCTGGATCGGCCGCTGACCCCCACGGGTCGCCGCCCACGAGGACGAAACCATGAACGGCAGGGTACGAAGCATCGGATTGGTGTGCATCGGCGTGGTCGCCGGCGTGCTGGTGAGCCTGAACTTCCAGGCGATCGCCGATCGCGCCACGCGCTCGCCCCTGCCGGTCGAGGAGCTGCGCTCCTTCACCGAGGTCTTCGGCGCGATCAAGTCGTACTACGTCGAGCCGGTCGAGGACAAGAAGCTGATCACCGAGGCGATCAACGGCATGCTCGCCGGCCTCGACCCGCACTCGTCGTACCTGGATGCCGACGCCTTCAAGGAACTGCAGGTCGGCACCCAGGGCCAATTCGGCGGCCTCGGCATCGAGGTCGGCGTCGAGGACGGCTTCGTGAAGGTGGTGTCGCCGATCGAGGACACGCCGGCGTTCCGCGCCGGCATCAAGCCCGGCGACCTGATCATCCGCATCGACGAGACGCCGGTGAAGGGCATGTCGCTGAACGACGCCGTGAAGCGCATGCGCGGCAAGCCCGGCACGAACATCACGCTCACGATCTCGCGCAAGGGCGACGGCGGGCCGCCGTTCCCGGTCACGCTGACGCGCGCGGTGATCACCGTTCAGAGCGTGAAGTCGAAGACCATCGAGCCTGGCTTCGCATGGGTGCGCGTGTCGCAATTCCAGGAGGCGACCGCCGAGAGCCTCGTGAAGCACCTCGACAACCTGTTCAAGCAGGGTCCGGTCAAGGGGCTGGTGCTCGACCTGCGCAACGACCCGGGCGGCCTGCTCTATGGCGCGGTGGCGATCTCGGCCGCGTTCCTGCCGCAGAAAACGCTGGTGGTCTCCACCGACGGTCGCGCCGAGGACGCGAGGAAGAAGTTCCTCGCCGTGCCGGAGGACTACCTGCGCGGCAACACGCGCGACGACTACATGCGCAACCTGCCGGCCGCGGTGAAGAGCGTGCCGATGGTGGTCCTGGTCAACGGGGGCTCGGCCTCCGCGTCCGAGATCGTCGCCGGCGCGCTGCAGGACCACAAGCGCGCGGTGATCATGGGCACGCAGACCTTCGGCAAGGGCTCGGTGCAGACCATCATGCCGCTGGGCAACAGCACCGCGATCAAGCTCACCACGGCGCGCTACTTCACGCCGAGCGGGCGCTCGATCCAGGCCAAGGGCATCACCCCGGACATCATCGTCGAGGAGCCGGGCTCGTCGCAGGTGCGCGTGCGCGAGGCCGACCTCCAGCGCCACCTCTCCGACGGCAAGGGCGGCGCAGACGCGCCCAAGCCCGCGACGCCCGAGAAGCCCGCGGCGCAACCGGCGGCGCCGGCGGAGCAGCCCAAGCCGATCGAGCTCGGCTCGAAGGACGACTTCCAGCTGCAGCAGGCGATCGCGCACCTGAAGGGCGAGCCCGTGAAGGGCCAGCCGCCGAAGACCGTCGCCGAGAACGCCAAGCCGGGCACCTGAGCCGGGCCCGGCGCGCCGCGCCTCACGAGGGAAGGTCGGGCGTTGGACGATTCCGCGCTGCTGCGCTACAGCCGCCACATCCTCCTCGAGGAGTTCGGCATCGACGGGCAGGAGCGCCTGCGCGCCGCGCACGCGCTGGTCGTCGGCGCCGGAGGATTGGGCTGCCCGGCGTCGCTCTACCTGGCGACCTCGGGCTTCGGGCGCATCACGATCGTCGATTCCGACCGCGTCGACGCCACGAACCTGCAGCGCCAGATCCTGTACCGGGACAGCGACGTCGGCGCGCGCAAGTCGGCGGCAGCGCGCACCGCGCTAGGCAGTGCGAATCCCGGCGTGGACGTCGTCGCGCTGGACGAGCGCCTCGACGAGGCGAGGGCCTCGAAGCTCGTCGCAAGCGCCGACGTGGTGCTCGACTGCACCGACAACTTCGCCACGCGCCATGCGCTGAATCGCGCGTGCGTGCTGCATCGCCGCCCGCTCGTCTCCGGCGCCGCGATCCGCTTCGACGGGCAGGTCAGCGTGTTCGACCTGCGCGACGCCGAAGCGCCCTGCTATGCGTGCCTGTTCCCCGAGGACGGGCAGGCCGAGGAGGTGCAGTGCGCCGTGATGGGAGTGCTCGCGCCGCTCACGGGGTTGGTCGGCGCGCTGCAGGCGATGGAGGCGATCAAGCTCGTCGCCGGCACTGGCGAGACGCTGTCGGGACGGCTGCTGATGATCGACGCGCTGGACTCGGGCTTTCGCACCGTGCGTCTCGCGCGCGACTCGGCGTGCCCGGTGTGCCGCGGTCGCGGCCTCGCCTAGCGAGCGACCCGGCCGGCCCTCAGGCCAGGAAGCGGCGCTGCGCCGCGAAGGCCTCGACCGGTTTCTTCGAGAACCCGCTCTTCGCGTACTGGTGCAGCGCGCCGATCGCGTAGCGCGTGAGCGCACCCGCGCGCGCGGCGGCATCCGCATCCTGCCCAACGCGCAGCGACTGCTTCAGCGTCGCTTCGAGCCGGTCGTAGAACTGGTTCATGCGCGCGTGCAGGCGCTCGTGCTCGCCGACCAGCGCGTCGCCGGTCATCACGCGCACCATGCCGGGGTTCTTCTCGGCGAAGGCGAGCAGCATCTCGACCGTCTTCGCCGCCTGCAGCGCGCCGTCGGCCTCGTCCTCGACGATCTTGTTGGCGAGCGTGAACACGGATTGCTCGATGAACTCGATGAGTCCCTCGAACATCTGCGCCTTCGATGCGAAGTGGCGGTAGAGCGCGGCCTCGGAGACATCGAGGCGCGCGGCGAGCGCGGCCGTCGTGATGCGCTCCCATTTCGGCGCCTCGAGCATCTGCGCGAGCGCGCGCAGGATCTCGAGCTTGCGCTCCCCCTTCTTCCTCGGCATGGCGGGGATTCTACCCCCGGGTCAGTCCAGGAACCGGTGCAGCCGGCGCGGCAGCTCGACGATCGAGCCGACGCGCAGGTCGACGTAGGGCACGCGGCGCGCGCGGTCCGGGCTCACCCACACGGTGGACAACCCCATGCGCTTCGCGGTGCGCAGGTTGTCCAGCGAGTCGTCGATCATCGCGCAGCGGCCCGGCGCGAGATCGTGCGCGCGCAGGATGCGGCGAAAGCCCTGGAACGCGGGCTTGGGCTGGAAGCGCGTGTGCTCGATCGCGTAGACGGCGTCGAAGAAATACCCGAGGCCGAGCACGTCGAGCACGCCCTCGACGTAGTGCCGCGGCGCGTTCGAGAACACGAGCTTCCTCCCCGGCAGCGCGGCGAGCGCGTGGCGGATGCGCGGCTCTCGCAGCACCATCGCGCCGAGGTCGGGGAAGACGTGCGTCTCGGCGAGGTAGCGGTGCGGATCCTCGCCGTAGTGGCGCATCAGGCCCTTCAGCGTGGTGCCGTAGTGGGACCAGAAGCGCTGGCGGATGCGGTTGGCGCCCTCGGCATCGACGTTGAAGCGCCGCTCCACGTACGCATTGATCTGGCGGTGCATCTCCGGGAAGATCGTCGGCCGCGCGTCGTGCAGCGTGTTGTCGAGGTCGAAGATCCAGACCCGCCTCGACGCGGGCGCGCGGACGATGCGCATTACTTGCTGCGGATCAGCGTGCCGACGCCCTGGTCGGTCAGGACTTCCAGCAGCAGCGCGTGC
>CAZTXP010000092.1:0-3172 GCA_964617355.1 uncultured Enterobacteriaceae bacterium
CGGCGTGCTGTTCGCGGCGCCGAAGTACCTCGACGGCGTCGAGGCCATCGAAAGCCGCTTCGGCCCCGAGATCGCCGCGCTCGCCGGCGGCGTCGAGAAGCTCTACCGCCTGCGCGTGGTGACGCGCGGCCGCGAGAACCCGAACGAGGTGCTGAGGAAGATGGTCCTCGGCATGGTCGAGGACATCCGCGTCGTGCTGGTGCGCCTCGCGAGCCGCACGCAGACCATGCGCTGGTTCTCGAAGAACCCGAGCGACGAGCGCGCCGCCTCCGCGCGCGAGACCCTCGACATCTACGCGCCGCTCGCGAACCGGCTGGGCGTCTGGCAGCTGAAGTGGGAACTCGAGGACCTGTCGTTCCGGTTCCTAGAGCCCGAGGTGTACAAGTCCCTCGCGAAGAACCTCGACGAACGCCGCGTCGAGCGCGAACGCTACATCGAGGACGCGATGGGGCTGCTGGCGCGCGAGCTCGAGGCGGCGGGCCTGAAGCCGCGGCTCGCCGGGCGGCCGAAGCACCTGTACTCGATCTGGAACAAGATGCGCGCCAAGTCGCTCGCCTTCGACGAGCTCTACGACGTGCGCGCGCTGCGCGTCATCGTGCCGGAGGTGAAGGACTGCTACACCGCGCTCGGCGTGGCGCACAACCTCTGGCAGCCGATCCCGAAGGAATTCGACGACTACATCTCGCGCCCGAAGGGCAACGACTACCAGTCGCTGCACACCGCGGTCATCGGCCCCGGCGGCAAGACGCTGGAAGTGCAGATCCGCACCGAGGAGATGCATCGCCACGCCGAGTTCGGCGTCGCCGCGCACTGGCGCTACAAGGAAGGCGGCGGCGGTGGCGGCAAGGAGTCGGCGTTCGAGCGCAAGATCGCGTGGCTGCGCCAGCTGCTCGCGTGGCGCGACGAGGCCGCCGAGCGCTCGGCCGCAGGCGGCAGCGCGGAGTGGGCGCGCGCGCTGAAGGACGCGCCCGCCGCCGACGACACGATCTACGTGCTGACGCCGCAGGGCCGCGTGGTCGACCTGCCCTCGGGCGCCACCGCGGTCGACTTCGCTTATGCGCTGCACACCGACCTCGGCCACCGCTGCCGCGGCGCCAAGGTCGACGGCCAGATGGTGACCCTCGACACGCCCTTGCAGAGCGGGCAGTGCGTCGAGATCGTCGCCGCCAAGACCGGCGGGCCGTCGCGCGACTGGATGAACCCGGAGCGCGGCTTCGCGAAGACCAACCGCGCGCGCCAGAAGATCCGCCAGTGGTTCAACACGCAGCAACTCGCCGAGACCATCGCCGCCGGGCGCGCGATCGTCGAGCGCGAACTGAAGCGCGAGGCCGCGGGCGGACGCGCCAACCTCGACGCGCTCGCCACGCGCCTGGGCCTCGACAAGGCCGAGGACCTGTTCGCGGCGGTCGCACGCGAGGAAGTCAACATGCGCCAGCTGCAGGCCACGCTGCGCGCGATGACAGGCGCCGCGCCGGCGGCGAAGCCCGCGCCCAAGCCGGCCGCGCCGCGTCCGCGCAAGGCGAGCACCGCAGACAAGGGTGCGCTCGTCGTCGGCATCGACGGCCTGATGACGCAGCTCGCCAAGTGCTGCAAGCCGGTGCCGCCCGATCCGGTGCGCGGTTTCGTCACACGCGGCAAGGGCGTGTCGATCCATCGCGAGGACTGCACCAGCCTGCGCGGGCTCGCCGACCAGCACCCCGAGCGCTTGATCGACGTGGAGTGGGGCACCCACCCCGGCGCGGCGTACCCCGTGGACATGATGGTGATCGCGAGCGACCGGCAGGGCCTCTTGCGCGACGTCGGCGACGCGCTCGCGCGCGAGCGCATCAACGTCACCGCCGTCAACACGCAGAGCCGCGACGACCTCGCCTACATGCGCTTCACCTTCGAGGTCGGCGACCTCGGGCACCTGAAGCGCGCGTTCGCGGTGGTCAAGGAAGTGCCTGGCGTCATACGAGTCACGCGCGCATGAAGCGAGTCACACGCGCCTGATGGAATAGTCCTTCGCTCGGCGTGTTCTCGGGGCATCCCGGAACGGCCTCGCGCCCACCCGGAGAACCCGACATGCAGGAACTGCTCAACCATCCCGCCGTGCAGGCGGGCCTCGTGCCCTTCTTCGCCGGCCTCGCGGTCGCGGCGGGGCTGTTCTTCGTGCGCCTCTCGGGCTTCGCCGCGATCGCCGGCTTCGCGGCCGCGGTCTGGCTGATCGGCAACTTCGGGCTCGAGCCGCTCACCGCGTCGCGCAAGATCGTCGTCGTCGGCGGCGTCGCCGCGCTGGCGGGCTTCTTCGCCGACGCCGCGTTCCAGCCGACGCGCGCCACCAACCCGGCGCTGGGCGCGCTCTTCGGCGCGATCGCGCTGTGGGTGTTCTGGTCGGTGCTCGGGCAGAAGTCGTTGCAGCAGGGCCTGCTCTACGGCGCGGGCACCTTCGTGTTCGTCGCCTGGGTCGTCGCGTTCACGGTCTCGCTGCAGCGCGACGCGGTGCGCGCCGGCGCGACGGGCCTCGGCCTCGGCCTGGCCGCGGGCATCGGCGCGATCCTCGCGGCGTCGGCGCTGCTCGGCCAGTACGGCCTCGCCACGGGCGCCGCGAGCGGCGGATTCCTGCTCGCGGCAATGATCTTCGCCGGCCGCGTGTTCGCCGGCGCGGCGTTCACCCTGTCGGTCTCGGTGCTCGGCGCGCTCGTCGCCGCGGGCGCGATGTTCCTCGCGCAGCTGCCGTGGTATTCGCTCGCCGTGCTCGCCCTGGTGCCCCTCGCAGCGCGCCTGCCGCTGCCGCGCACCGCGGCGTGGTTGCAGGCCGTGTGCGCCTCGTTCTACACGCTGGCCGTCGCGGGGGGCGCCTGCTTCCTCGCGTGGCACGCGTCCCGCGGTTGAACCACCCACCCTCTCACGGAGAACCCCGCATGAAACGCTGTCTCGCCGCCCTCGTCCTCGCCGCCCCGCTCGCCGCGTTCGCGCAGGCCGAGAACTTCACCCTCGACCCGACGCACACCTACCCGAACTTCAAGGTCGAGCACTGGGGCCTGTCGAAGATGCACGGCCGCTTCAACAAGTCGAGCGGCAAGTTCTCGATGGACCGCAAGGCGAAGACCGGCTCGGTCGACCTCGTGATCGAGACCGCCTCCATCGACACCGGCGACAACGAGAAGGGCAACCGCCCGCGCGCGCGCGA
>CAZTXP010000093.1:0-35489 GCA_964617355.1 uncultured Enterobacteriaceae bacterium
GTTCAGGTAGTACTCGCGCTGGCTCTTCTCCATCTGGCGCTTGACGCGCCCGCGGATGCGCTTCTCGACCTGCAGGATGTCGATCTCGGTCTCGAGCTGCGACAGCAGGTGCTCCAGGCGCGCCTTGACCTCGAACATCTCCAGCACCTGCTGCTTCTGCTCGAGCTTGAGCGGCAGGTGCGCGGCCACCGTGTCGGCGAGGCGCCCGGCCTCGTCGATGCCGGCCAGCGACGTCAGGATCTCCGGCGGGATCTTCTTGTTCAGCTTCACGTACTGGTCGAACGCGGCGAGCAGCGCGCGGCGCATCGCCTCGACTTCCGGCACCGGGTTCGGGTCTGCCGGGATCACCGCGCCATCGGCCACCCAATGCGACTTCATGTCGACGATGCCCGAGATGCGAGCGCGATTGCCGCCCTCGACGAGCACCTTCACCGTGCCGTCGGGGAGCTTGAGCATCTGCAGGATCGACGCGATGCAGCCGATCTCGTACATGTCCTGCGGGCCCGGGTCGTCCTTGGCCGCCGACTTCTGCGCCACCAGCAGGATCGACTTGCCCGCCTCCATCGCGGTCTCCATCGCCTTGATCGACTTCGGGCGGCCGACAAAGAGCGGGATCACCATGTGCGGGAACACCACCACGTCCCGCAAGGGCAGCAGCGGGTACTGGGTGGCGGAAGCGGCGGGTGCGTCAGGCATGGTCATCCTCGGAACAGGGGAAATCGCGGGGCGCCCCGAAACCCGGGGTCGCCCGACTCCGTCTCAAAAGCGTACACGCAAGGCCCGCGTGCCGCAACGCGGAAAAGGCCGCGGAAACGGGCCGTAAAGCCCGTTTCAACCCGCGCTGCCGGCGACCTTCGGCGGGTCGGAATAGATGAGGAGCGGCTTTCCATCGGCGGCGATCATGGCTTCGTCGACCACCACCTTGGAGACATTCTCCAGCGTCGGAAGTTCATACATCGTATCGAGCAGCACGCCCTCGAGGATCGAGCGCAGGCCGCGCGCGCCGGTCTTGCGGGCGAGCGCCTTCTTCGACACCGCGGCGAGCGCCGCCGGGCGAACTTCCAGTTCCACGCCTTCCATCAGGAAGAGCCGCTGGTACTGCTTGAGGAGCGCGTTCTTCGGCTCGGTGAGGATCTGGATCAGCGCCGATTCGTTCAGTTCCTCGAGCGCGGCGACCACCGGCAGGCGGCCGACGAACTCGGGGATCAGGCCGTACTTGATGAGGTCTTCCGGCTCGACCGTCTTCAGCATGTCGTAGATGGCCTTGGCATTGGTGGGGCTTCTCACCTCGGCGCCAAAGCCGATGCCGCTCTTCTCGGTGCGATTGCGCACGATGCGCTCCAGGCCGTCGAAGGCGCCGCCGCAGATGAAGAGGATGTTGGTCGTGTCGACCTGCACGAAGTCCTGGTTCGGGTGCTTGCGCCCGCCCTGCGGCGGCACCGAGGCGACCGTGCCCTCGATCAGCTTCAAGAGTGCCTGCTGCACGCCCTCGCCCGAGACGTCGCGCGTGATCGACGGGTTGTCGGACTTGCGCGAGATCTTGTCGATCTCGTCGATGTAGACGATGCCGCGCTTGGCCTTGTCGACGTCGTAGTCGCAGTTCTGCAGCAGCTTCTGGATGATGTTCTCGACGTCCTCGCCGACGTAGCCGGCCTCGGTGAGGGTGGTCGCGTCCGCGATCACGAACGGCACGTTCAGGAGGCGCGCCAGCGTCTGCGCGAGCAGCGTCTTGCCCGAGCCGGTGGGGCCGATCAGCAGGATGTTCGACTTCGCGAGCTCGACGTCGTCGTTCTTCGCGAGGTGCTTGAGGCGCTTGTAGTGGTTGTAGACCGCGACCGAGAGGATCTTCTTCGCCTGGTCCTGCCCGATCACGTACTGGTCGAGGATCGAGCGGATCTCGCGCGGCGTCGGCAGGTCGGACTTGGCGCCCTTGCCGCCCTTGTCGCCCTGGGTCTCCTCGCGGATGATGTCGTTGCAGAGTTCGATGCACTCGTCGCAGATGAAGACCGACGGGCCCGCGATCAGCTTGCGGACCTCGTGCTGGCTCTTGCCGCAGAAAGAGCAGTAGAGCAGCTTCTCGCCTGACGAACTCTTCTCCGACATTCAGCGCCCCTCTTGCGTGGTGGTTCCTACGTGGACTCTCGCTGGACCAGGACCCGGTCGACGAGGCCGTACTTTACCGCCTCCTCGGCCGACAGGAAGTTGTCGCGGTCGGTGTCGCGCGCGATCGTCTCGACCGTCTGGCCGGTGTGCCTGGCCAGGATCTCGTTCAGGCGCGCGCGCAGGTACAGGATCTCGCGCGCGTGGATCTCGATGTCCGAGGCCTGGCCCTGGAAGCCGCCCATCGGCTGGTGGATCATGACGCGGGAATTCGGCAGCACGTAGCGCTTGTCCTTCGCGCCCGCGGCGAGCAGCAGCGCGCCCATGCTGGCGGCCTGGCCGATGCACAGCGTCGACACCGCCGGCTTGATGAACTGCATCGTGTCGTAGATCGCCAGCCCCGCCGACACCGACCCGCCGGGCGAGTTGATGTAGAAGAAGATGTCCTTGTCGGGGTTCTCCGACTCGAGGAACAGCAGCTGCGCGACGATCAGGTTGGCCGAGACCTCGTTCACCGGCCCGACGAGGAACACCACGCGTTCCTTCAGCAGGCGCGAGTAGATGTCGTAGGCGCGCTCGCCGCGCCCCGACTGCTCGATGACCATCGGGATCAGGCCGAGGTTGCTCGGCTCGGGGGTGTTGCGCTGCCAGTTCATGCGCCCCCCGCCATCAGCTCATCGAACGGGACCGCCTTGTCGGCGACCTTGGCCTTGCCCAGCACCCATGCGACGACGTTGGTCTCGAGGGCGAGACCTTCCATCTCGGACAACCGCTGGGGCTGCATATAGAACCATTTTACTACCTCGGCCGGGTTCTCGTAGCTCTGCGACTCGGCCTCGATCATGGCGCGCACCTGCTGCGGCTTGGGCTGCAGGTTCTCGGCGCGCGACAGCTCGGCGATGATCAGCCCGAGCGCGACGCGGCGCTTCGCGCTCTCCTCGAACGCGGCCGGGTCGAGCGGCACCTGCTCGATCTTCATGCCGCGCGCCTTGAGGTCTTCCGCGGCGCGCTGCACCAGCGCCTGCGCCTCCTGCGCGACCAGCGACTTCGGCAGCTCGAGCGGCGTCGACTCGACCAGCGCCTGCATCACCTGGTTCTTGACGCGCGCCTCGACGCGCTTCTTCACCTCGCGCTCGACGTTCGCCTTCACGTCCGCGCGCATCTTCGCGACGTCGCCGTCGGCCACGCCCAGCTGCTTGGCGAACTCGGCGTCGAGCGCGGGCAGCTTCAGTTCCGCGACCTCGCCCATGGTGATCGAGAACACGGCCTTCTTCCCGGCCACGTCCTTGCCGTGGTAGTCGGCCGGGAACGCGAGATCGAAGCTCTTCGTCTCGCCGGCCTTCATGCCGCGCGCCGCGGCCTCAAACTCCGGCAGCATGCGGCCCTCGCCGAGCGCGAACGCGAAGCCCTTGGACGCGCCACCCGGGAAGGCGACACCGTCGATCTTGCCTTCGAAGTCGACCGTCACGCGGTCGCCGTCCTGCGCCGCGCGCTCGACCTTCTCGAACTGGCCGCGCTGCTTGCGCAGGATGTCGACCGTCTTGTCGATCGCCGCGTCGTCGACCTCGACCTGCGGGCGCTCGACGGTCTTCGACGACAGGTCGCCCAGCTTCACCTCGGGATAGATCTCGAAGGTAGCGCTGAAGCTCATCTGCTGCTCGTTGGCGTCCTTCTCGGACTGCGGCTCGATCTTCGGCTGGCCGGCGACCTTGAGGTTCGCCTCCTTCACCGCGTCGGTGAAGGCCTTCTGCACCGCCTCGCCGAGCACTTCGTAGTGCACCTGGGGGCCGTACTGCGCGGCCACCAGCTTCATCGGCACCTTGCCCGGGCGGAACCCGGACATCTTCACGTTGCGCGAGAGCTTCTTCAGGCGCTCGTCCACCTGGCGCTCGACTTCCGCCGCCGGCACCGACATCGACAACCGACGCTCCAGCGTCCCCAGGGTTTCCACGTTCACGGCCATCTTGCTTGCATCCTCTCGGTCAAGTGCTGGTGCGAAGGAAGGGACTCGAACCCCCATGCCTCGCGGCGCTGGAACCTAAATCCAGTGCGTCTACCAATTCCGCCACCTTCGCGCACCCGGCAGGACGCAGCAAGAACAGGCGGGACGAAAAAAGCAAAGTATTATACCCGCGAACCCCGCCTCGCCCGCCGCGTGAAAGGCGCGAAACCCCTTTCAGATCCAAGCCTTGCCCGTCGACCACTACGAGAACTTCCCCGTCGCCTCGGTGCTGCTGCCGCCCGCCCAGCGGGCGCCGATCGAGGTGATCTACCGCTTTGCGCGCTCGGCCGACGACTTCGCCGACGAGGGCGACGACCCGCCCGAGACGCGCCTCGCCAAGCTCGACGCCTACCGGGACGAACTGGCCCGCATCGAGCGCGGCGAATCCCCCGCGACCCCGCTGTTCGACGACGTCGCGCGGATCGTTCGCGAGTACCACCTGCCGGTGCAGCTCTTCCGGGACCTGCTCGACGCGTTCTCGCAGGACGTGGTCAAGACCCGCTACGCCGACTTCGCGGAACTGCTCGACTACTGCCGTCGCTCGGCCAATCCGGTCGGGCGGCTGCTGCTGCACCTCTTTCGCATGACCGACGATCGCAGCCTCGCGCAGTCCGACTCGGTCTGCTCCGCGCTCCAACTGGTCAATTTCTGGCAGGACGCCGGGATCGACTGGGCGAAGGACCGCATCTACCTGCCGATGGACGAGATGCGGCGCTTCGGCGTCGGCGAATCCCATCTCGCCGAGCGCCGCTGCGACGACGCGTGGCGCGCGCTCCTCGCCTTCCAGGTCGACCGTGCGCGCCGCATGCTGCTCGACGGCTGGCCGCTCGGGCGCGCGCTACCCGGCCGCATGGGCCTCGAGATCCGCACCACCGTGCGCGGCGGCCTGCGCATCCTCGAGAAGCTGGAGTCCGCCGGCTACGACATGTTCCGCCGCCGGCCGGTGCTGAAGTGGTTCGACTGGCCGCTGCTGCTCGCGAGGTCCCTGTGACGCCCGACGAGTACTGCCAGCAGAAGGCGGCCGCGTCCGGGTCGAGCTTCTACTACTCGTTCCTCTTCCTGCCGCCGGAGCGCCGCCGCGCGATCACCGCGCTCTACGCCTTCTGCCGCGAGGTCGACGACGTGGTCGACGAGTGCAACGACCCGCAACTCGCCGCCACCAAGCTCGCGTGGTGGCGCACCGAGGTCGCGAACCTCTACGCGGGAACGCCGCAGCATCCCGTGACGCAGGCGCTCGCGCCGACCGTCGCACCGTATGGCATCACCGAGGAGCGCCTCGGCGAGATCATCACCGGCATGGAGATGGACCTGACGCAGACGCGCTACCTCGACTTCGCAGGCCTCGAGCGCTACTGCTACCACGTGGCGGGCGTGGTGGGCCTGCTCGCGGCGTCGATCTTCGGCTACTCGGATCCGCGCACGCTCGACTACGCCAGGAGCCTGGGCACCGCGTTCCAGCTCACCAACATCATCCGCGACGTCGGCGAGGACGCCCGCAAGGGCCGCATCTACCTGCCGATGGAGGACCTGCGTGCCCACGGCGTCACGGCCGAGGACATCCTGCGCGGGCGTCACACGCCCGCCTTCGCCGGCCTGATGCGGCAGCAGTACGAGCGCGCGCAGTCGTTCTACGACAAGGCCTTCGCCGCGCTGCCCGCCGCCGACCGCCGCGCGCAGCGCCCGGGCCTGGTCATGGCGGCGATCTACCGTACGCTGCTGGTCGAGATCGAGCGCGACGGCTTCCTGGTGCTCGATCGGCGCACCTCGCTGACGCCGCTGCGCAAGCTCTGGCTCGCCACCAAGACCTGGTTCTCCACGTGACCAGCGTTGCCGTCGTGGGCGGCGGCTACGCCGGGATGGCCGCCGCGGTAACCCTCGCCGCGCGCGGCGCGAAGGTCGTGGTGCACGAGGCCGGGCCGGTCCTCGGCGGCCGTGCGCGCCGCATCCAGACGCGCGGCGAGACCTACGACAATGGCCAGCACATCCTCGTCGGCGCCTACGGCGCGCTGCTAGGGATGATGCGCGCGTGCGGCGTGCCCTCGGACGCGCTCCTGCGCCTGCCCCTCGAACTGCGCTACGTCGACGGCTTCGTGCTGCGCCCGATGTGGCTGCCGGAGCCGCTCGGACTGCTTGGCGGACTGCTGGCCGCGCGCCTGCCGTGGCGCGAACGCCTCGGCGCCATCCGCTTCATGCTCGCGATGCGCCGCGCGCGCTATCGCGTCGAGCCGGATCGCGCGGTGTCCGAACTGCTCGCGAACCACGCACAGGACGGCCGCATCGGCCACTACCTTTGGCGCCCGCTCTGCGTCTCGGCGCTCAACACCCCACCCGAGCAATCTTCGGCGAACGCCTTCCTCGCCGTGATCCGCGACTCGCTCGCCGGTGGCGACGGCGCCAGCGACCTGCTGCTGCCGAAGTCCGACCTGTCGACGCTCTTCCCCGAACCGGCCGCCGACTACGTGCGTGCGCACGGAGGCGTAGTGCACGTCTCGTCGCCGGTGCGCGACCTCGACGCGCTGCGCGAGGATCACTCGCACGTCGTGGTCGCCGTCGGCCCGCACCACCTCGACGCGCTGGTTCCCGGCGTGCTGCCGCCGTACACCTACCAGCCCATCGTCACCTGCTACCTGCAATACGCGCCGGACACCAGGCTGCCCTTCCCGATGCTGGGCCTCGCCGACGGCCTCGTGCAATGGACCTTCGATCGCGGGCACCTCCTTGGCGAACGCGGACGCATCGCCTGCGTCGTCAGCGCGCAGGGCGAGCACCAGCAGATGACGCACGACGAGATCGCCGCGACTTGCGCGCGCGAACTCTCGGCGGCATTCCCGGGTCTCGGCACGCCCGCGTCCTCGCAGGTGATCTTCGAGAAGCGCGCCACGATCGCGTGCACGCCGGGGCTCACGCGCGTCGGTCCCGAGACGCCGCTGCGCAACGTCTGGCTCGCCGGCGACTACACCGATCCGGTGTACCCGCCGACGCTCGAGGCGGCCGTGCGCAGCGGCATCCGCGCCGCCGGCTGCATCCTCAGAGGTTCCTGAGCGCCTGCACGGCCTGGTCGACGCGCTCGACCGCGATGGTCTCGAGGCCCGCGATCGCCGCCTTCGGCGCGTTCGCCCGCGGGATGATGGCCTTCTCGAATCCGAGCTTCGCCGCCTCGCGCAGGCGATCCTGCCCGCGCGTCGCGGGTCGCACCTCGCCCGCGAGGCCGACCTCGCCGAAGACCGCGACCTTGCCGGGAATCGCGCGATCGGAGAGCGACGACACCACGGCGAGCGCCACCGCGAGGTCCGCCGCCGGCTCGCTGATGCGCACGCCGCCCACCGCGTTGATGAACACGTCCTGGTCGTGCGTCGCGATGCCGGCGTGCCGGTGCAGCACCGCGAGCAGCATCGCCAGCCTGTTCTGTTCGAGCCCCACCGACAGCCTGCGCGGATTCGGCGCGTGCGAGGTATCCACCAGCGCCTGCACCTCGACCATCAGCGGCCGCGTACCTTCCAGCGTCGCCAGCACGCACGCGCCGGGCACGTCCTTGCCGTGTTGCGCGAGGAACAAGGCCGACGGGTTCGACACGCCGCGCAACCCCTTGTCGGTCATGGCGAACACGCCGAGTTCGTTCACCGCGCCGAAGCGATTCTTGATCGCGCGCACGAGGCGGAAGCTCGAGTGCGGATCGCCCTCGAAGTAGAGCACCGTGTCGACGATGTGCTCCAGCACTCGCGGGCCGGCGATCGTGCCGTCCTTGGTGACGTGGCCGATGATGAAGAGCGCCGCGCCGCCCGCCTTGGCGATGCGCGTCAGCTGCGCCGCGCACTCGCGCACCTGCGCCACCGATCCGGGCGCGGATTGCAGCAGGTCTGAATACAGCGTCTGGATCGAGTCCACCACGGCGACCCGCGGCTTGCCCGATTCGATGGCTTGCGCGATGCGTTCCAACCGGATCTCGGCGAGCAACTGCACGCCCTTGGGCTCCAGGCCAAGTCGCCGCGCGCGCAGCGCGACCTGGTCGGCCGACTCCTCGCCCGTGACGTACAGGGTCTCGTGCGAATCCCCCATGCGCGCAAGCGCCTGCAGCAGCAGCGTCGACTTGCCGATGCCGGGATCGCCGCCGATCAGCACCACCTGACCGCCGACCAGCCCGCCGCCGAGCGCGCGGTCGAGTTCCTCCAGCCCGGTCGGCAGGCGCTCGAGTTCCTTCGCCTGCACGCGACCGAGCGGCACCGGCGTAGAGGATTGCGCGAGCGGCGCGAAGCGCTTCGAGCCGCCGCGATCCGCGATCGTTTCCAGCAAGGTGCCGGCCGCGCCGCACGACGGGCAGGCGCCGAACCACTGCAGCGCGGTGGCGCCGCAATCGCTGCAGGCGTACGCGGTCTTCGCCTTCGCCATGGCGCCGCCGCTCGCGGGACCGGCCGTCAGGCCTCGACGACCGGCACGCGCGGCGCGAGCGCGCAGAGCAGTTCGTAGCCGACCGTGCCGGCGGCCTTCGCCACCTCGTCGGCCGAGAGCCCCTCGCCCCAGAGCGTCACCGGCGTGCCGATGTAGGCCTCCGGGATGTCCGAGATATCGACCACGAGCATGTCCATCGACACGCGCCCGATGGTGCGCGCGCGCTGACCGCCCACCAGCACCGGGGTTCCCGAGGGCGCGTGTCGCGGATAGCCGTCGGCGTAGCCGCAAGCGACGATGCCGATCACCATTTCCTGCGCGGCTTCGTACGTAAAGCCGTAGCCGACGCGCTCGCCCGGCTGCAGGCTCTGCACGCCGATGATCTCCGAGGTCAGCGTCATCGCGGGCTTCAGGCCCAGCGTGTCGGCGGGCCGGTCCGGGAACGGCGAGCATCCGTAGAGCATGATGCCCGGGCGCACCGCGTCGGCACGCGTCTCGGGAAAGCGGATCAGCGCCGCCGAGTTGGCGAGGCTGCGCGGTCCCTCGAAGGGCTGCGTGATCGAATTGAACCATTCCAGTTGCGCCGCGACCCCACCCGCGCCGTCGGCGTCGGCGAAGTGCGTCATCAGCGTCACGCTTTCGATGCCCGGATGGTTGTGCAGCGCGTTCCACGCCACCCGGACGTTGTCCACCGTGAAGCCGAGGCGGTTCATGCCGCTGTTCACCTTCAGGTAGACCTCGGTAGGCCCGGCCGACGGCGTGCGCTCGAGGATCTCGATCTGCTCGAGGTTGTGGATCACCGGGGTCAGCCGGTACTGCGAGAGCAGCGGCACGTCCTGCGCCTTGAAGAAGCCTTCCAGCAGCAGGATGGGCTTGTCGATGCCCGCCATGCGCAGTCGCACCGCCTCCTCGAAGTCGAGCAGCGCGAAACCGTCGGCGTCCTTCAGCGCCTGCGCCGCGCGCACCAGCCCGTGCCCGTAGGCATTCGCCTTGATCACCGCCCAGACTCGCGCGCCCGCGGCATGCTCGCGCGCCACCGCGAGGTTGTGCGCCATCGCGCTGGCGCGGATCGTCGCCTTGATCGGCCTGGGCATGGGCTAGCGCCCTCCCGCGATCGGGATCACGCGCGGCTTGGCGCGCTCGTCCATGAGCCCGAGCGCGGCGATCAGCGCCCCGGCCGCGCGGCGCGCACTCTCCTCCAGTTCGGGCCAGGCCTCGCGTACGTCGCGCACGAAATCGCCGAAGGCCTCCGTCAGGGGCCGGTCATCTTCCATCGCCATGTCTTCCAGCATACCGGGCTTCAACTCCGGCCGGAACAGCAGCCCGTACCCGGGCGGCTGCGTGCGGATCGCCAGCCAGCGGCCGTTCTCGTCGGCGACCACCACCGTCGCGCCGGGCGGCACGTCGCAGGAACCATCGTGCATCACGAGCACGCGGCGTCCGTGCACCGCGCGCGCAAGCGGATCCGCTTCGTCCACCGCCACCGCCGTGGCGATGCGCGCGACCGGCCCCGGCGCCTCGCGCAGCGTGGCGCCCATCGCCGCCGCGAGCACCTGCGCGCCCGCGCCCGTCCCGATCACCGGGCGCCCGGCCCGCTGGAAGGCGCGCACCAATCGCGCCTCGGACTCGACCCACGGGCAGCGCTCGGTGTCGGCCGGGGCGTGCGCGGCGCCCAGCAGCCACAGCGCGTCGTGCTGGGTCGGCGTGCCGGCGACCTCGTCGCCGGCGACCGTGCGGACGTACCGGAATCCGATCCCGCCCGCCTCCAACGGCGCCTCGAGGGCGCCGAGGAACTCGGACATCGTGTGCTGGACCGCCAGCAATCGAGGCATCCGCGCTCAGCCCGCCGGCGCCGCGGCGAGGCGCTCGCGCGCGAAGGCCGCGAAGGTGTTGACCAGCTTCGAACGAAATTTTTCCTTCGGGTAGACCACCGAGATCTTGCGCTCCATGCGCGGCGACAGCGGCACGGCGACCAGCGCGCCCAGGCGCAGTTCGCTCGTCACCGCGCTGCGCGACAGGATCGTGAATCCAAGGCCAGTCGCCGCGAGGCGCTTGAGCGACTCGGGGCTGCCCAGTTCCATCACGGTATGGAGCGAGTCAGGGTCGATGCCGGCGGCGCGCAGGAAATCGTCGGTCACCTCGCGCGTGCCCGATCCCGGCTCGCGCCGCAGGAACGAATGGCCCGCCAGCTGCTTCGGCGCCACGCGCTCGAGTTTCGCCAGCGCATGGCCCGGCGCGCAGGCCACCACGAGTTCGTCGTCGCAGCACACGTCCGCATCGACGCCCTGCGCCTGCGACGCCGACTCGATGAAGCCGACATCGAGCGTGTGCGCGGCGACGCGCGCCTGCACCGCCTCCGAGTTCTCGACGGTGAGCCGCGGCTGCACCTTCGGGTAGGCCGACTTGAACTCCCCCAGCACGCGCGGCAACAGGTATTCGGCCACGGTCTTGCTAGCGCCGACCAGCAGCAAGCCCGAGACTTCGCCGGTCAGTTCCTTCAGCCGCGTATCGAGTTCGGCCGATAGCGCGAGGATGCGCTCGGCGTAGTCGAGCACCACCGCGCCAGCGGAGGTCAGCGTGATGCGGCCGTGGCCGCGCTCGAAGAGGCGCGTGTTGTACTGCTCTTCCAGCTGCTTGATCTGGAAGGTGACCGCGGGCTGCGTCATGTACAGCGCCTCGGCGGCCTTGGTGAACGACAGGTGCTTGGCCACGGCATGGAACACCTGCAGGCGTCGGTCGGCCATGGGAGAAAGGTCTGTCGGATCCGGGGTTTGGAGTCGCTGGCATTCAAGCATAAACTGCCTTGGATCACCAACTTATGAGCGACGCGTGGAAGCGGCTGGATCTAGGCGGCGACGGCCTGCAGGCGGTCAACCTGCGCATCGCTCGCGAACGGCGTCGCCGCCCGGTGGCGTATGCGCTGCTCGCCCTCTTTCCCTTGGGCGCGCATCGCTGGTACCTGCGCGAACCGGCCGGCGCCCTCGCCTATTGCGCACTGTCCGCCGCGACGCTCGCCTGGTGGCCGGCCGCGCTGGCCGGGCTTGCGTTCGCGATCTTCGATGCGTGGTGGATCGATCGCCGCATCGCGGAAATGAACAAATCGCTGCGCCGCCGCGCGTGGCTGGGCGATCATCCGCCGCCGCCACCCGGCCACGGCGAAAGATTCGAACGCGAAACCGGAACCTGACGAACACCTGTCGCCGCAGCGTGATATAAAGCGCGGCCCCTATGAACGCCGGTTTCTACGTCATCATGGCAGCGCAGTTCTGTTCGTCCCTCGCGGACAACGCGCTGCTGGTCGCCGCCATCGCGCTGCTGATGCAGGCCGATTCGCCGACCTGGCTCACGCCCTACCTGAAGTTCTTCTTCGTCGTCTCGTACGTGGTGCTCGCGCCCTACGTCGGCGCGTTCGCCGACCGCCTGCCCAAGGGGCAGGTGATGTTCATCGCCAACACCATCAAGATCGCCGGCTGCGCGCTGATGCTCTTCGAGGTCAACCCGCTCGCCGCCTATGCGCTGGTCGGCCTCGGTGCCGCGGCCTATTCGCCCGCCAAGTACGGCATCCTCACCGAGTACCTGCCGCCGACCAAGCTGGTGGCCGCCAACGGCTGGATCGAGGGCCTCACGGTGGGTTCGATCATCCTCGGCACCGTGCTCGGCGGCGTGCTGATCCACGACAAGGTGGCGCACCTGCTGCTGCAGGTGAACGTGCCCCTGCTCGACACGGGCATCGACACGCCGCCCGAGGCCGCGATCTCGGTCATCTGCTTCGTCTACGCGCTCGCCGCGGTCTTCAACCTCTACATCCCGCGCACCGGCGCGCCGATCAAGCACCTGCCGCCGCACCCGATCGACACGCTGCGCGACTTCGCGTTCTGCGTCTCCAGCCTTTGGAAGGATCGCCTCGGCCAGATCTCGCTCGCCGTCACCACCCTCTTCTGGGGCGCGGGCGCGACGCTGCAATTCATCGTCATCGAGTGGTCGCGGGTGACGCTGGGCTACACGCTGTCCCAGGCCTCGATCCTGCAAGGCGTCTGCGCGGTCGGCATCGCGCTCGGCGCGGTGGCGGCGTCGATGCGCGTGCGCCTGGATCGCGCGGTCAGCGTGATCCCGCTCGGCATCGCCATGGGCCTGGTGGTAATCCTGATGAACGTAGTCACCAACGTGTGGCTGGCCGTGCCGCTGATCGTCACCATCGGCCTGCTGGCCGGCTACTTCGTGGTGCCGATGAACGCGCTGCTGCAGCATCGCGGCCACAACCTGATGGGCGCCGGGCGCTCGATCGCGGTGCAGAACTTCAACGAGAACACCTCGATCCTGCTGATGATCGCGACCTACTCGGTGCTGCTCGCAGCCGGGGTGTCCATCTACTGGGTGATCGCCGCGTTCGGCCTCTTCGTCGCCGGCACCATGATGGTGGTGAAGCTCTGGTACGCCGCCAACCTGCGCCGCCACCACGACGAGATCGAGGCCCTGCTCGAAGTCGCCCGCTCCGAGAAGCACTGAGCGCCGCGGCCCGCCGGCAGCGCCTTCGGCGCTAGGCCCTGCGATACCACCCCGAGTACGCGTCCTTCCCCACCGGCGCGACTCGCGCCACCGCCAGCAGGTCCGCGAGGTGCGCGAGGCTCGAAGCACCCGCGAGCGCGACCGCCACGCCCGGCGTGGAGCGCGCGAACTGCAGCGCGCGCTGCGCAGGGTTCGCCAGCATCGGCAACTGCTCGGCGAGCGGATCGTGCGTCGCGAAGCCGCCCTTGCCGAGCGCGTGGCTCGCCATGCACCAGAAGCCCAGTTGCCGCGCGGCCTGCAGCGCCGACGCCACGTTGCCCAGCCCCGTGGCCTGCGAGAAGCGGGCCAGCCCCTCGGTCATCGCCGGGTTGAACGGCAACTGCACCAGTTCGAGGCCCTTGCCGCCCAGCCCGCGCAGCGCGGCCAGCGACTGGAAGAGCGGCGCGTCGGTCTCGACGCGCAGCGCGTCGAAGGTCGCGATCCCGTAGCACCCGATGCGTCCGTCCTCGTGCGCGCGCTCCAGCCGCGCGAAGGTGGCGCGCAGCCGCGCGTGCATCGCCTCCTTGCCGAGCGCGGCCACGTGGCGCTCCGGCGCATCGACGACGAAGGCATCCAGCGTGTCGAGACCCAGCGCGGCCCTCGCCTGCTCGATCTCCCCGTCCTCGCCTTCGAGCGCGAGGCCGCCCTTCACGGCGATGAACATTGCCTCGCGCGGCACGCCCGAGGCGCGAAGCCCCTCGCCGATCGCCTCGAGGTTGCGATAGTGCACCGCGCCGTCGATCACGTTGAGGCCGCCCTGCAGCGCGGCGGCGACCACCTCGGGCGCGCCGCCGCCGAGCGTGCCGATTCCGAGCGAAGACAGTCTCAGGCGCGACCCGGGCAGGTCGCTGAAGTGGCCGGGCGCGGTGCCGGCCCCGGCTGCGTAGCGTTCGGTGCCGGCGCGCGTCGCGCGCCCGGCGATGCGCGGCCGGGTCAGCGGCGCTGCGCGGGCGTGCTGCGCTCGCCCGCCGGCGCGCCCTCGTCGGAGCGGCACGAGAACGCGAGGATCGCGACCACGAGGATGGCGACCACCACCGCGACGACGCCCGCCGTGCGTCCCGAGGCCTCGCCGGACTCGGCGGCCTCGGCGGCCTGCTTCGCGGCCGATTCGCGCGCCGCGGCGCGCATCGCCTCGCGCTGCGCCTCGGTGAGGAACTCCGCGGCGTCCACGCGCTTCAACATGTAGAACACCTGCGAGCCGGGCTCGCCGGGCGGGAACTCGCGCAGGATGAGGTCCCCCTGCGCCTCGAAGCGCCCCGAGAGCAGCACCGTCGCGCGGCTCGCCGGCTCGATCGGCGCGCCGTCGGCGGCACCCACCGACAGGCGCTCGACGCCGCCGAGCACGTAGCGCGTGTCCTGCACCACCAGTTCCTTGCCCTCGGGCGCGGGCGCCGCAGTCGGCAGGAAGGGCCGCAGCAGGCGGAACTCTCCCGCGCGCTCCTCGACCACCTGCGGCGCGGCGTGCTCGCCCTCCAGCAGGTAGCGCGTCGCTTCGACGCCTTCGGTATTGCGCAAGCGCAGCACGCCCTTCACGCGGCAGGAATGTCCTGCAAGCGTCACGGCGTCCTCGAGTCTGAGCGTCGTCGGCGTCATACGTGCTTCCGGGATGCGCACGATGGTAGCACCCGGCCTATCGAGGCATCGAGCGCCGGGCGAACACGAGGTCCGCCCACGCCTTCGCCTTGTCCGGCAGCGTGCGCAGCAGGTAGGCCGGATGGTAGGTGACCACCAGCGGCACGCCGCGATACTGGTGCAGGCGCCCGCGCAGGCTGGCGATCGAGGCGTCGCTCTCCAGCAGCGACTGCACCGCGAACCGCCCCATGGCAAGGATCAGCTTCGGCTTCACCAGCGCCACTTGCCGCTCCAGGTAGGGCCCGCATTGCGCCACCTCGTCGGGTTCCGGATTGCGGTTGCCCGGCGGCCGGCACTTCAGCACGTTGGCGATGTAGACGTTCCTGCCGCGCGCGAGGCCGAGCGAGCCGAGCATCGCGTCGAGCAGGCGCCCGGCCTGGCCGACGAAGGGCTCGCCCTGCCGGTCTTCTTCGGCGCCCGGCGCCTCGCCGACGATCATCCAGTCGGCCGCTTCATCGCCGACGCCGAACACCGTCTGCGTGCAACCGGCGCGCAGCTTGCAGTCGCGGCAGCCCGCGACGGTCGCCTTGAGCTCCGGCCAGCCCAGCGCCGCGATGCGCGCCTCGCGCGAGGCATGCGCCTCGGCGACCTGCGCGAGCGGCGGCGCGGATACCGGGTTGCCGTGCTTCATCTCCGGGTCGGCATCGACGGCGCCGGCGGTCCCGGTGGCGGGCTCCGCGACACCCTCGCGATGGCGCAGGCGCGCGTCACCGCGGCGCAAGCGCCACACGGGCGCGAGCCCCATCTCCGCAAGGATCGCATCGCGCCGGCTCACAGCTCGCGCAGGTAGACCAGCGCGTCCTCGCGGCCGTCGTGCGCGGGGTAGTAGCCCTTGCGCACCGCGATGCGGCGAAAGCCGTGGCGCTCGTACAGCGCTTGCGCGCCGGGATTGCTCGGGCGCACCTCGAGGAACACGCTGCGCGCATTCAACAGCGCCGCGCGCGCGAAGATCTCGGCCAGCATGCGCGTGCCGAAGCCGCGCCGGTGCCGCGCCGCCGCGACCGACAGGTTCAGCAGGTGCGCCTCGCCGGCCGCGACGATCAGCACGAAATAGCCCTCGAGCGCGGCGCCGCTGCGCAGCGTGACGCAGTGGTAGCCGGCGCGGATCGAGTCGGCGAAGTTGCCGGTCGTCCAGGGATGCGTGTAGATCGCGCGCTCGATCGCCATGACCTCGGGCAGGTCCGCCTCGGTCATGGCGGCGAAGGTCGCCTCGTCGTCCGGCTTGAGGACCGCGCTCATGGTCGCGCCATCATACCGGCGCGGCGCGCCGCCAGTTCGGCGGCGGTCTCCGCCACCTTGTCGCGCACGTAGGCCGGCTGCGCCTCGGCCGCGTCGACGCCTTCGCCCGCCGCAAGCCGCGGCGCGGCGAGCCGTGCCACCGCCACTGCCGAGGGACGCGCCGACGCATCCACGCGCGCGAGCGCCTTTCCGTAACGGGCCCGCAGCGCGTCGCCATGCGCCACGAAGCCGCTGCCGCAGCCGACCCATCCCTCTCCCAGGGGCACGCTCGCCTCCGCGGGCGCGACGCACTGCGCCTCGATCGCCGGGTGCCAGCGCCCGCCCTCGCGCACCCACGCGCCCGCGTACACCTCGCGCATGCGCGCATCGAGGCACGCGAGGACGCGATCGGCGCCGGACTCCTCGGCCAACGCCTCGAGCGTGGAGATGCCGATCACCGGGATGCCGCGCGCGAACGCGAGTCCCTGCGCGAGGCCGCAGGCGATGCGCAGTCCGGTAAACGCGCCCGGCCCCGCGCCGAACGCCACCGCGTCGAGGTCCGCGGCACGCAGGCCGGCGCCCTCCAGAAGGCGCGCGAGCATCGGCAGTGCGAACTCGCCGTGCGAAGTCGGCGCACGCGCCTCGAGCGCGGCGATCTCGCCGTCGCGCGACAGCGCGACCGAGCACCACTCGGTCGAGGTTTCGAAGGCGGCGAAGCGCATCGTGCCATTCTAGCGGCGGTAGAATCCCGACCTCTTCGCGCAGCGCATTCCCCGGAGGAACCATGAAGCAATACCGCATCGCAGTCATTCCCGGCGACGGCATCGGCCGCGAAGTCGTGCCAGAGGGCATCCGCGTTCTGGAAGCCGCCGGCGCGAAGCACGGCATCGCGTTCCAGTGGCAGGAGTACCCGTGGAGCTGCGACTGGTACAAGGAACACGGCCGCATGTGCCCCGAGGACGCGCCCGAGATCCTGAAGAAATTCGACGCCATCTACTTCGGCGCCGTCGGCAACCCCGCGATCGTGCCGGATCACATCTCGGCGTGGGGCCTCCTGATCAACTTCCGCCGCTGGTTCGACCTCTACGTCAACCTGCGCCCGGTGCGCCTGTTCGAGGGCGTGCCCTCGCCGCTCGCCGGCAGGAAGCCCGGCGACATCGACTACTACGTGGTGCGCGAGAACACCGAAGGCGAGTACGGCAGCGTCGGCGGCCGCGTCTTCGAGGGCACCGAACGCGAGTTCGTCACCCAGCAGGCGGTATTCAGCCGGAAAGGCGTCGACCGCATCATGAAGTACGCCTTCGAACTGGCGAAGGGGCGCAAGAAGCACGTCACCTCGTGCACCAAGTCGAACGGCATCTCGATCACCATGCCGTACTGGGACGAGCGCTTCGCCGAAATGAAGAAGCAATACCCTGGCTTCAAGACCGACCAGTACCACGTCGACGGCCTCACCATCCAGATGGTGCTGAACCCGGACCGCTTCGACGTCATCGTCGCCTCGAACCTCTTCGGCGACATCCTCTCCGACCTCGGCCCCGCCACCGCCGGCACCATCGGCATCGCCGCGTCGGGCAACATCAATCCGGAACGCACCTTCCCGTCGATCTTCGAGCCGGTGCACGGTTCCGCGCCCGACATCGCGGGGCAAGGCATCGCCAACCCGATCGCCGCGATCTGGTCCGGCGCGATGATGCTCGAGCACCTCGGCGAGGCCGCCGCGGCCGCCGACATCATGAAGGCGATCGAGCGCGTCATCATCGAGGGCCCGCGCACGCGCGACATGGGCGGCAAGGCGTCGACCAAGGAATCCGGCGCGGCGATCGCTGAAGCGCTGCGTGCCCAGGGCCGCAAGGCAGCCTGAGGTGAAGACCTATCGCATCGCGTCGATTCCCGGCGACGGCATCGGCAACGAGGTCATTCCCGCCGGCATCGAGGTGCTGGAGGCGCTCGCCAAGGCCTCCGGCTTCGCGCTGTCGTTCAAGAACTTCGACTGGAGTTCCGAGCGCTTCCTGAAGACCGGCGCCTACATCCCCGACGGCGGTCTCGACGAGTTGAAGACCTTCGACGCCATCTTCTTCGGCGCCGTGGGCTCGCCCGACGTGCCCGACCACGTGTCGCTGTGGGGCCTGCGCCTGCCGATCTGCCAGGGCTTCGACCAGTACGCCAACGTGCGCCCGACGCGCGTGCTGCCCGGCGTCGCCAGCCCGCTGAAGCGCGGCGAGGCGATCGACTGGGTGATCATCCGCGAGAACAGCGAAGGCGAGTACTCCGGTTCCGGCGGGCGCGTCCACAAGGGCCTGCCGGAGGAAGTCGCCACCGAAACTTCCGTGTTCACTCGCAAGGGCGTCGAGCGCATCCACCGCTTCGCCTTCGAGCTGGCCCGCAAGCGCCCGCGCAAGCACCTCACGCTCGTCACCAAGTCGAACGCGCAACGCCACGGCATGGTGCTCTGGGACGAAGTGTTCTACGAGGTCGCCAAGTCCTACCCCGACGTGAAGACGAACCGCGAGCTGGTCGACGCCGTCACCACGACGATGACGCTGAAGCCCGAGCGCCTCGACACCATCGTCGCGTCCAACCTGCACGCCGACATCCTCTCGGACCTCGCCGCCGCGCTGTCGGGCTCGCTCGGCATCGCGCCGACCGCGAACCTGAACCCGGAGCGCGCGTTCCCGTCGATGTTCGAGCCGATCCACGGCTCGGCCTTCGACATTACCGGCAAGGGCATCGCCAACCCGATCGCGACGTTCTGGACCGCGTCGATGATGCTCGAGCACCTCGGCGAGCCGAAGGCCGCGGCGCAGCTGATGCGCGCCATCGAGAAGGTCACCGAGGAGCAGGTGTTCACCCCCGACCTCGGCGGCGTGCACGACACGAAGGCCGTCACCCGCGCGGTGATCCGCGCGCTGTAGTGCTCTCCTCCGACACCCGGCGCAACCGCCTCGTCGGCATCGCGCTGGTGTCGGCCACGACGCTGTCGTTCGCCACGCTCGACTGCGGCGCGAAGTGGCTGGTGCGCTCGCTGCCCGTGATCGAGGTGGTCTGGCTGCGCTTCGCGGCGCACGTGCTGTTCACCGCGCTGCTGTTCGCGCCGAGCCGGGGCTGGGCGCTGGTGCGCACGCGCAGGCCGGCGATGCAGGCGCTGCGCGTCGCCTTCATGTGCCTCATGACCGGCGCGAATTTCTGGACCCTGCAATACCTGCAACTCGCCGAGACCGGCTCGATCCAGTTCGCGGTGCCGATCCTGATCGCGCTCGCCAGCGGCCCGCTGCTCGGCGAGCGCATCGACGCGCGTCGCTGGGCGGCGATCCTCGTCGGCTTCGCCGGCGTGCTGGTGATCCTGCGTCCCGGCACGCAGGGCTTCCACCCGGCGATGCTGCTGGCGATCGGCAACGTCTGCCTCTACGCCGCGTTCAACCTGATGACGCGGCACCTCGCGGCGCACGACGCACCGGAAGCCACGCAGTTCCTGTCGGCGCTCGGCCCGGCGATCCTGCTCGCGCCGTTCGCGCTCGCGGCGTGGAAGATGCCGGCGAGCGCAGGGGAATGGGCAGTAGCCGCGGTGATCGGCATCGCCGGCGGCATGGGTCACTACTGCCTCGCGCTCGCGCACCGCTTCGCGCCCGCGTCGGTGCTGGGGCCCTTCCTCTACCAGCAGATCGTGTGGATGGTGCTGTTCGGCTGGCTCGCCTTCGACGACCTTCCTGCCGGCGCCGTGCTGCTCGGCGGCGCGATCGTGATCGGTAGCGGCCTGTACCTGATCGGGCGCGAGCGCGCCCGGTCCTAGTTCAGGCGGCGGCCGGCGCCGCGACCGGCGGCGCCTGCTCGCCCAGCACCACGTAGAGCAGTTCCGCGTCCGGCGTGCCCTGCCCCCCGGTCGCGACGAGCGGGCGCACTGCGTACGGACGCTTCGAGCGCCGCACCGTCTCGGCCGAGGCCAGCACGCGCCCGCCGATGCGACCGCGCGCCGACAGGCCTTCCAGCCGCGCGGCGTACTCGACGCCGTCGCCGATCACGGTGTACGAGCGCCGATCCGGGCCGCCGATGTTGCCCGCGAGCACGTTCGTGGTGTGCACGCCGATGCCCATCTCCATCGCCGGAAGGTTGTTCTTCGCCAGTTCGTCGTTGAAGGCATCGAGGTCCGCCTGCATCGCGAGGCCCGCGGCCATCGCGCTGCCGGCATCGTCGGCGAGCGCGACCGGCGCGCCGAAGATCGCCATGATCCCGGAACCGAGGTACTTGTCGACCACGCCGCCGTGGCGCTCGATCACCGCGGTCATGCGCGTGAGGTAGGCGTTCAGCAGGTCGACGGTCTCGCGCGGCGCGTACGGGCCGCCGATGGGGTGGAACCCGCGCAGGTCCGAGAACAGGATCGTCACCACGCGCTCCTCGCCGCCGAGCTCGACCTCGCGCGACAGGATCTTCGCCGCCACGTCCGGCGACACCACCTTGCCGAGGACGTCGCGCACGCGGTCGCGCTCGGCGAGGCCCTGCACCATGCCGTCGAAGGCCTTGGCGAGCGTGCCGAGTTCGTCCTCGTTCCTGACCCGCACCGGCTCCGGGTAGTCGCCCTGCGCGACGCTGCGCGCTGCCTCGGCGAGCGCGTTGGCCGGGTCGGTGACGCTGCGCGCGACGAACAGCGCGCCGAACACCGACAGGATCAGGCCGCCGATCGAGAGGAACAGCACCACCGAGCGCAGGTCGTCGAAGGCCTCGAGCTCCTTGTCGAGCGACCGCAGCAGCACGAGGTCGGTGTCGCCCGCGGCGGCGCCCAGCGGCTCGATGCGCGCGAGGAAGTTCTCGCGGTAGAGGTCGATGCCGATCACGCCGCTCGATCCCGGGCCGAGGCGCGACAGCGCGAGGCCGAGCGAGGCGCTGCGCATCATGGGGAGCGAACTCGAGGAGATGCGCCGCACGCCCCCGGGCTCGCGCACCACGAAGCTGGTCTCGACGCGCGTGAGCTGGGCGATGTCTTCCGCGAAGCGGGTGTCGAGGAGGTCGGCGGCGACGAGCAGCAATCCCGGCCTGCCCGCCAGCGGCAGCGCCACCACCTGGTAGATTTCGTTGTCGATCGACACTACCTGCGGCGACGCCACCGGCGACTGCGAGGCCAGCCGGCTCGCCAGCGCGCCGGCGCCGCGGCGCGTCGAGACGTCCACCGACACGCGACCTTCCGTGGCGACGAAGAGGAGCTCCGCGCCCGAGCGCGTGCGCAGGCGGTCGAGCGCCGGGCGAGCGGAAGCCGCGTCGCGCAGCGACTCGTCGGCCAGCGCCGGGCGCAGCACGGTGGTCATCTGCGTGGCGCGGGACTCGAGCCCGCGCTTGACCGACATCGCGCCGTCGCCGAGGACCGTCTCGAGCTGCTCGCGCGCCACCCGCTGGTTGGCGACGTCGAGCGACACGAAGACGACGATCTGCACCAGCGACACGAAGCCGAGGAAGTAGAACGCGAGGCGGCTGCGGACGCTGCGGAACTTCAGCATGGGCGGGCCAGCGTAGCACGCAGGTCGGCACCGTCCATTGGCCAATGGTGCTAGTCCTGTGTCAATCCGCACACTCTTTCGGCCGATCGCTTATCCCGTTTTCCGGCAGGGCGGCCGGGCTGATACCCTACCCGCCGGGGAGGATTCATGGGCGAGACGGTAGCGGTTCCCGTCTGGGCGCTGGTGCCGGTGCTGCTGCTGGCGGCCTGGGCGGCCTACGAGCACCTGTGCCTGCCGTTCGCGCGCTGGCTGGTGACGCGGCCGTCCCGGCAGGTGATCGACGAGGTCTCGCGCCGGCTTCGCATCCGCATCCGCCCGTTCCAGCGCACGCGGCGGCAGATCCTGATCCACCGGCTCCTGGGCGACCCGCGCGTGCTGCAGGCCGCCGAGCAATTCGCGCAGGCGCGCGGCATCCCCGAGCGCGTCACGCTGCAGATCGTCGAAGGCTATGCGCGCGAGATCGTGCCGGCGTTCAACGCCTACCTGTATTTCCGCATCGGCTACTGGATCGGGCGGCGCGTGGCGCAGGCGCTCTATCGCGTCCGCCTGGGCTTCGTAGACGCCGAGGGCCTCGCGGCGATGGACCCTGAAGCCACGGTGGTGTTCGTGATGAACCACCGCTCGAACATGGACTACATCCTCGCCGGCTACCTCGCGGCAGACCAGGCCGCGTTGTCGTACGCGGTCGGCGAGTGGGCGCGCATCTGGCCGCTGGCCGGACTGATCCGCTCGATGGGCGCGTACTTCGTGCGGCGCAATTCGAAGGACGAGCTCTATCGCCGCGTGCTCGAGCGCTACATCGCCATGGCCACCGAGGCCGGCGTGCCGCAGGCGGTGTTCCCCGAGGGCGGGCTGACGCGCGACGGCCGCATGCGCGAGCCGCGCCTCGGCGTGCTCGACTACATGCTGCGCGGCTACCGGCTGGAAGGCGACCGAGACCTCGTGTTCGTGCCGCTGGGCATCAACTACGACCGCGTGCTGGAGGATCGCACGCTGCTGCTGTCGATCGATCCCTCGGCCGCGAAGCCCGGCGCGCTCGCCGCGACCGCGAAGACGCTGCGCTTCGCGTGGCACAACCTCGCGCTCCTCTTGCGCAGCGAATGGCGCCGATTCGGCTACGCCTGCGTGAACTTCGGCTCGCCGGTGTCGATGCGCGCCTACTGCGCGGAGCGCGGCATCGATTTCCAGAAGCTGTCCGGCGACGCCCGTCGCGCGGCCATCGGCGCGCTCGGCGAGCACCTGATGGGCGCGGTCGGACGGATCGTGCCGGTGGTGCCGGTCCCGCTGATCGCCTCGGTGTTCGCGGCCGAGCCCGAGCGAGCGCTTTCCGAACTCGAGCTCAAGGCGGGTGTCGAGCGCCTGATCGAGCGGCTCGAGGCGGCCGGCGCCCACGTCTACATCCCGCGTCGCGACCTCGACTACGCGCTCACCGTCGGCCTGCGCATGCTGACGCTGCGCCACGTGGTGGCGGAGACAGAGGGGCTCTACCGGGCGCGACCGGACGAGCTGCCGCTGCTGCGGTACTACGCACACTCGATCGGGCACCTGCTTGCGCCGGGTGCCCGTACGTTGGGATAAAATTCAGGCCCATGCCCTACGAAAAAATCAATGACACCGAAGCCGTATCCGACGACGGCTGCCGCATCGTCCTCCAGCCGGCCTCGCTCACCTTCGCGCAAGGCACGCGCTACCTCACGATCCCCGTCGAGCAGCGCGCGAGCGGCGAGGTCTACATGCGCCTCGCGCTCGCCGGTTCGTGGATGGAGAACGGCAAGCCCTCGGAAGCCGAGGCCACGCTGAACGTGCGCTGGCTGAAGACGCGGCTGCAGGCGGCCGTCGCCGCGCTCGGGCGCACCCCCACGTTCGACAGCTGATCGTTCAGGCGCGAACGAGATCGAGCGGCTCGGCACGCGCGCCGAGCGAGCGTGCCGCATCCAGCGACCACCAGCGCGAGAGTGCGGTCGCGTAGAGCCGCCGGAAGTCCACCCCGAAGCGCAGGTTACCGCCGTCTAGGTCCGCGAGGTTCGGCGTCGCGCCGAACAGCCCGCCCTTCACTCGGCCGCCCAGCACGAAATGCGGCGCGGCCGTGCCGTGGTCGGTGCCGTTGGTGCCGTTCTCCTGCGGGCGGCGGCCGAACTCGGCGTAGGTCATCACCAGCGTCGAGTCCCAGCGCCCCGCTTCGACCAGGCCCGCCTTCAGCGCGGCAAGTCCTTCGGCGAGTTCGCCCAGCAGCCGTGCGTGGACCTGCGGCTGCCCCTGGTGCGTGTCGAAGCCGCCCAGCGTGAGCCGCACCACCGCGCAACTCGACGGGTTCGACGCCAGCTGGCAAGCCACGCGCACCGCATTGCCGAAAGCGCTCTTCGGGAACTCGGTGCGCAGCGCCACCGTGCCGCCGAGCCCCTGCGCCGCGCTGCGGATGTCCGCCTCGACGCGCAGCACGTGCGCGAGCGCCGGGTTCCGCGACTCCCCGCCCGGACCGGCCAGCCTCGCCTGCCGCTGGAACTGTTCCGGCTCCGCGAGCACGATCGCACGCGCGCCGCGGCCCGCGAGCGGGCCCATGTCGTTGCCGCCGACCACCACGCCGTCGGCGGCGAGATCCGCGCCGGCGCGGCCGCCCGCGAACGCGCGCGCGAGCCAGCCCTCTTGCAGCACCTGGTCGCTGCGCGACGCGGTGTCCCAGATCTCGATGGAGCGAAAGTGCGACAGGTTCGGCTCGGCATAGCCGACGCCCTGTACCACCGCAAGCTCGCGCGCCTGCCACAACGGCCACAACGGCTTCAGCGCGGGATGCAGCGCGGCGCGCTCGTCGAGTTGCAGCACCTCGTCGCGCTTCAATCCGATGCGCGGGCGCAGCCGCGCATAGAGCGGATCGGCGTAGGGCACCACCGTGTTCAGGCCGTCGTTGCCGCCCTTCAGTTCCACGAGCAAGAGCAGGCGCCGCGGCGCGCCTTGCGCTGGCGCAAGCGAGGGCAGCGCAGCCCACGCCACGCTCGCGCCACCGATCCGCAGGAAATCACGACGCTTCATCGCAGCTGGTACACCGGGTCGGCCACCAGCGCGCGCACCAGCGCGATGCCGGTCTCGCTCGCGCGTTCGCGCTGCGGCGCCTGCGCGAGCAGCACGCGCTCGAGCGTCGCGGGCATCGGCCGGCTCGCAAAGGGCGCGAGCCACGTTTCGCCCGAGAACTGCAGGTCGGCGATCGCCTGCACGAAGCGCCGTCCCTTGCTGTCGTTCGTCGACGGCGACTGCGCCATCGCCTGCATGCCCAGCCGCGCCTCGTCCACGCGCAACACGCGCTCGACGAACTGGCGCCGCGCGAGCAGCGTGCGCGAATCCACCCATGCCTCGCCACCCGGCCAGCCCTTCACGTTCGGCGGCGCGAAGAGATCCTGCCCGAGGTTCCGGAGCGCCACCGCGAACGGCAGCGGGTCGCGAACCTCGACCGAGAACTGCCGCAGCGTGCCGACCACGACGTCGACCGGCGATTTCACGAGCGCCGCGCGATGCTCCGGCGCCCAGAAGGATTGGGTGGCGAACAAGGCCCGCAGCGCCGCGCGCAGGCTGTAGCCGCTCTCGCGGAGCTCGCGCGCCACGCCCTGGATCTCTCGCCGCTCGCGTTCGCCCGGTGGCGCGCTGCAGACGAACTCGCGCCAGAGCTTGGCGGCGATGAACTCCGCCGTCTCGCGTCGCGCGAGCAGGATCTCGAGCACGTCCTCGCCGCGCAGCGCGCCGGTCCGGCCGAGCACGGTCTTCTCGCCGTCGTCATGCAGCATGGACCGGAAGAGGTAGTTGCCAGTCTCGGGATCGACGCTCCAACCGGTGAAGGCACGCGCCGCTTCCTTGATGTCGCGCTCCGAGTAGTGCCCCTCGCCGAGCGTGAAGAGCTCCATCACCTCGCGCGCGAAGTTCTCGTTCGGCGCGCCACGGCGGCTGCGCGCGGTGTCGAGGTAGACGAGCATCGCCGGGTCCTTGGACACGCCGTGCAGCAGGTCGCGGAAGCTCCCCAGCGCATGCCGGCGAAGGATCGCGTTCTGGCGCGCCATCATCATCGGCGAGCGCACCTTCTGGATGCCGGTGGCGAAGTGGTTGTGCCAGAAGAGCGTCATGCGCTCGGTCAGCGGCGAATCGGTGGCGAGCATCTCGCGCACCCACCACGCGCGAAGCTCACCGGCGCGGTCGCGGTTCTCGAGCTGCGCGGCCTTCTTCGCCTCGGCCTCCATCGCGCGGATGCGCGCAGGCGACACCCACTCGTCGATGCCTGGCGGCAGCGGCGTGACCGCAGAGGCGCGAGCGCCGTCGAGGATCTTGTCGGCACCCTCGCGCCGCGACAGCTTCGCGAATGCGTCGATTTCCTGGAGGCGCACGCCGTAGCCGGTGCGCGAAAGGAGATGCCGGGCCTCGTCCTCGCCCATGCCGGCGGCGAAGGCGACCGACGACGCGAGGATGGCGACTGCCGCGGCCAGGGCCCGGCGCACGCTAGCGCCGCGGCATGCCGCGGTTGGCGTCCATCATGTCGCGGCGCAGCTTCTCGCGCTCCTCGGGCGACATGCGGCCGCCCGGGGGCGGCATGTCGCGGCGCTGCTGCTGGCCGCCGTCGCGGTAGACGTCGCGGCGCGTGGCGTTCATGTCCTCGCGCAGGCGCTGGCGTTCCTCTGGGCTCATGTGCTGGCCGCGGCCCTGGCGCTCCGCGAGCGCCGGCCCGGCCATGGCGGCGAGGCCGAGGGCAAGGAACAGGACGCGGGTCAGTCTGCGCATGGACGAATGGTAAGGCCCTGCCCCGCCCCTGTCTGCGCGAGGCCGCGGAATTTGTAACAATTCGTATCCCGGCTGCGGCGCGTTTTCAGACTGTTACCGCGCCCTGCGGCTGCACCGGTATCCTGCCCCCATGGCCGAGAAGAAGAACGAACTCAAGCGACGGCTGCTGGTCGTCGACGACGACGCCCGCCTCCGCGACCTGCTGCTGCGCTACCTCGGCGAACAGGGCTTCGAGGTGCGCGCCGTCCCGGACGCTCCCGGCATGGACAAGCAGCTCTCGCGCGAGCGCTACGACCTGCTGGTGCTCGACCTCATGCTGCCCGGCGAGGACGGCCTCGCAATCTGCCGCCGGCTGCGCGGCCAGCCGGACGCGCCCGCGATCATCATGCTCACCGCCAAGGGCGACGACGTCGACCGCATCGTCGGCCTGGAGATGGGCGCCGACGACTACCTCGCCAAGCCCTTCAACCCGCGCGAGCTGGTGGCGCGCATCCACGCCGTGCTGCGCCGGCGCGGCCCCGCCACGCCGCCGGGCGCGCCCGGTGGCGCTACCGACGTGCATCGCTTCGGTCCCTTCGAGTTCAACCTCGGCACGCGGCTGCTCGCGAAGAACGGCAAGGACGTGCCGCTCACCACCGGAGAGTTCTCGGTGCTGAAGGTGCTGGTGCAGCACCCGCGCGAGCCCCTGTCGCGCGACAAGCTGATGGAACTCGCCCGTGGCCGCGAGTACGAGGTCTTCGACCGCGCGATCGACGTGCAGATCTCGCGCCTCCGGAAGCTCATCGAGGAAGACCCCGCGCACCCGAAGCACATCCAGACGGTCTGGGGCTTCGGCTACGTGTTCGTGCCCGACGGCGCGCCGCGCTGACCCGGCCGCGATGACGCTCCTCGCGCGGTCGTTCCTGCTGATCGCGCTGCTGCTCGTCGTCGCGGTGCTGGCGAGCTTCCAGCTCTACCGCGTCTACGAGCGCGAGCCCAGGTCGCGCGAACTCGCGCAGCAGACGGTCTCGATCGTCAACGTTACGCGCGCCGCGCTGATCAACGCCGACCCCTTCCGTCGCCGCGAGCTCCTCCTGGAACTGAACGAGCGCGAGGGCATCCGCCTGTATCCCTCGACCAACGAGGAGACGCTCGCCGCGCTGCCGGAAGACCCCCTGCTGGAGGCCGTGGCGGTGCGCGTGCTGCGCACGCTCGGGCCGCCGACGCGCTTCGCGTCCGAGCGCGACGGCGTCGAGGGCTTCTGGGTCAGCTTCTACATCGACGAAGACGAGTTCTGGGTGATGCTGCCCTCCGAGCGATTCGCGCCGAAGATCGGCCTCGGCTGGCTCGGCTGGGGCGCGGCGCTGCTGGCGATGGCGCTGGTCGGCGCGTGGCTGATCGCCTCCAGCCTCGCGCGCCCGTTGCGCGCGCTCACGGAAGCCGCCGGCCGCGTCGGCCGCGGCGAGACGCCGGACCCGCTCGCCGAAAAGGGCCCGCGCGAACTCGGCATGCTGTCCTCGGCCTTCAACCGCATGTCGAGCGACCTTGCGGCGCTGGAGCGGGAGCGCGCCACCGTGCTCGCCGGCATCAGCCACGACCTGCGCACGCCGCTCGCGCGCATGCGGCTGGAACTGGAGATGGCGAAGCTCGACCCCGCCGCCGCGCAGGCCATGGCGGCCGACATCGACGAGATGGACGCGGTGATCGGCCAGTTCCTCGACTACGCGCGCGGCGAGCGCGAAGAGCGCCGCGCCGACGACCTCGACGCGCTCCTCGCCGACATCGAGGCACGCTACGCGAAGCTCGGCCGCAAGGTGACGCTCGACGCGAAGGCTGCCGTGACGCTGCCGCTCGCGCACATGGCCGTGCGCCGGGCGGTGACAAACCTCGTGGACAATGCCCTGCGCTACGCTGTAGAGCCGGTCGAGATCGCCTCCAGCGCCACCGAGCGCGAAGCCGTCGTTGAGGTGCGCGACCGCGGGCCCGGCATTCCCGTATCGGAGGTCGAACGCGTGAAGCAGCCCTTCACGCGCCTGGACTCGTCGCGCGGCAGCGCCGGCGGCTCGGGCCTGGGACTCGCGATCGTGGATCGCATCGCGCGCGCGCATGGCGGATCGCTGGACCTGCTGCCGCGCGAGGGTGGCGGGCTGGTGGCCCGATTGAGGCTGGCGCGCTGAGCGAGACGTCTATAATCCACTGATGGACAAAGCGTCCGACAGACTCGATCGATCGGCCACGAGAGTGATCCGAGGCCACTGCTCGGAAGAGCCTCCGCAACCGCTCGCTCCCATGAGCGCCGAGGAAGGCATGCGCGCCGTGTGGCTCCTTACACAGCAGTGCCTCGCCCTGCAGGGCGGCGACGTTGAGCCCCGACTTCAGAGATCTGCTGTCCGCATTCAACGCGCACGGCGTTGAATACCTGCTGGTCGGCGCCTATGCGCTGGCGGCCCACGGGCGCGTGCGCGCGACCGGCGACCTCGATGTCTGGATTCGCCCCGAACCGAAGAATGCCCGCCGCGTGATGACCGCCCTCGCGGAATTCGGCGCGCCTGTGCAGGGACTCTCGGAGTCCGACCTGACCTCCGCCGACCTCGTCTTCCAGATTGGAATCGCTCCGCTGCGCATCGACGTGCTGACCGCGATCGATGCCGTCGAATTCGACGACGCCTGGCGCAACCGCGTCGAATCGCGCTTCGCCGACCAGCCGGTGCCGGTGCTTTCCCGCGAAGACCTCATCCGCAACAAGCGCGCCGCAGGGCGTGCTCAGGATCTGGCGGATCTCGAGTGGCTCGAGAAACCGGGGAACCGCTAGTCGCGTATCCCGCGACTCTGACCCCAGAAATTCATCGCCAACATGCCACTAAAGTGCATGCGAGGCACAAGTCCTATCTACGCATTTGAGGTAGGTAGTGATCAAGCTTGGGCGACCCTACGGCAAAGCAATCGAGCTAACAGCGAACTAACGATGCCGTGCTGTGGATCCGGCGTAGTGCTTCGCACAAGCAAATTGGGAACTCGGCATTTCGCGCATTCAAGGCGCGGACCTTGCGCCACCGCGCCAGAGACAGCGGAGCATCTTCTGGCAAAGCTCAGAATCGTCGAAGGAATTCTGGCGGCAGGGTGGACTGCAACCGCAGAACTATCCGGCCGGACCCCGGCCGGCGAAGATTGGCGTGCAGACGTTTTGGCAAGCAATGGAAGATCTCGAATCGCATTTGAAGTTCAATGGAGTCGCCAAGACCAGCAAGAGACTTCCAGACGGCAGCAGCGATATGCGGATGCGGGAGTCCGCGGATTGTGGCTCTTCCGACAAAGAGACTTTGCCGTTAGCGAAGAAATCCCGTCATTCAAACTCAAGTTCGACGAGCACTTGCGATCATTCGACGTCCTCTTGCCCTCACCTCATTACGATCCGATGTGGCTTTCTAGAGACGACAACTCGTCGTCTTGGGGGCAGCGAATTCCGCTATCCAATTTCATAACTGGTGCGCTTAAGGGTCGCCTGCAATTCGCACCTGCCCTCGGACGCCGAATGCCTGTTGAAGTGAATGTCGCTCGCATTACTTGCTGGAAATGCAATAAACGCACTGGCGTTGTACTAGGAATCGACTTCGCTGCGAGCCGGATACTGCCCGGATGCCCCGACATTCCGACAACGATTTACGATTTCGGAAATGACCTGCCGGGAGGGGCCACAGCCCTCGCATCTATCCTGCCGACTAGCCTTTTAAGACAGCATGGAATCGGTATTGTGAAGCCACGATGGAGCAAGACGCGGTCGACGAAATACATGTCAAACGGGTGCGTACATTGTGACTCGCTTCAGGGCAGTTTTTTCGAGCATGAGTACGCATATGACGCTACCAAAGCATTCGAGATTGAAGCTGAACTCAAGGCCGAATGGATTCCTCACTTGCAGGAAGCAGATCGATATGTGAACCGATGGTGGTTTGACAACTCTCCATTCGAGTAGCGCGCATGGTCATTGCGCAATGTGTGCACCATTGCCACATAGCAGCTCGAATTCCTCCAACATTTCGTAACTCGGCCTCTCGCCCGACAACACCGACCTCACCAGCACGAACTTCTCCACCGGCCAAGCTACCTCCGGCACCGACGGCAACGCGCCCTCGCCCGCCTTGCGAATCAGCGTGACATGCGCCGCGAAGGCGCGCTTCTCCAGAGCGAAGCCTTCCGCCCGCAGTTCCGCCGCCAATGCCTCGTGCAGCGATGCGTCGGTCTTCTCCGGCCCGACCCAGACGATGCGGTTGTGCTTCCACCACTTTGCGCGCTCGATCGCGAGCGTGCCGCGCGGAGCGCGCACGCGGCGGCCGGCAGCGATTGCGGCATCGACGCGGTTGTCGGGGACTTCGCCGAGGAAGGCGAGCGTGAGGTGGATGGTCTCGGCGCGCGTGACGCGGCCGCCGGTGTTGCGCTGGGCCTTCGTCGCCCACGCGTGCAGCGCTTCGGCTGTCGCCGCGGGCGGCCACAGCGCGAAGAAGAGCCTCACGCGATGCGTAGCCCGTCGAGGTCGATGTCGGGCTGCCGGCCCGCGACGAGGTCGGCGACGATCTTGCCGGAACCCGGCCCCATGGCCCAGCCCATGTGGCCCTGCCCGATGTTGAACCAGAGGTTCGCGTAGCGCGCGCGGCCGTAGCGCGGCAGCGAGTCGTGCGTCATCGGGCGCTGGCAGACCCACTTCGTCGCGCCGGCATAGTCGGTGGCGCCGGGGAAGAGCTCGTTCATCGCGTCGTACAGGCGCTTGAAGTCGGGCTCGGTCGAGGTCTTCGCGAATCCCGCGAACTCCGCGCCGCCGGTGACGCGTAGCTTCCCGCCCATCGGGCAGAAGGCGATCAGCTTCGATTCGTCCATGCCCGCGTGCGCGGGCGCGGCGGCGGGGTTGGTCACGGGCACCGTGATCGAGAAGCCCTTCACCGGATAGATCGGCGTCGGCACGCCGAAGGCGTGGCGCAGCGCCGGGTCGATCACGCCGAGCGCGCAGACGAAGGCGTCGGCCTTCAGTTCGCCCTTGTCCGTATCGGCGGCCTCGACGCGGTCGCCCGCGACGCGCAGGCCGCGGAGCGTGGTGCCGAGGCGGAACTTCACGCCCTTTGCCTCGGCCTTCTTCGACAGCGCTTCGCAGAACGCGGCGGAGTCTCCCGCCTCGTCGGTCTCGGCGTGGATCGCGCCGGCGAGGCGCGATTCGGAGGCCTTCAGTGCCGGCTCGACACGCACCACGTCGGCCGGCTCGAGCACGCGCGTGACGAAACCCTGCCCGTCCATCATCTCGAGGCGCTTCACGCCCTTCTCCATCGCGGCGCGGTCGCGGTAGAGGTACAGCACGCCGTTCCTGAGCCGGCCGTACTCGACGCCGCTCGTGGCGACGAGCGCATCCAGCTGCTGCTGCGAATACTTCACGAGGCGCACCTTGCGCACCAGCAGCCGCTCGAAGGCCTCCTGCGAGCAGGAGGCGAGGAACCGCAGGCCCCAGGCCCAGAAGTACGGATCCATCTGGAAGCGCAGGCGCACCGCCTGGTCGTTGCGATACAGCGCGCGCAGGGCCGCGGTGCGCATCGCGGGGCTCGGCCACGGGAACGCGCGCGACGAGGCGACGATGCCCCCGTTCGCGCGGCTCGCGCCACCGGCGATCTGCGACTCGCGGTCGATCACCTCGACTTCATGGCCATCGGCGGCGAGGTACCACGCGGCGGTGACGCCGGCGAGGCCGGCGCCGAGGACGACGATGCGCACGCTATTTCTCCGCCAGGTGCTTGCGAGTCAGCGCCGCTAGCGCGCGTTCCGAGGAATCCTGCGAGCCCTCGAGCCTCGCGGCGATCAGCTCCTGCTCGCGGCGACCGCGGTTCTGCGACAGCTTCCAGCGGGTCTCGAGCCGCGACACCTCGATCTCGAAGGCGACGATGCCGTTCAGCATGCCGTCCTCGTAGTCCGCGGGCAGCGCGTCGAAACCGGGCAGCCACTCCGCGTCGTACTCGGCCACTAGGCCTCGCATCGCGGCGTGCTTGGCGTCGCGCGGGTCGATCACCTTCGGCACCCCGTAGGCATGCACCGCGGCGTAGTTCCACGTCGGCACGCGCGGCTTGTCCTCGTACCAGCGCGGCGACACGTAGGCGTGCGGGCCGGCGAACACCACCATCGCCTCGTCGCCGAAGAACTGCTGCCATTGCGGGTTGGTCTTCGCCATGTGCATCGCCAGCCAGACCTTGCCGTCGCGCTCCTCGACCACGCAGGGCAGGTGCGAGGCATGCAGCTCTCCGCCGGTACCGGTAACGAGCGTCACGAAACTGTTGGCGCGCATGAAGGCGACCACGTCGGCGTGGTCGTCGTTGCGGTTGTACGGAGGCGAGTACATCAGAAGCTCGGCGGCTGCGTGGTGGACTGGACGAGCGCGACGGCGGAAGCGGCGATGCCCTCGCCGCGCCCGGTGAAGCCGAGGCGCTCGGTGGTGGTGGCCTTGACGTTCACGCAATCGGGCGCGATCGCGAGGTCGGCGGCGATGTTCCTCACCATCTGAGCGACGTGCGGCGCCATGCGCGGCGCCTGCGCGACGATGGTCGCGTCGACGTTGACGACCCGGAACGCGCGCTCGGCGAGCTTCTGCCGGACCGCGCGCAGCAGCACGCGGCTGTCCGCGCCCTTGTACTGCGCGTCGGTGTCCGGGAAGTGCCGCCCGATGTCACCGAGCGCCGCGGCGCCGAGCAGCGCGTCGCAGATCGCGTGCAGCAGCACGTCGGCGTCCGAATGCCCTTCCAGCCCCTTCTCGTACGGGATCGTCACGCCGCCGATCACGAGCGACCGCCCGGCCACCAGCGCGTGCACGTCGAATCCCTGCCCTACCCGCATCGTCTCGCCTCCGTCATCCGCGGCGCGCGAGGATCGCTTCGGCCATCGCGACGTCCTCGGGCCAGGTCACCTTCAGGTTCTCGCGGCTGCCGACCACGATGCGCGGGTGCAGGCCCATCGCCTCGATCGCGCTCGCCTCGTCGGTCGCGCCGCTCGCCTTCTGCAGCGCCTCGGCGAGCACGCCGGCGCGGAACATCTGCGGCGTCTGCGCCAGCCACAGGTGCGCGCGATCCTCGGTTCGCTCGACGCGCAGCACGCCGCCGTCCTCGTGCGCGGCGCGCTTCACGGTGTCCGAAGCCGGCACGGCGAGCAGGCCGCCCACCGGATCCGCCTCGCATTCCGCCACGAGGCGCGCGAGATCGTGCTTCGGCAGGCAGGGGCGCGCGGCGTCGTGCACCAGCACCCAGTCGTCGGCGTCCACGCCGGCCATGGCCGCGACGAGGCCGTTGTACACGGAGTCTCGTCGCGTCTCGCCGCCGCAGTAGAGCGGCTCGAGCTTGCCGGCGAAGGCGCTCCAGTCTTCCTCGGCGAAGCGCTTGTCGTCCGGCGCCAGCACCACGAACACCGCCTCGACCGGAATCGCGAGCAGCGCCTTCACGGCGTGCCACAGCATCGGTCGCCCGGCGATGCGGGTGTACTGCTTGGGCGCCTCGGACTTCAGCCGGGTGCCGCTGCCGGCGGCCGGCAGGAGCGCATACAGGGACAACGCAAAACTCCAAGAAAATCAGCATCGTATAATGTCATGGTGGATGCCCCCGAACAAGCTCAGGCGAGCTTTTCGGGGGCGTCCTTTTGTGTCGCCCCCATGCACCGAGACGCACCGCCCGCCCGCCGTCGCCTAGCGAACCTCGCTGGTTCGTCGGATGCGCTCGCACTGTCCCGGCTCGCCGCCGAGTCGAAGCCGCTCGTCGTCGTCACCGCGAGCGCGCAGGACGCGCAGCGGCTGCTCGAGGAACTCGCGTGGTTCGATCCCGCGTTGCGCGCCTGCCTGCTGCCGGACTGGGAGACGCTGCCCTACGACCAGTTGTCGCCGCACCCGGACCTCGTCTCCGAGCGCCTCGCGACGCTGTATCGCATCCAGCGCGGCGATTTCGACATCGCGATCGTCCCCGCCTCGACGGCGCTGGTGCGCCTCGCGCCGCCCGCCTACCTCGCCGCGTATACCTTCCAGCTCGAGACCGGCAAGCCGCTCGACCTCGAGGCGCTGCGCCTGCAGATGGCCACCGCGGGCTACAGCCACGTCACCCAGGTGGTGGCGCCGGGCGAGTTCTGCGTGCGCGGCGGCATCGTCGACCTTTACCCGATGGGCAGCGCGCTGCCCTATCGCCTCGACCTCGATGACGAGGTCATCGAGACCATCCGCAGCTTCGACGTCGACTCGCAGCGCACGCTGTATCCGGTGCCGGAGATCCGCATGCTGCCGGCGAGGGAGTTCCCGCTCGACGAGGCCGGGCGCACCAAGTTTCGCAGCCGCTTCCGCGAGGTAATCGAGGGCGATCCCTCGAAGCGCGGACTGTACCGAGACATCTCGAACGGCATCGCCGCGGCCGGCGTCGAGTACTACCTGCCGCTCTTCTTCGACGAGGTGGCAACGCTCTTCGACTACGCGCCGCGTTCGGCGCACTTTGTCCTGCATCGCGACGTACCCGCGGCGATCGAGGCCTTCTGGCGCGATGCGCAATCTCGCTACCGGCTGCTGGGCGGCGATTCGGAGCGCCCGCTGCTCGAGCCCGCGCGCATCTTCGTGCCGGCCGAGGATTTCTTCGTGCGGCTGCGCGACTTCCCGCGCGTGGACGTGCTCGACGGCACGGGCGAGACCGATGCGCTGCTCGCCACCACCGCGCTGCCCGCGATGGGGGTGGATCGCCGGGCCGCGGATCCGCTCGCCGCCCTGAAGGCCTTCCTTGCCGCGACGCCGAACCGCGTGCTGCTCTGCGCGGAATCCCCGGGACGGCGCGAGACCATGCAGTCCTATCTCGCCGAATATGGCCTGAAGCCCACGGTGTGCGCGGACCTCGCCTCGTTCCTCGCTTCGGACGCGCGCCTCGCGCTGGCGGTGTCGCCGGCGATGAACGGGTTCGCGGTCGACGCCGAAGGCTGGAGCCTCGTCACCGAGGCCGAACTGTACGCCGGCGCCGTGCGACGGCACGCGAAGAGCGAGAAGAAGACCTCCATCGAGGGGATGCTGCGCGACCTCTCGGAACTCAAGGTCGGCGACCCGGTGGTGCATGTCAACCACGGCATCGGGCGCTACCAGGGGTTGCTGAACATCGACCTGGGCGACGGCCCGAGCGAGTTCCTGCACCTCGAGTACGCCGACAAGGCCACGCTGTACGTGCCGGTGTCACAGCTGCACCTGATCGGCCGCTACACCGGCGTGTCGGCTGACGAGGCGCCGTTGCACAAGCTCGGCTCGGGCCAGTGGGAAAAGGCCAAGCGCAGGGCCGCCGAGCAGGTGCGCGACACCGCCGCCGAGCTGCTGGCGCTGTACGCACGCCGCGCCGCGCGTGAAGGCCATGCCCACC
>CAZTXP010000094.1:0-3499 GCA_964617355.1 uncultured Enterobacteriaceae bacterium
CTCGCGTTCATACACTTCCTGCTCGCCGAGCTCGAGGCGCTGCGCACCGCGCCGATCGAGGGCGAGGTGGTGTCGAGGCAACTGGAGGGCTGATGGCGTTCGGCGCCTTGATCATTGGCGACGAGCTGCTCGTCGGCAAGCGGCAGGACAAGCACCTGTCCTTCGTCATCGGCGCGCTCGCCGCGCGCGGCCTCAGGCTCGCATGGGCGGAGTACCAGGGCGATGATCCGGCGCGCCTGACGGCGACGCTCGTGCGCACCTTTGCTTCCGGCGATGTCGTGTTCAGCTTCGGCGGCATCGGCGCGACGCCCGACGACCACACGCGCCAGTGCGCCGCCGAGGCGCTGGGCACGACGCTCGCATTGCATTCGGACGCCGAGCGCGAGATCCGGGCGCGCTTTCCCGGCGCCGAGGCGACGCCCAATCGGCTTCGCATGGGCGAGTTCCCGCGGGGTTCCTCGATCATCCCCAACCCGGTGAACCGCGTGCCCGGATTCTCGGTTCGCAACCACTGGTTCGTGCCGGGCTTCCCGCAGATGGCGTGGCCGATGGTCGAGTGGGCGCTCGACACGCACTACGCGGACCAGTTCAACCGCGACCGCTGGGCGGAAGGCTCGATCCTCGTCACCGAGGCGGGCGAGAGCCAGCTCGTGCCGGTGATGGATGCGGTGGGCGCGAAGTGCCCGGGTGTGAAGGTGTTCAGCCTGCCGAAGATGGGCCCCAAGGGCGAGCGCATTCACGTCGAGCTCGGCGTGCGCGGCGCACCGGAGGTGGTGCCCGGCGCGATGGACTCGCTGCGCGAGGCGGTGCGCAAGCTCGGCTTCCCGTTCAGGGAACCCTAGAAAGACAAAGCCCCGCATTTGCGGGGCTCTGCGCTACTTCTTTTTCTTCGACTTCCTCTTCGGCGAAGCGCCGGCGGCCTTCCTGACCGCCTTGGCCGGCGGTGAGCGGCGCGCTTTCCGCGCCGTTCCACCGGTGGCGCCGCGAACCGCGCGGGCCTTCGGCCCGCGTCGAGTTACGCGGCTTTCTTCGCCTTGGCGAAGTTTTTTGCCGTCTCCGTCGCCGCGGCGACGTTGGCTTCCGCGATCTCGGTGGCCTGCTTCGCGACCTTGTTCAGGTTGTCGTAGGCCGAGTTGGCGGCGGCGATCATCTGCTTGACCGCGGTGACCGCGACGTCCGAGCCGGCCGGGGCGTTCTTCGCGGCCTTGTCGAGCAGCGAGACGAAGTTCTCGTTCCACTCGCCGGCGCGTACTTCGGCGGCCTTGGTGAGGTCGGCGTTGGCTTGCGCGGCGACTTCGTACACGCTCTTCGAGTAGGCGATGGCCTTCTCGATCGCGGGCTGGGCGAAGGTCGACTGCAGGCCGACGAACTCCTGCACGTCCTTCGCGCCCATCAGCGCGCGGGTGTTGGCCAGGCTGTCCTCGAACGCGGACTTGACCGCGGAGGCCTGCAGGTTGGCCAGCTTCTCGAAGGCGGCGAACTGGGTCGCGGCCAGCGACAGCAGGGTGTCGACGTTGGCCTTGCCGGCCGCCTGGATCTGCTCGGGAGTGACGTACATGGTGTGCTCCTGTGGTCTTTCGTTGTGCGACGGGTAGGTTCTGGGTTGGGAATCTGTTCGGGGCGCAGTTTTGTGCGCCGCAGCAAGACGAATTTTAGGGCGTGACCATTGAAAGTCAAGCCTTTTGTGCGTTGCAACGCAAGTCGTTGATGTGTCGCAACAAGATTCTTGTCCGGCCGTCCAAAGCGTTTGAAACAACCACGGGCGCGGTCATGGGGCGAAACCGGCGGGACTGATGCACCGCAATGGGCAAGAATGGAGGGATGGCTGTCCCGCCTTCGTCGCCGGACCCCGTCCAGCGCTGGGCGTGGGCCTTTCCCGGCCTCTTCGTGGTCCTCTGGAGTACCGGGTTCATCGGCGCAAAGTTAGGGCTTCCTTACGCTGGGCCGGCCACTTTCCTGTCGCTGCGCTTCCTGTTAGTGCTGGTGCTGCTGGTGCCCTTCTGCCTGCTGGTCAAGGCCCCGCTGCCGCCCACCCGGATGGGCGTCCTGCAGGTCGCGGTCGCCGGTTTCCTGATGCAGGCGGCCTACCTCGGTGGCGTGTTCTTCTCGCTGAAGGCCGGCATGCCGGCGGGGGTCTCGGCCCTGATCTGCGGCATCCAGCCCATCCTCACCGCGGTGCTGGGCGGCCTGCTGCTGGGCGAGCGCACCAACCTGCGCCAGTGGCTCGGCCTCGCGCTCGGCGTGGCCGGCGTCGCGCTCGTGGTGGGCGAGAAGTACGCCTTCGAGGGCGTCGGCGTGGTCGCGGTGCTGTGGTCCGTGGTCGGCCTGCTCGGCATCACGCTCGGCACGCTGTGGCAGAAGCGCTGGTGCACCGGCGTCGACCTGCGCACCGGCGCGGCGATCCAGTTCACCGCGGCGCTGGTGGTGCTCGGTCCCGTGGCGCTGCTGCTCGAGCCGGAGCCGGTGCGCTGGAGCGTGGAACTGGTCGCGGCGCTCGCGCACCTCGTGATGGTGCTGTCCTTCGGCGCGGTGTTCCTGCTCTTCTGGCTGATTCGCCACGGCGCCGCGACCAAGGTCGCGAGCCTGATGTACCTCGTGCCGCCGTGCACCGCGCTGGTCGCGTGGCCGATGTTCGGCGAGACCTATACGCTGTCGTCCGCGGCGGGCATGGGGCTCGCGGCGCTCGCGGTGTGGCTGGTGACCAAGGGATGAGCATGGACGGCACGCTCGACTTCAAGCCCGACGATCCGGCGTACCTGGCCGATCCGTTCCCGATCCTGCGACGGCTGCAGGACGAGGACCCGTGCCACTGGAGCCCGCGCCTGAAGTCGTGGGTGCTGACGCGCTACGACGACGTGAAGCAGGTGTGCCTCGACCGGGAGATCTCGTCGGACCGGCTGCGCCCCTTCTTCGCCACGCTGCCCGGCGCCGAGGCGGCGCGCATCGGCGACATCGTCAAGTACCTGTCGCTGTGGATGGTGTTCCGCGATCCGCCCGAGCACACGCGCCTGCGGCGCCTCGCGTCGAAGGTGTTCCACGTCAAGTCGATGAACGGCCGCCGGCCGCGCGCCGAGGCGATCGCAGCCGACCTGCTTTCGCGCATCGGCACGCGACGCCGCATCGACTTCATCGCCGACTTCGCCGGCCCGCTGCCGGCGCTCGTCATCATGGACATGCTCGGCGTGCCGATGGAGGACCTCGCGCGCGTGAAGCGCATGTCCGACGACATGGCGCTCTTCATCGGCAGCTCGCGGACCTCGCCCGAGAAGTACGACATCGCCGAGGCGGCGACGCAGGAGATGGCGCAGTTCTTCCGCGACCTGATCGCCGACCGGCGCGCGCGCCCGCGCGAGGACGCGATCACCGGGCTGGTGCAAGCCGAGGACGAGGGCGAGCGCTTCAGCGAGGACGAACTCGTCGCCACCTGCATCCTGATGCTGTTCGCGGGGCACGAGACCACCACCAACCACCTCGCCAACGGCCTCCTGTCGCTGCTGCG
>CAZTXP010000095.1:0-31096 GCA_964617355.1 uncultured Enterobacteriaceae bacterium
GCCGAAGGCGACGTTCGCCCGCACCGTCATGTGCGGGAACAGCGCGTAGTTCTGGAACACCATGCCCATGCGCCGCTTCTCCGGCGCGAGCGCGGTGACGTCCTCGCCGCCCACCGCGATGCGCCCGGCGCTCGGCTCGACGAAGCCGGCGATCATGCGCAGCAGCGTCGTCTTGCCGCAGCCCGACGGGCCGAGCCGCGCCAGCAGCGCGCCCTTGGGCAGCGCGAGCGAGACCTCCCGAACCGCCTCGAAGGCGTCGAAGCGCTTGCCCACGCCCTGCAGCGAAAGGCCCGGCGCGTCCGCGCCCGCGGCGGCCGGTGCCTCCGCCATCAATTCGCGACTTCGCGGTTGAAGCGCTCGTTCCAGGCCGAGATATTGGCGTTGATCGGGCCCTCGTCGTACGCCACGGCGTCGCCGCTCGCCGGCAGCGCGCGCGACAGCTCCGGGCCGGGCTTCGAGTCCTTGTGCACCGGGAACATGTTCAGCTTCTCGGAGATCTGGTCCTGCGCCGACTTCGACAGCATGAAGTCGATGAAGCGCGCGGCCTGCGCGGCGCGCGGCGTGTTCACCAGCGTCATGACGTCGAACAGCATTGGCGCCGGCTTGGGGCTGACGATGTCCACCGCCACGCCCTGGTCGCGCATGCGCTTGGCCTGCGAGGGCGGGCCGACCAGCACCGCGATCTCGCCCTGCGCCAGGGCCTGTCGCGCGGCGGCGTCGCTGCTGTAGAACATCGCGACATTCGGCTTCAGCGCCTTCAGCGCGGTGAATCCGGGTTCGATGTTCGCGAGCCCGCCGCCGTTGAGCATCGCGGCCACCAGCAGCATGCGCGCCTGGTACATGTTCACGCTGGGGATGCCGAGCTTCTTCGCGAAGCGCGGGTCCCAGAGGTCGCTCCACGACTTGATCGGCTGCTTGATGATGTCCGGCCGCCACATGATGGACACCGGGTAGTAGTACGCGGCCACCCACGCCTCGGTGACCGCCCCCGGAACCACGGTGCCGAGGTTCTGCATCGACGCCTTGGGCAGCGGCAGGAAGAGCTTGCGGTCCGCGACCGCGCGCTCTGCGACACTCGAGGTCGTGAAGTAGACGTCGATGGTCGGCGCGTCGCGCATGTTCTGCAGCCGCACCAGGCCCTCGCCCGAACTCGCCTGCGTCACCGGCACCACCTTGATGCCGCTCTGCTTCTCGAATTCGGCGGCCAGGGACTGCACCACCGACTGCCAGGTCGTGCCCCAGATCTGGATCGTGATCTGGTTCTGCGCGCGGGCCGGCGCGGCGGCGAGGCCGAGCAGCGCGGCGAGGATCACGGTGGTGCGGCGAAGCGCGGCGAGGCTCATGCGGGACTCCCGTTTCGAAGTTGGACGGATAGGACGACCATTGCGGACGATCAATGCAACAAGTATGCCCGACTAGGAAGACCGATCGAGCAGCTGGCGATACGCGCGGCGCAGGTGCTCGCGCACCAGGCGCTCGGCCAGCGCGCCGTCGCGCGCCGCGATCGCGCGCGCGATGCGACGGTGCTCGCCGATCGCCGCGCGGCTGGCCTTCACCGAATAGCCCCGCAAGACGCGCGGGCTGAGGAAGAACTCCCGGTAGCCCTCCACCAGCCGCATCAGCCGTGGCGCATGGCTCGCGCGCGCGATCGCGGTGTGGAAGGCGGTGTTGATGGTGGCGCGCGACTCTACGTCGTCGAGCTCCAGCGCCGCGCTGCGCTCGCCGAGGCGCACGATCTCGGCGACCTCGGCGTCGGTGCCTCGCTGAGCTGCGAGGCGCGCAGCGAGGCCCTCGTTCACCTCGCGCATGAAGAAGATGTCGTCGAACTCGCGCATCGGGTCGACGACCTCGTAGCCGCCGGCCGCCATCGGCGCGACCAGCCCCTCGCTCGCCAACCGCGCGAGCGCCTCGCGCACCGGCGTGCGGCTGACGCCGAGGCGCTCGGCGAGCTGCGTCTCGAGCAGGCGCCCGCCCGGGGCGAGCGTGCCGTCGATGATCAGCTGGCGCAGCTTCTCGCCGGCGAGGTGCGACGCGTTCTTCGGCGCCGCAATGCGCCAGCCCGCGTGTTCCCCCGCGGACACGCGGCCTACCCCCGGCTTGGCCGCGGGGCTCATGCCGCCTTCGCCACTGCCGCGGGCGGGTCCGCGATCAGCGCGAGGGCGCGCTGCTTCGCGCGCTCGCGGTCGAAGGTGTTGAAGAGCGCGTTCTCCTGCGCGAACACCGGCGTCTCGGCGAACAGCTGGTAGGCGTTGGCGCGCCCGGCGTAGCTGGTGGCGGTGAGTTCCGCGGCCAGCGACAGCGTGCGCAGGCGCAGGTCGGCGGAATTCTTGCCGACGCGGAAGAACTTCGACACCCAAGGCCCGGTCTCCGCCGCCTCTAGGCTGGCGCGGTCGGGCAGCATCACCACCGCGCCGCCGCAGATCTCGCGCAGCAGGTGCACCATCTGCGAGTAGGTCTGCGAGCAGTACACGCGCCCGGCGTTCTGGATCGCCTGGTTCGGGCGCATGTTGCCGGCCGCGGTGGGCTCGCACGCGGTCTCGGAGCCGAGGAGGAATCCTTCCACCGTCTCGCGGAACATCATCAGCTGGCTGACCTTGGAGCGGATTGCCGGGATCGACAGCGTGCCCGCCTGCTCTGCAATGAGGAGCGCGGTACCGACCAGCACATCGGCCTTGGCGAGGCAGCGCGTGAGGTAGCCATGCGCCGACCACCACGTGAGGTCGGCGCGGATCATCGCGGCGAGCTCGGTGTGGCGCGAGAACAGCACGTTCTCCCACGGCACGAAGACGTCGTCGAACACCATCAGGGTGTCGATCTCGTCGAAGCGCGCCGACAGCGGCCGGTCGCGCGGGTCGGCAGTGGTGCCGCCACCCGCCACCAGCGGCGCGCGGCAGATGTGCTTCACGCCGGGCGCGTTCAGCGGCACGATGCAGCAGACCGCGTAGTCGCGGTTCGCCTCGACCCACTGGCCGACCGTGGGCTTGAGGCACGCCACGTGCGCGTAGGCCGCGCCGGTCTCGTACTTGGCGCCGCGGATGACGATGCCGGCGTCGGTCTCCTTCACCACGCGCAGGTAGAGGTCCGGGTCATCCTGCTCGTGCGGGCCGCGCGAGCGGTCGCCCTTCGGATCGGTGTTGCCGCTGGTGAGGAAGAGGTTCTCGCGCTGCAGCTTGTGCAGCCAGCCCTCGGCGGCCTTGTGGTAGCGCAGGTCGTACTTGTCGAGCAGCGCCTTGCGGTCGCTCCAGACGAAGAGCGCCGACACGGTCTCGTCGCCGAAACGGTCCATGGTCGGGCAGATGGTGTCGAGGATCGCCATCGTCATCTGCCGGCGCAGCACGAGGTCCTCGCGCGAGGACGGCAGCTTGTAGAAGCGCGAGCCGCGCCCGCCCTCGGGCAGCGCGAAGGTCATGCGCTCGCTGAACGCGGGGTCGAAGTGCATGTCGTAGATCTTCGCCACCGCGTCGACCATCGGCGAGAACGCCGGGTGGGTGGTGACGTCGTCGACCTTCTCGCCGCCGATCCAGATCTGGCGGCCGTCGTTCAGGCTGCGGCGGTATTCGCGTGCGTCCAGTAGTGCCACGTGTCGTCTCCCGGGGACCCAGAATGGATCCGTGTATACACGGATGCCGAGGATAGGTGCGTGGCCGGGCCTTGTCCAGCCCTGCGGCCCTCCCGTTTCAGCCGTTGGCGAGCGTGTGGATCAGGGTGCCGAAGATGGCGCCGCGCTCCGGCAGGCTGGCGATGACGATCTTCTCGCGCCGGCTGCAGGTATCGAAACAGACGGGACCGAGGCCGTCGAGCGTCGGCCGCCCCATCGCGCCGGGAAAGCTGCCGTCCGAGCCGCCGCTGGTGACCACCGGCGAGATCGGCACGCCGATCTCCTTCGCGAAGCGCTCGGCGTGCACGTAAAGGGGGCGTCCCGAGGTCTCCGGGTACACCGGGCGCGTCCAGCCGCCCTCGATACGCACCGTGACGCGCGCATCGCCCGTATCGGAGAGGATTTCCTTCGCGCGCTTCTCGAGCGCGTCGACGTCCTCGGGCAGCGAGGCGCGCAGGTCGACGTGGATCTCCGCTTCGTGGGGCACGACCTGTCGCGCCGCACCACCGTGGAACACGCCCACGTTCACCAACCGGCTGCGCGATTCGTCGGTGAGCGCCTCGAGCGCGAGCGTCGCCCGCGCCGCGGCGCGCACTGCGCTGGCGCCCTCTGCATAGTTGACCGCGGCGTGCGCCGAACGGCCGGAGTAGAAGGCCTTGATCGCGCCCACCGCGCGCCGGCCGATCACCACGCCGCCATTGGGCCGGGTCGGCTCCAGCACCAGCACGCCGTCGGCGTCGCGGCAGCCGTCCTCGATCCACTGGCGCGAGCCGACCGAGCCGAGTTCCTCGTCGGGCACCAGCATCACCACCAGTTCCGCGGGCAGGCGCTGGCCCAGTTTCATCAAGGCATCGACCGCGAACCACGCCATCGCGAGGCCGCCACGCATGTCGCCGACGCCCGGACCGTAGGCGTGCACCCCATCCTCGCTGAAGTTCCAGCCCGGCTGGCTGCCGGCCGGCCACACGGTGTCGGCGTGGCCGAGGATCACCACCTTGCCCTTGCCGTCGCCCTTGCGGTGGAACGAGCGCCGCGGCCCCCGGCCTTCCAGCGGCACCGTGCGCTCCTCGAAGCCGAGCGACTTCCAGCGCGCGCCGTACACCTCGCCGACGCGGGCGACGTTCGCGGCGTCGTACGATCCGCTCTCGATTGCCACCATTTCGGCGGTGAAGTCGAGCATCTCCCTGGTGCGCGGGCGCAGTGCGGACAGGAGTTCGGCGCAGATCGTCATGTCGGCCTCCGGCGTGTCGAAGCGGCCGAGCATACACAGCCTGCGCCCCAGCGATTCCGGGATTGACACTGCGGAACGTGACTCCGTAGCATGGCCCGCACCATGAAAATCACCAAAGTGATCTGCGCCGCCGGCCGTTCGGGCTACATGCACCGCGACCTGATGGCCATCAAGGCCGGCGCAAAGGCCGACGGATTCCTCTACCACGGCAAGGCGCTGTCGCCGGGCTTCACGAAGATCGTCGAGCCGGCGACCATCGTGTCGATCATGCTGGTGCTCGAGGACGGCCAGATCGCCTTCGGCGACTGCGCGGACGTGATCCTCGCTGGCGTCGCGGGGCGCGATCCCGCGTTCAACGCGGTGCACCACCTCGACTACCTGCGCAGCGAGATCGCCCCGATGCTGGTGGGCCGCGACGTCGCGACCTTCCGCGCGCACGCCGACGAGCTCGACCGCCACCAGCGCGGCGGCAAGCCGATGCACACCGCGGTGCGCTACGGCGTCACGCAGGCGCTGCTGCACGCCACGGCCCTGTCCCGCAAGGAGACCATGGCCGAGGTCATCGCGCGCGAGTACGGCAGCACGATCTCGAAGAAGCCGATCCCGATCCTCGCCTCCGGGCACCGCGACGAGTGGCTGCAGCTCGACCGGATCATTCTCAAGCGCGTCGAGCTGCTGCCGCACGCCTCTTTCAACGTGGTCAAGGACCACATCGGCGAGAAAGGCGAGAAGCTTCACGCCTTCGTGAAGCGCGTCGCCGGCCGCGTGAAGGAGATCGGCGATCCCGACTACCAGCCCACCATCCACGTCGACGTCTACGGCACGCTCGGCGAGCTCTGCAACATGCAGATCGAGCCGATGGTGGACTACATCGGCACGCTGAAGGACGCCGCGGCGCCGTATTCGCTGCTCGTCGAGTCGCCGATCATCGCCAAGACCCAGCAGGCGCAGATCGACGCCTTCAAGGAAGCGCGCGCGCTGCTGAAGAAGAAGGGCATCGCGGTCGGCCTGATCGCCGACGAATGGTGCAACACGCTCGAGGACATCAAGCTCTTCGCCGACACGCAGGCCTCCGACTACGTGCAGATCAAGACGCCCGACCTCGGCGGCATCAACAACACCATAGAGGCGGTGATCTACTGCAAGCAGAAGGGCATGGGCGCGAGCCTCGGCGGCACGGCGAACGAGACCGACCACTCGGCGCGCATCTGCACGCACATCGGCCTCGCGTGCCAGCCGGACTTCATGCTCTCGAAGCCCGGCCTCGGCGTCGACGAGGCGCTGATGATCCAGACCAACGAGATGGCGCGCACGCTCGCCATCCTCGAAGCCCGCGGCTGAGGAGATCCCCATGAAACGACTGTTCGCGGCGGCCCTGTTCGCCGCCGGCACGGCCCTGGCGCAGCAGCCCGGCGGCACCGCGATCCTCGTGGTCGGCGCCGACCCGGCGACGCTGAACCCGAACGTCTCGGTCGGCGTGCCGGACGTGCTCACCGGCTGCATCCTGAACGACGGCCTGGTGCGCTTCGCCTCCGGCTTCAAGGTGGTGCCGTCCCTCGCGAAGTCGTGGACCATCTCGCCCGACGGCCTCACCTACACCTTCAACCTCAACCCGGCGACCTTCCACGACGGCAAGCCGCTGACCTCGGCCGACGTCAAGTTCACGCTGCTGGAAGTCAGCTCGAAGTTCGGCTCGAAGTTCAACGCGCCCGGGAAGGCGATCAAGCAGATCGACACGCCCGACCCGCAGACCGTGGTGATTCGCCTGGCCAAGCCCTTCGGCCCGTTCCTGTTCTCGCTCGCCTGCGAGCAGAACGCCGCGATCCTGCCGAAGCACCTGTTCGAGAACACCGACATCCTGAAGAACCCGGCCTCCGTCTCCAAGCCCGTCGGCGCCGGGCCTTACATGCTCACCGAGTGGGTGCGCGGCAGCCACCTCACCTTCGTCAAGAACCCGAAGTACTGGGGCCCCGGCGAGCCCTTCCTCGATCGCATCGTGGTGAAGATCATGCCGGACGCCTCGGCGCGCATGCTCGCGCTGCAGGCCGGCGAGGTGGACTACATCGACCAGTACTACTTCCCGATCAGCGCGCTGAACGTGCTGCGCAACGACCCGCGCTTCTCGCTGAAGGAAGTCAGCTACCCCAGCACCGACATCATCATCCTCAACACGAAGAAGAAGCCGCTCGACAACCCGAAGGTGCGCCAGGCCCTGCTCACCGCGATCGACCGCCAGTTCATCCTGAAGAACGTGTTCCTCGGCTCCGGGCAGGTCGGCAAGAGCGCGTTCGACACGCGCCTGGGCTGGTCGTACAACCCGAACGTCGACTTCGACAAGATGTACCCGTACAGCGCCGAGCGCGCGAAGCAGCTGCTCGACGAGGCGGGCTTGAAGCCCGGGCCGGACGGCACGCGGTTCACGCTCCGGCTCTCGTTCGACACCGCGCGCGGCGAGTACACCTCGTGGGCGCAGGCGCTGCAGCGCTTCTGGCAGGCCGCGGGCATCAAGGTGGTGCTGGAAGGCGCCGAGCGCCCGGTGGTGCTGAAGCGCGTCTACTCCGACTACGACTTCGACGCCACGCTGCAGAACTACTCCACCGCCGGCGACCCGGCGATCGGCGTCGCGCGCGCCTACCATTCCGAGTCGATCAAGCAGGGCACCACCTTCAACAACGCCAGCGGCTACTCGAACCCCGAGGTCGATGCCCTCTTCGACAAGGGCCGCGACGCGCCGAACCAGGACCTGCGCAAGGAAGCCTACTGGAAGGTGCAGGAGATCCTCGCCCGCGACCTGCCGACGCTCCTCGTGCACCAGCAGGCGCAGGTCGGCGCGGCCAGCACCCGGCTGCAGGACATGTGGCAGGCCTCGGTGTACCAGTGGTGGCACCGCGTCTGGGTGAAGAAGTAGCCGCATGGCGAGGACGCTGACCGAAGAACTTGCGCAGTACTGGTCCGGCGCCCGCTACGAGGACATGCCGGCCGAGGCCGTCCGGCTCGCGAAGCGCTTCCTCATCGACACGCTGGCCGCCGGCATCGCCGGCGCGAACACCGACGTAGTCGAAGTCACGCTGCGTGCCGCGCGCGCGGCGAGCGAAGGCGCGCCCGGCAGCGCCGCGATCTGGGGCCGCGCCGACACCACCACGCCGCCGCTCGCGGCGATGGTGAACGGCACCTCGGCGCACGCGCAGGAACTCGACGACTTCGGCGGCTGCGGGCATTCGGGCGCGGTCGTGGTGCCCGCGCTCTTCGCGCTCGCGGGCAAGGGCGGTATCAGCGGCAAGGACGCGATCCTCGCCATGCTCGCCGGCTACGACCACGCCGCGCGCATCCTCGAGGGCGCCGGCGGCTATCGCCCGCACAACGACCTCGGCTGGCACTCCACCGGCACCTGCGGGAGCTTCGGCGCTGCCGCCGCGGCCGCGAAGCTGCTGAAGCTCGACGCCGGCAGGTTCGCCGACGCACTCGGCATCGCCGGCAGCTTCACCGGCGGCATCTGGGCCTTCCTCGCCGATGGCGCGGACACCAAGCGCTTCCACCCGGGCAAGGCGTCCGAGAACGGCCTCACCGCGGCGCTGCTCGCGCAGGCCGGCATGAGCGGGCCCAGGCATGTGCTCGAGGCCGGCTGGGGCGGCTTCTACGGCACGTTCTCGAAGGGCGTTGCGAAACCCGAACTCACGCTCGAGGGCCTCGGCCGCGAGTTCCGCATCGACCGCTCGGGCATGAAGCCCTACGCCTGCTGCCGCGGCCTGCACGCGTGCATGGACGCGATCCTCGAGGTGCTGCCCGAGATGAACGCCAAGGCCGCCGACGTGGCCGCGCTCGTCGTGCACGGCAACGACCAGTACAAGCTGCAGTTCGACCGCATGGAACTCGGCAACATGCTCGATGCCCAGTTCAGCATCCAGTACGGCCTCGCGGTCGCGGCCACTTCCGGCCGCGGCACGCTCGACCAGTTCAAGACCCTGCGCCACGGCGAGCCGGAGGTGCGCGCGCTGATGGAGAAGGTCACGGTGCTCGCCGACCGCACCATCATTCCCGGCCAGTACCCGCCCCTCGAAGTGCGCCTGAAGGACGGCCGCACGGTGGAGCGCTTCATCCGCTACGCCAAGGGCGCGCCGGAGCGCCCGCTGTCGGACGCGGAACTCGCCGACAAGGTCGAGTCGCTCGTCGCGCCGGTGCTCGGCGCGGCGCGCCACCGCGAGATCGTCGCATGCGTCGAGTCGCTCGATACCCTGCCCGACCTGCGTCATCTCGTGTCGCTGATGACGCCCGCCACCGCGCGCCAAGCCGCCGCGTGATCCGCTACCTCCTCTCGCGATTGGCATGGGCCGTGCCGATCGTGCTGGCCATTCTGGTGATCAATTTCCTGATCATCCACATCGTGCCGGGCGACCCGATCCAGGCGCTGGTCGGCGACTTCCCCGCGCCGCCGGGCTATGCCGAGCAGGTGCGCAAGGAATTCGGCCTCGACCAGCCGATCCTCGTGCAGCTCGGCCTCTACCTCTCGAACCTCGCGCAGGGCAACCTCGGCTTCTCGTTCGCCAACCGCCAGCCGGTGCTCGGCCTGCTGGTAGACCGGTCCCTCGTCACGCTGATGCTGATGCTGCCGGCACTGACGCTCGCCGCGGCGCTCGGCATCGTGCTCGCGCTCGCCGCCGCGCCGCGCGCCGGCAGCCTTTGGGACAGCAGCATCACCGCCACCTCGCTGGTCGGCTACTCGGTGCCGATCTTCTGGCTCGGCCAGATCCTCGTCATCGTGTTTGCGATCAAGCTTCAATGGCTGCCCGCGCAGGGCATGATCACCATGCGCGAGCAGTACGAGGGCTGGGCGCGCGTGAAGGACATCCTCTGGCACCTCGTGTTGCCGGGCTTCAGCGTCACCATCTACTACCTCGCCGTGGTCGCGCGCGTCACGCGCGCGAGCGTGCTCGAAGCCATGGCGCAGGACTGGGTGCTCACCGCGCGCGCCAAGGGCCTGACGCGCCGCGATGTGCTGTGGCGCCACATCCTGCCGAACGCGCTGATTCCGGTGGCCACCGTGATCGGCTACAACTTCGGCTACTCGCTCACCGGCGCGATCATGGTCGAGACGGTGTTCGCGTGGCCCGGCCTCGGCCAGCTCTTCATCACCTCGATCGGCAACCGCGACTACCCGGTGCTGCAGGGCATCTTCCTCTTCACCGCGGTGGTGGTGGTGCTGGCGAACGTCGCCACCGACGTGCTCTACGCCTTCCTCGACCCGCGCGTGCGGCAGCACTACGAAAGGAAGGGCTGAACGGTGGCGATGCACGGCTTCCGGCAGCGCTTCACGACCTACCGCGCCGGCGTCGGCGCGGCGGCCTACCTCGTGCTGGTGGTGCTGGTGGCGATCGCCGTCGAACTGGTGCCCAGCCTCGACCCGCACGCGATCTCGGACAAGGTGATGGCCGCCCCCTCGTGGGAGCACCCGCTCGGCACCGACGAGCTCGGCCGCGACATGCTGCTCGGCATCCTGTTCGGCATCAAGGTGTCGCTCGCGGTCGGCATCAGCGCGGCGATCGGCGCCACGCTCGCCGGCATCCTGATCGGCGCGGTTGCCGGCTACTACGGCGGCTGGCTCGACCTCGCGGTGATGCGCGTGTCGGAGGTCTTCCAGGTGATCCCGACCTTCATCCTCGCCGCCTTCATCATCGCGCTCTCCGGGCCGGGCCTCTCGCGCGTGGTGATCGTGATCGCACTGCTGTCCTGGCCGCAGGTGGCGCGCCTGATGCGCGGCGAGGTGCTGCGCGTGAAGCAACTGGAGTTCGTCGACGCGGTGCGCTGCCTCGGCGTACCGGAGTTCCGCATCCTGGTGCTCGAGGTCATCCCGAACGCGGTCGCGCCGGTGCTCGCCGCCGCGACGCTGATCGTCGGCCACGCCATCCTGCTGGAGGCCGCGCTCGGCTTCTTCGGCCTCTCCAGCGCGGACCTCGTCAGCTGGGGCCGCATGCTGAACGCCGGGCAGCGGTTCCTGTTCAACGCGTGGTGGCTGTCGTTCTTCCCGGGCATGGCGATCTTCGTCACCGTGCTCGCCTTCAACCTGCTCGGCGACGCCGTCGGCGCGGCGCTGAACCCGAAGACGCAGAAGAAGGCATGAGCACCGAACCCATCCTGTCGATCGAGTCGCTGCGCATGGCCTACCACGCGCGCGGCGCGGCGATCCGCGCACTCGATGGCGCCACGCTGCAGGTCGGCGAAGGCGAGAGCGTCGGGCTGGTCGGCGAATCGGGTTCCGGCAAGTCGACGCTCGCGCGCGCTGCGCTCGGCCTCCTGCCCGAGAACATCGCGCGCATCGAGTCCGGCCGCATGACGCTCGGCGGGCGCGACGTGACGCACCTCACCTCGGTGCAATGGGAGGCGCTGCGCGGCCACCCGGTGGCGATGGTCTTCCAGGACCCGCTGTCCTACATGAACCCGGTGATGCGCGTCGGCCGGCAGGTGGCCGAATCGGTGATCCGCCACACGCCCGACCTCGCCGTCGAACCGCGCGTGCGCGAGCTGCTGGAGCTCGTGAAGCTGCCCGCCTCGTGCGCGCAGTCCTATCCGCACGAGCTCTCCGGCGGCATGCGCCAGCGCGCGCTGCTCGCGGTCGCGCTCGGCTGCAAGCCGAAGCTGCTGGTCGCCGACGAGCCCACCACCGCGCTCGACGTCACCACGCAGGCCGAGGTGCTGGCGCTGTTGAGGGAACTGCGGCGCGAGCTGAACATGGCGATGCTGCTGATCAGCCACGATCTCGGCCTCGTGGCCGAGAGCTGCGAGCGCATCTACGTGATGTACGCCGGCCGCACCATCGAGTGGGGCACGACGCAGCAGGTGTTCCGCGAGTCGAAGCACCCGTACACCAAGGGCCTGCTGGAAGCCGCGGTCGCCGCGCGCAATGCCGAGGGCCGCTTCCACACCATCGGCGGCGACCCGCCGAACCTCGCCGAACTCATCGAGGGCTGCCCCTTCGCGCCGCGCTGCGAACAGGCGAAACCCGAGTGCCGCACGCGCATGCCCGACGCCACCTTCGTCGCCTCGCAACCGCCGCACGCGGTGCGATGCGTGCTCTATCCGTGAAGATGCTGCTCGAACTCGCGCACGTATCGAAGACCTTCCGCCGCTCCGGCGGCACCGAGGTCGCGGCCGTGAAGGACGTGTCGCTCGCGGTGGCGCCCGGCGAGACGGTGGCGCTGGTGGGCGAGTCCGGCTCCGGCAAGTCCACGCTCGGGCGCATCGCGCTCGGCCTGCTGCGTCCCGATACCGGCGCAGTGAGCCTCGAAGGCCGCGACGCGCTCGCGATGAGCGAATCCGAATTCCGCGAACGCCGCACCGTGATGCAGCCGATCTTCCAGGACGCGGGCGCCTCGCTGAACCCGCGGCGCACGGTGCGCGAGCTGCTCGCGCAGGCGACGAAACGGCAGGACGCGCTGGAAAAGACGGCGGTCGAACTGCTCGACGGCGTCGGCCTGCGCCCGGGCGCCGACTACCTCGCGCGCTACCCGCACGAGCTCTCGGGCGGCCAGCGCCAGCGACTGGCCGTCGCGCGCGCGCTCGCCGCCGAGCCGAAGCTGCTGATCGCCGACGAACCGCTCTCCGGCGCGGACGTGTCGATCCGCGGCCAGATCCTGAACCTGCTGATCGACATCAAGGAGGCACGCCATGTCGCCATCCTGATGATCACGCACGACATCTCGATCGCCCGCGCCTTCGCCGACCGCGTGGCGGTGATGCGCCTCGGGGAACTGGTGGAGTCCGGGCCGGCGAAGGAAGTGCTGTCGAACCCGAAGCACGACTACACGAAGCAGCTCGTCGCCGCGGTGCCGGTGCTGCACCCGCAGGGCTAGCCCCTCCCGCTTCGCGGCCTTCGCCGCATGTACGCTTGACGTACATCGCACGCGCCGCTAAGGTGCCGCGGTGATCCTGAGCTATCGCGACAAGCGAACGAAGGCATTCGCCGAAGGCAAGCGCGTCCGTGAATTCGAGGGTTTCCGCCGGCAAGCGGAGAAGCGCCTCGACATCCTTGACGCCGCGACCAGCCTCGCGGACCTGCAGGTGCTGCCGTCGAACGCGCTCGAAGGGCTCAGGGGCGACCGCAGGGGCCAGTTCAGCATCCGCATCAACCTGCAATGGCGCATCTGCTTCGAATGGCCCGAAGGGCAGAACGGCCCCTCGGAAGTCGAGATCGTCGACTACCACTGAAAGGAAGGACGATGGCCCGTACCCCGATCCACCCCGGCGAGATCCTCGCCGACGAGCTAGAGGAGCTCGGTGTCTCCCCGACCGAGTTGTCGAGGCAGATCCGCGTGCCCGCGAACCGCATCACGCAGATCGTCAATGGCAAGCGCGCAATCACCGGCGACACCGCTCTGCGACTCGCACACTGGTTCGGCACCAGCCCGCAGTTCTGGATGAACCTGCAGGCGCTCTACGACGTACGCCTCGCGGAACAGCAGGCCGGCCCGGAGATCAAGCGCCTGCCGACTCGCCCCTCGAAGCGCAAGGCCGAGCACTCGCGCGCCCTGTAGCGCCCCCATGCCGGGCACCAACGAAGCCTTTTCGCGCGTCAAGATCGACGCCCAGCTGCGGGACCAGGGCTGGGACGTGCTCGATCCGAACGCGGTGCGCTTCGAGTACATGCTGCCCGACAAGACAAAGGCCGACTACGTACTCTGTGACCGTCACGGTCGCTCGCTTGCGGTGATCGAGGCGAAGAAAGCCGCGATCAACCCGGGCGAAGCCGAGGCGCAAGCCCGCGCGTACGCGGAGCAGCTCGACGTACCTTACGTCTTCCTCGCAAACGGCGACGAGATCCGCTTCTGGGAGTGGCGGCGCGAGGCCTTCCCGCGCGTCGTGAAGACCTTCTTTTCGCAGGGCGACCTCGAGCGACGTGCTGCGACCGGCAAGGTGCGTCGCGAGCCGCTCGACGTCGCGATCGACTCGCGCATCGTCGAGCGCGACTACCAGACCGAGTGCATCGACACGCTGTGCCGCGAGATCCGTGCCGGACGGCGCAAGATGCTCGTCGAGATGGCCACCGGCACCGGCAAGACGCGCACCGCTGCCGCATTCATCAAGCGCCTGTTCGAGGCCAACGCAGTCACCCGGGTGCTCTTCCTCGTCGACCGCATCCCGCTCGCCACGCAGACCGAGGACGCCTTCGCCGAGCACCTGTCCGATTTCCCTTCCTACGTGCTGCGCGCCGGGCGGCGCTTCCAGGACGAGAAGCGCATCACCATCACCACGCTGCAGAGCATGGTGAACATCTACCACGAGTACTCGTCCGGCTACTTCGACCTCGTGATCTCCGACGAATGCCACCGCTCGATCTACGGCAAGTGGAGCGGCGTGCTGAAGCACTTCGACGGTCTGCAGGTCGGCCTCACTGCCACGCCTTGTGTCGCGGATGTCGGCGATTTCGGTGACGACGAGGACAAGCTCGCCATCCGCGACACGCTGCGCTTCTTCGAGGTCGACAAGCCGACCTTCAGCTACAAGCTCAAGGACGCGATCCGCGACGGTTACCTCGTCCCCTACCAGATCTACAAGGCGAAGACCGTGAAGACGGCCGCCGAGGGCGGCTTCGAGGTGCAGCGCAACGAGCTCGACTGGGGCGCGATGGACGCACCCACGCGCGCTGAATTCGAAAAGCTCTTCGGCAACGAGGCGAGCGTCGTCATCGACCCCGCCGCGCTGGAGCGCCGGTTCACGATCCCGGAGCGCAACCGGGCCATCGTGCGCGAGTTCCGCGAGGTGCTCGAGAAGGGCTACGTCGACGCCAAGGGTGCGCTGCGCAAGCCCCTGCTCGGCAAGACCATCGTGTTTGCCGTCACCAAGCGCCACGCCGAGACGCTCGCGCAGATGCTGGACGAGGCCTACTCCGACCGGAAGCCCTCGCCCGAGATCCGCTACGCGGACTACGTCGTGTCCGGCCTCGGCCCCGACGACACGGTCGACGCCCAGGCCAAGATCCGGCGCTTCAAAAAGGAGCCGTTCCCGCAGATCCTCGTCTCGGTAAACATGCTGGACACCGGCTTCGACTGTCCGGAAGTCGTGAACCTCGTCTTCGCCCGCTTCACGCGCTCGGCGATCCTCTACCAGCAGATGCGAGGCCGGGGCACGCGCAAGCGGAAGGGCAAGCCGCTCTTCACGATGTTCGATTTCGTCGGCGTCACCGACTACCACGGCGACGAAGACGCGGACGGCAAGGGCGGCGTAGTCGTGGTGCGACAGCCCGGCAAGAAGTACGAGCCCCGGCGCCTGCTGTCGCTGGACGTCAACGACCACATCGATCCCACCACCCGCGAGTGGATCACGGTCGACGACAACGGCAACATGGTGTTCCCCGAGGCTTCCGAGGTTCGTTCGGCCGAACTCGGCGCGAGCTTCGAGGCGTGGCTGCTCGAACGCGAGGCCCGGCTCACGCCCGAGCAGGCGCGCTGGCTGCGCGTGGTGGGCAGCCAGTTGCGCGCCAATGCCGGGACGCTCGACGAATTCACCGCCGGGCACTTCGCCTTCCCGCCCTTCACTCTGATGGGTGGGTTGCCCGAGGCCACGCGCGTTTTCGGCGGCGAGGACGCCATCGAAGCGATTCTGGACTCGCTCAATACCGAGGTGTTCGGCTCGCCGGGCTCCGCCCCGCACGCCGACGACGATCCCTCGGTCCGCCCCTCCTAGCCGCGCACGGAAAGCACAGGCCATGCCCCTCACGCCCGACATGCGCCGCTCGATCGAGCAGATCCGCGACTACCTGTTCGGTGGCGGCTATCCGGACCCGGTCAGCAATGCGGAGCAACTGGCGTTCCTGTTCTTTTTCTACCTCGTCGAGGGCATCGACGCCGAGAACGCCGCGCGCGCCAAGGTGCTGAAGCAGAAGCATGAAAGCCTCTTCGCAGGCACGTGGACGCTCCGGAACCCGCTCAATGCGCCCGCCAAGGGCGAGACGAAGATCCCGTGCGAGCGCTTCCGCTGGTCGGTGTGGGCCAAGGGCCTGTCGGGCGAACCGCTCGTGCGCTTCGTGCGCGACGAGGTGTTCGCCTTCTTCGGCGAGGTCGCCGAGCGCTCTGCGGTGAACTTCATGCACGGGGCGCGCCTCGTGATCGACGAGTCGACCGTGCTCACGCAGGTGGTCACTCTGGTGGACGGCCTGCGCCTCGACCGCTCGGACGCCGACACCAAGGGCGACCTCTTCGAGCACGTGCTGAAGCAGATCAAGCAGGCGGGCGAACTCGGGCAGTTCCGCACGCCTCGGCACGTGATCCGCGCCATCGTGGAAATCGTCGACCCGAAGATCGGCGAGACGATCTACGATCCCGCCGCCGGCACGGCGGGCTTCCTCGTCGCGGCCTACAACCATATCCGGCTCGCCAATTCGTCTGCGGGCGGCATCCAGACGGTGGAGATCGACGGCAAGCCGCAGACGCGCGGCCTGGGCGACCGGCTCTCGGCTGCCCACGTGTCGGCGTTGCAGGGCAAGACGTTCTACGGCAACGACGTCGACCCGAAGATGATTCGCCTCGCGACCATGAACCTCGCGCTGCGCGGCCTGCCGAACGTGCGCATCCTTCTGCGCAACGTGCTCACCACCACGCTAGACGCCGAGCGCAAGGCCGAGCTCGCCTTGCCTGCCGAGGGCTATCACGTAGTACTCGCCAATCCACCCTTCTCCGGCCGCGTGGACAAGGATCGTATCGTCGACGACGTCAAGGTCGGCACGACCACGTCGACGGAACTCCTGTTCCTGAAGTACATGATGGACTCGCTGAGGCCGGGCGGCCGCTGCGGCGTGATCGTGCCCGAGGGCGTGCTCTTCGGCTCAACCGGCGCGCACAAGGAGCTGCGTCGTCAACTGGTGGAGAACAACCGCGTGGAGGCAGTGCTGAGCCTGCCCGGCGGCGTCTTCCAGCCCTATTCGGGCGTGAAGACCTCGGTGCTCTTCTTCAGGAAAGGCGGCAAGACCGAACACGTGCTCTTCCTGCACGCCGACAACGACGGCTACAAGCTCGACGCTAACCACGACCAGCCCATCGAGGCCGACGACCTGCCCGCGCTGATCGACGCCTACCGCAACCGCGACACCGGCCTCAAGACCTGGACCGACCGCGACCCGAAAGCCGAATGGACCGCGCCGTGGTGGTTCGCTGACACGGCCGCACTGCGTGCCAACGACTTCAACCTCTCGGCAGGCCGCTATCGCCCGTTGAGCCAGCAGCAGGTCCAGCATCGCAGCCCGCGCGAGTTACTCGATGAGCTCGCCGCCATTGAGTCAGAGATCATGCGGGAAATCGAAGCGCTGCGAGCGACGCTTAGTGATTGATGCTGTATGAATCTTAGCCCTAGTGAAAAGCGCCTTGTCCCGTTGGGGTCCATATGCGAGCTAGTCAACGGACGTGCATTTAAGCCGACTGATTGGACCGAAGCGGGATTGCCGATAGTTCGAATTCAGAATCTCAACAATTCGAATGCCAAGTTCAATTTCTTCAGTGGAGATGTCCGATCAAGATTCTTGATCGACTCTGGAGCATTGCTCTTCGCTTGGTCTGGTACGCCTGGTACCTCATTTGGTGCTCACATCTGGAACGGCGGGCGTGCAATTCTCAATCAGCACATCTTTAACGTCGTCTTTGATGAACGTGTCGTCGAAAAGCGATTCCTGCAATTCGCAATCAATCAGAAGCTAGACGAACTTATCGGCCAAGCCCATGGAGGCGTAGGGCTCCAACACGTTACGAAAAGTGTAGTTGAACGAACAAGGATCTTCTTGCCCCCGTTGGCAGAGCAACGTTCCATCGTTGACTTGCTATCTAGGTCGGAAGAAATTCTCCGCCTGCGCCGCGAGGCGCAAGCCAAAGCTGCCGAGATTCTCCCGGCGCTCTTTATCGACATGTTCGGCGATCCGGCGACGAATCCGAAGGGCTGGCCTGTCGTCGAATTTGGCACTCTTCTGTCGGGAATCGACAGCGGTAGCAGCCCCAAGTGTCACGACAGGCCCCGCGGGCCTGATGAATGGGGCGTCCTTCGTCTAGGCGCGGTGTCGCGCTGCGAGTACGACGAAAGCGAGCACAAGACCCTGCCGCAAACTATTGTGGTCGATCCGACGATCGAGGTACGGGAAGGCGATCTACTTCTCACTCGAAAGAACACCGCGGAACTGGTCGGAGCATCCGCCTACGTATGGTCGACTGACGGCCGACAACTGCTCCCCGATTTGATCTTTCGGCCCCGTATTGCCAAGCCGGACATCCTCGATCCGATCTTCCTCTGGAAACTGCTAACGAGTACATCGAAGCGTCGTGCCTTGAGCCGGCTGGCTACAGGCAGTGCCAACTCGATGCCGAACATCTCAAAGGAGCGGTTGAGAACGCTCCCAATCGAACTTCCTCCGCGCGCACTCCAGAGACAGTTCGCTTCGCACGTCCGACATCTGCGCTCGCTGGAATTGCAGCAAGCGGCCGCGCTCGATCGAGCGCAGGGCGCCTTGAGTGCGCTGCTTGCTCGCGTATTTCGCGGTGAGGCGGCCGCGCCTGCGCCCTAGTGCGCCAATCCCGGGAACAAGGCCTTCAACCCCTCCGCCATCGTCTGCACCGCCATCGCGGCGAGCAGCAGCCCGAGGATCCGCGTCGCGACGTTGAGGCCGGTGAGGCCGAGGCGCCGCTCGATCGCGTCAGCGCGTCGCAGCACCGCCCACGACACCACGCAGACGCCCGCGACGCAGCCGGCGATCACCAGCTGGTGCATCAGGCCGCCCTTCTCGGCGGCGATGATGGTGGTGCTGATCGCGCCCGGCCCGGCGAGCAGCGGGAAGGCGAGCGGGACCACACCAGATTGCGCCCCGGCCTGCATCTCCTGCGCCTCCTCGCTGGTCTGCCGCACGCCGCCCGCCTGCGCATTCAGCATCGACAGCGCCATCAGCAGCAGCACGAGGCCGCCGCCGACGCGGAAGGCCGGCAGGCTCGCGCCGATGAACCCGAGCAGCGCCTCGCCAGCGACCACCGACACCGCGAGCACCACGAACACGCTGACCGCAACCGTGCGGGCAAGCGCTTCTCGCTCCGGCACCGAACGCCGCGCGGTGAACGCGAGGAAGAACGGCACCGCCAGGAACGGGTCGACCACCGCAGTCAGGGTCACCGCGAACCGGAGGTATTCGTTGAACGAGACGAGTTCCTGCATGCGGCCATTCTACGCAGCGCCGCCAAACTACAATGCGCCGGTGCGCAGGCTCATCGACCGTTTCCGCAGGCTGGTCCAGCCGCCCGACCCGGCGTCGCTCGAGGTCGAGGGCCTCGAGGTGGAACTGGTCCGAAAGCGCGTGCGCAACGTCACGCTGCGCATCTACCCGCCGGACGGGCGCCTGCGCGTCACCGCGCCGTCGCGCACGCCGCTCTCCTTCATCCGCGCATTCGTCGCCGAACGCCGGCCGTGGATCGACCGGCACCGCGAGCGCCTCGCCGCGCTGCCCGACCCCGGCTCGCTGCCGCCGCTGACGCGCGAGGACCGCGCGCGGCTCGCCGAGGCGATCCCCCCGCTCGTCGCGCGCTGGGAGGCGGCGCTCGGCGTGAAGGTGTCGGCGTGGGGCATCCGGCGCATGAAGACGCGCTGGGGCAGCTGCAACACCGTCACCGGGCGCATCTGGCTGAACCTGGAACTGGTGCGCCACCCGCCCGAGTGCCTCGACTACGTGGTGCTGCACGAGGTCGCCCACCTCGTCGAGCGCGGGCACGGCGAGCGCTTCAAGGCGCTGCTGGCGCTGCACATGCCGGACTGGAAGGCGCGCCGGCAGCGCCTGCGGCACCGGCTCTAGGGAATCCCCACCACCTTGTGCACCTGGACGCTGAGCCGCCACCTCGGGTGATAGCGGCAGTAGTCGATCGCGAGCAGCGTGTTCTCGCGCCGCGCGGGGCTGTCCATCGGCGACAGGAACCAGTGGCGGAAATCCAGCCCTTCGAAGTCGCGCGGGTCCAGGCCTTCCTGCGGCCAGACGATCTTCAGCTCGTCGCCGGCGCGCACCGCGAGCGCATTGCCGGCCTTCGGGCTGACGCAGATCCAGTCCAGCCCCGGCGGCAGCGCGAGCGTACCGTTGGTCTCGATCGCGACGCGGAAGCCCAGCGCGTGCAGCGCGTCCACGAGCGCCGCGTCGGCCTGCAGTGCCGGCTCGCCACCGGTCAGCACCACGAAGCGGTGCTTCGCGTCGTCGGCCGGCCACGCGCCGAGGATCGCACGGGCGAGCGCGTCGGCGGATTCGAACTTGCCGCCGCCCTGCCCGTCGGTGCCGACGAACTGCGTGTCGCAGAAGCGGCAGGCGGCGCTGGCGCGGTCCTCCTCGCGGCCGGACCACAGGTTGCAGCCGGCGAAGCGGCAGAACACCGCCGGCGTGCCGGCGTTCGCGCCCTCGCCCTGCAGCGTATAGAAGAGTTCCTTGACCGAGTACGCCACGGCTACACCGGCAGCGCGGGCGCTTCGTCGCCCCACGCGAGGATCGCGCCGCAGCCGCGCACCTGCTCAAGGTCGATGCGGTCGAGCGCCGGGAGCATCGGCGCGCACTCGGCTTGGATCCAGCGCGCGAGCGACACCGCGTCGCCGTCCACGAGGCCCGGCAGCTCGTGCAGCGGCTGGTGGTCGATGCGCGCGAACACCGGCGAGAACAGTTCCTTCACGTCGCCGAAGTCCTGCGTCCAGCCGAGCACCGCGTCTAGCGGCGCCGACAGGTGCAGCCGCAGCGTGAAGGTATGGCCGTGGATGCGCCGGCGCGGGTCGCCCTCCGGCGCGCGCGCGAGGCGCACGGCGGAGTCGAGCGAGAACTCCTTCCAGATGCGCCAGCGCGCGCCGTCATAGTGCGCGCCGCACGAAGCGGTCTCGTAGACCGTGACCCACGCGAGCGATGGGAGCGCGGGCTTGAGCCGCCCCCAGATCCACGACGCGATCAGCTCGCTGGTCGGATTGCCGAGCCCCGGCAGGTCGTTCAGGCATGCGTGGTCCAGCTCGCGCGCAATCAGCGCCCAGGCGGCGTCGATCGCGTCGTAGTCCACGCCGAGCGCGCGGCCGGCCGCCGCAACCCGCGCGTGCAGGATCACCTCGAAGCCGTGGCCGTGCATGCGGCCGCACTTGTGGCCCGCGGGGACGTTCGGCAGCCGGTGCGCCGACTGGAAGGCATGGCGGCGCCAGACGTGCGCGACGTCCGCGCCGTCGAGGTCGGCGCCGCAGTCGCGCGTGCTCTGCACGCCGACCGCGTCGATGCCCGGAACCTCGCCGTTCGCACCAAGGCGCGCGCGCACCCAGCGCGCGAGGTTCTCGTCGGTCGGGTCGGGGACGGTGTCGTTCAGGAACCCGTAGTCGAGCGGCGCGACGCAGGCCCGCAGCCGCCGTTCAAGCTCGTCGACCTCGCCGCCCGGGAACGCCGCCCAGCCCGCGGGCAGCGCGGCGCGCAGGCGCGCGACATAGCCGTGGCCGTGCAGCCGCCGCGCGCGATGCCCCTCGGGCAGCGCGTCGACGCGGCAGGCCGCCTCGAAGCCGGCGGCGGCGGTGATAAGCAGGGTCTCGGGCATGGGGATTCGCGAGGGGGAGCCATTGAATCATAGTGTCCACCGCCTCGCGGGACGACTGCGCGCCCTAGAATCGTGCATCACGATCTCCGCAGGACCCTCGCACATGACACGACACGACGCCGGCCGACGCCGGCTGCTCGCCGCCGCCGCCGCGACCGCCGGCGCCGCGGCCCTTCCGTCCACGCTGTTCGCCCAGTCGCGCAACCTCGTCGGCGCGCCGAAGCACGCGCTCGTCATCGGCAACGCGGCCTACCGGCAGTCGCCTCTGCGCAACCCGGTGAACGACGCCGGCGACATCGGCGCCGCGCTCGAGAAGGCCGGGTTCAAGGTGGTGCGACTGCTCGACGCCGGGCGCGACGCGATGCGCCAGGCGATCCGCGCCTACGGCGAGGCGCTGTCGAAGGACAAGGCGGTGGGCGTGTTCTACTTCGCCGGCCACGGCGTGCAGCTGTCGTGGCGGAACTTCCTCATGCCGGTGGACGCAGAGGTCTCCGCCGCCGCCGACGTGCCGGGACGCACCGTGGACCTCGTCGAACTGGTCGAGTCGCTCAAGCGCGCGGCCAACCCGGCCAACCTCGTGATCCTCGACGCCTGCCGCAACAACCCGTTCGGCCGCGACTTCATCGTCGACCAGAGGGGCCTGTCGCAGATGGACGCGCCCACCGGCACGCTGCTCGCCTACGCCACCGCGCCGGGCAACGTGGCGATCGACGGCGAGGGCAGGAACGGCCTCTACACCGAGCAGCTGCTGCGCGAGATCGCGGTGCCCGAGGCCAAGGTCGAGGACGTCTTCAAGCGCGTGCGCCTCTCGGTGCGCCGCGCGTCGAAGGGCCTGCAGGTGCCGTGGGAATCCACGTCGCTCGAGGACGACCTCTACTTCGTGCCGCCGAAGGAGCTGAAGAAGCTCGCCGACGCCGAGCGCGAGGCGCGCTTCCAGGAGGAGCTGAAGGGCTGGGAGCGCGTGAAGGGCGCGAAGGACGTCGGCGCCACCGAGGAGTACCTGCGGCGCTACCCGACCGGGAACTTCGCCCCGCTCGCGCAGGTGCAGCTCGACCGCCTGCTCGCCGCGCAGGGCGAGAAGCCGGTGCAGGTGGTGGCCGCGCCGGAGAACCCGTACACCAAGGGCTACGGCCGCGCGGACACCGCGTTCAAGGTCGGCGACGTCTACCGCTACCGCTATTCGGACCTCTTCACCGACGTCGTGGTGCGCGAGCAGGACGAGGTCATCACCGCGATCACCGACACCGAGGTGCACTACAGCGGCGACCGCATCACCGACCTGCTCGGCAACACGCAGCGCCACCCCGACGGCCGGCGACTGATCGGCGCGAACCTGGTGCCGACCGAGTACTCGATCGGCCAGCGCTGGCAGACCTGGTTCAAGTCGGTGCAGCGCGACGGGTCCGAGCCCGCCAGCTTCTACGACCTGCGCATCACCGCGCGCGAGCGGCTCGAGGTCCCCGCCGGAACCTTCAACGCCTACCGCATCGAGGGCGAAGGCGGCACCGTCGGCCGCGGCAACCGGCTGCAGTTCGTCGCCTGGATCGACCCCGAGCGCTGCCGGCGCGCGCTGAAGTGGGAGTTCAAGTCCAGCACCGGCGCGCGCGTGTTCGTCGCCGAGCGCGTGGTAATGGTCTCGTTCAGGCAGTCGTAGCGCGGATCAGCGCGGCGCGTCCGCGTCCACCAGCACCCGCGCGCCCTCGCCATCGGCCCCGACCGGCCGGAAGCCACGCTCGACCATCGCGCCGAGGTCGGTGCGCAGCTGCAGGCGCGACGCGATCTCGCGCGCGCGCCGCGTCGCCTGCTCTCGCGCGAATGCGCCCTTGGCGGTGCCGGCGACCACCAGCCGGTTCACCGCGCCGTCGAGTTCGAGTATCCAGACCTCGTCGAACACCGCGCGGTAGGTGGCGAGCATCGCGTCGTAGAGCGGGTTGCGGCTGCGGCTCCAGACGTTGCCGACCACCACGCCGCCGGGCGCGACCGCGCGCCGCACCGACTCGAGGAACTCGCGCGTCGCGAGCGCGTAGGGCACGCTGTCGGTGCCGAAGGCGTCCAGCAGGACGATGTCGTAGCGGGTGCGCGCGTCCTCGACGAAGCGCCGGCCGTCGCCGACGTGGGCGCGCAGCAGCGCATCGTCGCGGAAGCCGAAGTGGCTGCGCGCGACGTCCACCACCACCGGGTCGAGCTCGACCGCGTCGATCGCCATCGCCGGCACGCGACGGTGCAGGAACGACGGGATCACGCCGCCGCCCAGCCCCACCACCAGCATGCGTTCGTTGCGCGCCGCGAGCGCCAGCGCGAACGGCACCGCCTGCGCGTACTTGGCCTCGAGGTGGTCGGGGTCGCGCGGGTCGATCACGCTCTGGCGCGCGAGGCCGTCGGAGAACCACAGCGCGCGCAGGCCGCGCTCGTCCTCGGTGACGGTGACCGTGTTGTACGGCGAGCGCCGCTCCAGGATCACCCGCTCCTGCGCCGTCGCGACGGCCGCGGCGAGCAGCGCCCCGGTGGCGACCAGCATGGCGGCAATGCGTGCGGCCATCGTCCCTCCTCTCTTCGCGGGAGCATAGCGCAGCGCGGGCCGGTAGACTCGCGTCCCATGGATTCGCCCCAGCCGCCCGCGCTTCCCCCGGAACTGCGCCGCGTCGTCAGCAAGGAGGAGATCAACGCGCTGCCGATCGGCCACTACGAGGGCCGCGTGGTGCTGGTCTCGACGCCGGCCGAGCTCGACGCGGCGCTCGCCGACCTCGCCGCCGAGCGCGCGGTCGGCTTCAACACCGAGACCCGTCCCGCCTTCCGGCCCGGCGAGCGCTACCTGCCCTCGCTGGTGCAGTTCGCGACCGCGAACGCGGTGTACCTCTTCCAGCTCTCGCGCATGGACTTCGCCGCGTCGCTGGCGCGCGTGCTCGGCGCGGCGTCGCCGCTGAAGGTCGGCGTCTCGGTGGCCGACGACCTGAAGTCGCTGCGCGAGGTGTTCCCGTTCGAGCCGCAGGGCGTGCTCGACCTCGGCGAGGTCGCGCGGCGCGCCGGCCTGAAGCAGACCGGCGTGCGCAACCTCGCGGGGCTGTTCCTCGGCTTTCGCATCCCCAAGGGCGTGAAGACCTCGAACTGGTCGGCGAAGACGCTCACCGCCCAGCAGGTCGGCTACGCCGCGACCGACGCCTGGGCGTGCCGCGAGCTGTGGCTGAAGTTCGAGGCCCTCGGCCTCTTCAGCGCGCCATCCCCTGCGACGGCTTCGCGTCCCGCGCCCTGAGGTAGCAGGCGAGGCCGAGCGCGAGCGGCACCGCGATCGTCGCGAACGCGAGGCGGTAGGCGTGCTCCGGGTAGCGCGTCGCGCCGCCCGCGGCAGCGCCGACCACGAGGCCGGTGGCGTACGGCAGGATCGATGCGCCGATCACCTGCGAGAGGTTCACCGTGGTCACGCCGCGCCCGGCGATCGCCGACGGGAAGAGGCTGCGCGCATGCGCGACGATCATCACCGGGTACTGCCCCGCGAGCGACAGCAGCACGAGCAGCGTCACCGCGAGCCACAGTGGCGGCTGCGGCACCAGCGCCAGCACCGCCAGCACGCCGATCGAGAACGCCGCGCAGGCGACGATGATCCACTTGCGCGTGTCGAGCCACCGGTCCATCGGTCCGACGGCGAACTGGCCGGCGAGCTGCGCGAAGCCCATGGCGAGCAGCACGTTGCCGCGCGCCACCGGCGACAGGCCGTGCACGTCGGCGAGGTAGGGCCCCGCCCACAGGCCGATGATGGTCGCGGTGCTCGCATAGGCGAACATGTGGATCGCGAGCACGTAGCCGATGTCCGGGATGCGGAACACCCGCATCAGGCCGGCGAACGGGGCGTCATCCGGGGCGTGCGCCGCGCGCGGCGGCGCGCCGGGCGGGTCGTCGCGCACGAAGGCCGCGTAGACGAAGCCGCAGGCCGCGGTGACCACCGCCGACACCACGAACACCGGGCGCCAGCCCCAGGCCTCGCTCGCCGCCGCGAGCGGCGTCGCGGCGAGCAGGATGCCGACCTGCGACAGGCCGAAGGTGGCCGACAGCGCGGTCGCGAGCCGGTCGGCCGGGAACCAGCGCGCCGAGACGATGATCACGCCGACGAAAGAGGCGCCGCAGCCGATGCCCATCAGGAAGCGCGCCGCGGCCAGCCCGGCGCCGCTCTCCACGAAGGCGTGCAGCAGCGCGCCCGCGACCGCGACGCCGGTGAGCCAGAGGTAGGTGGTGCGCGCGCCGATGCGGTCGATCAGGATGCCGACCGGCACCTGCGCCACGCCGAGCGCGATGAAGAAGCACGCGTTGGCGAAGCCGAGCATCTCCGGCGTCAGCGCGAGGTCGCGCGTCAGCTCGGGCGCGATCACCCCGCTCGAGGTGCGGAAGAACTGGCTGAGGATGACCGCGAGGGACAGCGCCGCCACGAGGCGGACGCGGGCGCCGGCCGCGCTCATGCCGGCCGCGGGGCGCGGGTCACGCCGGCCGCGGGTAGCCGTTGCGCTCCAGGAACCCGAGCAGCACGTCCACGCACTGCTGCGCGTAGCCGTCGCAGATGTTGTGGCCGGCGGTGTCGAAGAGCTTCAGTTCCGAGCCCTTGATGCGCTGCTGCATCTCGCCATAGGCGCTGGCGTGGCCGATCTGCTCCTTGCCGGCGGCGACGATCAGCGTGGGGCACTGGATCCCGGGCAGCTGGTCCATGAAGTCGTGCGTCGTCATGTGGGTGACGAAGCGGCCGATGAACTCGGGGTCGTTCGAGCCCGCCTGCTCGATGAACCACTCGACCAGCTTCGGGTCGGCGGTGGAATCGAAGCGCTCGTGGATGGTATCGGCGAGGAACTTCTTCAGGCCGCGTTCCTTCACCAGCGGCAGCCAGGTGAGCGCGTGGCTGTTCTTCAGGCCCGGCGTCGAGCCGTAGAGCGCGAGCGAGATCACCCGGCCCGGGTGCTGGATCGCGAGCTGCTGCGAGACGTAGCCGCCGGCCGAGTTGCCGACGATGTGCGCGGCCTCGACGTCGAGCCCGTCCATCAGCTCGACCACGTCGTCCACCAGGTGCTGCAGCGAGAACGGGTCGGACGGCGCGGGCTTGCCGCACTGGCCGTGGCCGCGCAGTTCCATCCGCACCACGCGGAACTTCGTCGCGAGGCGCGGCACCCACTGGAACCAGCGCACCGCGTTGCCCATGGCGGCATGCAGAAGGATCATCGTGTCCGGCTTCGACCAGGGCGGCGTGAAGTCGTCCACCGTGTAGGTGACCTTGAGCCCGTCGCGGGCGATGAAGTGTTCCATGGTGGCGCTTCCTTTCAGCCCTTGAACGGGAACTTGCGGTCGTACTCGCGCGCGGCGTGCTCCACCGTCATGAACTGCGCGCCGTTCTCGACCAGCGTGCGCAGCAGCTTCTCGAGCACGATCATGCGGTGGCCGCGCCCGATCACGAACGGGTGGAAGGTGTAGTTCAGGATGCCCCAGTCCGTGGCGTCCTTCATGTACAGGAAGTCGTTGACCCAGTTCTCCAGCACGTGGCTTGCGTTCGCGAGGCCCGGCAGGATGGTCTGCTTGGTGCGCACGAACTCGAAGTACGGGTAGTCGTCCAGCGTCCACGACACCGGCATCTCGATCAGCTTGGTGGTCCTGCCGAACACCGCGGGCTTCTCCAGCTCGATCACGTCGCCCTGGCGCACGCGGTAGGGCATGTGGTCGTTGCCCATCATCGAGCTGTCGTAGAAGAATCCGTGCTTCAGGAACAGCTCCACCGAGTGCGGCGACAGGTCCCACGACGGCGAGCGGTAGCCGCGCGCGTACTGCCCGGTGAGCTTGCGGATCTGCTCGTTGGCGCGCACCAGCCCCGCCTCCTCCTGCTCGCGGGTCATGTCGTTCGGCGGCATGTGCGTCCAGCCGTGGTGGCCGATCTCGTGGCCGTCGTCGAACACGCGCTTGCACTCGGCCGGATAGGTCTCGAGCGTGTGCCCGGGGATGAACCAGGAGCTCGTCACCTTGTACTTGGCGAGCAGCGCGAGGATCCGCGGCACCGCCACCGGGCCGAACTCGCCGCGCGAGATCGGCGTCGGGCTGGTCATGCCGCGCGAGATGAACCCCGACATGGCGTCGAAGTCGAAGCTGATGGTGGCGATGTGCGTGGCCATGGCTGGATCCCCTAGTAGGACGAGCGCCCGCCGTCGGCGGCGATCGCCGTGCCCGTGATCATGCGCGATTCGTGCGAGGCGAGGAAGAGCGCGATCGCGGCCACGTCCTCCGGCTCGCCGACCCAGAACGGATAGGTCTTGATCTGCTCGGTGACGTTCTGGCGGTCCGGCGCCGAGCCCGGCTGCCCCGGCATGCCGTAGGTCTTCCGCACGCGCTCGGTGTTGATGCGCCCGGCGCAGATGCAGTTCACGCGGATGTTGTGCTTCGCATAAGTCCCCGCGAGCGTGCGCGTGAGCGACACGATCGCGCCTTTCGCCGCGGTATAGACGTGCGCCGGGTTGGAGCCACGCAGCCCGGCGCCGGAGGACATGTTCACCACCGAGCCGCCGCCCGCAGCGATGATCTTCGGGATCGCGTGCTTGCACGCGATCATGGTGCCCTTGAGATCGAGCACCATGGTGCGATTCCAGATCGCCTCGATGTCCACCTCGGTCACCGGATGGTCGTCGGGCAGCGAGCCGCCCGCGGAGCAGAAGAGCGTGTCGAGCTTGCCGAAGCGGGCGACGGTCTCGTCCACCGCGGCCTTCACGCTCGCGTCCTCGCGCACGTCGGCGTGCACGAACAAGGCCTCGCCGCCCGCGGCCTTCACCGCGTCCACGGCACGCTGGCCCCACTCGCGGTTGATGTCCGCGACCGCGACCTTCGCGCCTTCCTTCGCGAACATCACCGCCGAGGAGGTGCCGATGCCCGCGCCGCCGCCGGTGATGAATGCCACCCTCCCCGCCATCCTGCCGCTCATGCCTTCGCTCCGTATCGTTGCACCGCCGCCTCGCGACTGACGAGGCCATTCTCCACGTCCTCGGCGAGCCGCGCGCGATCGCGTTGACGCGGATCACCGAAGCCGCCCCCGCCCGGCACCGTCAGCACCAGCGCGTCGCCGGGCCGCAGTTCGACCTGCGTGCCGAGCACGATCTTGCGGCCGTTCACTTCCGCGATCGGCTCGGGCACCTCGTCGCCACCCTCGAGCCCGTAGATCGGCACGCCGAAGCGCCCGCCGCGCACGCCGGCGAGGATCGCGCCGTCGAGGTCGGCGTCCTGCGGCACGCGGATCACCACGCGCTGCCCCGCGCCGCCGCGCTGCCGGCCCGGCCCCGCAGAGTCGATCGCGAAGGATTTCGATTCGAACAGGATCGGCGCGTCGCCCTCGATCACCTCGACCGGAATGCTCGCGACGTTCGCCGGGTACGACAGGCACGAGATGCCGTCGCGCGTGCCGCGCGCGCCGAGGCCGCCGTTGAAGGTGACCACCGCGTAGAACGAACGCCCGTCCTTGCGGCGGCCGGTGAAGTTGCCGTACCAGAGCGGCGTCGAGCCGCTGCCGGCGACGAGCCGCTCCGGCACCGCCTTGGCGAGGCACCGCATGATCAGCTCGGGCAGCATGTGCGCGATCACCGTGCGGCCCCAGGTCGCGGCCGGGAAGCGCGCGTTCAGCACCGAGCCCTCGGGCGCGTCGATCGCGATCGGCCGCATGCAGCCCTCGTTGTTCGGCACCTCGGGGTCGAGCAGGCATTTCAGCGGGTACACCGAGTACGAGCGCGTCATGTTCAGCGTGACGTTGATCGCCCGCGGGATCTGCCCTCCCGAGCCGGCGTAGTCGAGGCGGATGCCGCCACCGGCGATGGTCGCCGCGAGCGCAAGGCGCACCGGTTCGTTGTAGCCGGCCACGCCCGCGAGCGTCATCCCGGCCTCGAAGCGGCCCTCGGGCAGCGCGCGGATCGCGCGGCGCATGCTCGATTCGCTGCGCGCGAGGATCTCGTCGGCGAGCGGGCCCAGGGCCTCGAGCTGCGCGTCGTCCATGATCGCGGCGAGGCGCGTCGCCGCCGCGTGGCTCGCGGCCACCTCGGCGCGGATGTCGCCGATCACCTTGTCCGGTTCGCGCACGTTGGCGCGGATGAATTCGAACACCGCCTCCTCGGGCTCGCCTTCGCGGAAGAGCCGCAGGATCGGGATCTTGAGGCCCTCCTCGTAGACGTCGCGCGACTCCAGCGTCGCCAGCCGCCCGCCGACGTTCAGGTGGTGCACCACGACCAGCACGTAGGCCACCAGTTGCCCGCGGCGGAACACGGGCGTGGCGATGGTGATGTCGATCAGGTGCCCGCTCGCGAGCCACGGGTCGTTGGTGATCCAGACGTCGCCCGGCTTCGCCGCGCGGAACCCGGCGTGGCCGAGGAAGTTCGGGATCGTGAACGGCAGGATGCCGAGCAGGCCCGGCGTCGAGTGCGTGGACTGCGCAAGCATGCGGCCCGCGGGATCGAAGATCGCGCAGGCGTAGTCGTGGAAATCGCGGATCACGCTCGAGAACGAGGTGCGCACCAGCGTGGTCGCGGCCTCGTCCACCGTGGTGACAAGGCGGCGCCAGAGCAGTTCGATCTCGAGCGGGGTCAGGGCCCGTGCCATCACGCCACCTTCACCACGAGCATGCCGTGCGCCTCGACCTCGAAGCCGCCGCCGGGGCCGATCACCGTGGTGGTTTCGCGCTCCTCGACGAAAGCCGCACCTTCGTGGCGATGCCCGGCCGCGAGCCGGTAGCGGTCGAACACCGGGCAGTCGACGTAGCCCGCACCGCCGAACCACGCGCGCCGCGTGCCTTTCCTGGCACCTGCTACATCGCTTGCTGCCTTCGCCAGCTTCGGCGGCACGTACGGCGAGGCCGCGGGACGCCGCGCCACCAGCCTGAGATTCACCAGTTCGATCTCCACGTCCTCGTAGATGCGGCCGTAGTGCAACCGGTACTCGGTCTCGAAGCTCGCGCGCATCGCGTTCGGATCGCAGGCTCCGACCGGGAGTGACACGCGCACGTTGTAGCCCTGCCCGCGATACCGCATGTCAGCGACCTTGGCGAGCTTGAGCTCCCCGACCTTGCCCTTCAGGAACTGCGCCGCCTCCACCGCCATCTCGTCGAACAAGGCATCGAATTCGGCGGGCTTCGCCTGCGCCAGCGCGCCGCGGTGCGTGCGTACGCGATCGATCGCGAGGTCCTCGACCAGCATGCCGAGCGCGGACATCACGCCCGCCGCGGGCGGCACGATCAACTTCCTCACGCCCAGCTTCTTCGCAAGACCGTATGCGTGCACCGGCCCCGCGCCGCCGAAGGCCACCATCGTCATCGCGGAAAGATCCTCGCCGCGCTCCGCGAGGTGCAACCGCGCGGCGGACGCCATGTCCTCGTTCGCCAGTTCGTGGACGCCCCACGCCGCCTCGATGGCCGGCAGGTTGCCCAGCCCCGGCGCAACCTTCGCGCCGATCGCCGCCAGCGCCTTGTCCGGATGCAGCTTCATCGAGCCGCCGAGGAAATAGCCGGGGTCGAGAAAGCCGAGCGCGACGTCGGCGTCCGTCACCGTGGGCTCCGCGCCGCCGAGGCCGTAGCTCGCGGGGCCGGGCGACGCGCCGGCGCTGGTCGGCCCGACCTTCAAGAGGCCGAGGTGGTCGATGCGCGCGATGCTGCCGCCGCCGGTGCCGATCTCGAGCAGGTCGAACACCGGCACGTTGACCGCGTAGCCCGAGCCGCGCTTGAAGCGGTAGACGCGCGCC
>CAZTXP010000096.1:0-13800 GCA_964617355.1 uncultured Enterobacteriaceae bacterium
CGCGGCACGAGCGCCGCGACCGAGTCGACCACGACGACATCGACGCCGCCGCTACGAACGAGGATCTCCGCGATCTCGAGCGCCTGCTCGCCGGTGTCCGGCTGAGAGATGAGGAGCTCGTCGGTGTTCACGCCGAGCTTCTGCGCGTACTGGATGTCCAGCGCGTGCTCGGCGTCGATGAAGGCCGCGGTGCCGCCGATCTTCTGCATCTCGGCGATGACCTGCAGCGTGAGGGTGGTCTTGCCCGACGACTCCGGCCCGTAGATCTCGACCACGCGGCCGCGCGGCAGGCCGCCGATGCCGAGCGCGAGGTCGAGGCCGAGCGACCCGGTGGAGACCACGTCGATGTCCTTCACCGCCTCGGCGTCCATCTTCATGATGGAGCCCTTGCCATATTGCTTTTCGATCTGCGAGAGCGCCGCGGCGAGCGCCTTGGATTTGTTGTCGTCCATGCTTACCTCTTCTTTTCGTGTCGTCGACATCTGTGGCAGGCCGCGCCGTGTCGCTAACTGCAAGGGGCGGGACTGGGCCGACACCGGGTACTGTATAAACGTCCATGCATTCTAATGGTTGACCGGGGGCTGTCAACGCCCCGGTGTAACATCCGCGCTTTCCTCAATCCCGACAAAGACTTGGAGCATTCCATGGCGAACATCGCATTCCTCGGACTCGGCGTGATGGGCTACCCGATGGCGGGCCACCTGCTGAAGAAGGGCGGCCACGCCCTCACCGTCTACAACCGCACCGCGGCCAAGTCGGCGCAGTGGGCGAAGGAATACGGCGGCAAGGCCGCGCCGACGCCGAAGGAAGCCGTCGCGGGCGCGGACATCGTCGCCATGTGCCTCGGCAACGACGACGACGTGCGCTCGGTGGTCTATGGCGACCAAGGGGCGCTCGCCGGCATGAGGAAGGGCGCGCTGCTCGTCGACCACACCACGGCCTCGGCGATCCTCGCCCGCGAGTTGCACGAGGCCTGCAAGGCGAAGGGCATCGGCTTCGTCGACGCCCCCGTGTCGGGCGGCCAGGCCGGCGCGGTGAACGGGCAGCTCGGCATCATGTGCGGCGGCGACCAGCCGGACTTCGACCGCGCCAAGCCGGTGCTCGACCTCTACGCCAAGAGCTGCGTGCTGATCGGCGCGCCCGGCGCCGGGCAGCTCTGCAAGATGGTCAACCAGATCGCCATCGCGGGCCTGCTGCAGGGGCTCTCGGAAGCGATGAACTTCGGCATGCGCGCGGGCCTCGACATGGAGAAGGTGGTGTCGGTGATCTCGAAAGGCGCCGCGCAGTCCTGGCAGATGGAGAACCGCTGGAAGGCGATGAGCGAAGTGAAGTTCGACGGCTTCGGCTTCGCCGTCGACTGGATGAGGAAGGACCTCGGCATCTGCCTCGAGGAAGCGAAGAAGAACGGCGCCCGGCTCCCCGCGACCGCGCTGATCGACCAGTTCTACTCGCAGGTGCAGGCGCGCGGCGGCAAGCGCTGGGACACGTGTTCGCTCATGCACCTGCTGGCGAAGGACTGAAGGCGGGCGGCCCACTCGTCAGTGGGCATCCCAGCGCAGCGACCGGCGCAGCCGGTCGGCCTGCGCGCCGATCTCCTCGCGTTCGACCGCGTCCTTGCGTTCCAGGTTCCGCACCTGCTGCGCCATGCGCGGGTTGCGCGCGAAGCGCGCGGCGTGGCGCTCGAGGAAATCCCAGTACAGCGTGGTGAACGGGCAGGCCGCCTCGCCGGTGGCCGCCTTCGGCTCGTAGCGACAGCCGCGACAATGATTGCTCATGCGCTGGATGTACGCGCCGCTCGCGCAGTAGGGCTTCGATCCGACCACGCCGCCATCGCCATGCTGGCTCATGCCAAGCGCATTCGGCAGGCTAGCCCAGTCCACCGCGTCCAGGTACATCGCCATGTGCCAGTCGTGGAAGCGCTTGGGGTGCACGCCCGCGAGCAGCGCGAAGAGACCGAGGACCATCAGCCGCTGGATGTGGTGCGCGTAGCCGTTGGCCAGCACGTTCCTCATCGCGTCGCGCACGCAGGCCATGTCGGTATCGCCGTCCCAGTAGAACGACGGTACGCCGAGGTCTTCGCAGTCCAGCGCATTCAGCTCGGCGTAGGCGGGCATCCGGGTCCAGTAGATGCCGCGCACGTACTCGCGCCAGCCGAGAACCTGCCGCACGAAGCCCTCGACTGCGTTCAGCGGGGCTCGTCCTTCGCGCCACGCCGCCACCGCCGCGTCCACGCAGCGGCGCGGATCGAGCAGGTGCAGGTTGAGCGCGAACGACAGGCGCGAGTGCGCCAGCACGTCCTCGCCCTCCCACATCGCGTCCTGCCAGTCGCCGAAGAGCGGCAGCTTCCACTCGATGAAGTGCGCGAGCAGCGCCTCGGCGTCGCGTGGCGACACCGGGACGTCGAAGCGATCCAGCCGGCCCGGGTGCGACGCGAAGCGCGCGGCGACCATCTCGATCACCTCGTTCGACGCGGGATCCGGCGCGAAGCGCGGCGCGGGCGGGATCGGCGGCGGCCCGCCTCGGCCGAAGGCCTTGCGGTTGTCGGCGTCGAAGTTCCACGCGCCGCCTTCCGGCTCGCCCTCGTCATCCACGAGGATGCGATGCCGGCGCCGCATCAGGCGATAGAAGTCCTCCAGCCTCAGCTGGCGGCGTGCTTCGGCCCAGCGCGCGAACTCGGGGACCGTGCAGTAGAAGTGGCGGTCCTCGCGCACCTCCAGAGGCACGTCGCCGACTGTGGCCTGCAGCGACTCGAGCACGCGCAGGTCGCCGGGCTGCAGCACGACGACCTCCTTCGGCCGCAGGCGTGCGAGATCGGCGCGCAGGATGTCGGCGTGGCTCTCGCCTCGGTCGTACGCACGGTCGGCCTGCAGCGCGTGGTAGTGCACGCGTAGGCCGCGCGCATCGAGGGAATCCCGGAAGTGCCGCATCGCGGCGAGAAAGGCGGCGATGCGCAGCTTGTGCGCCCAGACATGCATGCACTCCGAGGCACATTCCGCCATCCACACCGCGTCGCGCGCGGCGTCGAAGCCGTCGAAGGCGGCGCTCGCCGGATCGAGCTGGTCGCCCAGCACGAGGACTAACCGCCGCATCAGCGCGCCCGATGCAGCTTCCAGGTCGTGAACGGCCCGAGGATCGCGCCGAGGCCGAGCACGGTCCACGCGACGCCCCAGGCGTGCGGATCGGTCGAGGCGCGCCCGCCGCCGGCGGCGTCCAGCGCCCAGCCGAACACCACCGGGCTCACCACGCCAGCGCCGAAGCCGATGAAGGAGCGCACCGCATAGGCGACCCCGAGATAGTGCGGCGGCACGGTTTCGGCCATCACGGTCGAGTGCGTGGACGAATCCGCGATCGCCGAGAAGTTGTGCAGGCACGCGAGCGCCACGAGCAGCGCGATCGGCAGCACCATCAGCCAGCCGATCGCGAAGGTGAGCACCAGGCTCACGCTCGACCACAGGAGGATGGTGCGCGTGCGGCCCCAGCGGTCAGCCATGGTGCCGCCGACGATGCTGCCGGCGATGTTGGCGACATAGGTGAGCGCGGACAGCGACAGCGCGAGCGCCGCGGCCTCGCCGGTGCCGCGGCCGCTTGCCGACAGCGCGGCGGTGAGGAACGCCGGCAGCCAGGCCCACAGCGCGAGCAGTTCCCAGTTGTGGAAGGTGTAGCCCCAGACCGAGAGCATGCCGCGGCGGTTGCGCAGCACCGCGGGCAGCGCGGCGAAAAGGGACTCGCCCGCCGGCCGCGGGTGCACGTGGTTCGGCGTGCCGCGCAGCGCCCACAGCGTCACCAGCCACGCCGCGAACGGCATCACCGCGATCGCCGTGATCGCGCCGCGCCAGTCGGTGAAGCGCAAGGCCACCGCCGCGGTGCCGAGCGCCATCGCGTAGCCCGCGCTCGACCCCGCGATGAAGAAGCCCATCGCGCGCCCGCGCCGCTCGCGCGGGACGTGGTCGTTGATGAGCGCGAGCGCCGGCGTGTAGTTGCCGCCGCTGCACAGCCCTGTCAGCAGGTGCAGCCAGTAGGCCGACCAGAAGCCGTCGGCGAAGAACGCGAAGAGGAGCGGGCTCGCCCACGCCGCGATCCCCGAGAGGACGTACACGCGCTTCGCGCCATAGTGGTCGGCGAGGAAACCGACGATGAAGAGCGAGGACAGGTATCCGAGGTGGAACGCGGACTGGATCAGGCCGGCGTCGCGCGACGTGAGGCCCCAGGCCTGCTGCGTCAGCGGCAGCACCGCCGAGTAGGCGACGAACCACGTCGCGCCGAGCAGCCGGCTGCCGCAGACGAGCGACAGCCAGGCGCCCGAACCCGGGAGCATGCCCGCCATCAGTCGCCCACGTGCACGAAGGGCGCCCAGAAGAACGGGTGCGCAAGCGAGGCACGCGTGCCGCCGAAAGACGCCTCGGTGGCGGCGAGCTTCTGCCGCGACGCGACCAGCGCCTCCACGGCGGGCTTCCCCGCCTTCAACTCGCGGAACGCGCCGACGACGAGCGCGCGCGCCGACGCGCTCTCCACGCTCCAGTGGCTCACCCAGAGCCCGCGAGCACCGGCGTACATGAACGCCCGCGTCATGCCGGCGAAGCCCTCGCCCGCGAGCGCCGCCGCGTTTTCGCCCGCGGTGTTGCAGGCCGAGAGCGCCACCAGCTCGGCGCCCAGCTCCATGTCCTCGATCACTTCCTTCATGGTCAAGAGGCCGTCCTCGCCCTTCAGGTCGCCGACCATGGTGAGCGCGAGCGCGGGTTGCGGCGACACGCCGCCGCCGCGCGTCGCGCCGCGCGCCTCCTGCACCTCGACGAACTCGCCGCCGAGGAATCCGTGCGTGGCGAAGTGCACGTAGCGGGCGCGGCCGAGCGCGGCGGATTTCACCGTGCGCTCCTGCGCGTCGGCGCGCAGGTAGATCGCGCTCCTGCCGCCGAGGGCCTCGGCGATCTCCTTCGCTTCCTCTGCGGTCTCCTTTAGGCGCGGGATCGCGGGCGCGCCGCCGCGCGCCTTGGCGATCGCACCCAGCGCCGATCGCGTGGCCGCGGAGGCGCCGCCTGCCCCGCCCTGCTCCGGGCCGAAGACCGGATCGGCGAACGACACCAGTTGCAGCTCCCAGGCGCGCGGCGCGGCCGCGCCGCTTCGCTGCGACGCGATCGCCGCGAGGCTCGGCGCGTATGTGAAGCGGAAGCTGCCGCCGAGCCATGCCAGCTTCGCGTACTCGCCGAGCAGCGACCGCGCGCGATCCTTCTCCTGCACGGCGCGTTCAGCCTCCAGCGCCGCGCGATCGGCAGGGTCGTAGCGCGCCACGAGCATCTCGAGCGGCAGCGTGTTGAGCGCGCCCTCGGCCACCACGACTACGCGCTGCGCGCCGCGCAGCACGCCCTCGACGGGCGCGACCAGATCGCGATGCAGCGCATGCAGCACGGCCGGGTCGACGCGCCGCAGCGTGGCGAGCGGCGCACCGGCGCCGACCTGCTCCATCGGCCGGCGAACGGCCTCGACGCGCTGCGCCAGCTCGACGCGCTTGAGCGGCGCGACGTGCATCGCGTGCCGGTCACGCGTGAAGGCGAACACCAGCGCGCGCTCCGGCAGCAGCGCGAAGAGGAGGAGCGCTTCTCCGGGCCGCAGCAGCTTCTGCTGCACGTCGTCCGCGCCCACCGGTCGCGGCTGCGCGAGTTCCATGTAGCGCGGATAGCCCTTCCACAGGGCATCCTCCGCGGCAGCCAGGTCGCGGTCCACCGCGTCCGCGCGCCTTGCAAGCGCGGCGCCGTCGCCGCCCGACATCGCGAGCGCCTGCCGCTGGCGCGCGAGCTCCGTGGACTGCCTGAGGAGCGCGTCGCGGCGCGCCTTCGCCGGTGCGAACTTCGGGTCGCGCGAATAGCGCGTGACGTCCGCGCGGCGCATCAGCTCCGAGAAGATGCGGCTCTGCCCGCGCGAGGCCACGGCGACGATCGCGCGGTCGTGTCCCGCCTTCGGGTCGGCCTGGTGCAGCCGCAGGAGATACTCGATGACCTCGTTCAGCACCGGCGCCACCTGCTCGGCGGCGCGCTGGCGCTCGTCCTCGTCCCAGCCCGCGCTGTCGGCGAAGAAGCGGTCGATCCCCTCCAGCGCGGCGCCGTAGAGCGCGAGCGCCCGGGCCGCGTTGCCGCGCTTCGCCTGCGCGCGCGCGAGGCCGAGCGCCTGCACCTTGAGCGCGCCGAGGCGGCCCGTACGGCCGATCAGCGCGAGCGCCTCGGTCATCAGGCGATCCGCGTCGTCGACCTTGTCCTGCGCGAGCAGCGTCGCGGCGATCGACAGCATCGGGAACGCGAGGTCCGCGTGACCCGCACCGAGCGACGACGCCATGCGCGCAAGCTGCTTGCGATAGAGCGCTTCGGCCTCGGAGTGGCGCCCCTGCACCTGCAGTTCCACGCCGGTGATGTTCGCTAGCGCCTCGGGCGCGGTCTTGCCCAGCGCCTTCTCGCGCGCCGCCTGCGCGCGCGCGAAGAGCGCCTGCGCCTCGTCCTTGCGGCCCTGCCGCTGCAGGTTCATGGCGAGGAAGGTGGCCGCGCCGGCGGCGTTGAGGTGGTCCGCGCCGAGCAGCTTCTCCTGGATCGCGAGCACGCGCCGGCGCAGCGGCTCGGCATCCGCGCCGCGGTTCTGCACCTCGAGGACGAACGCCAGCTGCTGCAGCGCGTCGGACGTGTGCTCGTGGTTCTCGCCGCGCCTCGACACGCTGTCGGCGACCCACTGCCGCGCCGCCGCCTCGGCCTGCGCGTACTCCTTCGCCGACACGAGCTTGAGCACGTTCTGCATCGCCGCGAGGTGGGCGTCCTGCGCGCACGCCGCCCACGGCAGCAACAGCGCCAGCGCGAGCGCCGCGGCGCGCAGCGACGCGCGGATCACGCGCGCGCGGGGGACAGGCGCACCGGGATGCGCCTCGGCCCGAAGGGCTTGCCGAAGGCCGTGAAGCGCCCGGCGATCGCCGTGCCGCAGTGCTTGCAGCGGCCGTCGTCGCCCAGATGGTAGCCGCGGATGTCGTACCAGTCGCGCACGATGACCGCATTTTCGCACGCTGGGCAGTAGGTCGAGCCGCCTTCCTCGTCGTGCACGTTGCCGGTGTAGACGTAGCGCAGCCCGGCGAGGCGCGCGATCTCGCGCGCACGCGTGAGCGTGGCGGGCGGCGTCGCCGGGATGTCGCGCATCTTCCAGTCGGGATGGAACGCGGTGAAGTGCAGCGGCACGTCGCGGCCGAGGCGATCGCGGATCCAGCGGCACATCGCCTCGAGTTCCGCATCGGAATCGTTCAAGCCCGGAATCAGCAGCGTCGTGATCTCGGTCCAGACCGTCGTTTCCTTCACTAGGTACTCGAGCGTGTCGAGCACCGGCTGCAGGTGGCCGCCGCAAGTGCGCCAGTAGAACTCGTCGGTGAACGCCTTCAGGTCCACGTTCGCGGCATCCATGCCGGCGAAGAACTCGCGGCGAGCGGCGTCGTGCGCGTAGCCGGCGGTCACCGCGACGGTCTTCACGCCACGCGCCCGGCACTCGGCGGCGATATCGAGCGCGTACTCGGCGAAGATCAGCGGGTCGTTGTAGGTGAACGCGACCGACGCGCAGCCGAGCTTGCGCGCCGCCTCGGCGATGGTCGCGGGCGTGGCCGCGTCCATCAGGCGGTCCATCTCGCGCGACTTGGAGATGTCCCAGTTCTGGCAGAACTTGCAGGCGAGGTTGCAGCCCGCGGTGCCGAACGACAGGATGCTCGTCCCCGGCAGGAAATGGTTGAGCGGCTTCTTCTCGATTGGGTCGATGCAGAAGCCAGACGAGCGTCCGTAGGTGGTGAGCACCATGCGCCCGCCGGCGTTCTGGCGCACGAAGCAGAGGCCGCGCTGGCCCTCGTGCAGGCGGCAGTCGCGCGGACAAAGGTCGCACTGGATGCGACCGTCGTCGAGCGCGTGCCACCAGCGCGCGGGGTGCTGCGACTCGGGCACCGCCGGATCGTGTGCCGGATCTACTGCAGGCCGCCCTGTTTCCATTTGCGCACCCGGTAGCGCCAGACGCGCGAGCGCGCGAGCCGCGCGCCGGGCGGCAGTCCGGCCTTGGCCATCAACTGCTGGAAGAACTGCGCCTTGTCGGGGAGGCTCTCCCAGACCTGCGGCAGGAAGGTGGCGCGCCGTCCCGCCTGCTCGAGGATGATGCCGTCCTCGCCGGCCCTGACTTGTTCGAGCAGGTCGGCCTCGTCCGAGAACGCCATCGGCCGCGGGCGCGACAGCAGGGACACCTCGACCCTCGTACGCGGCCACTCGTCGAGCGCGAGCGGCGGAAAGCGCGGATCGCGGAACGCCGCCGCCTCGGCATTGGCGCGCACGTCTTCGCCGAGCGCGCGATGCGCCTCAAGGCTGCCGATGCAGCCGCGCAATCGCCCTTGCTGGGTCAGCGTCACGAACGTCGCGCCTTTCTGCGCCAGCCAGGCGGGCGGCGGCTCGTCGACCGGCGCCGGCGGCAGGCCGAGCCGCGCCGCGATCGCCGAACGCGCGAGCGCGAGCAACTCCGCGCCTGCCGCATCCACCGACACCGCGCCGGGTTCATCGAGCGCGAACGCGCCATAGCCCACCACCCGGCCCTTGCCGCCGGCGGTGTCGCCGGAATTGCAGACGCCGAGCCGGCGCATCGCGAGGCCCTTGGCGCGCGCCAGCCGCAGCAAGCCGTTCAGCGGCGTCGCGCCGCAGGCCTGCTCGTGACGGATGTCGGTGTCGAAGGCCTCGACCTTCGCGGCGGTCTCGGCGTCGACGCGACGCGAGACCTCGTACGGGTGGTAGTGCGAGAGATCGGTCGAGACGACGACCAGCGTTTCGCGCCCGCCCCAGAGGCGTTCGAGCACCTGCGCGACCTCGTCCGCGGTGGCGTCGCCGACCGCGAGCGGCACCAGCGCGAATCCCGGGCCGAGCACGCGCTGCAGGAACGGCAACTGCACCTCCAGCGAATGCTCCATCGCGTGCGCCGGCGCGCTCGTCACGACCTGCGGCAGGCCTTGCAGCGCGGCGACCGCGGCGGCGTCGACCGGCACTTCGCCCAGCGGCGTGGCGAAGGCGCGCGCGCCGGGCAGCGCGAGGCCGCGCACCGGCACGCGATGCACCGGCCCGAGCAGCACGACGCGGCGCACGAGTCCGCGTGCACCGGCGATTTCGTCGTAGGCGCGGGCGGCCATCGGCCCGGAGTAGATGTAGCCGGCATGCGGCACCACGAGCGCCTTCGGGAACCCGAAGCGCGGCTCGAAGGACTCGACCGCGGCCAGCATCTCGTCGAGTTCCGAGGCGAGTTCCTGCGCATCGCGGGGATAGAAGGCCCCGGCGACGGCCGCCGGCCGCACTGCCGCGACGTTCCGCGAGGCATCCATGCGGTTTATTTAGACCTGCGCCGCAGCGTCGTCAAGGCGCTCGATCACGCCTTGCAGCGCGCGCAGCACGGCCTGCCGCCGCACGCTGTCGCGGTCGCCGTCGAAGCGGCGCGATTCCACCACCACGCCACCCTTCGTGGCCCAGCCGAAGCACACCAGCCCGACGGGTTTCGCGGCGCTGCCGCCGCCGGGGCCGGCGACGCCGGTGATCGACACCGCGATCGTGCCGGCACTCCGTGCGAGTGCGCCGGACGCCATCTCGCCCGCCGTCTCCTCGCTCACCGCGCCGTGGCGCTCCAGCGTGGCGGCGGAGACGCCGAGCATTTCCTGCTTCGCGGCGTTCGAATAGGTGACGAAGCCCCGGTCGAACCACTCGGAACTGCCGGCCACCGCGGTCACCGCCTGGCCGACCCAGCCGCCGGTGCACGATTCCGCGGTGACGAGCACCTCGCCCGCGCCCTTCAGGCGCGCACCGACGATCACCGCGAGCGTGCCGAGCGCGTCGCGGCTCATTCGAAGAGGAGGCGCTTCGCGAGCGCCAGCACCAGGAGCGTGTAGCCCGCGGCGATCAGGTCGTCGAGCATGACGCCGAAGCCGCCCTTGAAGCGGCGCTCGGCCTCGCGGATCGGCGAAGGCTTCACGATGTCGAAGAAACGGAACAGCAGGAACGCGGCGAGCTGCCAGCCGAAGCCCTCGGGCGCGATCGCGAGCACGAGGAGGAACGCGACCACCTCGTCCCAGACGAACGCGCCGTGGTCGGCGACGCCGAGGTGCCGGCCCGCGAGCTCGCAGGCCCAGACGCCCGCGGCGAAGAAGAACGCGATCAGGCCTAGGAAGATCTCCGGCTCGTAGCCGCGATCCATCACCCACCACAACGGGAACGCCAGCAGCGTGCCGATGGTGCCCGGCGCGAACGGCGCAAGCCCTGCTCCGAAGCCCAGCGCGACGAAATGCGCCGGGTGGCCGAAGGCGAAGCGGGCGTCGGGGCGCGCGCTCACGCCGGCCTAGCGCGCGAAGTGGTCGAAGCCGCGCGGCACGGCCATCGGGCGACCGTTGGCGGCGAGGAGCTGCAGCTTGTCGCCCTTCTGGATCGCGCCGACGCACGAGAGCGGCAGCCCGAGGTCGCGCGACAGCGCCTCGATCTCGTCGCGCCGCGACTGCGGGGCCGTGAACACGAGTTCGTAGTCGTCGCCGCCCGCGAGCACGCAGCGCGCGATGCGCCGCGGATCGGCTTCGCGCGCGAACGCCGGATCGCGCGGCAGGCGATCGTAGTGCACTAGGGCGCCGACGCCGGAGCGCTCGAGAATGTGGCCGAGGTCCTGCGCAAAGCCGTCGGAGACGTCGATGGCGCTCGTGGCGATGCCGCGCAGGCGCTCGCCGAGTTCGACGCGCGGCTCGGGTTCGTGCAGGCGCTTCGCCGCGACGCGCAGGCCCGGCTGCTCGAGCGCGTAGCCGGCGCCGCCGAGGGCGCCCGAGACCCAGATGTCGTCGCCCGGCCGCGCGCCGGCGCGATAGAGGCCGAGCCCCGCGGGCACCTCGCCGAACACCGTGATGCAGATCGTCAGCGGGCCGCGCGTCGTGTCTCCGCCGACGAGGTCGACGCCGTGGCGCTCGGCGAGCGCGTACAGGCCCTTGGCGAACGCGGCGACCCACTTCTCGTTCGCGCTCGGCATGGCGAGCGCGAGCGTCGCCCAGCCGGGCGTCGCGCCCATCGCGGCGAGGTCCGAGAGGTTGACCGCGAGCGCCTTGTGTCCGAGCAGGCGCGGGTCGGCACCGGCCGCGAAGTGTCGGCCTTCCAGCAGCATGTCGGTGGAGATCGCCAGTTCGGCGCCCGCATCCACGCGCACCAGCGCGCAGTCGTCGCCGACACCGAGCACCGATTGCTTCGGCGGGCGCGAGAAGTACTTTCGGATCAGCTCGAACTCGGAGGGCAAGCCGGTCTCCCCGGACGCGGGCTCGCGGGCGGCCGCTAGGCCGTGGCGCGCCGCGCGCTCGCCACTTCCTCGGGCCTGAGGCTCGAGGCGAGCTTCTCGAGCGCGCCGTTGACGAACTTGTAGCCGCCCTCGCCGCCGAAGCTCTTGCCGAGCTCGATGGCCTCGTTCAGCACGACCTTGAACGGCGTCTCCGGGTCGTGGGCGAGTTCCCACGCGCCGAGATAGAGGATCGCCCGCTCGACCGGCGAGAGGCTCTCGAAGCTGCGCGCCACGCAGTCCGCGATGCGCGGTCGCAGCGTGTCGGCCTCGGCGATCACGCCGCGCAGCAGGCGCTCGGCGAACGCGACGTCGGCGCGCTCCTGCCCCTCGCGCTCCTTCATCTGCGCGACGAGGTCCGCGGGCGCGGCGCCGGACAACTGCCAGGCGTAGAGCGCCTGCATCGCGAACTCGCGCGCACGCCGCCGCGCGGTCTTTGAACTGGTGGCCATCAGCCGGCGACCTTGCGCCGCAGGTTCGCCATCTCGACCGCCACGCGCACCGCCTCCGCGCCCTTGTCGAGGCGCGCCTCGGCCTGCTCGTCGGTGTCGGTGGTGAGGATGCCGTTGGCCACTGGGAGGCCGGACTCGAGCGCGACGTCCATCACGCCGCGCGCCGATTCATTCGACACGACCTCGAAGTGGTAGGTATCGCCGCGAATCACCGCGCCGATGGCGACCAGCGCGTCGTACTTTCCGGTCTGCGCCATCCATTGCAGCGCGAGCGGGATCTCGAGCGCGCCGGGCACCGTCTCGAGGACCACTTCGGCGCCGAGTTCGGCCGCGGCCTTGCGCGCGCGCGCGACCAGCTCGTTGCAGACGGCCTCGTTGAAGCGGCTGGCGACGATGCCGAGGCGCATCATGCCCGCCGCGGGGATTCGGCGTAGCCGGCGACCTCGAGGCCGAAGCCGGCCATGCTCGGCATCTTGCGCGGTTCCGCCATGAGTCGCATCTTGCCGACGCCGAGGTCGCGCAGGATCTGCGCGCCGATGCCGTAGTTGCGCAGGTCGGTGCTGCGGCCGGGCGTGGGCGCCCGCGTATCCGCGAGGCGTGCCTCGAGCGCGTCGTCGGTCTGCGAGCAGTTCAGCAGCACCACGACGCCGCAGCCCGCCTTCGCGATGGTCTGGAGCGCCTCGCCGACGCCCCAGGAGTGGGCGCCGCGGCCGGCGTCGAGCAGGTCGACGATCGACAACGGCTCGTGCACGCGCACCAGCGTCTCGACGTCTCGCGAAGGCGCGCCGGCGACCAGCGCGAGGTGGCTCGACTGGGTCGGCAAGTCGCGGTAAGCCACCAGCCGGAAGCGCCCCCACGCGGTGTCCATCGGGCGGTCGCCGATGCGGCGCACGAGCGACTCGTTGCTGGAGCGATATTCGATCAGGTCGGCGATGGTGCCGATCTTCAGCCGGTGGCGCCCGGCGAACTCGATGAGGTCCGGCAGCCGCGCCATCGTGCCGTCCTCGTTCATGATCTCGCAGATCACTGCGGCCGGCGCGAGGCCGGCGAGGCGCGCGAGATCGCAGCACGCCTCGGTATGACCGGCGCGCACCAGCACGCCGCCAGGCTGCGCGACGAGCGGGAACACGTGGCCCGGCTGCACGATGTGCTCGGCGCGCGCGTCCGACGCGGTGGCGACCTTGATGGTCAGCGCGCGATCCGCCGCCGAGATGCCGGTCGAGATGCCCTCGGCCGCCTCGATCGACGCGGTGAAGTTGGTGCCGTGCCGCGTGCGGTTGTTCGACACCATCGGCGCGAGGCCGAGGCGATCGGCGTGGTCCGGCGTGATCGGCATGCAGACCAGGCCGCGGCCGTGCGTGGCAAGGAAGTTGATCTTGTCGGCCGTGACGAACTCGGCGGCGAAGAAGAGGTCGCCCTCGTTCTCGCGGTCCTCGTCGTCGACCAGCACGACGATGCGCCCCGCCTTCACCTCGGCGATGATCTCCGTGATCGGGCTGATGGCGGCGGTCTCGCGGCGCATGGCGATGATTATAGGAAGGTTGGAATGAAAAGGGGCACCCGCAGGTGCCCCCGTTCGCGTCGCGGGCGCGACGCCCGACGCGAGGATTATTCCGCGGCGGACGCGGTCGACGCGCCGATCTTCTCGCGGATGCGCGCCGACTTGCCCGAGCGGCTGCGCAGGTAGTAGAGCTTCGCGCGGCGCACGTCGCCCTTTCGCTTCACCTCGATCGAGGCGACCAGCGGCGAGTAGGTCTGGAACGTGCGCTCCACGCCCTCGCCCGAGGAGATCTTGCGCACCACGAACGAGGAGTTGAGGCCGCGGTTGCGCTTGCCGACCACCACGCCCTCGAAGGACTGCACGCGCTTCCTCTCGCCCTCGACCACGTTGACGTTCACGATCACCGTGTCGCCCGGCACGAAGTCGGGGATGGTCTTGCCGAGCCGCTTGATCTCTTCCGCTTCCAGCGTCTGAATCAGGTTCATGGTCACGCTCCTTGTTCTTTCCGCACTTCGTCCAGCAACC
>CAZTXP010000097.1:0-7150 GCA_964617355.1 uncultured Enterobacteriaceae bacterium
CCGGGTTCATGCGCAGCTTCGGCATCGACGAGCCGATGGGCTGCTACGACGACATCGAGCAGGCGGACGCCTTCGTCCTGTGGGGCTCGAACATGGCCGAGATGCACCCCGTGCTGTGGAGCCGCGTCACCGACCGGCGCCTGTCGCACCCGCACGTCAAGGTGGCGGTGCTCTCGACCTACGAGCACCGCAGCTTCGACCTCGCGGACCAGTCGCTCATCTTCAAGCCGCAGACCGACCTCGCGATCCTCAATTACATCGCGCACTACATCATCAGCACCAAGCGCGTGAACCAGGAGTTCGTGAAGAAGAACGTCAACTTCAGGAAAGGGGCGACGGACATCGGCTACGGCCTGCGCCCGGTGCACGCGCTCGAGAAGGACGCCAAGTCGAACGGCTACCCGGGCGCCGACGGCAAGCCCAAGGGCAACCCGAACGACTCGACGCCGATGACGTTCGAGGAATACGCCAAGTTCGTCTCGGAATACACCGCCGAGAAGACGAGCGAGATCTCGGGCGTGCCGGTGGAGAAGCTGAAGGCGCTCGCCGAACTCTACGCCGACCCGAAGGTCAAGGTGACATCGTTCTGGACCATGGGCTTCAACCAGCACACGCGCGGCACGTGGGTCAACAACATGATCTACAACGTGCACCTGCTGGTGGGCAAGATCAGCCAGCCGGGCAACAGCCCGTTCTCGCTCACGGGCCAGCCTTCGGCGTGCGGCACCGCGCGCGAGGTGGGCACGTTCGCGCACCGGCTGCCGGCCGACATGGTCGTGACCAACCCAGAGCACCGCAAGCACACCGAGGAACTCTGGCAGCTGCCGCCGGGGACGCTGCCCGGCAACATCGGCCTGCACGCCGTGGCGCAGAGCCGCGCGCTGAAGGATGGGAAACTCAAGTGCTACTGGACCAGCACCACCAACAACGTGCAGGCCGGGCCGAACGTCAACGGCGAGATCCTGCCCGGCTGGCGCAACCCGGCGACCTTCGTCGTCGTCAGCGACGCCTACCCGACCGCCTCCGCGATGGCCGCCGATCTCGTGCTGCCCTCGGCGATGTGGGTCGAGAAGGAAGGCGCCTACGGCAACGCAGAGCGCCGCACGCAGTTCTGGCGCCAGCAGGTGTCGGCGCCCGGCCAGTCGAAGTCGGATCTCTGGCAGTACGTCGAGTTCTCCAAGCGCTTCAAGGTCGAGGAGGTATGGCCCGCCGAGCTGCTCGAGAAGATGCCGAAGTGGAAGGGCAAGACCTTGTTCGATGTGCTCTACAAGAACGGCAAGGTGGACAAGTACCCGGTCGGCGACCTCGCGAAGGTGAACGCGAAGTACATCCCGGAGTACACCAACGACGAGGCGAAGGCCTTCGGTTTCTACCTGCAGAAGGGCCTGTTCGAGGAATACGCCGAGTTCGGCCGCGGCCACGCGCACGACCTCGCGCCGTTCGAGACCTACCATGAGGTGCGCGGCCTGCGCTGGCCGGTGGTGGACGGCAAGGAGACTCTGTGGCGCTTCCGCGAGGGCTACGACCCGTACGTGAAGGCCGGCGAGGGCGTGAAGTTCTACGGCAACAAGGACGGCAAGGCGAACATCTTCGCGCTGCCCTACCAGCCCGCCGCCGAGGCGCCGGACAAGGAGTTCGACCTGTGGCTGTGCACCGGCCGCGTGCTGGAACACTGGCACACCGGCTCGATGACGCGCCGCGTCGCCGAACTGCACCGCGCGGTCCCCGAGGCGCAGCTCTTCATGCACCCGGACGACGCCGCCGCGCGCGGCATCCAGCGCGGCATGAAGGTGAAGGTGCAGTCGCGCCGCGGCGAAGTGCAGTTTGCCGTCGAGACGCGCGGGCGCAACAAGGTACCCCGAGGGCTCGTGTTCGTGCCCTTCTTCGACGAAGGCAAGCTCGTCAACAAGCTCACGCTGGACGCCACTTGCCCGATCTCGAAGGAGACGGACTTCAAGAAGTGCGCCGTGAAGGTCAGCCGCGCCTGAGGATCGCGCGATGGGCCTCTCCCGCCGACAACTGCTGCAGGCGTGCTCCAGCGCCGCCGCCGCCGGGCTCGTGGCCGGCGGCGCGACGCTCGTCGCGCGCACGGCGGTCGCGCGGCCGGCGCAGGCCCTGCGCCCGCCCGGCGCGCTCGACGAGGAGAAGTTCCTCGGCGCCTGCGTGCGCTGCGGCCTGTGCGTGCGTGACTGCCCGCCGCAGAACCTGCGCCTCGCCGACTGGTCGGCCGGCGTCGGCCTCGGCGTCGCGGTCGGCACGCCGTACTTCGAGGCGCGCCGCATCCCGTGCGAGATGTGCGAGTCGATCCCGTGCGTGAAGGCGTGCCCCACCGGCGCGCTCGACCATTCGCTGTCCGACATCGGCAAGGCGCGCATGGGGCTCGCCGCGCTCGTCGACGAGGAGAACTGCCTCAACTTCCTCGGCCTGCGCTGCGACGTCTGCTACCGCGTCTGCCCGGTGATCGACAAGGCGATCACGCTGGAGAAGATCTCGAACCCGCGCAGCGACCGCCACGCGATGTTCCTGCCCACGGTCCACGCCGACGCGTGCACCGGCTGCGGCAAGTGCGAGAAGAGCTGCGTGCTGGACGAAGCCGCGATCAAGGTGATGCCGAGGACGCTCGCGCGGGGCGCGCCGGCAGCGCACTATCGCAAGGGCTGGGAACCGGCCAACCAGCCGGGACGACCGCGCTTCGACGCGCCGGTGCAGAACCTGCCCTCCGAGCCGGTGCCGGGCGACCTCGAGCCGCTGCGCTCCGGCGGCGCGCCCTACCCGGCCGCGCCGGGACAGGCGGGACAGGGGTTGCGGCGATGAATACGCTCGTCGGCCCCACCGGCTTCCCGGCTGCTTCGCTCGCGAAGGGCTGGTGGAAGGCCCACCGGTTCCTCGCGCTGCGCCGGCTGTCGCAGCTCGGCATCCTCGGCCTCTTCCTCGCCGGCCCGCTGGCCGGCCTGTGGATCGTGAAGGGCAACCTGTCCTCAAGCCTGACGCTCGGCGTGCTGCCGCTGACCGATCCGTTCCTGCTCGCGCAGGTGCTCGCGACGCGGCATGCGCCGGAACTGAGCGCGTTGATCGGCGCGGGCATCGTCGCCGCGTTCTACGCCTTCGTCGGCGGCCGCGCCTTCTGCGCCTGGGCCTGTCCGGTGAACGTCGTGACCGACGCCGCGGCCTGGCTGCGTCGCCGCATCGGCATCACCACGGGCCGCGCTCCGGACCGCAGCCTGCGCTACTGGATCCTCGGCGCCGTGCTCGTCGCCAGCGCGGCGAGCGGACTCGCCGTTTGGGAATCCGTGAACCCGGTCTCGATGACGCAGCGCGCGCTCATCTTCGGCGGCGGCCTCGCGTGGGGCGTCACCGCCGCGGTGTTCCTCTTCGACCTCCTCGTCTCGCCGCGTGGCTGGTGCGGGCATCTCTGCCCCGCCGGCGCCGCGTACGCGCTCATCGGCGCGAAGAGCCTGCTGCGCGTGTCCGCCGCCCATTCGTCGCGCTGCAACGACTGCGCCGACTGCTACGCCGTCTGCCCCGAGCCGCAGGTGATCCCCGCGCCGCTGAAGGCCAAGGACGGCGCCGGCCCCGTGATCCGCGACGCCGCCTGCACCAATTGCGGCCGCTGCATCGACGTCTGCAGCAAGGACGTCTTCCGACTCACCCATCGCTTCGACCTCCGGAGAGACTGACATGCCCTCCCTCGCCTCCATCGCCCGGCTCGCGCTCGCCGCCTGCCTCGTCGCGCTTGCCGCGGTGCCCGCCACGGCCGGGGACACCGCGCCCGTGAAGATGCAGGGCCTGCGCGGCGGCACGCCGCTCAACCAGGACATCCCGCCCGATGCCGTGCGCCAGGAACGCGACCACGGCCCGTCCGACCGCGACTTCGTGCAGCAACCGCCGCTGATCCCGCACACGATCCAGGGCTACCAGATCACCGCGAACTTCAACAAGTGCATGGACTGCCACGCGTGGCAGAAGACGAAGCAGTCGGGCGCCACCAAGGTGAGCGTCACGCACTTCCGCACGCGCGAGGGGCAGGAACTCGACAACATCTCGCCGCGGCGCTACTTCTGCACGCAGTGCCACGTGTCCCAGACCGACGCCAAGCCGCTCGTGGACAACACCTTCCGCCGCGCCCGCGGCCTGCAGTAGCCCCGGGGATCGCCATGGCCGACGACAAGAAGAAGGGCCTGATCGGGCGCCTGTGGGCGCTGGCCACCAGCCCGAAGGGATTGCTGGCGACGAGCGCGTTCGCCGTGGGGATCATCTTCTGGGGCGGCTTCAACACCGTGCTGGAAGCGACCAACACGGAGAAGTTCTGCATCTCCTGCCACGAGATGCGCGACAACGTCTACGTCGAGTACCGCAACACGATCCACTTCCAGAACCGCACCGGCGTGCGCGCCACCTGCCCGGACTGCCACGTGCCGAAGGAATGGACCTACAAGATCGTCCGCAAGATCCAGGCCTCGAACGAGCTGCTGCACAAGGCGCTCGGCTCGATCGACACGCCGGAGAAGTTCAACGCCAAGCGCCTCGAACTCGCGCAGCACGAGTGGGACCGCATGAAGCGCACCGACAGCCGCGAGTGCCGCAACTGCCACCACTTCGAGTTCATGGACTACGCGGAGCAGAACAAGCGCTCCAGCGCCACGCACCAGCAGGCGTTCAACGAGGGCAAGACCTGCATCGACTGCCACAAGGGCATCGCGCACACGCTGCCGGCGATCGAGCAGAACATCGGCGCGCCCAAGCCCGACTCGGCGCACCTGCCGACCGAACCCGCGAAAGCCGGGGCGAAGAAAGACTAGCCGGTCGCGCCGGGGTCAATCATGTGGATGGCGCCGGTCGGGCACGGCGCCTTGCATTCCCCGCACCCCGTGCACGCCGCCGCGTCCACCTGCGGCTTCGCGACCCCGCCGACCTCCGGGACCATGCGGATCGCGCGCGCATCGCAGGCGTCGGCGCAGATGCGGCACTCGACCCGCTGCTCGGCGAGGCAGCGGCCATCCACCACCGCCTTCCATTTCCACGCCGCGACGACGCGCGAACGGTCGATCGCACGCGGCACACAGGCCTTGTCGCAGGCGCCGCAGAAGTCGCAGCCCTTCGACGCGAAGCTCACCACCGGATAGCCGCCCTCGCCCTTGGCCAGCAGCGCGCGCGGGCAGGCTCGCACGCAGTCGCCGCAGCGCGTGCACGCGGCGAGGAATTCCGGCTCGGCGAGCGCCCACGGCGGCCGTGGCGGCGCGACCACGGGCTCCCGCACCGCCCCGAAGCGCCCGCGCAGGAAGCGCCGCCGCCGCGGATCGATCACGAGGCCGGCCTCCAGCCCTGCGCGTGCAGCGCCGCCTCGAGTTCGGTCCGCGGCAGCGACGCTTCGAGCTGCGCGTGGCTGATGAGCCGGGTGAGCTGGGTATTGGTGCGCGTGATCGCGCGCAGCAGCGCACGGTGGATCGAGTGGATCAGGCTCACGGAGGTCCCGCTCGCGCCGCCGTACAGGGCCGCGAACGCCTCGCGCGAGATTTCGAGCAGGCAGGCGTCTTCGCGCGCCCGCGCGCTCGCCGTATGCCGCGAGCCGCGCAGCACGCCCATGTAGCCGACAAGCTCGCCCGGTCCCGCGATGGCGACGCGCCGCACCGCGTCGTCCGGCCCCGCCAGCACCTCGACCGCGCCGCGCACGACCAGGAAGCACGCCGCCGACGGCGTGCCGGCGCGCAGGATCCATGCCCCGCGCGGCAGTTCCAGCACCGAAGCGCCGGCGACGAGCTCGTCGATCTCGTCCGCATCGAAGCCCTCGAAGAACGGCAGCAGCGGCAGGAAGGCGCGCCAGTCGAACGAGGCCTTGCGCGAGCGGACGGCACCGTCGAGCGGATCGCGCGGCGGCGGCAAGGCGACCACGGGATGCAGCTCCTGCGGGGGATGCGCGCGCACGCGCTCGTTCAGCTGGGAAAGCTTGCCGGCAAGCGTGTCGGTGAGGGCGCGCTGGATGGCAAGCGCGGCCGGATCGCGGCTCGCGGCCAGTGCGCGGAACTCGTCGCGGCCGATGAACCAGCCATCGACGTTCGTCTTCGCCACCACCGTCGCCGAGCACACGCCGCGCTCGACGAGCGACATCTCGCCGAACACGGAACCGTCGGAGAGCGCGGCCACGGCGAGGAAGCCGCCCGCGGGCAGCGCCACGCGCGCTTCTGCTTCGCCCTGTCGGACGAGGAAGGCGCCGCGGGTCGGCTCACCCTGGCGGACGAGTTCGGCGCCGGCAAGGTACGACACCGGTCGCGCGACCGCGAGGAGCGATTCCACCGCGCGACGGTCGAGCCCGCGGCAGAGCGACACCGCGTGCAGCGCCGCCGCGTCCACGCGCCGAGCCCTCGCGCTACCGCAGCGCCGACTTGAGGAGCTTGCCCATCTCCGCGGGGTTCTTGGTTACGCGGATGCCGCAGGACTCCATGACCGCGAGCTTCTCCTGCGCCGTGCCCTTGCCGCCAGAGATGATCGCGCCCGCGTGGCCCATGCGCTTGCCCGGCGGGGCGGTGACGCCGGCGATGAAGCCGACCACGGGCTTCTTCATGTTCGCCTTCACCCACTCGGCCGCAGTCTCCTCATCCGACCCGCCGATCTCGCCGATCATGATCACCGCGTCGGTGTCCGGGTCGTCGTTGAAGAGCTTCAGCACGTCGATGTGCTTCAGGCCGTTCACCGGGTCGCCGCCGATGCCGACCGCGGTCGACTGGCCGATGCCGAGTTCCGTCAGCTGCCCGACCGCCTCGTACGTGAGCGTGCCGGAGCGCGACACCACGCCGACGCGCCCCTTCTTGTGGATGTGGCCCGGCATGATGCCGATCTTGATCTCGTCGGGCGTGATCACGCCCGGGCAGTTCGGCCCGAGCAGCAGCGTCTTGCGGTTCTCGCGCCGCATGCGGTCGCGCACCTCGATCATGTCGCGCACCGGGATGCCTTCGGTGATGCAGATGGCGAGGTCGAGGTCGGCCTCGACCGCCTCCCAGATCGCCGCGGCGGCGAACGGCGGCGGCACGTAGATCACCGACACGTTCGCGCCCGCCTTCTCCTTCGCGTCGCGCACCGTGCCGTAGATCGGGATGCCCTCGAAGTTCTCGCCGGCCTTCTTCGGGTTCACGCCCGCGACGTAGCACGCGGCGCC
>CAZTXP010000098.1:0-3608 GCA_964617355.1 uncultured Enterobacteriaceae bacterium
GCGTAAGCGATCGCGACTATCCTTGCGCCCCATGACGAAAGCTTCCCGCACGCCCGCACGCGCCATTCCCGCGACGCTCGTCCCCGGCGACGGCATCGGTCCCGAAATCGTCGCCGCGGTGGTGGAGATCCTCGCCGCCGCCGGCGCGCCGTTTCGCTGGGACCGCCAGGCCGGCGGCAAGGCGGCCGCGAAGCGCTTCGGCGATCCGTTGCCGCCCGCGCTGCTCGACTCGATCCGCCGCACGCGCCTCGCGCTGAAGGGGCCGCTGGAAACCCCGGTCGGCGGCGGGTTCCGCTCCGTGAACGTGAGGCTGCGCGAGGAATTCGGCCTCTACGCCAACCTCCGCCCGGTGCGCACGCTGGTCCCGGGCGGGCGCTACGAGGACATCGATCTCGTGCTGGTGCGCGAGAACATCGAGGGCCTCTACGTCGCGTGGGAGCACTACCTCGCGATCGGAGACGATCCGCACGCGGTCGCCATCTCCTCCGGCGTCAATACGCGCGCCGGCAGCCGGCGCATCGCGAAGTTCGCGCTCGACTACGCGGTGAAGAACCGGCGCCGCAAGGTGACCATCGTGCACAAGGCGAACGTGCTGAAGGCGCTCACCGGCGTGTTCCTCGAGACCGCGCGCGACGAGGCGAAGAAGTACTCGAAGAAGCTCGCGATCGACGATCGCATCGTCGACGCGTGCGCGATGCAACTGGTGCTGAACCCGTGGCAGTACGACGTCATCGTCACCACCAACCTCTTCGGCGACATCCTCTCCGACCTGCTCGCGGGCCTCGTCGGCGGCCTCGGCATGGCACCCGGCGCGAACATCGGCGAGAAGGCGGCGATCTTCGAGGCGGTGCATGGCTCCGCGCCCGACATCGCCGGAAAGGGCATCGCCAATCCCACGGCGCTGCTGCTCGCCGGCTGCATGATGCTCGACCACGTCGGCCACCGCACGCGCGCCAGCGCGATCCGCTCGGCGCTAGACCGCGTGCTGCGCGAGGACGGCGTGCGCACCAAGGATCTCGGTGGCGACGCGAAGACCCGAGACTTCACCCGCGCGCTGGTGCGCCGCGTGAAGGCCGCGTAGCGGGCCGGGCGCGCAACCGCCATGTGCCGCGCGCTCCTCTACCTCGGCCGTCCGGTGCTGCTGGACGACCTGCTGTTCCGGCCGGACTCGGCGCTGATCCGGCAGTCGTACATGCCGAAGATGCTGCACATGCTGAACCTCGCCGGATTCGGCATGCGCGCCTGGGCCCCCGATTCCCACGATGCGGCGCGCCCCTTCGTGTATGCCTCGCAGTCGCTGCCGGTGTTCGACCGCAACCTGAAGAACCTCGCCGAGAAGGTGCGCGCCGGCTGCGTGCTCGCGCACGTGCGCGGCGTCGCCTACTCGACGCGCGTCGACATCTCGCTGCAGAACGTGCATCCGTTCCAGTTCGACGGCGTGCCCTGGTCGCTTGCGCACAACGGCGACCTCGCCGGCATCGCCGACATGAAGCGCCACCTCGCAAGGCACGTGAAGCCCGAGTTCCTGCCGCAGATCCGCGGCACGACCGACAGCGAGTGGATCTACGCCCTGTTCGTGTCCCAGCTTCCGGATCCCGCCGGCACGGCCTCGCGCGACGAGGTGTTCGCCGCGCTCGAACGCGCGCTCTCGATCATCCGCGACGTGCGCGCGCAACTCGGCATCCGCCTGTCCTCGTCGGTGAACCTGTTCCTCACCGACGGAGCGCGGCTGGCCGCCGTGCGCTACTGCTTCGACTTCGGCTGCTATCGCACCGGCGACCCGTCGCAGGTGCACGAGGCGAACCTGAACTTCCTGTCGCTCTGGTACACGCTCGGGTCCGACTACGGCCTGCACGAGGGCGAGTGGCGCATGGCCGGGGGCGCGGCGCAGGCCGACTCGATCATCGTCGCGAGCGAGCCCCTGTCGCGCGACACCGCTTCCTGGGTCGAACTGCCGGAGTACGGGGCGCTGTTCGCCGAGCGCGCCGAGGGCCGGACCCGGGTGACCGTCCGGCTGCTCGATTGATCCGGCGTCAATAAACCGTACACCCCTGTCCGTCTTGGGGCCTTTAGCCCCGCTTTCTTGATTCAACTCAAGTCCGCGTGCCCGCGCGCCGGTAGCCTTTGCGCATGTCTGGTGCATCGCAGCGCGAAACATGAGCATCCTGGGCGTCATCGTCAGGACCCGCCCGGCCGACCGCGAAACGGTCGCTGGGCAGTTGCGCGCGCTGCCCGGCACCGACCTCGCGATCGACCCGGGCGACGGCCGCATGGTCCTCGTCATCGAGGACGCGGCGACGCAGACCGCCGCCGAGACCCTCGCGCAGATCGCGCTCTGGCCCAACGTCCTCAACACGTCCCTCGTCTACGAACATTCGGAGACCTCCTGATGGAAACCGACCGCAGAAGCTTCCTCAAGGCCCAGGCCCTCGCTGCCGCCGCCACCGCCGCCGGACTGCCGCTCGTGGCCGTCGCCGCGGACGCGAAGAAGGCCGCCGCCAAGGGCGAGGCCAAGTCCGCCACCGACGTCGCCGTGCGCTGGGACAAGGCGCCGTGCCGCTTCTGCGGCACCGGCTGCGCCGTGATGGTCGGCGTGCAGGAAGGCCGCGTCGTCGCCACGCAGGGCGACCCGGACGCGCCGGTGAACCGGGGCCTGAACTGCATCAAGGGCTACTTCCTCTCCAAGATCATGTACGGCAAGGACCGGCTGACCACGCCGTTGATGCGCAAGAAGGACGGCAAGTACGACAAGAACGGCGACTTCGTGCCGGTGAGCTGGGACGAGGCCTTCGACCTGATGGCCGAGAAATGGAAGGCGGCGCTCAAGTCCGACGGGCCCGCCGGGGTCGGCATGTTCGGCTCCGGCCAGTGGACGATCTGGGAGGGCTATGCCGCCGCCAAGCTCTGGAAGGCGGGATTCCGCTCGAACAACCTCGACCCGAACGCGCGCCACTGCATGGCGAGCGCGGTCGCGGGCTTCATGCGCACCTTCGGCATCGACGAGCCGATGGGCTGCTACGACGACATCGAGCAGGCCGACGCGTTCGTGCTCTGGGGCTCGAACATGGCCGAGATGCACCCGGTGCTGTGGAGCCGCGTCACCGACCGGCGCCTGTCGCACCCGCACGTCAAGGTCTCGGTGCTGTCGACCTACGAGCACCGCAGCTTCGACCTCGCCGACCAGTCGATCATCTTCAAGCCGCAGACCGACCTCGCCATCCTCAACTTCATCGCGCACCACATCATCAGCACCAGGCGCGTGAACCAGGACTTCGTGAAGAAGAACGTCAACTTCAGGAAGGGCGCCACCGACATCGGCTACGGGCTGCGGCCGGTGCATGCGCTGGAGAAGGACGCCAAGTCGAACGGCTACCCCGGCGCCGACGGCAAGCCCAAGGGCAACCCGAACGACTCGACGCCGATGACCTTCGAGGAGTACGCCAAGTTCGTCTCCGAGTACACCGCGGAGAAGACCAGCCAGATCTCCGGCGTGCCGGTCGAGAAACTGAAGGCGCTCGCCGAGCTCTACGCCGACCCGAAGGTCAAGGTGACCTCGTTCTGGACGATGGGCTTCAACCAGCACACGCGCGGCACGTGGGTCAACAACA
>CAZTXP010000099.1:0-2496 GCA_964617355.1 uncultured Enterobacteriaceae bacterium
ACCGACCTGCTCGGCGGCCAGACGCACGCCATGCTCGACAACATGGTGACGCTGATCCCGCACGTGAAGTCCGGCAAGCTGCGCGCGATCGCGGTGTCGACGCCGCAGCGCGTGGCGACCTTCCCGGAGGTGCCGACGATCTCCGAGGCCGGCGTGCCCGGCTACGACGCCGGCACCTGGTACGGCGTCTGCGCCCCCGGCGGCACGCCCGCCGACGTCGTGTCGAAGCTGAACGCCGAACTGGTGCGCGCGATGAAGCAGCCCGAGGTGTCGGCGAAGATCGCCGAGATGGGGCTGATCGCGGTGGGCAGCACGCCCGCCGAGTTCGCGCAGTTCATCCGCCAGCAGCGCGAAATGGCGGGCAAGCTCGTCAAGCAGGCGGGGTTGCCGCAGCAGTAGCCCTACTCGTAGACCCGCACCTTGCCGACGCCCTGGACGTCCCAGCTGGCGGTGACGTCGTACTTGTCGCCGGGCTTGCCGGTGTGCGAACCCTTGCTGGCGACGGATACCTTGCCGCCCTGCTTGAGTTCCACCGAGAACGTCGGGAACGCGGCCTTCACCTTCGCCGCCCGCTCCTTGAACGGGATGTCCGGGACCTTCTCGGTATCGCAGACGAAGCTGAAGTAGGTCCCGGAGCCGACGTCCTTCTCCGTGAAGCCGCCGGACTTCGGGTCCGCCGAGGTCCACGCCTTGAAGGCGTACTTCACGTACTTGTTCTTCGCGCCAGCGCCGGGCCCCTTGGCCGGGCGGCCGAGGTTGAACTCGGCGGCCTTGGCGAGGATGGCGTCCATCTCCTCGTCGGTCACCGCCTGCGTGTAGAAGAAGATCGTGAGGGCCTTCTTCTCGGGCACGTAGTACGCCCCGATCGACTTCGGCTCGACCTTGCCCTTGGGGCAGGTCACTCCGCCCTTCACCTGTGCGTGGCCTGTCGCGCACAGCGCGAGCAGGCTTCCTGCGACGATCCAGCGCAACATCGGACACCCCCTGTGGATGCAAGCCCCACCGCCCTCGGTGGACGCGATCACAGCCTAGTGCGAAGCGCGCGGCGGCACACCTGTACTAAAGGGCAGCGCCGGGCCACGAAGGCCATCAGGCCCGCGGCGGCACCTTGCGGAACGCCGCCCACACCGCGAGGTCGTAGGCGATCTTCAGCACGCCGCACGCGACGAGCGGCGCGGCGAAGCTGCCGGCGGCGAGGAGCCACCCGGTGAGCGAAGGGCCGAGCGCCGAGGCGAGGCTGCGCGGCACGGCGGTGAAGCTCGCGGCCGCCGGGCGCTCCGGCGGCGTCACGACCGCCATCACGTAGGCGCTCCGTGCCGGCACGTCCATCTGCGACAGCGCGGCGCGCGCGAGCAGGAGGCCGAGCGCCCACTCCAGGCTGGTCGCGAACGCCGCGGCGACGAGGAACAGGTTCGCCGGGATGTGCGTGAACACCATCGTGTTGACAAGGCCGATCCTCTGCGCGAGCTTCGGCGCGAGCAGTTGCGAGGCGGCGCTGAAAAGGCCCGACCAGAAGAAGAACGCGCCGGCCGCGGCGAGCGACAGCCCGAAGCGCTCGAAGAGCCACAGCGCAAGCAGCGAATTCACCACGAGGCCGCCGGCGAACGAATCGATGCTGAAGAGCGCGGCCAGCTTCCAGACGATGGCCTTCGAGGGCCCGAGCGGCGCCGAGGGCTTCTCGTCCTCGCGCGGCTCGACCGGCAGGCGCCAGTAGATCACCCAGACCGTGACGGCGACCGCCGCGTAGGCGAGGAACATCACGCGCAGCGCATCGAGCGCGGAGAGTCCGGCGCGCGGCGCGATCCAGTCCGGCACCGCCGCGGCGAGCGAACCCGCGGCGCCGGCGAAGGAGCCGATGAAGGCGTAGCGCGCGAAGGCCGCGGTGCGCGCGTCGCCGTGCACGTGCGCGGCGAGCACCGTGTGCTCCAGCGGCAGGAACACGCTCGAGTCGCCGCCGCTCGGGTTCAGAGGACCGATGAAGGCCACGAGGAGCAGCGGCCACAGCGCCGAGAAACTGGCGAAACCGAGCCCCGTGGCGAGCATCAGCGTCGCGGCACCGAGCAGCAGGCGCCGAATCGCGTAGCGGTGACCCCAGCGCCCGACCGCGAGCGTGGCGAGCGCCGAGCCCATCAGCGTCGCGGTGCCGAGCGCGCCGACGCCGAGCGCGTCATGCCCCAACGCGACGAGATAGGCCGGAAGGAGGACGGCGACGAAGCCGTCGGCGAAGGAGCGCAGCGCCCTCGCGAGGAATATCTCGCGCAGCATCAGCGCGCCGCGAGCCTGCCCTTCAGGTCGCGCCGGCCGCGGCGCAGCAGTTCCTCGGTGGTCGGCCAGTCGATGCAGGCGTCGGTCACCGAGACGCCGTACTTCAGGTCGGCGAGGTTGGCGGGGATAGCCTGGTTTCCGGCCTCTAGATGCGACTCGAGCATCAGGCCCACGATCGAGCGGTTGCCCTCCACCACCTGGTGCATGCAGTCGGCGAAGACGAGCGGCTGC
>CAZTXP010000100.1:0-19684 GCA_964617355.1 uncultured Enterobacteriaceae bacterium
CTGGTATCGCTGACATGACCATCGTCAACATCCTGTTCTACCTGTTCTCGGCGATCCTGATTGCTTCGGCGATCGGCGTGATCACGGCGCGCAATCCGGTCCATGCCGCGCTGTGGCTCGTGTTCTCGTTCTTCAACAGCGCGGTCCTGTGGCTGCTGATGGAAGCAGAGTTCCTCGCCATCGTGCTGGTGCTGGTCTACGTGGGCGCGGTAATGGTGCTGTTCCTGTTCGTCGTCATGATGCTCGACATCAACCTCGACCAGGTTCGCCAGGGCTTCTGGCGCAACCTGCCCGTCGCGCTGTTCGTCGGCGTGGCGATCGTCATCGAGCTCGCGATCGTGCTGATGACCAGCTTCCACGACCGGCAGGGCGACGTCCCCGCGCTGCCCGCCGACTACAGCAACACCAAGGCGCTGGGCCGGCTGATCTACACCGAGTACGTCTACGCGTTCGAGATCGCGGCCGTGGTGCTGCTGGTGGCGATCATCTCGGCGATCGCGATCACGCTGCGCGGCCGCAAGGACGTGCGGCACCAGGATCCCTCGCAGCAGGTCCGCCGCCGCCGCGACGAGGCGGTCGAGCTGGTGAAGATGCCCGCGGAGAAGGACGCCTGATGGCCACCCTGTCGCTCTCGCACTTCCTCGTCCTCGGCGCGATCCTGTTCGCGATCAGCGTGGTGGGGATCTTCCTCAACCGCAAGAACGTGATCATCCTGCTGATGGCGATCGAGCTGATGCTGCTCGCCGTGAACCTGAACTTCATCGCCTTCTCGCACTACCTCGGCGACGCGTCGGGGCAGGTGATGGTGTTCTTCATCCTCACGGTGGCCGCCGCCGAGTCGGCGATCGGCCTCGCGATCCTCGTGGTGCTGTTCCGCAACCTGAACACCATCAACGTGGACGACCTCGACAGCCTGAAGGGATGACGACGTGAAATCGCTCTACCTTCTCGTGCCCCTTGCGCCGCTGTTCGGCGCGATCGTCGCCGGCTTCTTCGGCCGCGCGATCGGGCGCGCCGGCGCCCACTGGGTGACGATCCTCTCGGTTCTGGTCTCGTTCATCGGCTCGTGCATCGTGTTCAACGACGTGCTGGCCGGCAACACCTGGAACGGCGCGCTCTACACCTGGGTGACGAGCGGCGAGACCAAGCTCGAGATCGGCTTCCTGATCGACCGCCTGTCGGCGCTGATGATGGTGGTGGTGACCTTCGTCTCGCTGATGGTGCACGTCTACACCATCGGCTACATGGCCGAGGATCCGGGCTACCAGCGGTTCTTCTCGTACATCTCGCTGTTCACCTTCTCGATGCTGATGCTGGTGATGGCGAACAACTTCCTGCAGCTGTTCTTCGGCTGGGAGGCGGTGGGCCTGGTCTCGTACCTGCTGATCGGCTTCTGGTACACGCGCCCGACGGCGATCTTCGCCAACCTGAAGGCCTTCCTCGTCAACCGCGTGGGCGACTTCGGCTTCCTGCTCGGCATCGGCCTGGTGCTCGCGCACTTCGGCAGCCTCGACTACTCGGCGGTGTTCGCGCAGGCGCCAAGCGTGGCCGCGAAGACGATCGAGCTCCTGCCCGGCAGCCCGTGGCTGCTGCTCACGGTGATCTGCATCGGCCTCTTCATCGGCGCGATGGGCAAGAGCGCGCAGTTCCCGCTGCACGTCTGGCTGCCCGACTCGATGGAAGGCCCGACGCCGATTTCCGCGCTGATCCACGCGGCGACGATGGTGACCGCCGGTATCTTCATGGTGGCGCGCATGTCGCCGCTGTTCGAGCTCTCGCAGACCGCGCTCAACGTGGTGCTGGTGATCGGCGCGATCACCGCGGCCTCGATGGCGCTGGTGGCGATCACGCAGTTCGACATCAAGCGCGTGGTGGCGTACTCGACGCTGTCGCAGCTGGGCTACATGACGGTGGCGCTGGGTGCCTCCGCGTACTCGGTGGGCATGTTCCACCTCGCCACGCACGCCTTCTTCAAGGCGGTGCTGTTCCTCGGCGCCGGCTCGGTGATCATCGCCATGCACCACGAGCAGGACATGCGCCGCATGGGTGGCCTGAAGAAGTGGATGCCGGTCACGTACTGGACGATGCTGATCGCGGCCTGGGCGAACGCCGGCCTGCCGCCGTTCGCCGGCTTCTTCTCAAAGGACGCCATCCTCGAGGCGGTGCACCTGGCCGGCACGCCGCTGGCTTCCGCGGTGTACTGGGTGCTGATGATCGGCGTGTTCGCGGGCGGCGTGTACTCGTTCCGGCTGATCTTCATGACCTTCCACGGCACTCCGCGCATGGACTCGCACACCATGGAGCACCTGCATGAGTCGCCCAAGGTAGTCACGGTGCCGCTGGTGCTGCTCGCGATCCCGTCCATCTGCGCCGGCTGGCTGATCGGCACCGCGCTCTTCGGCGACTACTTCGGCGCCGCGATCGTGATTCGCCCGGAGCACGTCGCGCTGGCGAAGATGGCCGAGGGCTACCACGGCGTGCTCGGCTTCATCGGCCACGGCATGAGCGGGCTGCCGTTCTGGCTCGCCGCCGGTGGCGCCGCGCTGGCCTGGTACCTGTACACGGTGCGCACCGACCTGCCCAAGCGCATCGCGATGAAGTTCGGCCTGCTGTACGCCATCGTCGAGCGCAAGTACGGCTTCGACGAGCTCTACCAGTGGCTGTTCGCGGGCGGCGCCCGTGCCATCGGCCGCGGCCTCTGGCGCGGCGGCGACGTCGCCATCATCGACGGCGCGATCGTCAACGGCTCGGCCCGGCTGGTCGGCTGGTTCTCCTCGGTGATCCGCCTCTTCCAGAGCGGCCTCGTGTACCAGTACGCGTTCACCATGATCATCGGGGTGTTCGTGATCCTGTCGCTGTTCGTGATCCTCAGGCCGCTGATGGGGTGGGCGTAGACGATGGAACATCCGCCGCTCCTGTCGCTCGCCATCTGGATCCCGATCGCCGCCGGGCTGCTGGTGCTCGGCGCCGGCAACGACCGCGCAGCACCCATGCAGCGCGCGATCGCCCTCGTGGGCGCGATCGCCGGGTTCCTGGTCACGATCCCGCTGCTGACGGGCTTTCGCGCCGGCACCGCGGAGATGCAGTTCGTCGAGAAGCTCCTGTGGATCCGCCAGTTCAACATCCACTACCACCTCGGCGTGGACGGCATCTCGGTGCTGTTCCTCCTGCTGAACAGCTTCGTCACCGTGCTGGTGGTGCTGGCCGGCTGGACGGTGATCGAGAAGCGGGTGGGGCAGTACTTCGCCTCCTTCCTGATCCTCTCGGGGATCATGAACGGCGTGTTCTCGGCGCTCGATGGCGTGCTCTTCTACGTGTTCTTCGAGGCCACGCTGATCCCGATGTTCATCATCGTCGGCGTCTGGGGCGGCCCGAACCGCGTCTACGCGGCAATGAAGTTCTTCCTGTACACGCTGGCCGGGTCGCTGCTGATGCTGGTCGCGCTGCTGTACCTGTACAACAAGTCCGGCGGCAGCTTCTCGATCCAGGACTGGCACAAGCTACCGCTGCCGCTGAAGCCGCAGAGCTGGCTCTTCTTCGCCTTCCTGCTCGCCTTCGCGGTCAAGGTGCCGATGTGGCCGGTGCACACCTGGCTGCCCGACGCCCACGTCGAAGCGCCCACGGGCGGCTCGGTGGTGCTGGCCGCGATCATGCTGAAGCTGGGCGCCTACGGCTTCGTGCGGTTCTCGCTCCCGATCTTGCCCGACGCGTCCCGGGAGCTCGCCTGGCTGATGGTGTTCCTGTCGCTCGTCGCGGTGGTCTACATCGGCCTCGTGGCGCTGGTGCAGACCGACATGAAGAAGCTGATCGCCTATTCGTCGATCTCCCACATGGGCTTCGTCACGCTGGGCTTCTTCGTCTTCAACACCTGGGGCGTCGAGGGCGCCTTGGTGCAGATGATCTCGCACGGCTTCGTCTCGGCGGCGATGTTCCTCTGCGTCGGCGTGATGTACGACCGCATGCACTCGCGCCAGATCGCCGACTACGGCGGGGTGGTGAACACCATGCCGAAGTTCGCCGCCTTCATGATGCTGTTCGCGATGGCCAATTGCGGGCTGCCCGCCACCAGCGGCTTCGTCGGCGAGTTCATGGTCATCATGGGCGCGATGAAGGCGAACTTCTGGATCGCGTTCCTCGCCGCCACGACGCTGATCTTCGGCGCCGCCTACACGCTGTGGATGTACAAGCGCGTGATCTTCGGCGCGGTGGCGAACGAGCACGTGGCGAAGCTCACCGACATCAACGGGCGGGAGTTCGCGATCCTCGCCCTGCTCGCGATCGCGGTGCTCTGGATGGGCCTGCACCCCGCGCCCTTCACCGAGGTGATGCACGCCTCGGTGAACGAACTGCTGCGCCACGTCGCGCTGCCGAAACTCTGACATGAGCCCCGTGAAGCCCTTCGACGTGCCGAACTTCTTCCCCGCGCTGCCGGAGATGTTCCTGCTCGCGGGCGCGTGCGTGCTGCTGATCGCGGACCTGTTCGTGAAGCAGGAGCGCCGGGGCCTGACCTTCGCGCTCGCGCAGGCGGTACTCGCGGGCTGCGCCGGGCTCACGGCCTTCGTGCTGGTGTCGACCGAGGGGGCGCTGCTCTATACCTTCTCGAACCTCTTCGTCGCCGACGTCATGTCGCACGTGCTCAAGCTCGTGGCCTACGTCGCCGTATCGGTGACGCTCGTCTACTCGCACCAGTACCTCGCCGACCGCGGCCTGCTGAAGGGCGAGTTCGTGTCGCTGCTGCTCTTCGCGCTGCTCGGCATGATGATCATGATGAGCGCGAACAGCTTCCTGACCCTGTACCTCGGGCTGGAACTGCTCTCCCTTTGCCTGTACTCGATGGTCGCGCTGAACCGCGATTCGGCCACCTCGACCGAGGCGGCGATGAAGTACTTCGTGCTCGGCGCGCTGGCCTCGGGCCTGCTGCTCTACGGCATGTCCATGATCTACGGCGCCACCGGGACGCTGGAGATCACCGAGGTCGGTCGCAAAGTCGCCGCCCTGCACACGCTCAAGACCGAGCAGACCTTCCTCGTGTTTGGCCTGGTGTTCGTGGTCTGCGGCCTCGCCTTCAAGCTCGGCGTGGTGCCGTTCCACATGTGGATCCCCGACGTCTACCATGGCTCGCCGACGGCGGTGACGCTCGTGATCGGCTCGGCGCCGAAGCTCGCGGCCTTCGCGATGGCGGTGCGGTTGCTGGTGAACGGGCTCCTCGACCTCGCGGTCGACTGGCAGCCGATGCTCGCGATCCTCGCGGTCGCGTCCATGGCGATCGGGAACATCACCGCCATCGCGCAGACCAACCTGAAGCGCATGCTCGCCTACTCGACCATCGCGCACATGGGCTTCATGCTGCTCGGGCTGCTCTCGGGCGTGGTCGGCGGCAACTGGCTGAACGCCGGCGAGGCCTACGCGTCGGCGATGTTCTACACCATCGTCTACGTGCTGACGACGCTCGGCTCCTTCGGCACGCTGCTCTTCCTGTCGCACAAGGGCTTCGAGTGCGAGACGCTCGACGACCTGAAGGGCCTGAACCGCCGCAACCCGTGGTACGCCTTCGTGGTGCTGGTACTGATGTTCTCGCTCGCCGGCGTGCCGCCGACGGCCGGCTTCTACGCCAAGTTCTCGGTGCTCTCGGCGACCGTGGCGGCCGGTCAGGTGGCGCTCGCGGTAGTGGCGGTGCTGTTCTCGCTGATCGGCGCATTCTTCTACCTGCGCATCGTCAAGCTGATGTACTTCGACGAGCCGCGCGACGCCGCGCCGGCGCCGGTACAGGCCGACATGGGGACGCTCCTCACGGTCAATGGCCTCGCGGTCCTGGCGCTGGGCCTGTACCCGCACCCGCTGATGGCGCTCTGCTACAGCGCCATCCGCAACCTCTAGCGCGGTCCCCACCCTAGCGGGCCGCGACGGGGCGTGGACCTGGACGAGCGCTTCGTCTCCGGGGAGGAGGTCTTCTCCGGGGCCTTCCTGAAGGTGCGCAGGGACATCGTACGCCTTCCGGACGGCTCGGAGGGCATCCGGGAGTACATCCGCCATCCCGGCGCCGTGCTGGCGCTGCCGCTCTTCGAGGATGGCGCTGTGCTGCTGGAGCGGCAGTTCCGCTACCCCTTCGGCCGCACTTTTCTGGAACTCCCGGCGGGCAAGCGCGAGGAGGGCGAGCCGCCGCTCGAGACCGCGAAGCGCGAGCTGCTGGAGGAAACGGGCTACGTCGCCCGCGAGTGGTCCCGGATCGGCATCGTGCACACCACCGTGGCGTTCACGGACGAGGGGATCGACCTCTACGTGGCCCGCGGGCTGGAGTTCCGCGGCCAGCAGCTAGACCAGGGCGAGTTCCTGGAGACCCTGAAGGTGCCCTTCGACGAGGCCGTCGAGATGGTGCGCGACGGGCGCATCACCGACTCCAAGACCTCGGTCGCGCTCCTCTGGGTGAAGGTGTTCGGACTGCCGGGCTAGCAGGCCGGCACAGGGCGCCGGCTCAGGGCTTCCTGCCGAAGCGCTTTTCGTATTCCTCGGCCAGCTGGGCGTTGGTCTTGTAGTGCGGGACCTTCGAGAACCAGACGCGCTTCCAGGACTGCAGGCGCCAGTGCGAGTCCTTGACCTCGCTGTCCCAGTAGCCGTGCGAGAGCTTCAGGTTGGCCGCTTCGTCCATCTCGAAGTAGACCTTCGACAGGCGCCCGCCGAAGAGGTACAGCTTGCCGCCGATGATCTTGAAGTTGTCGGGCTCGCCGCCCAGCGGGATCGCGTAGACCATGCCGTTGGCGCAGAAGCCGCCAAACTGCGGCACGTAGCGCTCGGGGCTGGCGGCGAACGCGCGGCGGTTTTCGTCCGTCGCGAAGCGGTAAGTGACGCCGTTGTGCGCCGCCTTGACGTCCGGCCGTCCCCGCGTGGGCGTGCCGGAGGTGAAGTACGCGACCGGGTCGTAGCCCTTCAGCATCAGGGCCGAGTCGGCCCCGTCGCTGGTGATGTTCAGGGACCCGCAGCCCCCGAGGACGAGGGCTGCGAGGACGAGCGGGAAGGCGCGGGCGAGGAGCGATCGGAGCGAAATCGCAAGCGATCGCGCTAGCCGCAGGTCCCCACGTAGCCACAGGCCGTGCAGTAGTCGCATCCGTCCTTCCTGATCATCGTGTGGTTGCCGCACTCGGGGCAACGAACACCGGACATGACGCCGCTATTCCCGGCCGGCTTGCCCTTGGCCGAGGGCGCGTCGAGGATGCCCATCTGCTGCACGGGCAGGCCGTCGGCGCCGAGGATGCCGAGCATCTGGTAGCGGTGCGCGATGAGCCGCGCCACGTACGCGATGGTCGAGGGGAAGGTCGCCTGCTTCTTCTCGCCCGGCACGAAGGCCATGAAGTCGCCCAGCGGCTCGGGGAAGTCGAAGAGCTTGCGCAGCTTGATCGAGATCCACGCCGGGTCGAGCACGCGCATGTCGAGCGACAGGATCTTGCACAGGCCGTCGAGCGCGCGCGGGTACTCGCCCGCGAGCCACATCGAGTACGGGCGCAGCTGGCCGTCGGGGAGGTGAATCTCCTTCAGGCCGAGCACGAAGTCATCGCCCGTGCGAGGGTTGAAGACGTCGACCGTCCACGACATGGTGCCGTCGGTGCCGGTCTTGGGCTCCTTCAGGCTGAACATCGCGTCCACCACGGGGGTGGGGGCGTCCTTCGGTCGGCCGAGCTGCTCGACGCGGTACTGGACCACCTGCGCGAACGCGGCGACCAGGGACGGCATGCGGCGCGTCTCGCCGTAGGGCGGGAACGGCATGTCGAAGGGCTCGTCGCCGCCCGCCTTGGCAAGGGTGTCGAGCTTCATCGCCAGCCAGCCGGGATCGTCGGCGCGCATGTCCATCGACAGCGTCTTGGCGAGCGCGCCCAGGCCGCGCGGCTGCTCGCTGCCGTTCACCCAGACCTCGAACGGGTGCTTGCGGCCGTTCTCGACGTGGCCGACGAACACCGCGAAGGCCCCATGCGGGTGCTCGATCATGTAGGTCCACGACGGGTTGCCGTCGGTGATCGTCGGGCGGCCCGGCCAGCGCAGGCTGGCCAGCACCGGCGCCGGCACGGACTTGATCTGCAGGCGCCGGTTGCGGTCGTCCTGGCGGAAATCCTGCGGCGCCTCCTTGGGCTTCTCGGTGGCCACCGACAGCACCGAGCCGAGCACCTTGTTCGGCCGGTAGGTGGCGAGGCCCTTCAGGCCCGACTTCCAGGCGTGGAAGTAGAGGTCCTGGAAGTCCTCGTACGGATAGTCCTCGGGTACGTTCACCGTCTTCGAGATGCTGGTGTCGACGTACGGCGCGACCGCGGCCACCATCTGCTCGTGCGCGCGCGCCGAGAGCTCCAGCGCGGTGACGAAGTAGGGCGGCAGCTTCTCCATGTCTCCGCCCATGGCCTTGTAGCGGCGCCAGGCGTGGTCCTCGACCGGGAACTCCTTCAGCGTGCCGTCCGCCATGCGCTTCTTGCGCACGTACATCCACGAGAACGGCGGCTCGATGCCGTTGGAGGCGTTGTCGGCGAACGCGAGGCTGATGGTGCCCGTGGGCGCGATCGACAGCAGGTGGCTGTTGCGGATGCCGTGCTTGCGGACCTGCGCCTTCACGTCCTCCGGCAGGCGCGTCGCGAAGCTCGTGCCCGAGAGGTAGAGGTCGGCGTTGAACAGCGGGAACGCGCCGCGCTCGCGCGCGAGGTCCACCGACGCCTTGTACGCCTCGTCGCGCATCGACTCCGAGATCTTCGAGGCCATGGCGCGGGCCTCGTCGGTGTCGTAGCGCAGGCGCAGCATGATGAGCGCGTCGCCCAGGCCCGTAAACCCGAGGCCGACGCGCCGTTTGGCCATCGCTTCCTGGTGCTGCTGCTCGAGGGGCCACGCGGTCACCTCGAGCACGTTGTCGAGCATGCGGATCGACGTCGCCACCGTGCGCCCGAACTTCTCGAAGTCGAAGCGCGCTTTCTCGGTGAAAGGCTCGCGCACGTAGCGCGTGAGGTCGATCGAGCCGAGGCAGCAGCAGCCGTAGGGTGGCAGCGGCTGCTCGGCGCACGGGTTGGTGGCCTCGATCGTCTCGCAGTAATTGAGGTTGTTGTCCCGGTTCATGCGGTCGAGGAACAGGATCCCCGGCTCGGCATGGTCGTAGGTCGAGCGCATGACCTGGTCCCAGAGGTCGCGGGCGGGCACCTTGCGGTAGACCCAGAGGCCGTCCTCGCGCTGGTAGGAGCCCTCGGCCATCTGGTCGGCGCCCGGCTTCGAGCGATGCACCAGTTCGATGTCGCCGTCCTTCTCGACCGCCTGCATGAAGGCGTCGGTGACGCCGACCGAGATGTTGAAGTTCGACAGGTCGCCCTTGTCCTTGGCGTGGATGAACTCCTCGACGTCCGGGTGGTCGCAGCGCAGCACGCCCATCTGGGCGCCGCGGCGCGCGCCGGCGGACTCGACGGTCTCGCAGGAGCGGTCGAACACGCGCATGTACGACACCGGGCCGCTGGCGCGCGACTGCGTGCCCTTCACCTCGGCGCCCTTGGGGCGGATGGAGGAGAAGTCGTAGCCCACGCCGCCGCCGCGGCGCATGGTCTCGGAGGCTTCCAGCAGCGCGGTGTAGATGCCGGGGCGGCCGTCGACGACCTCGGAGATGGAATCGCCCACCGGCTGGACGAAGCAGTTGATGAGCGTGGCCTGCATCTGCATGCCGGCGGCCGAGTTGATGCGGCCGGCGGGGATGAAGCCGTCTTCCAGCGCCTGCAGGAAGCGCTTCTCCCAGTGCGCGCGCTTGGCCTCGGCCTCGACCGCGGCGAGCGCGCGCGCGACGCGTTGGCGCACTTCGGTGCGCGTGGTTTCCTTGCCCTTGGCGTATTTCTCGACGAGCGCCTCCCGGCAGACTTCCTGCTCCGGGAGATCGATCTGGGTCTGTGCTGCGCCGGTTTCCGTGTGGCTCATTTGTCCCTCTTCCGGTCTTTTTTAGGTTTTCGGGAGGCGCCACGATAAGGCAAGGGCGCGACCGCGGGGTAGATGATTTTTCAAATTATTCCCTTACGTCAACTGTGACTTGCAGGCCATTGAATACTAAGGATATTGCTTCGGCGGAACGGAACCACTAGATGTAGTGGTCGTTGCGCGGCGAGGGGTGGATGAATGTACAGTATCGCTTCGAGAGCGGCAAGGGCGCCGATGGGCGCCCGGCCGGGGGCAGATGCGGTAGAAAAACAAGGGGCGCCCCGCGGGGCGCCCCTGGTCGGCTACGGGGCTCGATCAGGCCTTCGCGGGCTGCGCGGACTCCATCTCCTGGCGCGTGCGCTTGAGGAGATCCGCGACCTCGCCGTGGCCGAAGCGCAGCGCCAGTTCCACCGGCGTGTCGCCTTCCTTGGTGCGCACGCTGGGGTGGGCGCCGTTGCGCAGCAGGGTCTCGACCATCGCCATGTTGCCCTTCATCGCGGCGTACGACAGCGGCGTGTAGCCGTTGTCGTGCAGCAGGTTGGGGTCGAAGTTCATCGACAGCACCTTCTGCGCGTACACCGCGTTGCCCTTTTCGATGGCGTAGAAGAGCGCGCGGATGCCCTCCGGGCTCTGCTCCTTGGGCTTCACCTCGAGGCCGGTGGGCAGCAGCCGCACCACGTAGTTGATCAGCGACACGCCGACCATGCCGATCAGCGCGAGGATCAGCGGGATCTTCGAGATGTTGAATCGCTCGGCGATCTGCTCGGGCATGTTGGCGCCGACGATCAGCAGCACGATGGCGAGGAAGAAGAAGAACTTCAGGTAGAAGAACAGGCCGATCACGACCGCGCAGGCGAGCACCGCCAGCAGGTAGTCGTGGTTGATGCCCATGTCCTCGATGGTCTCGCGCGGGAAGTTCGCGAGCACCGCGGTCATGGCGATCAGGCTGAAGAGCAGGACCTCCTTGATCCGCAACTTCGACAGCAGGTCGTCTTTCTCGACGGACTTCTGGAGCGCCATGTTGTTTCCCCTTTTGACCCCGTGGACAGCAAGGGACGATTTTCGACGCTCGCGGCGGGGCTGGCAAGTCGCCGGGATAAAATGATCAAATGTCGAAGGCCTTCGTCAGGGAATCCTCAGGCTTGGACGAGGACGAGCCGGAGGTGCCCGAGGCCCCGGCGCCGGCGGTGAAGAACTACGTCTCGCCGGCCGGCTTCGCGCGCCTGAAGGCCGAACTGCGCCAGCTGGTCGAGGTCGAGCGCCCGGAAGTGGTCAAGACCGTGTCCTGGGCGGCGGCCAACGGCGACCGCTCCGAGAACGGCGACTACATCTACGGCAAGCGGCGGCTGCGCGAGATCGACCGCCGGGTGCGATTCCTGATCAAGCGGATGGAGAACGCCGAGGTGGTGGATTCCGCTGGGCGAGACACCGACCAGGTGTTCTTCGGCGCCACGGTCACCATCGCGTCGCGGGGCGGCGCCGAGCGCACCGTCACCATCGTCGGCCTGGACGAGGTCGACACGGCGAAGGGCCGGGTGTCGTGGATCTCGCCGATCGCCAAGGCGCTGATCAAGGCGCGCGAGGGCGACACCGTCTCGCTGCGCACGCCCGGCGGGGTCGAGGAACTGGACATCATCGAAGTGCGCTACGACACCATCAGCTAGGAACCAAGGGAGAAGCCGCATGAGCATGCTCGACGAGTTCAAGCAGTTCGCGATGAAGGGCAACGTGGTCGACCTCGCGGTCGGCGTGATCATCGGCGGCGCGTTCGGCAAGATCGTGTCCTCGCTGGTCGAGGACGTGGTGATGCCGCTGGTCGGCACGCTGATGGGCGGCCTCAACTTCACCGGGCTCGCGGTGAAGGTCGGCGACGCGACCATCAAGTACGGCAAGTTCGCGCAGACGCTGCTCGACTTCCTGATCATCGCGTGGGCGATCTTCATCGCGGTGAAGGTCATCAACCGGCTGAAGAAGAAGGAAGAGGAAGCCCCCGCCGCGCCGGCCGCGCCGCCGCGGCAGGAAGTGCTCCTCGAGGAAATCCGTGACCTGCTGAAGCAGAAGTAGCGCGCCGCCCGACGCGCATTGACGCGCCGGGGCGATTTGCGTACCGTGCCCGCTCGTTTCGAGGGGGAGCAGGGCTTGTCGGCCATCCGGCTGGAGGACGTGACCAAGGCGTGGGGCGAGGCGCGCGCGGTCGATCGCGTGAGCTTCGAGGCCGCGGCGGGGCGCTTCCTCGTGCTGCTCGGCCCTTCGGGCTGCGGCAAGTCCACCACGCTGCGCCTCATCGCAGGCCTCGAGCAGGCCACCTCCGGCCGCATCGCCATCGGCGGCACCGATGTCACGAACCTGTCGCCGTCGGCGCGCAGGATCTCGATGGTGTTCCAGTCCTACGCGCTGTTCCCGCACATGACGGTGGCCGAGAACATCGTCTTCGGCCTGCGCGTGCGCTCGGTGCCGCCGGCCGAGCGCCAGGCGCGCCTCGAGAAGGTCGCGGCGCTGCTCGGCCTGTCGCAGTTGCTCGAGCGCAAGCCCTCGCAGCTCTCCGGCGGCCAGCAGCAGCGCGTCGCGCTCGGCCGCGCGATCATCGCCGAGACGCCGGTCTGCCTGATGGACGAGCCGCTGTCGAACCTCGACGCGCAGCTGCGCCAGGAAATGCGCCGCGAGATCCGCGCGTTGCAGCAGAAGCTCGGCATCACCATGGTCTACGTCACGCACGACCAGACCGAGGCCATGACCATGGCCGACCAGGTGATCCTGCTCCGGAACGGCCGCATCGAGCAGGACGGCCCGCCCGAGGCGCTGTACGCGCGGCCGGCCAGCGTGTTCGCCGCGCGCTTCATCGGCACGCCGCCGATGAACGTGCTGGCGGCGGTCGACGGGGTGCGCGTGGGCGTGCGCCCGGAGGACGTGCGCCTCGGCGACGACGGGCTGGAGGCGGTCGTGGAGTCGGTCGAGTACCACGGCGCCGACTCGATCGTCGCCTGCCGCGCGGGGGAGGACACGATCCTCGCGCGCGTGCCGAAGGCCCGGCTCGCGGGCCGCGTGCCGCAGCCGGGCGACCGCGTGCACCTGGGCTGGGATCGCGCCAGCGAACACCGCTTCGATGCCGCCACCGAACGGCGCATTGAAGCTCCATAATCGAAGCTTCCAAAGGGAGGATCCCATGAAGAACCCGATTCGCACGCTCGCCGGCCTCGCCGCCGCCGCGCTCTTCGCGCTGCCCGCGGCCGCGCAGGAGATCTCGTTCTACTACCCGGTCGCCGTCGGCGGACCGATCACCAAGATCATCGACGGCTACGCCGCGCAGTTCGAGAAGGAGAACCCCGGCATCAAGGTGAAGCCGGTGTACTCCGGCACCTACCAGGAATCCATCGTCAAGTTCCTCACCGCGCACAAGGCGGGCGAGCCGCCGGCGATCTCGGTGCTGCTGTCGACCGACATGTTCACGCTGATCGACGAGGACGCGATCATCCCCTGGGACTCGTTCGCCAACACCGCCGAGGACCAGCAGTGGATCAAGTCCTTCTACCCGGCGTTCATGGAGAACAGCCAGACCGCCGGCAAGACCTGGGGCATCCCGTTCCAGCGCTCGACCATCGTGCTGTACTGGAACAAGGAACTCTTCAAGGAGGCCGGCCTCGACCCCAGCAAGGCGCCGGCCAGCTGGAAGGAGATGCAGGAGTACGCGCAGAAGCTCACCAAGCGCGACGCCTCGGGCAAGGTGACGCAGTGGGGCGTGCAGGTGCCGTCCTCCGGCTTCCCGTACTGGCTCTTCCAGGGCTTCACCACGCCGAACAACGTGCAGCTGATGAACCGCGACGGCAACCAGACCTACTACGACAACCCGGCGGTGATCGAGGCGCTGCAGTACTGGGTCGACCTCTCCACCAAGCACAAGGTGCATCCGCCCGGCGTCGTCGAGTGGGGCACCACGCCGCGCGACTTCTTCGAGAAGAAGGTGGCGATGATGTGGACCACCACCGGCAACCTCACCAACGTGCGCGCGAACGCCAAGTTCGACTTCGGCGTCGCGATGCTGCCGGCTTCCAAGCGCCGCGGCTCGCCCACCGGCGGCGGCAACTTCTACCTGTCGAAGAAGGTGACGCTCGCGCAGCAGGCGGCGGCGCTGAAGTTCGCCAAGTGGATGACCACCGCGCAGCGCGCGGCCGACTGGGGCATCGCCACCGGCTACGTCGCGGTGCGTCCGGACGCGTGGGAGACGCCGGCGATGAAGAAGTACGCCGCCGATTTCCCGCCTGCGGCCGTGGCGCGCGACCAGCTGAAGTTCTCGGTCGCGGAACTCTCGACGCACGACAACCAGCGCGTCACCAAGGCGCTGAACGACGGCCTGCAGGCCGCGCTCACCGGCGCGAAGACGCCGGAGGCGGCGATGAAGGACGCGCAGCGCGAGGCCGACCGGCTGCTGCGCTCGTACCGCCGCAAGTAGGGCCCGAGGAGGGCGGGGCGCGGTGAGCCGCTGGCAGGCGAACGTCCACGGCTGGCTGCTGGTGCTGCCGGCCGCGGCGCTCCTCGCCCTCTTCACGCACTACCCGGCGCTCGCCACGCTGTGGGCGAGCTTCCACTCGACGCCGAAGGGCGCGCGCCCGGCGGTCTGGGTCGGGCTCGACAACTACCAGGGCATGGTCGAGGACCCGGTGTTCTGGCAGGTCCTCGCCAACAACCTGTGGTTCGCCGCCGGCACCATTCCCGCCTCGATCGCGCTCGCGATGCTGATGGCCGTGTGGGTGAACGGCAAGATCCGCGGGCGCGGGTTCCTGCGCCTCGCGTACTTCACGCCGACCGTGCTGCCGATGATCGCGGTGGCGAACATCTGGCTCTTTTTCTACACCCCGGCCTACGGGCTGCTGGAGCAGTTCACCACCGGCGTGCTGGGCATGGGCTCGCACAACTGGCTCGGCACCAAGAGCACGGTGCTCGCCTGCCTGATCGTGGTGACGATCTGGAAGGAAGCGGGCTTCTTCATGATCTTCTACCTCGCCGCGCTGCAGGCGATCCCGCCTTCGCTGCACGAGGCCGCGCAGATCGAAGGGGCGGGGCGCTGGTATTACTTCCGCCGCGTGACCTTCCCGCTGCTGATGCCCACCACGCTCTTCGTGCTGGTAAATGCGGTGATCAACTCCTTCCGGCTGGTGGACCACATCGTGGTGATGACCAAGGGCGGCCCCGACAACGCCAGCAGCCTGCTGCTCTATTACATCTACGACGTCGGCTTCAAGTTCTGGGATTCCGCGTACGCCTCGGCACTCACCATGGTGCTGCTCGCGATCCTCGGGCTGGCGGCGGTGCTGCAGTTCGCGTTCCTCGAGCGGCGCATCCATTATCGATGACCCGCGCCCTTGAAACCGTCGCTGCATGGCTGCTGGCGCTGTTCTGGATACTGCCGCTCGGCTATGCGTTCTGGACGGCCTTCCACCCGACGGAGTACGCGACGAAGTTCGCGCTCTTCGCGCCGCTCACGCTCGACAACTTCGTCAACGCGTGGAACGCGGCGCCGTTCGCGCGCTACTTCATGAACACCATGCTGCTGGTGACGATGATCCTTGTCGCGCAGCTGGTGCTGGTGACGCTCGCGGCCTACGCGTTCGCGCGCTACGAGTTCGCCGGCAAGAACGTCCTGTTTGCCCTCGTGCTGGTGCAGCTGATGATCATGCCGGACGTGCTGGTGGTGGAGAACTACCGCACCATGACGCGGCTCGACCTCGTCGACACGATCACCGCGATCGGCCTGCCGTACATGGCCTCGGCCTTCGGGATATTCCTGTTGCGCCAGACGTTCAAGACCATCCCGCGCGAGCTGGACGAGGCGGCCCGCGTCGAGGGCGCGGGCTCGTTGCGCGTGCTGTGGGAGGTCTACGTGCCGCTCGCGAAGCCCGTGTACCTCGCCTACGCGCTGGTGTCGGTGAGCTACCACTGGAACAACTTCCTCTGGCCGCTGATCGTCACCAACTCGGTGGGCTCGCGGCCGCTCACCGTCGGCCTGCAGGTCTTCTCGTCCTCCGACCAGGGCATCGACTGGTCGATCATCACCGCGGCGACGCTCCTCACCTCGGGGCCGCTGCTGGTGGCGTTCCTCCTCTTCCAGCGCCAGTTCGTGCAGAGCTTCATGCGCGCCGGCATTCGTTGAAAGGCTTCCAGTGATCCTCGTGCAGTGGAACATCCAGTGGTGCCGCGGCCTCGACGGCAAGGTCGACCCGCAGCGCATCGTCGAGACCGCCAAGTCCTTCGCCGACTTCGACGTGCTGTGCCTGCAGGAGGTGGCGGTGAATTTCCCGGCGCTTGCCGGCAGCGTGGGCGAGGACCAGCCCTTCGCGCTCGGCAAGCACCTGCCGCAGCACGAGCCGGTGTTCGCCGCCGCGACCGATGCGCCCGGCGGGCACGAGTCGCGCCGCCGCTTCGGCAACATGATCTTCTCGCGCTTCCCGGTGCAGCAGATCTATCGCCACACGCTGCCGTGGCCGGCGCACGAGGGCGTGCCGAGCATGCAGCGCGTGGCGCTGGAGGCCGTGGTGCAGGCGCCCTCCGGGCCGCTGCGCATCGTCACCACGCACCTGGAGTACTACTCCGACCGCCAGCGCGCCGCGCAGGTGGATCGCCTGCGGGAGCTGCACGTCGAGGCCTGCGGCCACGCGCGCGCGAAGCCCTCGGACCGCTACGACTCGGGGCCTTTCCACCCGTTCCCGCGCCCGGCCTCGGCGATCCTCTGCGGCGACTTCAACATGCCCAAGGGCCCGGCCGACCCCGACTACGCGCGCCTCGCCGCGCCGTTCGCGGATGCGCCGCGACTGGTGGACGCCTGGACGGTAGCCCACCCGGGCAAGCCGCACCCTCCGAGCTTCTGCGTGCACGAGCAGACCCACGGCGCGGGGCCGTACTGCTGCGACTTCGTGTTCGTCACCGAGGACCTCGTGCCGCGCGTGCGCTCGGTGCGCTACGACGTCGACACCAAGGCGTCCGACCACCAGCCCGTGATCGTGGAACTGGCCTGATCGGTCTTGCCGTAGACCCTTCCTGACAGAGGAGCACGAGGGGAAGCGCAGCGTCCCCTCGTTCCTACTTGAAGTCGCCGGCCTTCACGACCGAAAGCATCGACGGGTCGAGATGCCGCCGCAGCGCGGCCACCACCTGCTCGGGCGTCAGCGCGGCGATCGCGCGCTCGAAGTCGATGTCCCACTGGAAGGTGCGGCCGAAGTAGAGGTAGTAGTTGAGCCGCGCGGCGAGCGAGCGGTCCTGCGACCGCGCCACGCGGCGCGATTCGAGGAAGCCCTTCTTCGCGACCTCGACCTCCTCGGCGCCGAAGCCGTCCTGCAGCGCGCGCGCGAGTTCCTCGCGGATCGCCGCCTCGACGCGCGCCTTGTTCTGCGGCGCGTAGATCGACGACACCGAGAAAAGGGCGCTCGCGTCGAGCGGGTTGGCCGCGAACGACGAGTAGGTGCTGTAGGAGAGGCCTTCCTTCTCGCGCACGCGCTGCGGCAGCCGGCCGGCGGAACTGCCGCCGAGCAGGTAGTTGCCGAGCACCAGCGCGGCGAAGTCCGGGTGGTCGTCGCGCATCGGGAACGACACCGCGCCGCGCAGCACCGCGTTCGCCTTGTCCGGCGTGCGGAACTCGCGGTCGAGCGCCGCGGCGTCGAAGTGCCGCGACGGGATGCGCGCGTAGGGCGCCGGGTTCTTCCAGTCGCCGAACAGCGCCTCGACGAGCTTCGCGAAGGCCTCCGGGTCGAAGTCGCCGACCGCGGAGATGTCCGCACCGGTGGCGCCGACCAGGCCCGCGTGGCAGCGCTTCGCGTCCTCCAGCGTGGTGGCGCGGATCGCGTCGATGCGCTCTTCGGGCGACAGCGAGTAGAGCCAGTGGCCCCTCGGATACGGGTTCACGTGGCGCGACAGGTTCAGGCTCGCGATCGCGGACGGGTCGCTCTTCTGGCCCTCGGCGCCGGTGAGCTGCGCGCGGCGCAGTTCCTCGAACTCGCTCTCGGGGAACGCGGGCTCGCGCAGCACCTCGGCCGCGAGCCGCAGCGCGGCTTCGAGGTGGTCGCGCTTCACTTCCAGCGACGCGCCGTCGAGGCTCGCCGAGACCGAGGCGTTCAGCTTGTCGAAGGCGAGCTGCAGGTCGGCGCGCGAGCGCTTCTGCGTGCCGCGCATCAGCATCGCGCCGGCCATGCCGCACGAGGTGGCGCGGCCGGCCTTCGAGGCCTCGTCGCCCCAGTGCAGCGCCATCGACACGATGACGTTCTGGCCGCGCGTCTTCTTCGGCAGCATCGCGACTCGAATGCCATTGGCGAGCGTGCGCCGCACGGTGCGCGCCTCGAGGTTCCGTGGCGTCGGGTCGAAGGCCTCGCCGTGGTCGGCGGCCTCGGTGCCCTGGTAGGCGGCGACCACCGGCGCGAGGTCCGGTCGCGGCGGGATCTCGGCGCGGTCGGGCTGCGCAGTCGGCACGAACTGGCCGTAGGTGCGGTTCGCGGGCTTGAAGTACTCGAGGGCGACGCGCTGCACGTCGGCGGTGGTGACCGCCTTCAGGCGGTCGCGATAGAGGTAGAACAGGCGCCAGTCGCCCATCGCCGAGTACTCGGAGAGCCAGCGCACCAGCGCCGGCGTCTCGGAGAGCGCCTTCTCGACGTCGTTCAGCAGGCGCGTCCGCGCCTGCGCGACTTCGTCGGCCGTGACCGGCGTGGTCGCGAAGCCCTCGACGGCGGCGAACAGCGCATCGCGCGCCGCGCCGAGGTCGGCGTCCTTGGGCAGCGCGGCGCCGAAGCTCGCGTAGCCGGGGTCGTGCAGCGCGGCCTCCCACCCCCAGGTGCCGCTGGCGAGGCCCTTCTGCACCAGCGCGCGGTGCAGCCGGCCGGTAGGCGCGGTGCCGAGCACGCGCACGAGGACGTCGACCGCCGCGTAGTCCGGGTGCCCGCCCGCCGGGATGCGATAGAGCGCGGCAAGGATCGGCGTGTCGCCGACGCGGCGCAGGGTGATCTGGCGCTCGCCGTCCTGCACCGGCTCGACCGTGTAGAGCGCCGGCATCGCCTGCGCCGGGCGCGGGATCGGGCCGAAGTGCTTCGCCACCAGCGCGAGCGCCCGTGCCTCGTCGAACTTGCCGGACACGATCAGCACCGCGTTGTCCGGCCGGTACCAGGTGCGATAGAAGGCCCGCAGGCGCTCGATCGGCACGGATTCGATGTCCGAGCGCGCGCCGATCACCGAGCGGCCGTAGTTGTGCCACGGGAACGCGAGCTGCTGAAGCCTCTTCACGAGCACCGAGCCGGGGTTGTTCTCGCCGGACTCGAATTCGTTGCGCACCACGGTCATCTCGCTGTCGAGGTCGGCCTTGGCGACGTTCGCGTTCACCATGCGGTCGGCCTCCATGCCGAGCGCCCAGTCGAGGTTGTCGTCGCTGGCGGTGAGGGTCTCGAAGTAGTTGGTGCGGTCGAAGCTGGTGGTGCCGTTGTAGCGCGCGCCGCGGGCGGTGAGCGATTTCTTGATGTCCGGGTTGGAGGGCGTGCCCTTGAAGAGCAGGTGCTCCAGCAGGTGCGCCATGCCCTTCTCGCCGTAGCCCTCGTGGCGCGAGCCGACGAGGTAGGTGATGTGCACGCCGACGGTGTCGGCGCCGCGGTCGGGGACCGTGAGCAGGCGCAGGCCGTTGGCCAGGCGGTATTCGGTCACCCCTTCGACCGTGGCGACCTTCGAGGGCAGGTCGGCGACAGTCGCGGCGAGGGAAGCGAGCGCGACGAAACCGGTGGCGAGGAAGGAGAAGGTGCGGCGGAGG
>CAZTXP010000101.1:0-53859 GCA_964617355.1 uncultured Enterobacteriaceae bacterium
GGCGAAGTGAAGGCCGACGGCCAGTTCAACGTGGTCTGGAAGACGAAGGGCCCGGTCAAGGCGCAGCCCTGGAGCCCGTTCATCGAAGGCAACGACAAGAAGAAGGACGAGCCGGCCCTGATGGCCGAGAAGAAGAAGTAAGCTTCGTGGTGCCGCGGCGGGGCCTCGCGCCCCGCCGCGCATGAAGAGAGGGCCGGTTCGCCGGCCCTGTCTTTATGCGCGGACTCCTCGCACTGCTGCTGCTCGCGCTGGCCGCGCCGGCGATGGCCCTCGACAAGGCCGCCGTCGAGAAACTCGCCACCGGCGACGCCGACGAGCGCTCCGCCGCGATCGCCGCGCTGGTCGCCGAGGCCGACCCGCGCGCCGCCGAGTTCCTGAAGGCGGTGGCAGAGGGCGAGGTGCAGTCGGCCGAGGGCGGCAAGGTGTTCATCGTGCGCGGCGGCGAGGTCACCGACGCGGTGACCGGCGAGAAGGTCGCCAGGCCGCCCGAGGCGCGCGACGACGTGGTCGCCAACAACCGCCTGCGCCGCGAGATCGAGGGCGCGCTGGCGGCGATGCGACTGCTCTCGAAGGACCGCGGCGTGCGCCTGTCGGCGGTGAAGTCGCTGGGCAAGGGCGCCGACGAATCGCTGCTGCCGATCGTGAAGAAGGCGCTCGCGCAGGAGAGCGACGCCGAGATCAAGCCGCTGCTCGAGATGACCGCCGCGTCGCTGGCGATCAAGGCGGGCACCAAGGAGGAGCGCATCTCGGCGCTGCGCACCCTCGCGGCGTCCAACAGCCCGGCGGTGAAGACGCTGCTCGTGCCGCTGGTCGAGAAGGGCAAGGACGGCAAGTTCGCCGAGCCCGACGAGGACATCCGCATGGAGGCCGGCAAGGCGCTGCGCGCGGTCGAGGGGCGCCTCGCGTGGGGCGAGCGCCTCGGCCTGATGTTCGCCGGCGTGAGCCTCGGCTCGATCCTGCTGCTCGCCGCGCTCGGCCTCGCCATCACCTATGGACTGATGGGCGTGATCAACATGGCGCACGGCGAACTGATCATGATCGGCGCCTACACCACCTACGTGGTGCAGAACCTCTTTCGCGCGCACCTGCCCGGGTCCTTCGACTGGTACCTCGCGTGCGCGGTGCCGGCCTCGTTCGTCGCCTCGGCGCTGGTCGGCATGGCGCTCGAGCGCCTAGTGATCCGCTGGCTCTACGGCCGCCCGCTCGAGACGCTGCTCGCCACGTGGGGCATCAGCCTGATGCTGATCCAGGCGGTGCGCACGATCTTCGGCGCGCAGAACGTGCAGGTCGAGAACCCGGCCTTCATGTCCGGCGGCATCGAGGCGGTCACGGGCGTGGTGATGCCGTGGAGCCGCATCGTCATCGTGTTCTTCGCTGCCGCGGTGCTGGTCGGCATGTGGCTGCTGCTCACGCGTACGCGCCTCGGCCTCTTCGTGCGCGGCGTGACGCAGAACCGCGCCATGGCCTCGTGCGTCGGCGTGCCCACCGCGCGCGTCGACACCTGGGCCTTCGGACTAGGTTCCGGCGTCGCGGGCCTCGCCGGCTGCGCGCTGTCGCAGATCGGCAACGTCGGCCCGGACCTCGGGCAGGGCTACATCGTAGACTCGTTCATGGTGGTGGTGCTCGGCGGCGTGGGACAGCTCGCCGGCACGGTGTACGCCGCGCTCGGCCTCGGCTTCGCCAACAAGTTCCTCGAGTCCTGGCAGGGCGCGGTGCTGGCGAAGATCGCGGTGCTGGTGTTCATCATCGTCTTCATCCAGAAGCGCCCGCAGGGCCTGTTCGCGGTGAAGGGCCGCTCGGTGGACGCATGATCGCGCAGCGCCTCTACGGACCGAAGGGCTGGATCGCCATAGGCCTCGCGGCGCTGGTCGTGTTCGTCGTCATCCCGGTGCTGAACCTCGCGGTCGGGCCCGACAGCGCGCTGCACGTATCCTCCTACTGGGTGGCGCTCCTCGGCAAGATCATGTGCTACGCGATCGTCGCGCTGGCGATGGACCTGATCTGGGGCTACACCGGCATCCTGTCGCTCGGGCATGGTCTCTTCTTCGCGCTCGGCGGCTACGGCATGGGCATGTACCTGATGCGCCAGATCGGCCGCGACGGCCAGTACCAGGCCGACCTGCCGGACTTCATGGTGTTCCTCGACTGGAAATCGCTGCCGTGGACGTGGTGGAACAGCGACCAGTTCTGGTGGTGCCTGCTGCTCGCGCTGGTGGTGCCGGGGCTGCTGGCCTACGTGTTCGGCTTCTTCGCCTTCCGCTCGCGCGTGAAGGGCGTGTACTTCTCGATCATCACGCAGGCGCTCACCTACGCCGCGATGCTGCTCTTCTTCCGCAACAACACCGGGTTCGGCGGCAACAACGGCTTCACCGATTTCAAGCGGATACTGGGCTACACCATCACCTCGCCCGAGACGCGCATGGTGCTCTTCACGCTGACCGGCGCCGCGCTGATCGGCACGCTGCTGCTGGCGCGCTTCATCGTCACCTCGAAGCTCGGGCGCATCCTCACCGCGATCCGCGACGCCGAGACGCGCGTCGCGTTCTGCGGCTACGACACGGTGAACTACAAGCTGTTCATCTGGACGCTGTCCGCGGTGCTCTGCGGCATGGCGGGCGCGCTCTACGTGCCGCAGGTGGGCATCATCAACCCGGGCGAGATGTCGCCGGCGAACTCGATCGAAATCGCGATCTGGGTGGCGGTCGGCGGCCGCGGCACGCTGGTCGGCGCGATCGCCGGCGCCGGCATCGTCAACGGCGCGAAGAGCTTCTTCACGCAGGCGTATCCCGAGTACTGGCTGTACTTCCTCGGGCTGCTCTTCATCCTGGTGACCCTCTTCCTGCCGCAGGGCGTGGTCGGCCTCGTGGAGCGGCTGCGGAGGCGCAAATGAGCGACGTCGCCCAGCCCGGGCTCGCCGACGGCTCGGCCGGCCACCGGCTCGTCACGGGGGAGCTGGACACCACGCACGGCGTGGTGCTGTACCTCGAGGAGATCTCGGTCTCGTTCGACGGCTTCCAGGCGCTGAACAAGCTGTCGCTGTCCATCGACGTCGGCGAGTTGCGCTGCGTGATCGGTCCGAACGGCGCCGGCAAGACGACGATGATGGACGTCATCACCGGCAAGACGCGCCCCGATTCCGGCACCGCGTTCTTCGGCCAGACACTCGACCTCACGAAGCTCGCGGAAGCGGAAATCGCGCACGCCGGCATCGGCCGCAAGTTCCAGAAGCCGACCATCTTCGAGCAGCACACCGTGTTCGAGAACCTCGAGCTCGCGATGAAGACGGACAAGCGCGTGCGCCGGTCACTGTTCGCGAAGCTGTCGCCGGCCGAGCGCGATCGGGTGGCGCAGACGCTCTCGCTGATCCGCCTCGCCGATTCCGCCGACCGCGTCGCGGGCCTGCTGTCGCACGGCCAGAAGCAGTGGCTCGAGATCGGCATGCTGCTGATGCAGGAGCCAAAGTTGCTGCTGCTCGACGAACCCGTCGCCGGCATGAGCGACGACGAGACCGAGCGCACCGCCGAGCTCTTCCTGTCGCTCGCCGGCACGCATTCGCTTGTCGTGGTGGAGCACGACATGGCCTTCGTCGAGAAGATCGCCAGGAAGGTCACCGTGCTGCACGAAGGCAGCGTGCTGGCCGAAGGCACGATGGACGTCGTGCAGAACGATCCCCGCGTCATCGAGGTGTACCTTGGCCGCTGACCTCGTCGTTTCCGGCTTGAACCAGCACTATGGCGGCAGCCACATCCTGCGCGACCTCGCCTTCGAGGTGCCGGCGGGGAAGGTGACCACGCTGCTGGGCCGCAACGGCGTCGGCAAGACGACGCTGCTGAAGGTGCTGATGGGCCTCGTGCCGGTGACCTCGGGCAGCGTGAAGTTCGGCGATGCCGACCTGACTTCCGCCGCGCCGTACCAGCGCGTGCGGGCCGGCATCGGCTACGTGCCGCAGGGGCGCGAGATCTTCGGCCGCCTCACGGTCGCCGAGAACCTGGAGATGGGCCTCGCCACGTGCCCGCGCGGCGCGCGCGTGCCCGATCGGGTGTTCGAGATGTTCCCGGTTCTGAACCACATGATGCGCCGCCGCGGCGGCGACCTCTCCGGGGGGCAGCAGCAGCAACTGGCCATCGGCCGCGCGCTCGCCATGGGACCGAAGCTGCTGATCCTGGACGAGCCTACCGAGGGCATCCAGCCGTCGATCATCAAGGACATCGAGCGCGCCATCCGCACGCTCGCGCAGACCGGCGAGATGGCGATCCTGCTCGTCGAGCAGTACTACGACTTCGCCAAGTCGCTCGCCGACCAGTACCTCGTCATGGAGCGGGGCGAGATCATCCAGCGCGGCGCGGGCGCCGACATGGACAAGGACGGGGTGCGGCAACTGCTGGCGGTATGATCGCCCGATGCAGCTCGCGGAGCCCGTCGTCGGATCCTGGAAGGCCCAGCTCGCGCTCCGCTTCGAGCGGTCCGGCGCGCGCAGCGTGCTCGCCGAACGCCGCCATGACGGCCCGCTCGTCGTGCAGAAGCCGTTCTACCCGGAAGGCGACGCGGTCTGCCACGCGATCGTCGTACACCCGCCGGGCGGCATCGCCGGCGGCGACGAACTCGAGATCGCCACGCGTGTCGGCGCGAGCGCCGCGGCGCTCGTCACCACGCCGGGCGCCGCGAAGTGGTATCGCAGTGGTGGGCCGCGTGCTTCGCAATCGGTCGCGCTGCGCGTCGATGGCGAGCTCGAATGGCTGCCTCAGGAGGCGATCGTGTTCGATGGTGCGCTGGCCGATGCGCGCATGCGCATCGATCTCTCCGCATCCGCGCGCTACGTCGGCTGGGACCTCGTGTGCCTCGGCCGCACCGGCTCCGGCGAGCGCTTCTCGCGCGGCCGCTACCGCTTCGGCACCGAACTGCGGCGCGAAGGGCGCCTCTTGTGGCTGGAGCGCGGCCGGCTCGACGGCGGCTCGCCGCTGCTCGCGTCGCCGGCCGGCCTCGGCGGTCGTCCCGTGTTCGGCACGCTGCTCGCAGCAGCCGAAGCCGTGACGCCCGAACTCGTCGCTGCGTGCCGCGAATGCGCGCCGCGCGAAGGCGAGGGCGCGGTGACGCGCCTGCCGGGCGTGCTTGCCGCGCGCTACCTCGGCGCGTCGAGCGAAGCGGCGCGTGCCTACTTCACCGACCTGTGGCGGATCCTGCGCCCTGCGCTGCTGGGGCGCGTGGCCGAGCCGCCGCGCATCTGGAGGACCTGATGGAACTGACGCACCGAGAGAAGGACAAGCTCCTGATCTTCACCGCCGCGCTGCTCGCCGAGCGGCGCAAGGCGCGCGGCCTGAAGCTCAACTACCCCGAGGCGGTGGCGCTGATCACCGCTGCCATCATGGAGGGCGCGCGGGAAGGCCGCAGCGTGTCCGACCTGATGGGCTGGGGGGCGACCATCCTCGCGCGCGCCGACGTCATGGAGGGCGTCGCCGAGCTGATTCCCGAGATCCAGGTCGAAGCCACCTTCCCCGACGGCACCAAGCTCGTCACCGTCCACAACCCGATCGTCTGATGCGGAGCCACGCCATGAACAACACTCGATTCGCCCTCGCGCTGTCCACCCTTGCCACGAGCAGCGCCGCGCTCGCGCACCCCGGTCACGGCACGGTCGCACGCACGATGGACGAGTGGCTGCACCTCGTGCTCAGCCCCGACCACCTGCCGGCGCTCGTGCTGCTCGCGTTGATCGGCATCGGCGTCGGCGCCGCCCTCGTGCAGCGCTTGGCGAAGAAGGAAGGCCGCCGTGATCCCCGGTGAGGTGGTCGCCGCGGCCGGCGAGCTGGAACTGAACAAGGGTCGCAAGACCGTGACGCTGGAGATCACCAATACCGGCGATCGCCCGATCCAGGTCGGCTCGCACTACCATTTCTTCGAGACCAACGAGGCCTTGAAGTTCGACCGCAAGAAGGCCTACGGCTGCCGGCTGAACATCGCCGCCGGCACCGCGGTGCGCTTCGAGCCCGGACAGGCGCGCACCGTCGAACTCGTCGCGCTCGCGGGGGCGCGCAAGGTCTACGGCTTCGCGGGGAAGGTCATGGGGGCGCTGAAATGAAGATCTCCCGCAAGGCCTATGCCGAGATGTTCGGCCCGACCGTCGGCGACCGCGTGCGGCTCGCCGACACCGAGCTCTGGATCGAGGTGGAGAAGGACTACACCACCTACGGCGAGGAGGTGAAGTTCGGCGGCGGCAAGGTGATCCGCGATGGCATGGGGCAGGGCCAGCTGCCGGCCTCGAAGGTCGCCGACACCGTGATCACCAACGCGCTGATCGTCGACCACTGGGGCATCGTCAAGGCCGACATCGGCATCAAGGACGGCCGCATCTGGGCGATCGGCAAGGCCGGCAACCCCGACATCCAGCCCGCGGTGACCATCCCGATCGGCGCCGCCACCGAGGTGATCGCGGGCGAGGGCATGATCGTCACCGCCGGCGGCATCGACACGCACATCCACTTCATCTGCCCGCAGCAGATCGAGGAGGCGCTGATGAGCGGCGTCACCACGATGATCGGCGGCGGCACCGGCCCGGCGACGGGCACGTTCGCCACCACCTGCACGCCGGGCCCGTGGCACATCCACCGCATGCTCGAGGCCGCCGAGGCGTTCCCGATGAACCTCGGCTTCCTCGGCAAGGGCAACGCGAGCCAGCACCTGCCGCTGCGCGAGCAGGTGCGCGCCGGCGCCGTGGGCCTGAAGCTGCACGAGGACTGGGGCACCACGCCGCAGGCGATCGACACGTGCCTGGACGTCGCCGAGGAACTCGACGTGCAGGTCGCGATCCACACCGACACGCTGAACGAGTCGGGCTTCGTCGAGACCTCGGTGGCCGCGATGAAGGGGCGCTCGATCGCGACCTTCCACACCGAGGGCGCGGGCGGCGGCCACGCGCCGGACATCATCCGCGTCTGCGGCGAGCCGAACGTGCTGCCCTCGTCCACGAACCCGACGATGCCGTACACGGTGAACACCGTGGCAGAGCACCTCGACATGCTGATGGTCTGCCACCACCTCGATCCGGCCATCGCGGAAGACGTGGCCTTCGCCGAGTCGCGCATCCGCAAGGAGACCATCGCCGCGGAGGACATCCTCCACGACCTCGGCGCGTTCAGCATGATGTCCTCCGACTCTCAGGCCATGGGCCGCGTCGGCGAGGTGATCATCCGCACCTGGCAGTGCGCGCACAAGATGAAGGTGCAGCGCGGCAGCGCGAAGGGAGATCCGAAGACCAGCGACAACGCGCGCGTGAAGCGCTACATCGCCAAGTACACGATCAACCCGGCGATCGCTCACGGCATCGGCCACGAAGTGGGCTCGATCGAGAAGGGCAAGCTCGCCGACCTCGTGCTGTGGAAGCCGGCGTTCTTCGGCGTCAAGCCTTCGCTGATCCTGAAGGGCGGTGCCATCGCGGCCGCGGCGATGGGCGACCCGAACGCGTCGATCCCGACGCCGCAGCCGGTGCACTACCGGCCGATGTTCGCGTCCTTCGGCAAGGCGATTACGACGTCCGTGACCTTCGTGTCGAAGGCGGCGCTGCGCAATCCCGCGATCGCCAAGCTCGGCCTCGCCAAGCCGCTGGTCGCGGTGAAGAACGTGCGCAAGGTCGGCAAGAAGGACATGGTGCACAACGACTGGCAGCCCAGGATCCAGGTCGATCCCGAGACCTACGAAGTGCGCGCCGACGGCGAACTGCTCGTCTGCGAGCCGGCGAAGGTGCTGCCGATGGCGCAGCGGTATTTCCTCTTCTGAGGCCGCGATGCTCGAGATCAAGGCGAAGCTGAAGGTGCCGCGCGGCGCCTACAAGGTCGAGGTGAAGGGGCAGTTGAAGCTGCCGTTCGAGTCGCGACAGAAGAGCCGCCTGCGCACCGCGCTCGTCTCCGGCGAGGAGGTGGCGCTGATGCTGCCGCGCGGCGAGGTGCTGCGCGGCGGCGACCTCGTCACCGCGTCGGACGGCCGGGTGATCGAGGTGGTCGCGGAACCCGAGAAGCTGGTGCACGTCGAGTGCGCGTCGCCCGAGGCGCTGGCGAAGGCGGCATATCACCTGGGGAACCGGCACATCCCGGTGCAGGTGGGGGCGGGGTTCCTGCGCATGGCGCCCGACCACGTGCTGGAAGAAATGCTGAAGGGCCTGGGCGCGAAGGTCAGCGCGATCGAGGCGCCGTTCGAGCCGGAGGCCGGTGCGTATGGCGGCGGGCACCGGCACGACGAAATGGGCCACGGCGGCCGCATCCACGATCACTTCGAGGGCCAGGAGCCCGAGCACGTGCACGGCCCGGGCTGCGGCCACGACCACCATCATCACGACCATGACCATGGCCACGATCACTCGCACGATCACCACCACGGCCACGGTCACGACCACAAGCATGGCCACAAGCACTGAGCGGCTCGCGCGGCTGCTGCAGCTCGCCAGCCCGGCGCTGCCGGTCGGCGCGTTCAGCTACTCGGGCGGGCTCGAAGGCGCGATCGAGGCCGGCATCGTCACCGACGCCGCCAGCACCGAGCGCTGGATCTCCGACGTACTCGAGCATTCGGTCGCACGAATGGAAGCGCCGATCCTCGCCCGCATGATGCGGGATCCTTCGCGCATCGCGGAGTGGAACGAGGTCTTCCTCGCCAGCCGCGAGGCCGCCGAGCTGCGCGCCGAAAGCGTGCAGATGGGCTATTCGCTGCGGCGCCTGCTCGCCGATCTCGAGGTCGCCGTGCCCGCGCTGGAGGAGACCTCCTATCCCGCCGCCTACGCGAGCGCGGTGGCGGCGTGGAAGGTCGAGCCGAAGGCCGCGCTGGTCGCCTACCTGTGGGCGTGGCTCGAGAACCAGGTGATGGCCGCGGTGAAGGCCGTGCCGCTCGGCCAGACGGTGGCGCAGAAGATGCTGCTCGCGATGGGCGGGCGGCTCGACGCGCTCGCCGCGCAGGCGCTCGCGATGGACGACGACGCGCTCGGCAACTTCACGCCCGGCCTCGCGCTGCAGTCGTCGAGGCACGAAACCCAATATTCGAGGCTCTTTCGCTCATGACACAGGCACTCAGGGTCGGCATCGGCGGCCCCGTCGGCTCCGGCAAGACCGCGCTCACGCTTGCGCTCTGCAAGGCGCTGCGCGAGCGCTACAACCTCGCGGTCGTCACGAACGACATCTACACCGAGGAGGACGCGCAGTTCCTGGTGCGCAACGAGGCGCTCGCGCCCGAGCGCATCATCGGCGTCGAGACCGGCGGCTGCCCGCACACCGCGATCCGCGAGGACGCCTCCATCAACCTCGAGGCGGTGGATCGCCTGAACCGGCGCTTCCCCGGCCTGCAGCTGGTGCTGGTCGAGTCCGGCGGCGACAACCTCGCCGCGACCTTCAGCCCGGAACTCTCGGACCTTACCCTCTACGTGATCGACGTCGCCGCCGGCGACAAGATCCCGAGGAAGGGCGGCCCCGGCATCACCAAGAGCGATTTGCTCGTCATCAACAAGATCGATCTTGCGCCGATGGTCGGCGCGTCGCTGGAAGTGATGGATCGCGATGCGAAGAAGATGCGCGGCGCGCGGCCCTTCGTCTTCAGCAACATGAAGACCGGGCAGGGGCTCGAGGACATCATCCGCTTCATCGAGCGCGAGGGGATGCTGAAGGCGGCCTGAGCGCGCCCTGATGCTTCCCGCGCCTATACTAGGCGCATGAAGATCTTCGAACTGAACGGCAAGGTCGCGGTGGTGACCGGCGGAGGCCGCGGCATCGGCGCGGCGACGGTGGAACTGTTCCTCGAGGCGGGCGCGAAGGTCGCGGTGCTCGACGTCGATCCCGGCACCGAGACCGAGGCGCTGCGCATCGTCTGCGACGTCACGGATGAAGCGCAGGTCGAGGGCGCGTTCGAGCGCATCGCGGCCGACCTCGGCGGCGTCGACGTGCTGGTCAACAACGCCGGCACCGCGGTTCGCAAGCCCGCGCTGGAACTCGGCATGGACGAGTGGCGCAAGGTGCTCGACCTGAACCTGATGGCCACGTTCCTCTGCTCGCGCGTCGCGGCGCGCTACATGCAGAAGCGCGGGGGTGGCGCAATCGTGAACCTTGCGTCGATCATGGGCTTCTCGGGCGGCCTCTTCCCGAACGCCTCGTACCAGGCGTCGAAGGGCGGGGTGGTGAACCTCACGCGCGCGCTCGCGCTCGAGTGGGCGTCGCTCGACATCCGTGTCAACGCGGTGGCGCCGACCTTCGTGAAGACCGACCTCACCGTGCCGGTGTTCTCGAACCCCGAGGTGCTGCAAGCGGTGATGAAGCACACGCCGCTCGGCGCGTTGCCCGACGTCGACGACGTCGCCGCGGCGATCCTCTACCTCGCGAGCCCGGCGGCGCGGCGCGTCACCGGCGTGACCCTGCCCGTGGACAGCGGGTACCTCGCCCGCTAACATCGCGCCCCATGCGCTCGCGCCGGTCCTTCGCTGCCTGGCTCGCCATCCTCGCGATGGCGATGCAGGCGCTTTGGCCGCTGGCGGCGCAGGCGATGCAGTCGGGCACGCAGCCGCAGTCCGTGATTTGCACGGCCGATGGCGCGATGCGCGCCGCGCCGCCCGGCGAATCGCCTTCGCCGGGCGGTCCGTTCCCCCTGAAGCATTGCCCGCTCTGCTCGTCGAGTTCGGACCGCGTCGGCGACGTGATTGCCGCGTTGCCGGCCGTGTTGCTCGTTCCGGCCATCGACGACGCTTCCGTCGTGCCGACGGACCTTGCGCTCCCGCCGTCGCGCAGTGCGGCGCTTGCGCTTGCGCAGCCCCGCGCGCCTCCGCCCGCCTCGCGCTAGTCCCGGGCCGCGCCGCGGCCCGCCGTCCCGTCCGCGTCGTACCCGCAGCGTCCTTCCGGCGCTGCCGCGTCGCTGGCCGACCGTCGATTCGTAACACCTGGGAGAAGCCATGAAATCCGTTCGCCATGTCCTCGCCGCCGCGCTCGCCGCCGCGGCCACCGCCGCCTTCGCACAGGCCGGCGCGATCAAGGTCGAGAAGCCTTTCGCCCGCGCCACCGCGCCGGGCGCCGCCGTCGGCGGCGGCTACGCGACCATCACGAATTCCGGCAAGGCGCCGGACCGCCTCGTGTCGGCCTCAAGCCCCGTCTCGGCGCGCATGGAACTGCACGAGATGGCGATGGAGAACAACGTCATGAAGATGCGCGAGGTGAAGGGCATGGACGTGCCCGCCGGCGGAAAGCTGGAACTCAAGCCCGGCGGCTACCACCTCATGTTCATGGAACTGAAGCAGCCGCTGAAGGAAGGCTCGAAGGTGCCCGTGACGCTGAAGTTCGAGAAGGCCGGGGAAGTGAAGGTCGAGCTCGACGTGCAGGGCCTCGCGGCCGGCGCCGCGAAGGGCCACGACATGAAGAAGCACTGAGCGCCGCGCGATGCGCCTGCTCCGCCTGCCTGCCGGACGCCTGCGCCTCTGGACGATCCTCGTCCTGGCGCTGTTCGCGTTCGACGCGCTGGCGCCGGCGCTCGCCGCGCTCGCCGGCGCGCGCCCGAAGGCGCACTTCACGCAGGTCTGCACGATCGACGGAGCGACCCGCATCGTGCCGCTCGAGGATCCGGCGACCGCGCCCGGATCCAACGAATTCGCGTTCCAGTGCCCGCTCTGCACGGGCTCAAGCGGCCCCGCGGCGATCGATGCGCCGCGCGTCCCGTGTTCCCTCATCGGCCACCTGCGCCACGAGCGGCCCGCCGCCGATGCGCCGGTGTCCACGCGTTCCGACCTCCGCGCGCCGCTGGCGCGCGGCCCTCCCTCCCTCGCCTGAGTTCGTCACGAACGCCGGGCGCGCCGCGTGCGCGCCGGGATCCGGCCCGCGCGCGGGCCGCACAGGTATCCGGAGGGTTCCATGCAGTCCATTCGTCTTGCGCTCCGCATCGCGACGGAGCTGAATTTCCTGATCACGGCCTCGGTGGCGGTGGCGATCGGCTCGCTCGCCACCTCGAAGGCCTACGGCCAGCAGGCCTTGCCCGAAGTGAAGGTGTCGGACAAAGCCGTCGTGCCCAACGAGCGCATCCCGCTCGACCAGCCGATCGAGGCCGGCAGCCGCCTCGGCATCACCGCCCGCGAGACCGCGGCGTCGGTCAGCATCATCGACCGCCAGAGCATGGAGGCGCGCGAGGCGCGCGATTCCAAGGAGGCCCTGCGCTCGGCGCCCGGCGTGCACGGCTCGGCGCCCCCCGGATTCGCGGGCTACGTGACCATGCGCGGCTTCAGCGGCGGGCAGGTCACGCAGATGTGGAACGGCATCAACACGCTCTACGACGTGATCTCGGCGCGCCCGGTGGACGCGTGGCTGCTCGAGCGCATCGAGGTGATCGGCGGGCCGTCCTCGTTCCTGCATGGCGCGGGCGCGGTCGGCGGCGGCATCAACTACGTGACCAAGAGCGCGCAGCGCGAGAAGGGCACGCACGACGTCTACGCCGCGGTCGGTTCCTTCGGCACCACGCGCCTCGCCTACGGCTGGAACGGCGCGCTCGGCGGCGAGGGCGCGTCCAACTGGTTGCGGGTGGACGCGAGCCTGCAGGATTCGAACGGCTACGTGAACCGCTCCGACTACAAGTCGAAGGCGATCGCGGTGTCGTGGCTCTCGGACATCACGAAGAACCTGTCGCACACGCTCGCCTGGGACTACGTGGACGAGGATCGCCTGCCGTACTGGGGCACGCCGGTGAAGAACCCGGTCAACGCGATGCAGGCCGAGCCGTCCACGATCCGCACGAACTACAACGTCTCGGACGGCCTCTACACGAACCAGGTGCACTGGGTGCGCTCGATCCTCGAGTACCGGCTGTCGGCGGACACGACGTTCAAGAACACCGCCTACGGCCACGACGCCGAGCGCCTGTACCGCAACGTCGAGGTCTACCGCTGGAACGCCGCCAATACGGCGATCGAGCGCGGCAGCCTGCTCGCCACGCGTCACGGCCAGCGGCTCTGGGGCGACCGATTCGAGGTCACGCACAAGTCCACGCTCTTCGGCCTGAAGAGCGACTGGGCCGGCGGCTTCGACCTGCAGGCGAACAAGCAGACGCGCTTCCCGTTCTCGTTCCGCAACATCACGGCGGCGACCGGCGTGGCGCTCGACACGGTGAGCCCGTCGGCGGTGACGCCCGGCACGTTCTTCGGCTTCGGCGGCATCCAGGACGCCGACAACCCGGACCGCGACACCCGCAACGTGACCCGCGGCCTGTTCGTCGAGAACCGCACGAAGCTCACCGAGCGCCTGAGCTTGCTCACCGGCCTGCGCGGCGACCGCGTCGACTGGAGCGCGCGCAACTACCGCGCGGTGGCCGCGACCGATCCGTTGTTCGCGAGCCGCAGCTTCCGCGCGAGCACGGGGCGCATCGGGCTGATGTACGAGTTCTCGCCGCACGCGAACATCTACGCGACGTACAGCACGGCGGCGGACCCGCCGGCGGGTTCCCTCGCCACGGCGTCGTTCGCGCAGCTGCGCACGTTCGAGATGACGACCGGACGCCAGTTCGAGATCGGCTCGAAGTTCGACTTCGCGGACCGGCGCGGCAACGCCACGCTCGCGGCGTACCGGATCGTGCGCAGGAACCTCGCGATCACCGACCCGGCGAACTCGCTTAACGTGCTCGCGGTCGGCCAGCAGTCCTCCGCGGGCGTCGAGGCCGCGCTCGGCTGGCGGCTGTCGCCCCAGTGGCGCGTTCAGGCCAACACGGCGTTCGTCAATCCGCGCTACGACCAGTTCTTCGAGGCGGTGGGCGCGACCTCGGTCTCGCGCGCGGGCAACGACCCGGCGAATACGCCGCGCTGGCTCACCAACGCCTGGCTGACCTGGAACCCGGCCGGCGGCTGGGAGAGCGGGGTGTCGTATCGCCACGTCGGCCGGGTGTTCGCCGACAACGCGAACACGCTCAGCGTGCCCGGCTACGACGTCTGGGACTGGTACGTCAGCTACAAGGTCCGCAAGGACACGACCGTGGCGCTGCGCATCCGCAACCTCGCCGACAAGGACTACGTGATGAACGTGACCGGAAGCCCGCTCTTGATCTACGGCGAGCCGCGCTCGATCGACCTGTCGGTACGGGCGTCGTTCTGAGGCGCCCGGCATGAAGCGCTGGCTGTACATCACGCATCGCTGGATCGGCGTCGGCGCCTGCGTGCTGATGGCGCTGTGGTTCCTCTCGGGCGTCGTGATGCTGTACGTGGGCTATCCCAAGCTCACGCCGGCCGAGAGGCTTGCCCACCTGCCGCCGCTCGCGGTCCCGGAAGGGGCCGCGTCGCCGGCGGCGGCGCTGCGCGCGCTCGGCCTGAAGCGCGCGCCGGACGAGGTTCGCCTCGCGACCGTCGGTGGGCAGCCGGCGTGGCTCGTGCGCGAGGGCCGCGATCGCTGGCATGCGGTGGCCGCCGCCGGCGGGCAGGTGCTGCGCGAGGTCGACCTGCCCCGTGCGGCGCGCGCCGCGCAGGAGTTCCTCCCCGGCGCATCGATGCGCTTCGTGGAGCGGGTGCAGGAAGACGCCTGGACGCATTCCGCGGCGCTGAAGCCGCATCGGCCGCTGTATCGCTTCGCGTTCGACGACGAGCCGGGCACCGAGGTCTACGTGTCGTCGACCACCGGCGAAGTGGTGCGCGACTCGACGCGCATCGAGCGCAACTGGAACTGGGTTGGCGCGTGGCTGCACTGGCTCTACATGTTCCGTGGCAACTGGTTCGACCCCGCCTGGCACGACATCGTCGTCTGGAGTTCGCTGATCGCCACGGTCGGCTCGGTGATCGGGCTCTGGGTCGGGGTGCTGCGCTGGCGCTTCAAGGGGGCGTACAAGGGCACCGGGTCCGGCTCGCCCTATCGCGAGCCGTGGATGTGGTGGCACCACGTGCTCGGGCTCCTGTTCGCGCTCGCCACGATCTTCTGGATCTTCAGCGGGCTGATGTCGATGAACCCGTGGAAAGTCTTCAATACCCCCGGCGCGAAGCCGACCGACTTCGCCGCGTACCGCGGCGGCGTGCTGGACGCCGCGCGCTTCGAATTGTCGCCGGCGGCCGCGCTCGGCCCGCTGCGCGTCGCGCTGGGAGAGGTGAAGGAGCTGGAACTCGCGTGGTTCGACGGGAAGCCTTGGTACGTGGCGCGCAACGCGCAGGGTGCGGCGCGCCTGCTCGAGGCGAGGCCCGGCGCACAGCCGATCGCGAGCTTCGACGCCAACGCGGTCGCGCAGGCCGCCGCGCGCCTCTTGCCCGGAGAGCGCATCGCGAGGACCACGCTGCTCGTCGAGTACGACAACTGGTACCTGCAGCGCGCGCCGCACACCATGCTGGGCCATGTCGAGCGGCCCTTGCCGATGCTGCGCATCGAGTTCGCCGACGCGCATGCGACGATGTTCCATGTCGATCCCCGTACCGGCGCCGTGCTGGGCCGCGTCGACGGGCTCGGGCGCTGGAAGCGCTGGCTCTTCGCGGCGCTCCACAGCTGGGACCTGAGGGGCCTCGTCGACCGCCGGCCGCTCTGGGACGTGCTGATGATCGGCTTCAGCCTGGGCGGGTTCGCGCTCTGCGTGACGAGCGTGGTGATCGCGTGGCGACGCGTCAAGCGCAAGGCGGGCGTGCCGGTCGCGAGGGTCGCGCGTGCGGCTTGACCATCGCTCGGCATCGGCCGCGATCGCGGTCGCGGCGCACGCGCTGGCTGCGTTCGCGCTGCTGCAGCTGGACGCGGTGCGAAAGCCGCTGCTCGAGACGGCGCCTCTGATGGTGCACCTCGTGACGCCGCCGAAGCCGGAGCCCCCGCCCCCGCCGCCCGAGGTGATTCCGCCCAAGCCCAAGCCCGTGGCGCGCGTGCCGTTGCCGGTGCGCCAGCCGGAGCCGCCGCCGTTGATCACGACGGCGAGCGAGGCGCCGGGCCCGGGCTTCGTAGCGCCGCCGCCGCGTCCCGAGCCGCCGCCGGTGGTGGTGGCGCCGGCGCCGCCGGCCCCGCCGCGCGTCGTGCCGCCGTCCTTCGATGCGGCGTACCTGAAGAACCCGGCGCCGGCCTACCCGCTGGCGTCCAAGCGCCGCGGCGAGCAGGGGCGCGTCGTGCTGCGCGTGCACGTGCTCGCCGACGGCTCGGCCGACCAGGTGCAACTGCGCACCTCGAGCGGCCACGAGCGACTCGACCAGGCCGCGCTCGAGGCGGTGCGCCAATGGCGCTTCGTGCCCGCGCGGCAGGGCGACCAGCCGGTCGCGGCATGGGTGCTGGTGCCGATCGCCTTTTCACTGGAGAACTGAACGATGGATTCGACGCACGCCTTCGGCATTGCCGCCTTCCTGACGCAGAGCGACGCGGTGGGCAAGGGCGCGCTCGCGGTACTGCTGGCGATGTCGCTCGCCTCCTGGTACCTGATCCTCGCCAAGTCCGTGCAGGCGCTCTTCGAGGGGCGCAGCGGCGCGAAGTTCCTGTCGCGCTTCTGGGGCGCGCCGACGCTCGAGGCCGCGGCCGCGCAGTTGGGCGGCGGCGAGCCGGGCGACCCTTACTCGGCGGTCGCCGCGCAGGCGCTGCGCGCGGCGAACCACCACGCCGCGCACGGCGCGCAGCGGCTCGACGAGGCGGTGAGCGGGCAGGAGTTCCTCACGCGCGCGATGCGCAGCGCGATCGCCGAGCAGGCGCTGAAGGCCGAGTCCGGCCTGACCGTGCTGGCCTCGGTGGGCGCGACCGCGCCGTTCGTCGGGCTCTTCGGCACCGTCTGGGGCGTGTACAACGCGCTCGTCAACATCGGCATGACCGGGCAGGGCACGCTCGACAAGGTGGCCGGCCCCGTGGGCGAGGCGCTGATCATGACGGCGCTGGGGCTCGTGGTCGCGATCCCCGCGGTGCTCGCGTACAACGCGTTCACGCGCCGCAACCGAATCGCGGCCGCGAAGCTCGACGCCTTCGCGCACGACCTCTTCGCGCTGCTCGCCACCGGCACGGCGATGAAGAACGGGGGGCGCTGAGATGGCCTTCGGCGGCTTCTCGCAGGACGGCGACGCCAAGCCGATGGCGGAGATCAACATGATCCCGCTGATCGACGTCATGCTCGTGCTGCTCGTGATCTTCATCATCACCGCGCCGCTGCTGACGCACGCGGTGAAGGTCGACCTGCCCAAGGCGAGTTCGGCGCCGAACCTCACCAAGCCGGACAACATCCAGCTCGCGCTCGATGCGGAGGGCAAGGTGTGGTGGAACGGCGAGACGGTCGACGAGGCCGGGCTCGAGGCCCGCATGCAGGCGGCGGCGAAGCTCAATCCGCAGCCCGAGGTCCACCTGCGAGCCGACGGCAGCCTCGCCTACCGCAACGTCGCGAAGGTGATGTCGAAGGCGGCGAAGACCGGGTTGACCCGGATCGGCTTCGTCACCGATCCGGAGGGCGCGCGATGATGCGCATGCTCGCCACGGCGATGGCCGCGCTGTTCGCGTCGGCGCCCGCGCTCGCGCACGAAACCTGGCTCGTGCCGCTCGATGCGAGCGTGCAGGCCGGGCGGCGCGTGACCCTCGAGACCTCCAGCGGCATGGATTTCCCCGCGCCGGGCAGCGCGATCGAGCCCGAGCGCGTGGCGGTCGCGAACTGGCGCACCGGAACGGCCACGGGGGTGCTCGGTACGCTCAAGCGGGGAGCGCAGCGCTCGCAGTTCTCGTTCGCGCCTCCTGCCGGGACGTCGGGACTGCTGGTCGCATGGATGTCGCTCAAGCCGCGCACGATCCAGCTGACCGACGCGCAGATCGACGAGTACATGGACGAGATCGGCGCCACGCCGGAACTGCGCGCGCAGGCGCAGGCGGCGAAGGGCGCGGGGCGCTGGACAGAGATCTACGCGAAGCACGCCAAGGCCTTCCTGCGCGTCGGCGACGGTGGTGGGGCCGGCTGGGAGGTGCCCGTCGGTGCGCCGCTCGAACTCGTGCCGCTGGCGGATCCGACGATGGTGAAGCCCGGCGAATCGCTTTCGGTTCGCGTCCTGCTGAAAGGGGCGCCCGTCGCCGGCTTGCCGGTCGGGCGCATGCGCGAAGGGTCCAAGGCGCGCGCGTACGCGGTCTCGGGCGCCGACGGCGTGGTACGCGTGCCGCTCGATGCGGCGGGCCGCTGGCTGCTCTACACGGTGCACCTCGTGCGCGAGCCGGGGCCGTCGCGGTGGCGCAGCGAGTTCGCGACGCTGGCGTTCGCGCTGCGCTGACGCGCGGTCCGGCGACCTGCTACCGCGTCTTCGCCCCCGGCGTTCCCGGCGGCCGATCCTCCGGCCGTACCCACGACACGGACACGTCGCCGTTGATCGCGGTCTGGCAGGCCATGCGGTAGCCCGCGGCGAAGTCGGCTTCGGTGAGGTGCTTCTTCTCGCGGTCCTTGATCTCTCCGCAGTGCTCGATGCCCGCCTCGATCCTGCAGCGGCAGGTGCCGCAAATGCCGCCGCCGCACTTGAAGGGGATGCCGCCCTGGTGGCGGATCGACGCGCGCAGCAGGATGCCGGGCTCCGGCACCTCGACGACCTTGTTCTCGTTGGTGACGAAGGTGATGCGAATCACGAGGCGCGCTCCAGGCGGATGTCCATCGCGCCGAACTTCGCCAGCGACTGCAGCGAGGCGCGCGCGGCGTCGAGCGAATCGAATTTCTCGAGGAACTTGGTCGGCACGAGGTTGACGGTGTCGCCGCCGTCCTCGTCGATCACGCGCACGCGGCCCTCCGCGGGCAGGCGGGCGATCAGGAAGCTCGCGCGCTTGCGGCCGTAGAAGAGGTAGTCCCAGCGCTCGACCGGCTCCATGCCCTCGCCGGGCTCGCTGCGGTACTGGCCCGGCTTGCTGCCGAGGATGACGTAGTTCACTTCGCCTCCGGGGGCGGGGTGGCGGCCCCTGCGGGCTGCGACTGCCAGGCCGGCTTGAACGGGTGCAGGCCGTCTTGCGTGATCTCGAGGTCGTGGTGGAGCCAGAGCTGGCACATCAGGCGGCAGCCCTCGCCGAGCTTCCCGCCGAGCACGCGCTCCTCCTTCCAGTTGGGGGCCGGCAGGTGCTCGGCGCCGGCCAGCACGCGGCTCGCGCACTTGCCGCACTTGCCCATGCCGCAGCCGTACGACAGGTGCGGGTAGGGAAACTGGCGGATGCCGGCGCGCACCACGAGGTTGGTGTTGTCGGCCACCTCGGCCTCGTGGCGCTGCCCGTCCTTCACGATTGCGATCTTCGGCATGGGTCGGGTTTCGTTGACGCTGGTCAATTCCCAGTATATTGTATACAACACGTTCCCGCCACCCTAGACGACCCCGCGAAAGGAGCAGCCCATGGCCGCGCTGATGAACCGCGACGACTTCCGTACCGCCCTCGAGAACGCCATCAAGGGCAAGAGCGCGAACAAGGCCCCGTTCAGCGTCGCCTGGGCGAGCGGCAAGCTGTCGCGCGCGCACCTCGCGCGCTGGGCCGAGAACCACTACCACTACGTCGGCCCGTTCGCGGATTACCTGGGCTACATCTACGGCCGCACGCCGGCGCAGTACCAGGAGGCGAAGGACTTCCTGCTCGCCAACATGTACGAGGAGGAGATCGGCGGCGACCGCCACACCGACCTCCTGATCCGCTTCGCGAAGGCCTGCGGCACCACCGAGGCGCGCGTGAAGGACCCGGACAACATGTCGCCCACCACGCGCGGCCTGCAGAGCTGGTGCTACTCGGTGGCGATGCGCGAGGACCCGATCGTCGCCGTCGCGGGCCTCGTGGTGGGGCTGGAATCGCAGGTGCCGTCGATCTACCGCAAGCAGACGCCGACGCTGCGCGAGAAGTACCAGTTCACCGACGAGGAGGTCGAGTTCTTCGACCTGCACATCGTGTCGGACGAGATCCACGGCGAGCGCGGCTACCAGATCGTGCTCGAGCACGCGAATACGCCCGACCTGCAGCAGCGGTGCCTGAAGATCTGCGAGATCGGCGCGCAGATGCGCCTCCTGTACACCACGGCGCTTTACCAGGACTACGTGCAGCAGGACCTGCCCCTGTCGGAACTCGGCATGGACGACGCGAGCGTGCACGACCTGCGTCGCGAGCTGGCGGCCGCCTGATGAAGAGCGCGCTGAAGCTGGAGGTCGCCGAGGCGCGCGCGATGGCGCGCGCCGCGCTCGACAAGGCCGCCGCGATCGGCGTGCTCGAGACGGTCTGCGTGACCGACGAGGGCGGCTACCCGCTGGTGCTGGAACGCATGGACGGCGCGCGCGTCACCGGCCCGCAGATCGCCTGGAACAAGGCCTTCACCGCCGCGGGGCACAAGCGCTCGACCCATCTCTTCAACACCCCGCCCAATGGCCCCGCGCTGCCGGGCAACGAAGCCTTCGGCATCCAGTGGAGCTTCGACGGCAAGTTCGCCGTGTTCGTCGGCGGCTTCCCGGTGCTCGTGGACGGCGAGGTCGTCGGTGGCGTCGGCCTCTCGGGCGGCAACGGCGAGCAGGACACCGCGTGCGGCGTCGCGGCGCTGCAGGCCCTGCACGACCTGCTGGCGTCGTCCGGTCGCAAGGTGCTCGTGCAGGCCGACATCAAGAAATAGAACTGACCAGGGAGAACTCCGTGAAGAAGAGCGTTGCGTTTGCCATCGCCGGGTGCCTGCTGGCCGCCACCGGTACCGTCCTCGCGCAGGCCTATCCGTCCAAGCCGGTGCGGGTGATCGTCAGCACCGTGCCGGGCCCGCTCGACACCTTCGCGCGCCTCGTGCTCGACAAGATGTCGGCGTCGATGAAGCAGCCCATGGTGGTCGAGAACCGCGCCGGCGCCGGCGGCAACATCGCCGCCGAGCTGGTCTCGAAGCAGCCGGCCGACGGCTATACGCTGCTGTTCTCGATCGACACCACGTTCACGGTCAACCCGTCGGTCTACAAGACGATGCCGTTCGATCCCGAGAAGGATTTCGCCACCATCTCGGTGCCGGTCACCTACGGCCAGATGCTCGCGGTGCACCCCTCGGTGCCGGCAAGCAGCGTCGCGGAACTCGTCGCGCTCGCCAAGCAGAAGAAGCTCAACTTCGCCTCCGGCGGCAACGGCACCCCGAGCCACCTGTCGGGCGCGCTGTTCCTTGCCACCACGGGCATCGACATGACGCACGTGCCGTACAAGGGCACGGGGCAGTCGGTGGTGGACGTGGTCGCCGGGCAGGTCGAGACCATCTTCGCGGTCACCACCGGCGTGCTGCCGCACGTCAAGGCCGGCAAGCTGCGCGGCCTCGGCATCTCGAGCACGCAGCGCTCGCCGCTCGCGCCGGAGATCCCGACCATCGCCGAGTCCGGCTACCCGGGCTTCCAGGCGCTGTTCGCCTACGCGCTGATGGCGCCGGCCGGCACGCCCGACGACATCGTGCTGTCCCTGAACCGCGAGGTGCAACGCGCGCTCGCGCTCGCCGACGTCGCCGAGAAGAACCGCGGCTTCGACTACGCGCCGACCGGCCTCGACCCGAAAGGCTCGGCCGCGTGGCTGAAGGAGAACCGCGAGCGCTGGGCCGGGGTCGTCAAGCGCGCCGGCATTGCCGGCAACTGAGCGCATGGCGGCGGCGCCGAAGCGATCGCTCCCGGCGCCGCCGGGCCGCCTCGGCCGCGAGCACGCCTCGCTCGGCCAGCGCGTCGCCGACGAACTGCGCCGTGCGATCCTCGCCCGTCGCCACAAGGCGGGCGAACGCCTCGTCGAGGAAAGCCTGTCCGCCGAGCTCGGCGTGTCGCGCATCCCGATCCGCGAGGCGCTGCGCGTGCTGGCGGCGGAAGGCCTCGTCGAGATGCAGCCGCGGCGCGGCGCCTCGGTGGCCAATTTCTCCGCCGGCGTGGCGCGCGACCTCGTCGAGGTACGCGCGACGCTGGAAGGCCTGAATGCGCGCCTTGCCGCGCGCCACCACGCGCCGGCGATCATCGCCGAGCTGCGCGACGTGCTTGCCGAGGGCAATCGCGCCGCGCGCAGCCGCGACGTCGAGGCGCTGGTGCGCCTGAACGGCGAGTTCCACGACAAGCTCGCCACCGCGGGCGGCAACACCATCCTCTGGGACATCATGAAGTCCCTGCGCGAGCGCACCAGCCTCGTCTTCGCCGCCAACACCGCCGGCCGCGCCAAGGACGACTGGAAGGAGCACTCCGGCATCCTCGCCGCAGTGATCGCCGGCGACGAGGACCTCGCCGCCGAACGCGCGCTGCGCCACGTGCATCGCGCGGCCGAGGCGGCGTTCGCCAAGTCTCCCCGCGAAGATCGCGGCTAGCGTGACCGTCGTCGCGACCCGCATCGGTCGCGTGCGCGGCCTCGAGGCGAACGGCATCGAGGCTTTCCTCGGCATTCCCTACGCGGCAGCCCCGCTCGACGGCCTTCGCCTGCGCTCGCCGCGCCCGGCGACGTCGTGGAGCGGAGAGCGCGACTGCACCACGATCGGCGCTGCGAGCCTGCAGGCGCTGGGCGGCGCGCAGACCTGGCTGAACGAGCCGATCGCCCGGCAGTCCGAGGATTGCCTGTTCCTCAACCTCTGGTCGCCGGGACGTGGCGGTGCGCACGCCGTGCTCGTGTGGTTCCACGGCGGCGCGACGCGCAATGGCCATGGGGGATCGGCGTCGATCGACGGCGTGCGCCTCGCGCGCGAGCAGGGCATCGTCGTCGTCACCGTGAACTACCGCCTCGGCGCGCTGGGCGGCCTCGCGCATCCGGGCCTCGCGGACGAGGAAACCGGCGAATGCGCGAACTGGGGCCTGCAGGACAAGGTCGCGGCGCTGCGCTGGGTGCGCGAGAACATCGCGGCCTTCGGCGGCGACCCGGATCGCGTCGCCATCGGCGGGCAATCCTCCGGCGCCGCGAACGCGGTGCTCATCGCCCAGAACCCGGCGTGGCAGGGGCTCTTCGCGCGCGTGGTCGCGCAGAGCCCGCCGCTGTTCCAGCCGCCGATGTTCGTCGCGCTCGACGCGGCGGCGGAATACACCGAGGCGCTCGCCCGGCGGATGGGCACGAGCGTGCGCGGGCTGCGCGAGCAGCCGGGCGAGTCGATCTTCCGTGCCGAGGCCGAGTGGATGCGCGATCCGTCGTTCGCGCAGGCCTTCGGCCGGCCGCGCACGGCGCCGGTGCTGGACGGCCGCACGGTTGCCGAATGGCCGGTCACGGGGCGCCTCGCCGACGTGCCGCTGCTCACCGGCTGGACGCGCGACGAGGCGAACTTCTGGTACCGACTCGTCGCGCCCGACGGCAAGGTGCTGTCCGCGTTCGCGCCGCCGGCCGACGCGACGGCGCTGGAGCGCGAGGTCGCGCGACTCGTGCGCCTGCACTATCCGTACCCCGACGCGCCGATGCCGGCAGAGGCGGTCGCTGCGGCCGGGAAGGGCGCCCCGGCGCGGATCTGGTGCGAGTTGTATACAGACCTGGTGTTCCGTGCGCCGATCCGGCATTGCGCGCTGCGCCATGCCACGCGAGGTTCACCTGCCTTCGTCTACGAGTACGCGCGCCCGATCGCGCCGCCGGGCGAGGGCTCGCCGCACGCCTGCGAGGTGCCGCTGGTCTTCGGCACCCTCGGCCATCCGCACCTCGCCGCCAAGGTGGGTGCGAGCCCGGAAGCAGAGGCGCTGAGCGCCCGGATGAGGGGCCGCTGGGGCGCCTTCGTGCGCGACGGCGTGCCGGGCGACTGGCCGGCGTTCGAGCCCGGCCGGCGCGCCGTGCTGCGGCTCGGCGCCGAGCGCGGCGACCGGGTCGAGGACGATCCGCGAACGTCCGCGCTGGCCGTCTGGCGCGCGTTGTATACAACTTGATCTGGGTCAACCCCGGCCGGCGACCCCCTCCCTAGCATCCCCTGTCGTTCATCCGGATGAGGCGGGCGCGTTGAAGCTGCAGAATTCGTTCATCCTGCGCGAGTACCTGAGGCCGCAGATGCTGCCCTCGACCTGGTGCCCGGGCTGCGGGCTCGGCATCATCATGAGCTCCATCGCGCAGGCGGTGCACTTCCGCGGGCTCGACAAGCGCGACGTGGCGATGGTCTCCGGCATCGGCTGCACCGGCCGCATGTCGGGCTACGTCGACTTCAACACGCTGCACACCACGCACGGCCGCGCGCCGGCCTTCGCCACGGGCCTCAAGCTCGCCAAGCCCGGCATGAACGTGATCGTCGTCATGGGCGACGGCGACTCGATGTCCATCGGCGGCAACCACCTGGTGCACGCGATGCGCCGGAACATCGGCCTCACCGCGGTCGTTGTGAACAACGCCGTGTACGGACTGACCGGCGGGCAGGTGTCGCCGACCACGCCGGTCGGCGGGCGCACCACGACTTCGCGCAGCGGTTCCTTCGAGCGGCCGATGAACCTCGAGACCCTCGCTCGTTCGGCCGGCGCCGCGTTCTACGCCCGCGCCACCGTCAATCACACCGCCGCGCTGGTGAAGCTGATCGAGCGCGCGCTCGCCGTGCCCGGATTCGCGATGGTCGAGGTGGTGAGCAACTGCCACGTGCTCTACGGCCGCATGAACGACCTCGGCGACGCCGCCGACATGATGAAGGGCATGGAGTCGCAAACCCGGCGCGTGAACCCGGTGCTCCTGAAGCGCGGCCGCATGCCGCACCGGCTCGACGCCGAGGCCGGCGACGAGACCGCCTTCGCCGACGATGGGCGCATCCCGCGCGGCGTGATCTTCGAGCGCGAAGGCAGCGTCGACTACTCGGCGCGCTACTACGCCATGGTCGAGGACCTCCGCCGCAAGCGCGAGGCCGCGGCGTGAGCGTCGTCGTTCGCGGCATCTACCAGATCCGCCTCTACCGCGAACTGTGCAAGGCCTGCGGCCTGTGCATCGCGTGGTGCCCGCAGAAGGTGCTGGTGCCCGATGCCGAGGCCTATCCCGTGGCCGAGCGCCTCGCCGACTGCGTGAACTGCAAGGCCTGCGAGCGCCACTGTCCCGACTTCGCCATCGAAGTCATCCCTCCGAAGCCCGATACAGAGACCGCCGATGTCGACCGCCTCCTTCATGCACGGTAACGAGGCCGCGGCCGAAGGCGCCGTGGCCGCCGGCTGCCGCTTCTACGCCGGCTACCCGATCACGCCCTCGACCGAGATCGCCGAGATTCTTTCCGGGCGCCTGCCCGAGGTGGGCGGCGTGTTCATCCAGATGGAGGACGAGATCGCCAGCATGGCGGCGGTGATCGGCGCGTCGCTCGGGGGCATGAAGGCCGCGACCGCGACCAGCGGGCCCGGGTTCTCCCTGATGCAGGAGAACCTCGGCTTTGCGGTCGCGAGCGAGATCCCGTGCGTGGTGATCAACGTGCAGCGCGTCGGCCCGAGCACCGGACTGCCGACCAAGGCGGCGCAGGGCGACGTGATGCAGGCGCGCTGGGGCACGCACGGCGACCACCCGATCATCGCGCTGGTGCCCTCCAGCGTGCCGGAGACGTATCGCCTCAGCATGCGCGCCTTCGAACTGGCGGAGCGCTTCCGCACGCCGGTGGTGCTGCTGATGGACGCCATCGTCGCGCAGCTGAAGGAGAAGGTCGAACTGCCCGGCGCGCCGAAGGTGGTCGAGCGGCCGATGCCGGTCGAGCCGCCGGCGGAGTACAAGCCCTTCGCGTTCGGCGACGGCAAGGTCACGCCGCTCGCGCCCTTCGGCGGCGACTACCGCTACCACGTGACAGGCCTGTCGCACGACGAGCACGGCTTCCCGACCGAGAGCCCCGAGATGGTGGAGCGCTGGTGGAAGCACATGAGCTCGAAGCTCGACGCGCACCTGGACGAGATCCTCGAGTGGGAGGAAGACCGGCTCGAGGACGCCGACGTCGCGATCGTCGCCTACGGCTGCACCGCGCGTTCCGCCGCGCACGCCGTGACCATGGCGCGCGCCAAGGGCATTCGCGCCGGTCTCTTCAAGCCTCTCACGCTGTGGCCTTTCCCGGAGCAGCGCGTGCGCGAGCTCGCGGGCAAGGTGAAGCGCATCGTGGTCGCCGAGATGAACCTCGGGCAGGTGCGCCTCGAAGTCGAGCGCCTCGCCGCCGGTCGCGTGCCGGTGCAGGGGGTGCATCGTGCGGATGGCCTCGCGATCACTCCGGAGCAGATCCTTGCGGCGCTGGAGAATCCCGCGTGAGCTACGATCGCGCCAAGGCCACGCCGTGGCAGCTGCTGCTCGACGCGGTGTGCACCACCATGGGCACGCTCGACCCGGACGAGCCGCCGGTGCTGCTGTCGAGCCTTCCCGATCTCCCATACGAGCGCGACGGCCGCGAGGGGCCCGCGCCCCTGACCTATATTCAAGGGCCGCCGGGTCGCAACATCGCACTGGCCATAGGATTGCGCGCCGCGCGCCCGCGCACGCCGCTCGTGCTGGTGATGAACGCGGACAGCGTGACGCTGGGCACCAACCACCTGATCCACGCCGCGCGCCGAAATATCGGCATGACGCTGCTTCTCTTGCGATCCGAACTCACGCAGGACGCGCGGCGGCGCGACATCGACCGCATGTCGTGGAGCCTGCCCGCCTACCAGCGCGAACTCGAGACGCCCTCGCGCCCGCTCGACTGGGTGTCGGCGCTGGACGCGGCGATGGTCGGGCGCGCGAACCTGCGAGAGCCGGACGGGCTCTCGGCGCTCCTGACGCGCGCGATCCGCACGCGCGGCTTCTGCGTGATCGGCGTGACGATGGACGACACGCTCGCCACCGGCGTGCTCAGCACCTGCGAGTACCCGGAGTATTTCGATGCCTACCATGAGTGGGCGGAGCCGATCCGGCGCGCGGGGCAACTCGCCCCAGCAGCCGCGGCGCACGCCACCAAGGCGGTTCGCGTGCTGCCGCGCACCGAGGTGCGCATCGCCGGCTTTGGCGGGCAGGGTGTGAAGCTCGCCGGCACCGTGCTGTCGGAGGCCGCCGGCCTGCACGAGGGCCTCTGGGCCACCCAGCGCGGCGACTATGGCTCCGCCACGCGCGGCGGCCCGAGCATGGTCGACGTCGTGCTCGGCAGCGACCCCATCACCTATCCCTGCGCGGATTACCCGGACGTGCTGGTGCTGCTGACGCAGGCCGCGGCCGATCGCTATGCGCGCGCGGCCAAGCCGGGCGCGATCGTGATCGCCGACGAGAACGAAGTGACGCGACGCCCGGAGGGGGCGGTGCCAGTGCCGATCTCGGCGCTGGCGCGGCAGCACACCGGCAAGCCGATCGCAGCGGGCGTCGTCGCGCTCGGTTGCGTCGCCGCCGCGCGAGAAGTGGTGGCGCAGGAATCGCTGGACGCGAGCCTCGCGGCGAACATGCCGCGGGCGCTCGTGGCGTCGAACGTGGCGGCGTGCCGTGCCGGATTTGCGGCCACGCGCAACGCACTGAAGGGAGTCGTCCATGTCTAGGATCGTGATCACCGGCGGCGGCTGGGCCGGCTGCGCGGCGGCGCTCGCCGCGCGCAAGGCCGGCGCGAAGGAAGTGGTGCTGCTGGAGCGCGCGGACAGCCTGCTCGGCACCGGCCTCGTCGGCGGCATCATGAGGAACAACGGCCGCCACACCGCCGCGGAGGAAATGATCGCGATGGGCGCCGGCGACCTGTTCCAGGTCTGCGACGCGCAGGCGCGGCATCGCAACTTCGAGTTCCCCGGCCACAAGCACGCGTGGCTCTACGACGTCGGCCACATCGAGTCCGCGGTGAACGAGGCATTGCTCGCTGCCGGCGTGGAAGTCTGGCTGCTGGCGCGAGTGGCGGGCGTGGAGCGTTCCAACGGCACCATCGGCGCGGTCACGCTCGAGAACGCGGCGCGCGTCGAGGGTGACGTGTTCATCGATACCACCGGCTCCTTCGGCCCGCAGAGCTTCTGCACCGAGCACGGCAACGGCTGCGTGATGTGCGTGCTGCGCTGCCCGACCTTCGGCCCGCGCGCCAGCGTGGCCGGCATGGCGGGCATCGCGGAGAAGCAGGGCAGGAAGGGCGACGGCTCGATCGGCGCGATGAGCGGCTCCTGCGAGTTCTCGAAGGACCAGATGGATCCGAAACTCGCCGCCGAGCTGGAGGCCAAGGGCGTCCTCGTGATCCCGCTGCCGCAGTCGCTCATCGACGAGAAGAAGCTCGGCGCCAAGGCCTGCCAGCAGTACGCCTCGGCCGACTACGCCAACAACATCATCCTGCTCGACACCGGGCGCGTGAAGCTGATGACCTCGCACATGCCACTGGACAAGTTGCGCCGCGTGCCGGGCTTCGAGCGCGTGCGCTACGACGATCCGTACGCCGCGACGCTCGGCAACTCGATGCGCTACGCCGCGCTCTCGCCGCGCGATGACGCGATGCAGGTGCAGGGGATGGACAACCTGCTGTGCGGCGGCGAGAAGGCTGGGCTGCTGGTGGGGCACACCGAAGCCATCGTCACCGGCTCGCTCGCTGGCCACAACGCGGTGCGGAAGGCGAGGGGCAAGCCGCTGGTGAGTTTCCCCGACACGCTGGCCGTGGGCGACGCGATCAAGCACGTGCGCGAGCGCATGCAGACCGAGATCGGCATGTGCGAGAAGTACACCTTCTCCGGCGCCGGCTACTTCAAGCGCATGAAGGAACGCGAGCTGTACACGACCGACAACGCCGCGATCGCCGCGCGCGTGAAGCAGGCCGGGCTCTCCGGAGCGCTCGGCTCGGCGGTGGCCTGAGGGATCGCCGTGGCCTACATGATCTCCTGCGAGTGCATCAACTGCTCGGCTTGCGAGTACGAGTGCCCGGTGCGCGCGATCGCGCCGGGGCCGAGCCAGTTCCGCATCGACGCGGCCACCTGCGTGGAGTGCGATGGCTACTTCACGGTGCCGCGCTGCAAGAGCGTGTGCCCGGTCGGCGCGTGCAACCCGGCGCGCGAGACCTATCTCGTGAAGATGCAGTCGCTCGCCAATCGCGGCGCACCTCCCTTCGTCCTGCGTCGCGCGCAGGAGCCGGCATGAGCGACCCGCAAGCCGTCGAGGCACTGCGCCTGAGGCTGGACGCCATGCGGCGCAAGCTCGACGTGCTCACCAACAAGCAGGCCAGGGCCGAGGCGCTGCGCGAGATCGCGCGGCTGCGCTGGCAGCTCGGCGAAATCGACGACGAGGAACTGCGCCGCGCGGAAGAATTCGCGGACGGCTTCAGCTACGAGTGATCAGTAGCCCGCGCTGAAATTCACGACGTGCAGCGGCTTATCGCCCCTGCGTATGCGCTCGACGTTCTCGGCCACCACTTCCAGCGCGGTGCGCGGCTCGGTCAGCGCGGCGATATGCGGCGTGATCGAGACGTCGGCGCGTCCCCAGAGCGGATCGTCGGCCGGCAGCGGTTCGGTCTCGAAGACGTCGAGGTACGCGTGCCCCAGTTGCCCGGAGTCGAGCGCCGCTACCACGTCCTTGGTCACCATCTGCGCGCCGCGGGCGAGGTGCACGAGCGCCGAGCCCTTCTTCATCCGGTCCAGCAGCTGCTTCGACAGGATTCCCGTGGTGTGCGGCGTCAGCGGCAATAGGCACACCACGATGTCGCAGCGCGGCAGCATCTGCACGAGGCCCTCGTCGCCGGCGTAGCTGTCCACGCCCGGCAGGTTCTTCTTCGTCCGGCTCCAGCCGCAGACATTGAAGCCCAGGGCGAGCAGCTTCTTCGCGGCATCCGCGCCGAGTTCGCCGAGGCCGAGGAAGCCGACGGTGCGATCCGAAGGCATGCGCTGCGTCACGTGCGCCCACACACGCGCCGCCTGCTGCGCGCGGTAGGTGTGGAAGCCGCGATGGAAGTCGATCACGCGATGCAGCACCGTCTCGCTCATCGCCACGATCATGCTCGGGTCGACCATGCGCGCGACCGGCACGCCCTTGGGCAGCGACGCGTCGAGCATCAGCGCGTCGACGCCCATCCACAGGCACTGCGCGAGCTTCAGCTTCGGCAGCTGCGCCACTTCGCCGGGGCGCGGCGCGGCGACGATCGCGATCTCGATCGCGTCGCGATCGGGCACGTCGGGGAAGACGTGGAAGCGATCCTGCGGGAGGCGTTCCCGCAGGCGCGGGAGCCATTGTTCGGGGTAGACCTTGGTGCCGACGAGCGCGATTTCCATAGTGCGCGGATGGTAGCATCGCGCGTACGCGACAGAGGGGGGAGAGGCACATGGCGAAACGGCAAGTCAGCAATCCGGCGCTCACGCGGCAGGTGATCGCGAGCATCCGCAAGACCAGGAATCCGCGCCTGAAGCAGGTGATGACGAGCCTCATCACGCACCTGCACGACTTCGTGCGCGAGGTCGAGCCCACGCCCGACGAGTGGATGAAGGGCATCCAGTTCCTCACCGACACGGGTCACTGGTGCAGCGGCAGGCGGCAGGAGTACATCCTGATGTCGGACACGCTCGGCGTGTCTATGCTCGTCGACTGGATCAACTATGCGGCGCAGAAGGGCGCGACCGAATCCACCGTGCTCGGCCCCTTCCACCGCGCGAAGGCGCCGGCGGTGAAGCTCGGCGGCAGCATCTGCAAGCCCGGCACGCCCGGCACGCCGTGCGTGGTGCGCGGCACGGTGCGCGATACCTCGGGCCGCCCGATCCCGCGCGCGAAGCTCGACCTCTGGGAAGCCGACGCCGAGGGCCTCTACGACTCGCAGCGCGGCAATCCGATGAATGCGCGCGGCATCGTCACCGCGGATGCGCAGGGCCGCTTCTGGTTCCAGTGCGTGACGCCGACGGCCTACCCGGTGCCGCACGACGGGCCGGTGGGCAAGATGCTCACCGCCGCCGGCCGCCACCCGATGCGCCCGCCGCACCTGCACTTCTGGATCACCGCGCCGGGCTACAAGCCCCTGATCACGCATCTATTCGTGAAGGGCGGCAAGTACCTGGACAGCGACGCGGTGTTCGGCGTGAAGAAGTCGCTGGTCGTGCCGGTGAAGAAGGGCGAGGACGGCACGCACGAGCTGCGCTACGACTTCGTGCTGATGCCGGCGAAGAAGAAGGCGAAGAAGAAGTGAAGCCCCCCTTCAGGGCGGACCACGTCGGCAGCCTGTTGCGCCCGGCGTGGCTCGCGGATGCGCGCCGCCAGTGGAAGGCGGGCACGCTCCCGGCCGACGCGCTGAAGGAGGCCGAGGATCGCGCGGTGCGCGAGGCGGTGGCGAAGCAGGAAGCGATCGGCCTCGAGTCGATCACCGACGGCGAGTTCCGCCGCGACTGGTGGCACCTCGACTTCATGGGGCAGCTCGACGGCGTCACCATGACGGTGAACCCCGGCCCGAAGTTCGGCGGCACCGAGGAGCAGCCGCCGATCCCGTCGGTCACCGGCAAGGTAAAGTGCTCGCGGCCGATCATGGCGGACCACTTCGCGTTCCTGAAGTCGGCGACCACGAAGACCGCGAAGATGACCATCCCGTCGCCGTCGATGATCCACCTGCGCGGCGGGCGGAAGTCGATCTCGACCGGCGCCTACCCCGACCTCGCGGAGTTCTGGGCCGACGTGTCGGAGGCCTACCGCGTCGCGATCCGTCACCTCGCGGACGCGGGATGCACCTACCTGCAGCTCGACGACGTGTCGTTCTCGTACCTTTGCGACCCGAAGATCCAGGCCAACTGTCGCGCGAACGGCGACGACCCGGAAAAGCTGCCTCGTACCTACGCGGACGCGATCAACCGCGCCTTGAAGGACCGCCCCGCCGGCATGACGGTGTCGATGCACACCTGCCGCGGCAACTTCAAGAGCTCCTTTGTCGCCAGCGGCGGCTACGACCCGGTGGCCGAGGCGATGTTCTCCTCGGGCGTGGACGCGTTCTTCATGGAATTCGACGACGCGCGCTCCGGCGGCTTCGAGCCACTGCGCCTGCTGCCGAAAGGCAAGAAGGTGGTGCTCGGGATCGTCACCACCAAGGTCGGCGAGCTGGAGGACGCGACGTCCCTCCGGCGGCGCATCGACGAGGCGGCCAGGTTCGTGCCGCTCGAGGACCTGTGCCTGTCGCCGCAGTGCGGATTCTCGAGCACGCACCACGGCAACGCGCTGTCGCAGGACGACCAGTGGAAGAAGCTCGAACGCATCGTGCAGATCGCAAGGGAGGTATGGAAATGAGCAACGCAGCCGAGATCCTCGCGCTGGAAGACAAGCGCTACGCCGCCATGACGTCGAACGACCTCGCCGCGCTCGAGGCCCTGTTCCACGACGACATGATCTACACGCACTCTTCCGCGGTCGTGGACACGCGCGCGAGCTACCTCGAGGCGCTGCGCTCCGGCAAGACGCGCTACAAGACCGCCAAGCGATTCGAGGAGAAGGTGCGCTTCGCCGGCGACGCCGCGCTCGTCACCGGTCGCGCCGAGTTCGAGGTCGAGCTGAACGGCGCGCCGAAGACACTGCGCCTGCGCTTCCTGAACGTCTGGACGAAGACGCCCGCGGGCTGGAAGTTCATCGCGTGGCAGTCGTGCAGCCTGCCCGCCGCCTGATCGCCGCGCTCGGCGCGGCGCTGTTCGCCGCGTTGGCCGTCGCGCAGTCGAGCGCGCCGGTGCTGTTCCAGGTCTCGGCCGGCGAGAAGCACGGCGCGATCAACCGCGCGGGCGAACTCGTGATCCCGATGGAGTACGACGAGGCGGTCGTCACGCGCGAGGGCATCGCGCGCGTGAGGAAGGGCAGCCGCTACGCCTTCCTCGACGCCAGGGGCCAGCGCCTGCTCGGCCCGATGGACGGCGGTGGGGAGCACTTTTCGCAGGGGCTGCTCGCCGCCATCGGGCCTTCAGCCGATGGCAAGGCGCGCTGGGGCTACCTCGACCGTGCGGGCCACTGGGCGATCGCGCCGCAGTTCGCCGCGGCCGAGGCGTTCTCGAACGACCGCGCCGTGGTCGGCCAGCAGGACGAATGGGGCCGCATGAAATGCGGCTACGTCGACCTCAAGGGCGCGATGGTGGTGGCGCCGCAGTACGACAAGGCCGGCCCGTTCGATCGCGTCGCGCGCGTGGAAGTGGAGCGCCGCCCGAAGCTGATCGATGCGCAGGGCAAGGACGTGACGCCTCAGGGCGTGGACGGCTTCGGCGTGCCTTCGGAAGGCATGACCCTGGTGCGCAAGGCGAAGCTCGTCGGCTTCGCGGACGAGACCGGGCGACTCGCGGTGGAGCCGCGATTCACCTCGGCGCAGGACTTCAAGGGCGGCCTCGCGCGCGTCTGGCAGGACGGCAAGTACGGCTTCGTCGACCGCAAGGGCGCGCTCGTGATCGCGCCACAGTTCGAGTCGGCGTCCGATTTCTCGGAAGGCCTGTCCGCGGTGCGTGTGGACGGACGCTACGGTTTCATCGACGCCACCGGCAAGCTCGTCATCGCGCCGCGCTTCGAGCAGGTGCGCGCGTTCTCGGACGGCCTCGCGGCCGTGCGCGAGGAGAAGCTCTGGGGCTACGTGGACCGGACCGGGGCGTGGAAGCTCACGCCGCGCTTCCAGTTCGCCAATCCCTTCGGCGGCGGGCTCGCCTTCGCCGGCCTGCCGCGGGAGCGCGGCGGCTGGATCGACGCCGACGGTCGCGTGGTCTGGAAGCGCGACTAGCGTGACCTCAGGTGGCGTGGCTGGGTGATGTCGCGCCGTCTTCTTCTTGCGCTGTGGCTGGGGTTCGCGTGGGTCGCGCCGGCGGCGATCGCCGGCGCGCTGGGCTGGAAGGGCGTCTGGGGCGGCGGCAGCGCGTTCGTCGACCTGATCCTGCCGCTGCCGATCACCGGCGGCATGCTGCACGTGATCACGCTCGCGGCGGTCACCGCCGTGCTGGCGACGCAGCCATGGCCGTGGCGCATCGGCGGCTATGCGCGCACGCTGCTCCTCGCCGGCGCTATGGCGGCCCTCGCGATGCTGCTCGATGCCGGCGGGCTGCTGCTCGCGATCACCGGCGACACGAGCCTCATCCTGCACTGGCAGGACAACCCGCTCGGCCTGTGCCTTCTCAGCGACTGCGTGCTGGCGCAGTTCTTCCTCGGCGCCTTCGGCGGGCGCTCGCCGTCGAACGCCGGTGAATGGGCCGCGGCGCTGGTGCTCGGCATCGCCGCGCCGCTGGGCGTCGCGGTCACGGTGGCGAAGCCGGAGCCGCGGCCGACAATGGCGTTCTTTCAGACGGGATCGCGGACCGGGCCGGGGCGCGGCGACCGCGAGCACTTCGTGCATGCGCGGCTCAGGATCGGGTCGTCCTCGTTCCGCTCGGCGGCGGCGGCGTTCGCGGACAAGCTCGACCCGCGCTTCGACGCCAGCGACGAGGACGTCGCGATCTACTTCTACGACAGCGCCGACGCCGCGAACTCGCAGCGGCTGGAGACGGTGCGCGCCACCCTTTGCCTCTACGAGGACGGCAAGCCCGCGACCTGGCACGCCGGCGCCAGCGACTGCTTCAAGGGCCACGACACGTTCTCGGAGCGCCTGTACGCCGCGTACAACGGGTTGCCGCCGGGCACGCCGTCGCAGGCGCGGCATTACCTCGCCGGCGTGCGCGCCTGCGAAGGCCATCGTCCGATCGCGTTGCCCCAGGGTCGCAAGGACGAGAACCTGTCGAGCCGGACCTGCGGGGGACTCGCGAAGCTGCGCGAGGAGGTGCTCGCGCAGAACCCGGGCAATCCGGTCGTGGCGCGCGCGCTCGGCGCCGCGCGCTGAGCGCGCGGCGGCCGGATCGCGTCAGCGCTGCACGTAGGAGCGCGTCATGGACCCGTACACCAGCGCGCCCATCTGCTCGCGGTAGTACTTGCGGATCTCGCCGGGCGCGGCGGTGCCGACGACCACCACGAGCTTCTCCTTCGGGTCGGCCCAGAACTGGGTGCCGTTGGCGCCGTTCCAGCTGTAGTCGCCCTTGGTGCCGGGCGTGGCGGCGACGCCGTCGTGCAGGCGCACCGCGACGCCGAGGCCGAAACTGTAGCCGTCGCGCTGCGGCTCGGTGCCCGGGACCTGGTTGCGGATGTTCGGGCCGAGGTGGTCGCTGGTCATCACCTGCACGGTCTTCGGACTCAGCACGCGCTTGCCGTCGAGCTCGCCGCCGTTGGCGAGCATCTGGCCGAAGCGCAGGTAGTCGCCGACCGTGGCGAACGAGCACGAGCCGCCGCAGTCGAACTTGTTGACGATGTCGAGGCGCTCGCTGGACTGCGGCTTGCCGCTGATCGGGTCCACCGGCAGGAAGCGCGCGATGCGGCCGCGCTTTTCCTCGGGCACCGCGAAGGTCGCGTCCTTCATGCCAAGCGGCGTCCACACCGCGGCCTTCAGGTACTCGCCGAGGCGCTGGCCCGACACCTTCTCGACGACGAGGCCGAGCACGTCGGTCGAGAAGCCGTAGTCCCACACCGTGCCCGGCTGGTAGAGGAGGGGCAGCGTCGCCAGCTTGGCGAGGAATTCCTCGCCGGTGTACTGGCGCGCGGCTTCCGCGCCGCCGGGGTAGAGCTTGTGCACCGCCGTCGAGCCGCGGCCACCGTACGTGAAGCCCGAGGTGTGGCGGAAGAGGTCGTGGATGAAGATCGGCTTCGCCGGCTCGAGCGCGACCTGGTCGCCCGACACCACGCCGACCTTCATGTTCGCGAACGCCGGGTAGTACTCGTCGAGGCGCGACTTCAGCGGCAGGCGACCCTGTTCGTTCAGCGCCAGCGCGCCCACCGAGACCATGATCTTGGTCATCGAGGCCAGCTGGAAGATCGCGTCCAGCGGCATGCGATCCCCCTTGTCCTTGTCGCGCCAGCCGTGCGCCTTGTAGTAGACGAGCTTGCCGTCGCGCGCGACCGCGACCACGGCCCCGGGCACGCGGTTTGCGGCGATCTCGCGCGCGAAGAACTCGTCGATGCGCGCAAGGCGCTCCTTCGAGAACCCGGCCTTCTCCGGCGTCGTCATGGGCAGCGGCGTCGCAGCGGCGGCGAGGCCGGTGGCGACGGCGAGGGCAAGCGCGATGGCGGTGCGGCGGAACGTCATGGTCTCCTCCCTGGAGTGGATGGCTGGCGCAAGGCGGGGTGCAACCCGCTTCTGGTCACCCGGCCGTGAAGTTCGCGGCCGAGCACTTGTTCGCAATATTCGGCGGTCTCGAGAAGGCGGCCGAGGTCGAGACCGGTGGATACGCCCATGGATTCGAGCAGGCTCGCGAGGTCCTCGGTGCAGACGTTGCCGGTGAAGCCGCCGCCGTACTTCACCTTCGCGGGGTGGCCGCCGACGCCGCCGAAGCTCGAGTCGAACCACGTCGCGCCGGCCTCCAGCGCGGCGACGCAGTTGACGAGCCCGGTGCCGCGCGAATCGTGGAAGTGCGCGATCGGCGTCACGTCGGGCACGTCGCGCAGCAGGTGGCCGAAGAGCGCTTTCACCGTGGGCGGCGTGCCCATGCCAGTGGTATCGCCGATCGACACGTGCCGCACGCCGAGCGCGGCGAAGCGCGCCGCGTCCTCGACCACGACGGCCGGGTCCACCGCGCCCTCGAACGGGCAGCCGAGCGCGACCGAGATCACGCCGACCAGGCGAAACCGGCCGTTCGCCGCCTTCGCCATCTCGGCGACGTTCGCCCACTGCTCCTCGCGCGTGCGGTTGAGGTTCTTCTTCGAGTGCGACTCGGTGGCGGAGACGAGCAGGCTGATCTCGTTCGCGCCGTGTCTGGCATCGAGGTCGGCGAGCGCGCGCTCGACCGCGCGCACGTTCGCGCACGTGGCCTTGTAGAACACGCCGTCGCGTCGCGCGAGCGTGGCGAGCAATTCGCTCGCGTCGGCGAACTGCGGCACCACCTTCGGGTTGGAGTACGAGGTCGCCTCGACGCGCGGGAAGCCGATCGCCGCGAAGCGCTCGACGAGCGCGCGCTTCGCGTCGGTGGGCACGAACGCGGGCTCGTGCTGCAGCCCGTCGCGCGCGAAACACTCGCAGAGGATCGCCCGCATAACGTTGACAGTGTCAACAACCGGGCCTAGGGTGTCAACATGAAGACCGCCATTCCGAAGCGCGACCCGCTGCTCGAGTCCGCGACCGAGGTCCCGGGCTACCCGCAGACCTTCCAGCGCTGGCCTTCGCAGCCTCTGCACCGCCGCCCGCAGACGCTGTCCGAGCTCACCGGCCCGCAAACGCTGATGCGGCGGTTGTCGCCCGTGCGCGCAGATCTCGCGGGCCATGGTGACAAGCGTGCGCTAGGGCAGCTGATGCACCTGAACGTGCGCGTGGTTGACGAGGACGGCGCACCCGTGCCCGGTGCCGTGGTCGAGCTGTGGCACTGCAACGCCGCCGGCAAGTACATCCACCAGAACGACACGCACGACGCGCCGGTGGACCCGAACTTCCACGGCGCGGCGCGCGTGGTCACCGGCGACTCGGGCGCGTTCACGCTGCGCTCGATCAAGCCCGCCGCCTACCCGGTGCCGGACTCCGGCAAGTGGTGGCGGCCGCCGCACGTGCACTTCTCGGTCTGGGGCAAGGTCTGGCTGTCGAGGCTGGTGACGCAGATGTACTTCCCGAACGAGCCGCTGAACGCCTACGACCGCATCCTCAACGCGGTGGCCGACGGCGAGGCGCGCGAGCGCTGCATCGCGCGGCTGGTGCCGCTCACCGAGGGGCCGGACCTCGCGCTGGCCTACGACTACACGATCACGGTGCGCGGCCGCACGGCCACGCCGGGGATGCCCTGATGCGCCACTATCCTTCCGCGGAGATGACCGTCGGGCCGTTCTTCCCGCGCGACTTCTCGCCCGCGAGCGCATCCGACCTCACCGAAGCAGACGGCCGCAAGGCGCAGGGCGAGGTGATCGAAATCACCGGCCGCGTGGTGCAGGCGGATGGTTCGCCGCTCGACAACCTCGTGCTTGAACTCTGGCAGGCGGACGCGAAGGGCATCTACTCCGATCCCGCCGACCCGCGGCACGCGGAAGCCGATCGGGGCTTCTTCGGCTGGGGCCGCGCGGCGACCGACGCGCAGGGCAACTATCGATTCCGCACCATCAAACCTGGATCTCGCGACGGGCGTGCGCCGCACGTGAACCTGCTGCTGCTCTTCTCCGGCCTGATGCACCAGTTGCAGACGGTGGTGTTCTTCGCGCCGGCCGATGGCGATCCGGTCTGGGAGGCGGTGCAGCCCGAGGGCCTGCGCGCGCGGCTCGTGGCGAAGGAGGAGGGCAAGGGGCGCTATCGCTTCGACATCCGGCTCCGTGGCGAAGGCGAGACGCCGTTCTTTGGCGACTGAGCGATGACTGAACCCACGATCCGGCAGCTGCTGTCGTACCGGCTGCACGTGGTCGCGAACCTGCTGTCGCGCGGCGCGGAGATGCGCTACCGGCGCGAGCACGACGTCAGCCTCTGGGAATGGCGCACCGTCGCTCTGCTCGGTGCGGAAGCGCCGCAGTCGCTGGCGACCCTTGCGCGCGCCGCCGGCGTGGACAAGGCGCAGATGAGCCGCGTCGTGTCCGGGCTCGCCGCGCGCGGCGTGGTGGCGCGCGACGACGATGCGCGCGACGCGAGGGCGGTGCGCCTTTCTCTCACCGCCAAGGGCCGCAAGCTCTACAAGGGCCTGATCCGCACCGCGACCGAGCGCGACGCCGTGTTCCTCGGCGAGTTGAACGCGGCGGAGCGCAAGGCGCTCGATGCCGCGCTCGCCAAGCTCGCCAGCCGCGCGCGCGAAGACATCCAGTCCGAGAAGGCGACCTCGTGAGCGACTTGCTGCTCATCGAAGACCGCGGTGCCGTCCGCGTCCTGACGATGAATCGCCCGGACAAGCGCAACGCGCTGAATACCGCACTGACGCAGGCGCTGATCGACGCCCTGCGCGCGGCCGACTCCGACGACGCCATCGGCTGCGTGGTGCTGACAGGCGCCGGTCCGGGTTTCTGCGCCGGCGCGGACCTTTCGGAGTTCAAGGACCTCACGCCCGACCGGCCCGAACGCGTCGAGGCGCGCGCGAAGCTGACCACCGAACTGCACGGCCTCTTCCCGAAACTTTCGAAGCCGGTGGTCACGGCAATCAACGGCTCGGCGATGGGCGGCGGTGCCGGGCTCGCGGTCGCCGGCGACATGGCGGTGATGGCCGAGAGCGCGAAGCTCGGCTATCCGGAGACCAAGCACGGCATCGTCGCCGCGATCGTCATGGCTAACCTCGTGCGGCAGGTCGGGCGCAAGACGGCATTCGAACTGGTCGCGCTCGGCGAGCCGATCGGCGCGCTGAAGGCGGCGGCGGTGGGCTTGGTGAATCGCGTGGTCGCCGACGAACACCTGATGGACGAGGCGCTGAAGCTCGCCGGCAAGCTCGCGGCCGTCAGCCGGCCGGCGATGGCGGCCACCAAGCAGCTCTTCCATCAATCCGCCGACCTGCCGCTGGACGAGGCGCTGGCGCGAGGGCGCGAGCTGAACCAGCGCATGCGCGGGTTCAAGAAACCCTGAGATGGGCGTCGCGTTCGCGCTCGCGTCGATGCTCTGCTTCGCGACAAACATCCTGGTGTCGCGCTACGCGATGGCGCGGATGGACGTGGACAGCGGGTTCTTCCTCGTCCTCGCCACCAGCGTGGTCGCGGGCGCGGCGATCTTCGGGGTCGAGCTCGCGTGGCGCGCGACACCGTTCGCGTTCCAGCCGCGCGAGGCGCTGATCTTTTCAGGCGCGGGGCTGATCGGCGCCTTCCTCGGCCGGCGCCTGCTTTATGACACGGTGCGCCAGCTCGGCCCGGCGCGCACCAGCGTGTTCCATTCCTGCGCGCCCGTGCCGACGCTGTTCTTCGCGTGGATCGTGGTCGGCGAGATGCTCGGCGCCTACGAGCTCGCGCTGATGGCGGTCGTGATGGTCGGCTTGTGGATCACCCATCCGCCGCAGAAGGACGCCGCGGCGTCCACCGCGGATCGCGCGCGCCTGCGCAAGGGTGCGCTCTTCGGCCTCCTGATGATCACAGGCTTCGGCGCCAGCAACGCCTTGCGCGGGCTGGCCGTGCGCGACTGGAACGAGCCACTCTTCGGCGCGGTGATCGGCTCGCTGGTGGCGCTCGCGGGGCAGGTCGTCGCGACGCGCGACTGGGCCGGCGTCGCCCGCGGATTCCGCGAGGCGAAGCCGGGCGGCATGGCGCTCTACGCCGCGAGCGGCTTCCTCACGCTGGGCGGCGCGACGCTGATCCTGGAAGCGATGAAGTACATGGAGATCGCGCTCGCCGCGCTGATCACGCACACCACGCCGCTGGTGATCTTCCCGGTGAGCGTGTTCCTCTACAAGAATCGCGAGGGGCTCACGCTGCGCACCTTCGTGGGCGTGGCGCTGGTGCTGGCGGGGATTGCCGCCCTGGCCTTGAGGTAGCGCCGCCTTCGCGGCTTGTGCTAGCGCCCGAGCGCCGTCCGCCGGGCGAGGTGCGCGGTCCAGCTCTCCGGGTTGCAGAAGTGCACCGGCTTCTCGCCCTTGAGGACGCGCACAGTGTCCTCGCAGGAGATCTGGCTCATCGCGCGCACGCTGTCCTGCGTCATGCCGGCGAGGTGCGTGGTGAGGACGACGTTGTCGAGGCCGAGCATTTTCGAATCCCGCGGGAGCGGCTGCTTCTCGTAGACGTCGAGCCCGGCGCGGATGCGGCCCTGCGCGAGCGCGTCGGTGATCGCGGCTTCGTCGACCACCGGGCCGCGCGAGACGTTCACGAGCGTCGCATCCTGCTTCATCGAGAAGAGGCGCGCGCGGCTCGCGAGGCCGCGGGTCTCGGGGGTGAGCGGGCAGGCGAGGACGATGAAATCGGCCTGCTTGAAGAGCTCGTCGAGCGAAACGGGAGCCACGAAGGGCGGGAGCTTGTCGAGCCGCCGCTGGTTCCCGATCACCTTCATGCGGAAGCCGTGGTGGCAGATCTCCGCGAGGCGCGTGCCGATGGCGCCGACGCCGACCACGCCGAGCGTGCGGCCGCCGAGTTCGGTGGCGCCGTCCGACAGCGCGCGCGCGGTGCCCCAGTCCTTGTCGCGGTGCAGGCGATCCACGCGGTGCAGCGGGCGAGCCGAGAGCAGCATCTGCGTGACCGCGTATTCGGCGACCGCGTTCGCGTTCACCGCAGGGACGTTGGACACGATGATGCCCTTCGCGGTCGCCGCGTCCACCGGGATCAGGTCGAGGCCGGCGCCGTGGCGGATGCAGGAGAGCAGCTTCGGCGAATGCTCGAAGATGTCCGGCGGCAGTTGCGAGCGCACGACCATGGCGACGGCGTCGGCGCTCATCTTCTTCAGGGTGTCGGCGCTCGCGTCGGGCGCGCAGACGACGTCGAAGTGCGGCTCGAGGATCTGGTGGCCGACCGGGTCGATCGGGTTCGTCAGCAGGCAGAGAGGTTTCGTCATGGCTACTTCACGGCGTATTGGGTGAGGATGGAACGGTCGATCTCGATACCGAGACCGGGGCCGGTGGGCACGTCGACCCAGCCCTTGTCGTGGGCGATGGGCTTGCCGGCGAGCTGGTCGCGGAACGGGTTGAAGGTCTGCTCGTATTCCAGCAGCGGCGGCGTCGGCACGAGGCAGGGCGGCGTCTCGGGCAGCGAGGCGAGGTAGTGGATCGTCGCGGCGAGGCCGATCGCGGTGCCCCAGGCGTGCGGCACGCACTGGATGCCGGCGGCCTGCGCGAGCGCGGCGATCTTCTTGCACTCGGTGATGCCGCCCGCGGCGCAGACGTCGGGCTGGATGATGTCCATCGCGCGCTTGTCGATCACGTGCTTGAAGCCGAACTTGGTGAAATCGTTCTCGCCGCCCGCGATCGCCATGTCGAGCGCGCGGCTTACTTCCACGTAGCCGTCGAGGTCCTCGGGCGAGATTGGCTCCTCGAACCAGTGCACGCCGAGCTTTTCCAGCTCTCGGCCGATGGTGATCGCCTGCGGCACGTTGTAGCAGTGGTTGGCGTCCACCATCAGCAGGACGTCCGGGCCAATTGCCTGCCGCACGGCGGCGACGCGCGCGATGTCCTTCTTCATGTCTCCGAGGCCGATCTTCATCTTGACCGCGCGAAACCCGGAGTCGAGGTACTCGTGCGCTTCCTCCACGGCCTCCTCGGTGACGCGGTTCATGTCCGAGAAGTAGAAGCCGGTGGCGTAGGCCTGCACTCGATTGCGGAACGCGCCGCCGATCAGCTTGTGGATCGGCTTGTTGCACGCCTTGCCGACGATGTCCCAGAGGGCGATGTCGATGCCGCTGATGCCCGAGATCGTCATGCCGGTGAGGCCGTAGTCCTTCACCTTGTTGTAGAGCTGCTCCCAGATCACCTCGACGTCGAAGGGGTCCTTGCCGATCACCGAGGGCTTGAGCAGCGTATCGACGATGCTTCGGCAGACCGCCGAGGGGCCGTAGCAGTCACCCCAGCCGGTGATGCCTTCGTCGGTCTTCACCTCGACCACGAGGGCGTTCTTGGAGCTGTACCACCAGCCGCGAGACGAGGTGAAGGGCTTGTCGACCTTCACGGTCAACTGGTGCGTGATGACGTCGGTGATCTTCATCGGTAGAGTTCCACTCAATTCGTTGACAGGATCAACCATCCGGGCAGAATGGCACGGCCATGAAGCCGCTCGAGCACGTGACGATACTCGATCTGTCCCGCGTCCTCGCGTGTCCGTTCGCAAGCATGGTGCTCGCCGAGCTGGGCGCAACGGTGATCAAGGTCGAGCAGCCCGGCAGCGGCGACGAGACGCGCGCCTTCGAGCCGCAGCTTGCCCGCGACAGCGCCTACTACTTCGCCTGCAACCGCTCGAAGGCCTCGATCGCGGTGAACCTGCGCTCGAAGGAGGGGCAGGGCGTGATCCGCGAGCTCGCGCAGTCGGCGGACGTGCTGGTGGAGAACTTCCCTACGGGGACGCTCGCCCGATATGGCCTGGACTTCGCCACGCTGTCGGGGCTGAACCCCAGGCTCTGCTACGTGTCGTGCACCGGCTTCGGGCAGACCGGGCCGTATGCGAAGAAGAAGGGCTACGACACCGTGTTCCAGGCCATGGGGGGCATCATGAGCCTCACCGGCGAGAAGGGGGGCGGGCCGGTGAAGCCGGGGCTGCCGGTAGCCGACCTCACATCAGGCCTCTGGGTCGCCATCGGCATCCTGTCGATGCTCGCCGGGCGCGCGCAGACGGGAAATGGCGGCTACCTGGACTTCTCGATGCTAGACGGGCAGGTGTCGTTGCTGACCTTGGCCGCCGCGCGCTACTTCGCGCTGGGCGAAGTGCCTCCGCGCCTCGGCACGGAGCACCCGGGCCGCGTGCCTACGGCGAGCTTCCGGTGTTCCGATGGCCGCTATGCGCACATCACCGCGAGCGACCAGCACTGGGCGCCGCTCTGCGCCGCGCTGGGGCTGTCCGACTGGGGCGCGGATCCGCGCTTCGCCGACAACGCGAAGCGCGTCGCGCATCGCGACGAGGTGATGGCCGGGCTGGTCGAGGCCTGCGCGAAGCTCACGCGCGCCGAGCTGATCGCGAAGCTCGACGCCGTCGACGTGCCGATCGGTCCGGTCAATGACGTGGCCGAGGTGATGGCCGACCCGCACGTGCGCGCGCGGCAGCTGGTGGGCAGCTTCGACTACCCCGGCGTGGGCGAGTTCAAGGCGCTCGCGCTGCCCTACAAGTTCCTCGGCTGGGACAACCCAGAGGTCGGCGCGCCGCCTACGCTCGGCCAGCACACCGACAACGTGCTGCGCGAGCGGCTGGGCTACACGCCGGAGAAGATCGCCGAATTGCGCAGCTTGAAGGCGGTGGCATGAGCGCTGTTCTCTACGAGGCGAAGGACGGCATCGCCACCGCGACGCTGAACCGACCCGAAAGCCGCAACGCGCTGAACCTTGCGATGTGCGAAGGGCTGCTCGCGGCCTGCGAGGCGGCGGCGAAGGATGCGTCGGTGAAGGTCTTCCTGGTGCGCGCCAACGGCCCGGTGTTCTGCGCCGGCGCCGACCTGAAGGAGCGGCAAGGCATGAGCGCCGAGCAGGTGCGCGACCGCCGCATGAAGGGCTTCGCCGCGTATTCCGCGCTCGAGGCGCTGCCGATGCCGGCGGTGGCGGTGGTCAACGGGCCGGCGGTTGGCTCCGGGGTCGAGATTGCCGGCGCGTGCGACTTCATCATCGCCACGCGCGCGGCCTCGTTTCGCACGCCTGAGGCGATCCGCGGCACCGTCGGTGCGACGCAGCGCCTGCCGCGCGTGCTCGGCAAGCGCCTCGCGAAGGACATGATGTTCACCGGGCGGACGCTCACGGCCGACGAGGCGCTGGCGCACGGCCTCGTATCGCGGCTGGTCGAGGCCGATGCGCTCGAGGCGGCGGTTGCCGAGGTCGCGGCCGCGATCGTCGCCGCGCCCAAGGCCTCGCTCGCGGCGGCGAAGCGCGTGATCGACCGCGGCGTGGAACTCGATCCGGCAGGCGCGCTGGCCGCGGAAATCGAGGCCATCGAGGCGCAGCTGGCCTCGGGCCAGTGGATGGGCCGGTCATGACCGAGGACTGGCAGCCCCGCACGCTCGGTCAATACTTGGCGGCGCAGGTGACGGCGCGTCCCGATGCAGAGGCGCTCGTCACGCCGACGACGCGGCTCACCTGGCGCCAGCTCTCGGATCGCGCGCACGCCGCGGCCGGCGGCATGAAGGCGATGGGGCTCGCGAAGGGCGACCACGTCGCCATCCTGATGCCGAACGGCGAGGACTGGATCACGCTGTTCTACGGCGCGGCGCTGCTCGGCGCGGTCACGGTGCCGGTGAACACGCGCTTCAAGGCCTCCGAACTCGCGTATTGCCTGAAGCAGTCGGACTGCAAGGCGCTGTTCTACGTCGAGTCCTTCCTGAAGAACGACTTCGCCGCGATGGTGCGCGAGGTGCGCGGCGAGTGCCCGAAGCTCGAGCACGCACTCACGCAGGTTCCATCCGGCGCGTTCGAGGGCATCGCGCCGCCATCGCCCGAGGACCTGCTGCTGATCCAGTTCACCTCCGGCACCACCGCCTACCCGAAGGGCGTGATGCTGACGCACGACAGCATGCTCCGGAACGCGCACGCCTCGGGCGCGCGCATCGGCATCACGCAGGACGATCGCTACTTCAACTGCCGGCCGTTCTTCCACGTCGGTGGCTCGACGCTATCCGCGCTGATGGCGCTGGTGCACGGCGCGTGCCTCGTCACGCCAGAGACTTTCGACGCAGGCCAGGCACTCGAGATGATGGAGCGCGAGCGCTGCACGCTGACCTCGGGCAACGACACCATCTTCCAGATGCTGATGGGGCACCCGGATTTCCCGAAGCGAAAGCTCGTGCTGCGCGGCGGATGGGCGGCGGCAGGGCCCGAGACGATGAAGCGCATCATCCACGTGCTCGGCGCGAAGCACATCTGCGCGGCCTATGGATTGTCGGAAGCCTCGCCGAACGTCGTGATGAGCGACTGGCGCGATGCCGAGGAGTTGCGCGTCGCGGGGCTGGCGACGCCGCATGAGGGCCTGCACTTGCGCACGGTCGACGGCGAGATCCAGGTGCGCGGCTGGAGCGTGATGCGCGGCTACTGGAACAATCCGGAAGCCACCGCGAAGGCGCTGGACGAGGACGGCTGGCTGCACACTGGCGATCTCGGCGAACTGCTTCCCGGCGGGCGCTTGCGCATGGTCGGGCGGCTGAAGGACGTGTTCCGCGTCGGCGGCGAGAACGTCGCGCCGGCCGAGGTGGAGGAGGTGCTGCTCGCGCATCCCGCCGTCGAGACCGCGCAGGTGATCGGCGTACCGGACGCGCGCCTCGGCGAAGTGCCCTGCGCCTACGTGAAGCTCAAGGCGGGCGCGTCGGCCACCGAGGACGAACTGGTCGCGCACGTGAAGGCGCGCGCGGCGAACTTCCGCGTGCCGAGGTACCTGCGCATCGTGCCGGGCTTCGACGCGATCGGCATGACCGCGAGCGGCAAGGTGCAGAAGACGAAGCTGCGCGAACACGCGCTCGTCGAGTTCGGGCTGGGTGCGGCTTCCGGCGGCGATGCGAGGCGCTAGCGCCGACAGGACCGTGTGGTTACTGGGGATCGGCAACCTCGCGGCCTCTGCGAGCCTGCGCGCCACCGACCCGCTGCTCGCCAAGCTCTCGGAGGATTTCTCCGTCACCGCCGGCTCCGCGGCGGCGACCACGGTCGCATTCTTCATCGCCTACGGCACCTTCCAGCTGGTGCACGGCCCGGCGGGCGATCGCTACGGCAAGGTGCGCATGGTGACGATCTACAGCGCGATCGCTGCGCTCGCCACGTTCGCCTGCTCGTTCGCGCCCTCGCTGCACGCGCTGATCGCGTCGCGCTTCATCGCCGGCATGTTCGTCGGCGGCGTGATCCCGCTGTGCCTCGCCTGGATCGGCGACACGGTGCCCTACGACCGCCGGCAGGCGACGCTCGGGCGCTTCATGCTCGGCCAGGTGACCGGCACCGTGGCGGCGCTTGCCGCGGGCGGCTGGATGGCCGAGCACCTGTCGTGGCGCGGCCAGTTCGTCATGATCGGCATGGCCTTCACGGTCGCGTCGGTGCTGCTGCTGCTCGACCTGCGCTCGAACCCGATCCACGCCGGCGGCCGCGTGGCGGCCTCCCAGCGCCGGCAGTCGCTGTCGCTGGTGACGATCCCGTGGGTGCGCGTGGTGCTCGCCTCGGTGTTCGTCGAGGCGGCGTTCGGCTTCGGCGCGATGGCCTTCATCCCGCTGCACCTGCACGTGGTGCACGGCTACAGCCTCTCCGCCAGCGGGCTGGTGGTCGCGCTGTTCGCGCTGGGCACGCTCGCCTACGCGGTGTCAGCGCCGCGCCTGGTCAAGGCCTTCGGCGAGCGCGGGCTGGTGCGCTGGGGCGGTGTCGGCACCGGGCTCGGCTACCTCGTGCTGGCCTTGTCGCCGTGGGGCGGGCTGGCGGTGGCGATGCTGCCGATCATCGGCCTCGGGCTCGCGTCGCTGCACGGCACGATCCAGGTCAACGCGACGCAGATGGCACCCGAGTCGCGCGGCGCCGCGGTGTCCGCGTTCGCGTTTTCCCTTTTCGCCGGCCAGTCGCTCGGCAGCGGCGTCGGCAGCCTCGTCGTCGACCATGTCGGCACCGTGCCGATCCACGCCTCGGCCGCGTTCGGCGTGTTCGCGCTGTCGATCGCGTTTCGCGGCGCGCTCTCGCGTCGGGCGAAGGCCTAGGCCGCCGACTGCAGCAGGTGCTGCAAGGTCGAGCGCAGCTGCACCGGCCGCGCGGGCTTGCGCAGCACGGGCGCGGTGGCGGCGGCGTCCTGCGCGTCCTGTTCGCCGCTGACGATCAGCGCGGGCAGCGCGGCGCCCCAGCGCTTGCGCGCCGCCCGGATCGCGTCGGCGCCGGTCGCGGCGCCGAGCCGCCAGTCGGCGACCAGCGCATGCGGCGCGGCGCGCGCGGCGAGGGCGGCGATCGCGTCCGGCGACGCGCAGGCGAGCACTTCGATGCCCCAGCGCTCCAGCATGCCGACCAGCGCCTCGCGCGCCATCTGGTCGTCGTCGACGACGAGCACGACGCGGCCGTGCAATGGGTCGACGGCGACGGGGTCGGCGGCCGGCAGCGTTTCCTGCGCCAGCGGGTCCGCGACCGGCAGCGCGAGCGAGAAGGTGGAGCCGCGGCCGGGCGCGGAGCGCAGCGCGAGCGGGGCATCGAGCGCGAAGGCGATGCGCTTCACGGTGGCGAGGCCGAGGCCGCTGCCCTGGGCACGGTCGCGGCCGGGGTTGTCGACCTGGAAGAAGTCCTCGAACACTCGCTCGTGGTGCTCCGGTGCGATGCCGCGGCCGGAATCGCGCACCTCGAGCACGACGCGCGCGCCTCGCGTGCGCGCCGCGACCAGGATCGCTCCCGCGTCGGTGTAGCGCACTGCGTTCGCCACCAGGTTGCCGAGCACGCGCCGCACCAGCGCCGGATCGGACGACACCCATGCGTTGCTCGGCCGCACTCGGAGGCGCAGCCCCTTCGCGCGCGCGACTTCGGCGTGGTCGGCGGCGATCGCGTCGAGCGCCTCCTGCAGCGGGAACGCGCGCACCTCCGGGCGCAGCGCGCCCGACTCCATTCGCGCGCTGTCGAGGATGTGGTCGAAGAGCGTGGCCAGCGCATCGACGCTCTGCAGGATGCGGCGCGCCTTGTCCTTCGCGGTGCCGGCCGACTCCTCGGCGAGCGCGCCGGAGAAGAGCGCGAGCGCATGCAGCGGCTGTCGCAGGTCGTGGCTCGCGGCGGCGAAGAAGCGCGCCTTCGCCGCGCCGGCAGCCTCGGCGCGCTCGCGCGCGGCGTGGGCCGCCTCGCGCTCCTCGCGCAGCCGCGCCACCAGTTCGACGTTCTGCAGGCGCTGCGCGATCGAGTCGCCGATCAGCCGCGACTGGTGGCGCCCCTGCTGCAGCATGAACAGGAGGTAGAGCCCGAGGCCTGCGGCGATCGCCCACTGCTCGCCGCTGCCTTCCAGGGCGGCGCGCACGGCGACCGGCACGAGCAGCGGCACGATATAGGCGACGAGCGCGGGGAAGTGGAACGCGTTCGCGGCGACCACGCCCGCGGCGATGCCGCACAGCAGGATGATCCAGAACGCCTCTAGCAAGGGCCGCTCGGGCTGGAACATCGCCACGCCGCCGAGGCCCCACGCGATCCCGCTCGTGAGCATCGCGAGCGTGGCGCACGCGGCCCAGCGCCCGGCGTTCGCGCGCCGGCGCGGATCGCCGCGCCAGCCGCGATACATCGCCAGCCTCAGCACGAGGCTCGCGGCCACGCCGGCGAGCCAGGTCCACAGCACCACGGGCGCCGTGCTGCGCCACATCACGCCCGCCGCGACCATCGCGAGCGTGGCGTTGACGACGGTGGAGCCGGGCGCCTGGGCGTAGAAGGCGTCGATGCGCTCGGCGAAGAGGGCGTCGCGCATGCGCGGCTCTGCGTTCAGCCGGTGCGGCGCTCGGGCAGCAGGCCGATGCGCTGCGCGGCGAGCACCGCCTGCGTGCGGTTCGCGGCCGACAGGCGCTCGAAGATCGCGGTGAGGTGCGACTTCACCGTGCGTTCGCTGATGCCGAGGCGGTTCGCGATGGTCTTGTTCGGCATGCCGTCGCCGAGCAGCGCGAGCACCTCGAATTCGCGCACCGTGAAGTCGGGCCGGCTCGCGGGTGCGCCGCGGGCCACCGCGCCGGTGCCCGCGCCGAGGAAGCGGACCTCGCCCGTGGCGATCGCCTCGAGCGCGTCGAGCAGTTCGGCGAGGGTCGCGGACTTCGGGATGAATCCGGAGGCGCCGCGCTCGCGGGCGAGGGCGGCGGCACGGCCGGCGTCGTCCACCCCGGACATCATCACGCGCGCCACTTGGGGAAAGCGATCGCCGAAGCTCGCCAGCGCCGCATAGCCGTCTTCCTTGCCGAGGTGCACGTCGATGAGTGCGAGTTCGATCCCGTGGTCGGCCGAGAGGCGACCGAGGCCCTCGGCGGCGTCGTGCGCCAGGGCGACCTTCGTCCCGGGCCAGCGGGTCCGCAGCGCGGCGGCGAGGCCTTCCGCGAAGAGGTCGTGGTCGTCGACAATGAGAATGCTTCGCATGCCGTCGGCGAATCGCGGCACCCCGATGCCGCGTCGCGTACCCCTCCCTTTAGTACGGTAGCTGTGCGATTGTACGGCCACTACCCTCCGGGGTTGGCACAAGGGGAGCCATACCATGGCCGACGAAGACGACGCGCCGTCCAGTGAATCCGTCACCGAGACCGTCAGCGACGACGGCGGCATGCCCGCCGGCGACAGCTACACCGAGACTACGTCGCAGGGGTGGTTCTCGCGGCTGGGGGACGCGATCAAGGGCGTCCTCTTCGGCCTGCTGCTCGCGATCGTCGCGTTTCCGCTCCTGTTCTGGAACGAGGGCCGCGCGGTGCGCACCGCGAAGTCGCTCGCCGAGGGCCGCGGCGCCGTGGTGTCCGCGAGCGCGGAGCGCCTCGACCCGGCGAACGAAGGCAAGCTCGTGCACGTCGCCGGCCGCGCCAGGACCGAGGACACCGTGGCCGACCCGCTCTTCGGCGTGCAGGCGCCGAATGCGCTGCGGCTGAAGCGCAAGGTCGAGATGCTGCAGTGGAAGGAGACCTCGAAATCCGAGACACGCGACAAGATCGGCGGCGGCACCGAGACGGTGACCACCTATAGCTACGCGGCGGAGTGGTCGGAGACGCTGATCGACTCCTCGCGCTTCAAGAAGCCCGACGGCCATCGCAATCCGGCCTCGATGCCGGTGAAGTCCGAGGCCTGGACCGCCTCGAAGGTGACGCTCGGCGCGTATACGCTCGCCCGCGAGCAGGTCGAGCGCGTCGGCGGCGATGAGCCGCTGCCCGCGTCGGGCGCGCGCGTCGCGACCGATCTTGGCCGCCCGGTGCGCGCGCACGGCAGCGGCCTCTTCGCCGGCGCGAACCCGAACTCGCCGCGGGTGGGCGACCTGCGCATCACGTTCACGCGGGTGGGCGAAGGCGACGTCAGCGTGATCGCGAAGCAGGCGGGCCCGAGCTTCGAGCCGTATCGCGCGAAGGCGGGCGCATCGGTGGACCTGCTGCGCCGGGGGATCGCCTCCGCCGACGAGATGTTCGCGCGCGCCGAGGCCGACAACGAGCTGATGACGTGGATCCTGCGCGGCGCCGGCTTCCTGCTGATGGCCTTCGGCATCGGCCTGGTGCTGCGGCCGCTGTCGGTGCTGGCGAGCGTGCTGCCGATCCTCGGCGACATCGTCGGCGCCGGCACGGGGCTGATCGCGATGCTGGTCAGCGGCGTGCTGTCGGTGCTGACGATCTCGATCGCGTGGATCTTCTACCGGCCGCTGCTCGGCATCGGCCTGCTCGTGGTCGCGGGCGGGCTCGGCTACGGCATCGTCCACCTGGTCAGGAAGGCGCGGGCCGCGCGGCCGGCGCCGGTCGCGCGGCCGGCCTGAGCGCCGTCAGCTCCAGCGGGGCTTGCCTGCCACGCGCAAACCGCGCTACACCCAGCGCGGCTTGCGTTTTTCATTGAACGCGTCGAGCCCTTCCTGCGCGTCGTCGGTGGCGATGATGTTGCAGATGGTCTCGACCACGTTCTCGATCGCGCGGCGGTACTCGAAGTCGTTCTGGCGCATGAACGAATCCCGCGCCAGCTGCATGATGAGCGGCGACTTGCCGGCGAAGGACTGCGCCATGCGCCGCGCCTCGTCCATCACCTGGTCCTGCGGCACGACGCAGTTCACGAGACCGTTCTTCTCGGCGTCGTGCGCGCTGATCGCCTTGCCCGAGAACAGCAGCTCGAAGGCCTTGTGGCGCCCGATCTGGCGCGGCAGGTGGACGAAATGCATCGCCGGGATCACGCCGACGTCGATCTCGGGGTAGGCGATGCTCGCGGTCTCCGAGGCGACGATGCAGTCGCAGGACACCGCGAGCGTGACGCCCGCGGCGCGCGCCGGTCCGGTCATCGCGGCGATGGTCGGCTTGCCCATGCGGTACTGGAGGTCGTGCATCTCGAAGTAGAGCTTTTCCAGGAACCTGCGCAGGTCGAGGCCGGTGCCGCCGCGGATCATCGCGAGGTCCATGCCGGCACTGAACGCGTTCGGGAACGCGCTCGTCAGGATGATCGCGCGCACGCCGGGGTCGTCCTTCGCCTTGCGGTAGGCGGCGTTGATGTCCTCCACCAGCGCGTGGTTCAGCGCGTTCACCGGGGCGCGCTTCATGGTGATTTCCGCGACGCGGTCGCGGACGGCGTAGTCGAGGTTGGCGAAGCTCATGGGGCCGGGTTTCGTCCGTGGTTCGAATGATGCGGCGAGCGGCTGCTAGCGCGCGGCCGCCGGGGCCGGCGCGACGGGCTTCGCGGGCGGCACGATGCTGAACTGCTCGATGCGGAAGCCGAGCGCGGACTCGGTACCGTGCAGGCGGATGCGCGAGCCCTTCGGGATGCGGTCGAACGACGACTCGGCGATGCAGAGGTGGCCGGGATAGGCGCGGTCGAGGAAATCGCCCTCGAGCTGGAAGCGGCAGCCGCGGCCGCCGTAGATGCGCACCTTGTGGTCCGCGGTCTCGATCGTCGCCGGCTTGCCGATCGCCAGCGTGACGCCGTCCGAGAGGCCGTGCACGATGCCGACCCACAGCACGCCGCAGCCGACGATCGGCGCGAGGATCGCCTGCACGGTTTCCATCTCGTAGAGGCCGCGGCGCTGGCCGGCGTAGACCAGCCCGCCGAGGATCACGGTCAATGCCGCCGACAGGCCGAGGCCCCACAGGGTCCACTCCTCGGTGGGCACGAAGTCCGTCCAGTAGCCGTACAGGAACAACGCCAGTCCCCCGAGGACCATCGCGGTGCCGATCTTCTGGCCCGTGGTGGGGTGGTCCGAGCCGAGCAGCATTTCCTTCAGTGACATGGCGTGCATTCGCTTTCCGGGACGGCGCGTATCTTAACCGCGCATCCCGGGCCGGACCTGCTCGGGCACCCAGCCGTCCTCGCGCAGCACGAGCCGCGGGCAGGCGAAAGCGCCGTGCACGAGCGCCGCACGCGTGCCCAGGGCGTCGCGCCACGCATCGCCTTGCAGCATCGCGACGACGATGCCGGCGACCTGCGCGCCGAGCGATTCGAGGAAGGGCAGCACGCCGGCCAGCGTCGAGCCCGTGCTCGCGGCATCGTCCACCACGACGATCCTGCGTCCCTCGACGAGCGCGAGCTGGTCGGGGTCGAGGTACGCGCGCTTGCCGCCTCCCGGCGTGGTGATCGAGCGCAATTCCACGGACAGGTGCTCGTCGTACCAGAACTTGCGCGAGTAGCCGAGTGGCACGCAGCGCGTGCGGCCCAGTCGCGCGGCCACTCCGGGCGCGAACACCTGGCCCAACGTCGGCAGGCCGACCACGACCTCGGGCGCGAGCGGCTGCGCGAGCGCGGCCATGAATGCGCACAGGCCGTCGACGACCGCGAACGAGGCCTGGTTCGCGATCAGCGAGGCGACCGCGCGCGTGCCGTCGCCCGGCAGCGGCCGGATCGGCAGGCGCAGCACCCGGCCATCGGGCAGTCGCGCGGGAAACCCGAAGCGCCATGGCGCCGGCTGCCAGGCCTCGGCCGGCTCGAACGCCTGCCAGTATCCGGTGGTGGCTTCCGTCCATGGCGGGCGCGAGCGCATCGCCCGAAGTATGCCCGGGCAGTGGCATGAACGATGCTAGGATGCACGGATTCGTTCGTTCCTTACGGAGGTCTCCGTGGTCCGCTCCCTTTCCTTCATCGTCGGCGCGCTGTTTGCCGGCACCGTCGTGGCGCAGGAACCCATCAAGATCGGCGTCTCGCAGCCCCTTACTGGTGCGTTTGCCGCTTCCGGCAACTACGTGGCGCAGGGCGCGAAGATGGCGGAAGACGCGATCAACGCCTCCGGCGGCGTGCTCGGCCGCAAGATCCAGCTGGTGATCGAGGACAACAAGTCCAACCCGACCGAGGCGGTGGCTACGGCCGAGAAGCTGATCTCTAAGGACAAGGTGCCCGTGATGATGGGCGCGTGGAGCTCGACGCTGACGCTCGCGGTGATGCCCAAGCTCATGGAGTACGGCGTGCCGATGCTGGTCGAGACCTCGTCCTCCGGCAAGATCACCACCTCCGGCAACCCGTGGATCTTCCGCATCAGCCCGACCTCCGAGATGGAGGCCAAGGCCTTCGCGCCGATGGCCAAGAGTCTGGGCATCAAGAAGGCGGACTTCCTGGCCACCAACAACGATTTCGGCCTCGGCGCGTCCAAGGAGTTCTCCGAGATGCTGAAGGCGAGCGGCGTGCAGGTCGGCGTCATGGAGACCATGGACCCGAAGGCCACCGACTTCTCGGCGCAGCTGGCGAAGATCAAGGCCTCCGGCGGCGACACGCTCTTCGTCACCACCGCGGTCGAGCAGATCACGCTGATCCTGAAGCAGGCGAAGGACCTGCAGCTGAAGACCCGGATCATCACCACCGGGGGCTCGAACTCGCCCGACCAGCTGATCCAGCAGGCCGGCGACGCCGCCAACGGCTCGCTGCACCTGGTGTTCTTCACGCCGTGGTTCCCGGACGCGGTGAAGAACCCCGACATCGCGAAGAAGTTCGTCGCCGAGTGGAACGCCCGCAAGCACAACGTCGGCGGCCTCACCGAGGGCTTCCGCGGCTGGGACGGCATCCACACCATCGTCGAGGCCATCAGGGCGGCGGGCAAGGCC
>CAZTXP010000102.1:0-18495 GCA_964617355.1 uncultured Enterobacteriaceae bacterium
TCGCTGCTCGACGTCGCCGTCGGCATGGTGCTGTTCGAACTCGGCCAGCGCGTGGACTACGGATGGCTGAGGCGCAATCCGTGGCTGTTCGCCGCCAGCATCGTCGAAGCGACGCACCGCTTCGCGGCCGCCCTCGGCAGCCTGCTCCGGGGGGGGGAGCCGCCGCTCCTCGCCGCCACAGCGGCCGAGATCGGCATCGCCACCTCGCCCGCGGTGGCGCTGACGCTCGCGCGCGACCTGCGCGCGCAGGGGCAGGTGACCGAACGCATGCTGATGCTGACCGCGCTCAACTGCACCTACGCGTTCCTCGCCGCCAGCATGCTGCTCGCGTGGCAGCACTCCGAATACCGCGGCGACTGGCGCGTGACCCTCGCGCACCCGCTCTACCTGATCGGCGTGTCGCTGCTGGTCGCCGCCGCCTTCGCGCAGGCCACGCTCGCGCTGCTCGGCCGGCTCGCGCGCCGCGCCGACGCGCAGGCGGTCTGCGTGGTCGCGATGGTCGTCACCGCGGTCGGCACCGCGGAGCTGCTGCGCGGCTCGGTGACGCTGGCGCTGCTCGCCTTCGGCGCGTTCGCACGCGCGTGGGACGAGGATCGCCGCTTCGTCGCCCTCGACTCCGGGCGCATCGGCCAGATCGCCGTGATCCTGCTGGTCACGCTGACCGCGGCGATGCTCGAGTTCCGCGTGCTGTGGATCGCCGCGCCCGCGGGCGCGGCCCTGCTCGCCGCTCGCTGGGCCGGCAAGGCGCTCGGCCTGTTCCTCTTTGCGCGGCCCTCGGGCCTGCCGCTCCGCAAGGCCTCGCTCCTCGCGCTCACGCTGATGCCGATGTCGGGCGTCTCGATGGTGATCGCCCACGACACGGCGCGCCTCTTCCCGGAGCTCGGCGCGTTCCTCGCCGCGATCGTGCTCGCCGCAACCGCGCTCCTCGAGCTCCTTGGCCCGCTCGCCGCGCACTTTGCGCTGGTGCGCGCGCGCGAGGCGGACCCGGACGCATGAGCGAGGCGCTTCCCTTCGCGCCCTCGCGCGAGCTGACGCTGGGCGTCGAGCTCGAGCTGCAGCTGGTCAGCGGCCGCGACGGCGACCTGACGCGCGCCGCCTCCGACCTGCTCGCGCTCGTCGGCACGGCGGGCGGGGGCGGCGCCGAGATCAAGCCCGAGGTCACCGAAAGCATGATCGAGGTCTCGACCGCGATCCACGACCGGCACGCGCTGCTCGAGGCCGAGTTGCGCGCGGTGCGCGACACGCTCGTCGCCGCGGCGGACCGGCTGAACGTGTTCGTCTGCGGCGGCGGCGCGCACCCGTTCCAGCACTGGCGCGAGCGCCGCATCTTCGACGCGCCGCGCTTCCGGCACGTCTCGGAGCTCTACGGCTACCTCACCAAGCAGTTCACCGTGTTCGGGCAGCACATCCACGTCGGCTGCGCGGACGGCGATCGCGCGCTGCACCTGCTGCACGCCTTCGCGCGCTACGTGCCGCAGCTGATCGCGCTCGCCGCGTCCTCGCCCTACTACCAGGGCGTGGACACCGCCTTCGACTCCTCGCGGCTGTCGGCGGTGAACGCGTTCCCGCTCTCCGGGCGAGCGCCCTTCCACCTGCGCTGGGAGGCGTTCACCGCGTACTTCGAGCGCATGCGCGTGCTCGGCATCGTCGAGAGCATGAAGGACTTCTACTGGGACATCCGCCCGAAGCCCGAATACGGCACCATCGAGATCCGCGTCTGCGACACGCCGCTCGAGGTCGAGCACGCCGCGGCGCTCGCCGCCTACGTGCAGGCGCTCTCGCGCCTGCTGCTCGCGGAGCCGGCCCCCGCGGGGGAGGAGCAGTACCTCAGCTACACCTACAACCGCTTCCAGGCATGCCGCTTCGGCCTCGCCGGCGAGGTGGTCGACGCCGCCAGCGGCGAGCGGCGCACGCTCGCCGACGACATCCGCGCCACGCTGGCGCGCGTCGCCGACCCGGCGCGCGAGCTCGGCGCCACGGACGCGCTGGCCCGCATCGAGGAGACGCTCGCTCGCGGCAACGACGCGCGCTGGATGCGCGAGCGCCACGCGCAGAGCGGCTCGCTCCCCGACGTGGTGTGGCAGCAGGTGCAGCGGCTGCGCGGCCGGGACTAGGTCGCGTACTCCCGGCGCAGGATCTCGGCGGCCTGCACCATCGAGCGCAGCTTGCCGTCGGCCACCTCGCGCGGCAGGTACTTCATGCCGCAGTCGGGCGCGAGGATCACCTGCGGCGGCGTCAGGTGCTCGAGTGCGCGCCGCACGCGCGCGACCACCGTCTCCGGCGACTCGACCGCCGGATCGGCGAGGTCGAGGCACCCGACCATCACCTGCTTGCGGCCGAGCGTCCTGAGGACCGCGCAGTCGAGGTTCGACTGCGCGGTCTCGACGGAGACCTGGTGGCAGCCGCACGCGGCAAGCTCGGGCAGGAAGTCGTAGCCCGTGGGTCGCTCGTGCACCACGTGCGCGTAGCCGAAGCAGATATGCACGGCAGTCGTGCCCTGCACGCCCTCGAGCGCGCGATTGAGCGCCTTCACGCCGTACTGCCGCGCCTTGTCCGGGCGCGCCTGCATGTAGGGTTCGTCCACCTGCACCACGTCGGCGCCGTGGCGGAAGAGGTCCCTGATCTCGGCGTTCAGCGCCACCGCGTAGTCCATCGCCGCGGCTTCCTCGGTGGGGTAGAACTCGTTCTTCGCCTGCTGCAGCATGGTGAACGGCCCGGGCACCGTTATCTTCACCTGGCGGCGCGTGTGCGCCTTGAGGAACAACAGGTCCTCGACCTCCACCGCGCGCGTGCGCCGGATCGGCCCGACGATGCGCGGCACCATGTTCGGCCGCCCCGAGCGCCCGACCACCGACACCGGGTTGTCGGCGTCGATGCCCTCCAGCGCGGTGGCGAAGCGGTTCGAGTAGCTCTCGCGGCGGATCTCGCCGTCGGTGACGACGTCGATGCCGATCTCCTCCTGCGCGCGGATCGCGACGAGCGTCGCGTCTTCCAGCGCCTCCTTCAGGTAGGGCTCGGGGACGCGCCACAGTTCCTTCGCGCGCACCCGCGGCGGCACGCGCGCGGCGAGTTGCGACTTGTCGATCAGCCAGTCGGGCTGGGGATAGCTGCCGACGAGGGTGGTGGGAAACAGCAAACTCATGATTGACTCGCTTCCGGGTTCGTCCATCATCCATATTACGGACGCGGGACGGAGGGCGGCATGAAGGCAGCGAAACGGTGGTTTCTCCTCGTGGCGGGAATCGCGGCGTCGTTCCACGCTGCGGCGCAGTTCCCGTCGAAGCCGGTGACGCTCGTGGTGCCGTTCCCGCCGGGCGCGACGACCGACTCGATCGCGCGCATCCTCGCGCAGCACGCCTCGGCGGGGCTGGGTCGCCCCGTAGTGGTCGAGAACAAGCCCGGCGCCGAAGGCCAGCTCGCCGCGCAGGACGTCGCCAAGTCGCCGCCCGACGGCTATCGCCTCGCGCTCGCGACTTCCGGCAACCTCTCGGTGCTGCCGGCGATGCGCAAGAACCCGCCCTACGACCCAATCGCGGACTTCACGCCCGTGGCCGACGTCGGCCGCTACCAGTTCTTCGTCTACGTGCACCCGTCTCTGCCGGCGAAGACGTTCCGCGAGTTCATCGAGCACGCGCGCGCGAATCCCGGCAAGCTCGGCTACGGCACCGGCAACAACACCGGCGTGCTGGCGATGGCGGCGTTCCGCTCGGCGCACGGCCTCGACATGACGCACGTGCCCTACAAGGGCGAGCCGCCCGCGATCGTCGACCTCGTCGCCGGCCGCGTGCAGGCAATGGTGGCCACCGGCATCGGCATCCCGCACGCGAAGGACGGTAGGCTTCGCATGCTTGCCGCGCTGCTGCCGCAACGCAGCCCGCTCGCGCCGGACGTGCCGACGCTGCGCGAGACCGGCCAGAAGGAACTCGACGCGATCCTCTGGGCGGGCGTGGTCGGCCCCGCGGGCATTCCCGCCGACGTGGTCGAGCGCCTGAACCGCGACTTCAACGCCGCGCTCGCGAACCCCGAGGCGGTGGCCGCGATCGAGAAACTCGGCTTCACGCTCACGCCCGGCAAGGCGGACGCATTCGGTGCGATGATCCGCGAACAGGTCGCGGTGTACCGGCGCCTCGTGCGCGAGGCCGGGCTGCCCGTCGAATGAACCGATGAACGGAGGCTCCATGAAGCAATCCCGCCGCATTGCCGCGCTCCTGGCGCTCTGCCTCTCGTTCGCCGGCGCCGCGCAGGCCCAGGACCGCACCATCCACGTCGTCGTGCCGCTCCTCGCCGGCGCGGCGACCGACGTCGTCACGCGACAGTTCGTCGCCGCGATGGCGCAGAAACTCGGCCAGCCGATCGTGGTCGAGAACAAGGCCGGCGGCGCGACCATGCTCGGCGCGCAGGCGGTCGCGAAGAGCGCGCCCGACGGCCTTACGCTCCTGTCGGCCACCACCAGCACCCTGTGCGTGCTGCCGAGCGTGCAGCCCTCGGCGCGCGAGACGCTGAAGGACCTCGTGCCGATCGCCGCGTTCTCGATCTCGCCCTTCGTCTACGCGACCTCGGCGGACGCGAAGTACCAGAACTTCGGCGAACTGCTCGCCGCCGCGAAGGCGAATCCGGGCAAGCTCACCTTCGGCTCCAGCGGTACCGGCACGCTGACGCACATGGTGGTGGAGCTGATGAGCGTAATCGGCAAGGTGAACTTCACGCACGTGCCCTACAAGGGCGTGACCGGCGCCTACGCGGACGTGATGGGCGGGCGCGTCGATTTCCTCGCCGACGGCCCCGCATCGGTGCTCACCCAAGTGCGCGCCAACCGCATGCGCCCGCTGGTGGTCACCGCACCGCAACGCCTGCCGACGCTGCCGAACGTGCCCACGGTCGCCGAACTCGGACTCGCCGGGGCCGAGGCCGACTTCACCGGCGGCCTGCTCGCGCCGATCGGCACGCCGCCCGCGGTAATCGCGCGCTACGAAGCGGCCGCGCTCGACGTCGCCAGAAGCCCGGCGTTCCGCGACTACCTCGCCACGCAGGGCTACGAGGCCTTCGCCGCCGACAGCGCGCAGTTCGCGAAGCTGGTGCGCGAGGGCGCCGCGAAGTGGGAGCGCGTGGTGAAGGAGCGCAGCATCAAGGTGGAGTGAAGAGCGCGCGGCTCGCTAGCCGCCGACGCGCACGATCCGGCAGGCCGAGCGCGTCACGGTCCACTTCGCATCCGGCGTCCAGGACTCCCCCGGGGCGTAGGGGCCGCGGTGGTGCGCCTGCGCCCACTCGCCGGGCACGGAATGGGTGCCGCGACTGATCGGCTCGCGCTTCGCGCCAGCCCCGGGCTGGATGCCGTAGTGGACCTTGCCGTCCTTGTCGACCCACTTCTGCACCGGTTGCGCGTTCGCCGCACCCGACAGGACCAGGAACCCGACGACCGTCATCAATCCGCGTCGCATGCCATCCTCCCCCGAAGATACGCTGCAGGTCGCCTGGTGCCGGAAGTGGGACTCGAACCCACACGCTTTAGGGGCGGCGGATTTTGAGTCCGCTGCGTCTACCAATTCCGCCATTCCGGCTGTTGCGCATCAACATCGCGTCGACATCGAGGCGCACGAACGACGACGCGCGATTCTATAATGGCCGCCCGATGAAGGTCGCCGACTTCGACTACGCATTGCCCCCCGAGTTGATCGCGCAGCATCCCGCGCGCGAGCGCGGGGCGAGCCGCCTGCTGCACCTCGACGGCCGCACCGGCGAGATCGTCGACCGGCAGTTCGCCGACCTGCCTTCGCTCGTCACCGCGGACGACCTCCTGGTGATGAACGACACCAAGGTGATCAAGGCGCGGCTCATCGGGCACAAGTCCACCGGCGGCAAGATCGAGCTGTTCGTCGAGCGCGTGCTGGGCGAAGGCGAGGCGCTGGCGATGGTGCGTGCCAGCCACCCGCCCGCCGCGGGCTCGACCGTCACCGTCGGCGACGGCGTGGTCGTCGAGCTGGTCGCGCGCGAGGCCGACCTGTGGCGCGTGCGCTTCCCGGGCAACGCGCTCGCGATCCTCGATCGCCACGGCGCGGTGCCGCTGCCGCCCTACATCACGCACCCGGCCGACGCCGAGGACGCCGAGCGCTACCAGACGGTGTACGCCGCCCGCCCCGGCGCGGTCGCCGCGCCCACCGCGGGGCTGCACTTCGACAAGGCGATGCTCGCGCGCCTCGCCGCGCAGGGCGTAAAGACCGCGACGGTGACGCTGCACGTGGGACTCGGCACCTTCCAGCCGGTGCGAGTCGAGAACGTCGAGGACCACCGCATGCACGCCGAGCGCTACGACCTGCCCAAGCCGACGCTCGACGCCATGGCGCGCGCGAAGCGCGTGCTCGCAGTCGGCACCACCACGCTGCGCACGCTCGAGGCCGCGTCGGCCACCAGCAAGCGCTCCGGCGAGACCGACATCTTCATCACGCCGGGCTTCCGCTTCCGCGCGGTCGAGCGGCTGGTCACGAACTTCCACCTGCCGAAGTCGACGCTCCTGATGCTCGCCTGCGCGTTCGGCGGCACCGAGCACGTGATGCGCGCCTACCGCCACGCGGTCGAGCAGCGCTACCGCTTCTTCAGCTATGGCGACGCCATGCTGATCGAGCGCGCCCCGCAGTGATGGGCGCGCGAGCGTTGGGACGCGCGCCGCAGTGAGGTTTTCGGTCCTCGCCACCGACGGCGCGGCGCGCCGCGGGCGGCTCGAGCTGGCGCACGGCACGGTCGAGACGCCGATCTTCATGCCGGTGGGCACCTACGGCTCGGTGAAGGCGATGTCGCCGGTCGAACTGGTCGAGAACGGCGCGCAGATCGTGCTCGGCAACACCTTCCACCTGTGGCTGCGGCCGGGGCTCGAGGTCATCGGCGCGCACGCCGGCCTGCACCGCTTCATGGGCTGGGACCGGCCGATCCTCACCGACTCCGGCGGCTTCCAGGTCTTCAGCCTCGCGACGCTTCGCAAGCTCACCGAGGAAGGCGTGCAGTTCGCCTCGCCGATCAACGGCGACCGGCTGATGCTCACGCCCGAGGAATCGATGCGCATCCAGCGCGTGCTCGATTCGGACATCGCGATGGTGTTCGACGAGTGCACGCCCTACCCGGCCACCGAGCCCGAGGCGCGCCAGTCGATGGAGTTGTCGCTGCGCTGGGCCGCACGGTCGCGGGCGGCGTTCCCGGGCGGACGCAACGCGAGCCACTTGGGCGAGCGTTCCACAAATGCCTTGTTCGGCATCGTCCAGGGGGGCATGTACGAAAACCTGCGCGATACCTCGCTCGAAGGCCTCCTGAAGATCGGCTTCGACGGCTACGCGGTCGGCGGCCTGTCGGTGGGCGAACCCAAGGACGACCGCGAGCGCATCCTCGCCCACTGCGCGCCGCGGCTGCCGGCCGACCGGCCGAGGTATCTCATGGGCATGGGCACGCCGGAGGACCTCGTCGGCGGCGTGCTCGCCGGCATCGACATGTTCGACTGCGTGATGCCGACCCGCAACGCGAGGAACGGCTGGCTCTTCACGCGCCACGGCGACGTCAAGATCAAGAATGCGAAGCATCGCGACGACACCGGCCCGCTCGACCCGGATTGCCGCTGCTACTGCTGCGCGAACTTCAGCCGCGCCTACCTGCACCACCTGCACCGCGCCAACGAGATCCTCGGCGCGCGCCTCAACACCATCCACAACCTGCATTACTACCTCGGACTGATGGGCGAGCTGCGCACCGCCATCGAGGAAGGCCGGCTGGCCGAGACAGCGGCGCGCCTGCTGGAGGGGCGGCGCCGACTGCTATAATTCGCGGTTTTCCCGATTCTTCAAAGGGTTGGACGTGCTGATCTCCTCTGCATATGCGCAAGCGCCGGCGGCCGCGGGCGACCCGGGCCTGATGGGCTTCCTGCCCATCATCCTGATGTTCGTGCTGCTCTACTTCCTGATGATCCGGCCGCAGATGAAGCGCGCCAAGGAAACCAAGGCGATGATCGAGGCCCTGCAGAAGGGCGACGAGGTCGTCACCGCCGGCGGCATCGTCGGCAAGATCGTCTCGCTCAACGAGAACTACGTGACCCTCGAGATCGCCGACAACGCGCAGATCCTCGTGCAGCGGCAGGCGGTGCAGATGCCGCTGCCCAAGGGCACGATGAAGTCGCTGCGCTAGCCGCGCAGGCCCCGCCTTGAACCGCTTCCCGATCTGGAAGTACGCGCTCGTCGGCCTCGCCGTCGTCGTCGCCTTCCTCTACACGCTGCCGAACTTCTTCGGCGAATCGCCTGCGGTGCAGGTGTCGAGCGCCAAGGCCACGGTCAAGGCCGACGCCGCGCTGATGGCGCGGGTCGAGGAGACCCTGAAGAAGGCCGGCATCGCCTACACCGGCGCCGTCCTCGACGCCACCAGCGTGCGCGTGCGCCTCGCCGACACCGACACCCAGCTGAAGGCCAAGGACACGATCGAGAAGGCGGTGAATCCCGACGCCGCGAACGCGACCTACGTCGTCGCCCTGAACCTGCTCACCTCGTCGCCGAACTGGCTGACCGCGATCCACGCGCTGCCGATGTACCTCGGCCTCGACCTGCGCGGCGGCGTGCACTTCCTCCTGCAGGTGGACATGCAGGCGGCGATCACCAAGAAGCTGGAAAGCCTCGCCGGCGACGTGCGCCAGCAGCTGCGCGACAAGTCGATCCGCCACGGAGGCGTGTCGCGCGAAGGCCAGACCCTGCGCGTGCGGCTGCGCGACGAAGCCACGCGCACCCGCGCGCGCGAGGTGATCCTCGCCAACGTGCAGGACCTCGTCTTCGCCGAGCGCCAGGACGGCGCGGACTTCCTGCTGGTGGGCACCTTCAAGCCCGAGGCCCTGAAGAAGACCCAGGATTCGGCGCTGAAGCAGAACATCACCACGCTGCACAACCGCATCAACGAACTCGGCGTGGCCGAGCCGGTGATCCAGCAGCAGGGCGCCGACCGCGTCGTGGTGCAGCTGCCCGGCGTGCAGGACACCGCCAAGGCGAAGGACATCCTCGGCCGCACCGCCAGCCTCGAGATCCGCATGGTCGACGAGGAGAAGATGACGCCCGAGAACCTCGAGGCGGCCAAGCGCGGCCAGGCGCCCTTCGGCACCGACTTCTTCCTCGAGAGGAACGGCCAGCCCATCCTCGTCAAGAAGCAGGTCGTGCTGACCGGCGACCGCCTGACCGACGCCCAGCCCGGCTTCGACGGCCAGACGCAGGAGCCGGCGGTGCACCTGCGCCTCGACGGTGCCGGCGCACGCATCTTCCAGGAAGTGACGCGCGAGAACATCAACAAGCGCATGGCCATCCTGCTGATCGAGAAGGGCAAGGGCGAGGTGATCACCGCGCCCGTGATCCGCTCCGAGATCCCGGGCGGTCGCGTGCAGATCTCGGGTCGCATGACCACCAGCGAGGCCAACGACACTGCGCTGCTCTTGCGCGCAGGTTCGTTGGCGGCTCCGATGGAGATCATCGAGGAACGCACCATCGGCCCGAGCCTGGGCAAGGACAACATCGAGAAGGGCTTCAACTCGACGAAGTGGGGCTTCATCGGCATCGCCATCTTCATGACGGTGTACTACACCCTCTTCGGCCTGATCTCGGCCGCGGCGCTGGGCGTGAACCTGCTGTTCCTGATCGCGCTGCTGTCGCTGCTGCAGGCGACGCTGACGCTGCCGGGCATCGCGGCGATCGCGCTGACCCTGGGCATGGCGATCGACGCCAACGTGCTGATCAACGAGCGCATCCGCGAGGAGATCCGCGCCGGCCAGTCGCCGCAGGCGGCGATCGCCTCGGGCTACGAGCGCGCGTGGGGCACCATCCTCGACTCCAACGTCACCACGCTGATCGCGGGCCTCGCGCTGCTGATCTTCGGCTCCGGCCCGGTGCGCGGCTTCGCCGTGGTGCACTGCCTCGGCATCATGACCTCGATGTTCTCGGCGGTCACGGTGTCGCGCGCGATCGTCAACCTGGTGTACGGCCACCGCCGCCGCGTCGCGAAGCTCGCGATCGGCAACACGGCCTGGAAGTAAGGGGCGCCCGCCATGGAATTCTTCAAGATCCGGCGCACGATCCCCTTCATGCGCCATGCGCTGGTGTTCAACGTGATCTCGCTGGTCACGTTCGTCCTCGCGGTGTTCTTCCTCGCCACCAAGGGCCTGCACTTCTCGATCGAGTTCACCGGCGGCACGCTGGTCGAGGTCGGCTACAAGGAATCGGCCAACGTCGACAAGGTGCGTGAGGCGCTCGAGAAGGCCGGCCTCAAGGCCGAGGTGCAGAACTTCGGTTCCTCGCGCGACGTGCTGATCCGCATGCCGCCCGAGAAGAACCAGTCGAGCGCGGAGCTGTCGCAGAAGGTATCGGCGCTGCTGAAGGCGCAGGATCCCTCCGCCGAGGTGCGCCGCGTCGAGTTCGTCGGCCCGCAGGTCGGCCAGGAGCTCGCCGAGTACGGCGCGCTCGCGCTCCTCGTCACGGCGATCGGCATCGTGCTCTACCTGTGGCTGCGCTTCGAGTGGCGCTTCGGCCTCTCGGCGATCATCGCCAACCTGCACGACGTGGTGATCATCCTCGGCTTCTTCGCGCTGTTCCAGTGGGAGTTCTCGCTGCCGGTGCTGGCCGCGGTGCTGGCCGTGCTCGGCTACTCGGTGAACGAGTCGGTGGTGGTGTTCGACCGCGTGCGCGAAAACTTCCGCAAGATGCGCAAGGCCTCGGTGCCCGAGGTGCTCGACTCCGCGATCACCGGCACGATCTCGCGCACCATCATCACCCACGGCAGCACGCAGATGATGGTGACGACGATGCTGCTCTTCGGCGGCCCGTCGCTGCACTACTTCGCGCTCGCGCTCACCATCGGCATCTGCTTCGGCATCTACTCGTCGGTGCTGGTCGCCTGCCCGCTGGTCATGTGGCTCGGCGTCGACCGCTCACATCTGGGTCCGCCGCCCGGGAAGAAGCGCGCGGTGGACGAGAACGACGAGAACCGGGGAGCGGTGGTCTAGCCGCCCTGCATCGAGGCCCTCAGCAGCCAGAAGGTCGGCAGGCTGAGGGCGAGGAAGATCGCGAAGAACACCAGCGTGCGCTCGGGGCCGAAGCGGCTCCCGCGCGCGCGCTCGATCCCGTCGAGCGCGCGATCGGACGCGAGGTAGATGCCGATCGCGACTAGCGTGAACCAGACGGCTTCCACGCGCCTCCCATGGCCTTCATCACCGCGACGAGGAACAGCAGCCCGCCGATGACGGCGACCAGCCCGCCGGCGCCCATCAGGCCCATCGCCGCGATCTCCGCCGTGGTGCGCAGCGCCTGCTCGGCACCCGCGACCTTGCGCTGCACGCCGTAGCCGCCCGACCACGCGAGACCGACCACGTGCGCGAGTTGTCCCGCGCCGTAGAGCCACGCCTGCCAGGCCGCGAGCCGCGGCGGCGGCGGCGCGTAGCCGAGCTTCGGCAGCAGGTGGTACACGAGCCCCATCAGCGCGAGCGTCACGCCGACGATGCAGCCGTGGTAGTGCGCCGGGATCTTCACGTTGCTGCCCTCGATCAGGAAGCCGATCGCGCCGCCCGCGCCGAACAGGACCATCGAGGTGACCAGCGCCGCGATCAGCGGCTGCGCGCCGGCCGCCGGTCGCTTCAGCGTCGCGAGGCCCCACGCCAGCGCCAGCGCGAACGGCAGGATCGCGAGCCCGCCGCCGAAGCGCATGATCCACGTCAGGTACCGGTAGTGCTGCATGGAGACCACGTCCCACGCGAGGTACACCACCGGCGTCGCGAACACCGACACCAGCCCGACGCCGAGGAACAGCGTCGCCACGCGCGGCGACACCGGCAGCTTCGCGCCCGCGGCCTCGGCCAGCCACAGCCAGGCCACCAGCATCAGCAGCGTCCACGTGAACTGGAGCACGTGGCCGCCACCCCAGAACAGCACCTCGTAGTAGGCCTTGCCGTCCAGCGTCGCCGGCACCTTCGCCCACGACCACGCGAACGCTAGGAGCGCGAGCGCCGCCGACACGAGCGCCGCGTTCAGCCCGAAGCGCAGCGCGCCCGCGCCGTCGAGTCGCGTGCCGACGCGCGGCACCGCGAGCATCGATCGCAGCACGAGCATCGCCGTGCCGGCGCCGAAGACCACCAGCCCGGCGACGAACCCGCGCCCGTCCACCACCGGGATGTAGTTCGACATCACCGGCACGCCACCGCCCGCGAATGGCGCCGCGGCCATCAGCACGGTGCCGGCCGCCGTCACCCACAGCGCCGCCCAGCCGAACCTGAGCGCGCGCGTCGTGCTGTTCAGGCTCCATAGCATGCCGCCCAGCGCGACGAACCAGACCAGCACCGAGAGGTCCACGTGCACGATCAGCGCGACGCGGAAGAAATCGGCCGTCGGGACCAGGTCCTTCACGTAGGGCGCGCGCGACACCACCAGCAGCAAGGCGAAGAGCCCCGAGCCCACCAGCGCGGCGAGCCCCAGCCACAGCCACCCCACCGCCAGCCGGCGCCGTCCGTCGGCCGGGGGATCGAGGGCATAGCCGTGGTAGGCGTGCATGGCCGCCATCAGACTCGCGCCACGCCCCGACCGCGTTGATACGTATCAACGAGATCGGCCCTGAAGCCCTCGAGTTCCGCCTTCAGCGCCCCTGGTGTCGCGGCACGCGAGATGCGCACGCGATCGCGTGGCACGTTCGCGCGCAGGTGCGGCTCGCGCGCGCCCGCGAGGCGCTCCTCGGTCCATTGCATCCCGAGCCGGAAGTCGCAGGCGCCGCCGGCGCACCCGGCGACCAGCACTCCGGCCGCGCCGCGGCGCACCGCGAACTCGACGAAGGACGGCGGCAGCATGCCGGCGCAAAGGAGCTTCAGCGCCACGACGCCGTCGCCCGCGAGCGGCGCGACGTCGACCCCGCTCTCGCAGCCGTAGACCACCAGCGCGCCCGGCGCGCGTGCCAGCGCCGCGTCGAGCTCGGCGCGGAGCGCCACCACCTCGCGTCCCGGGACGTCGATGCCCGAAGCGAACCGCGCAAGGCTGCGGAACGGTGTCGACGAAGGGCACGCGCCCGCGCAGATGCCGCAGCCGGCGCAGAGCGCCGGATCGACCCGCGCCATGCGCGGCGCGGCGGCCTTCATCGCGTGCGGGACCAGTTCGACCGCGGAATACGGGCAATCGACGAAGCAGCGCCCGCAGCCATTGCAGTCCGAAGGGCTGACCACCGCCGGCGGCAGCTTGCGCGCGCGCATCAGGAGCGGCATCGCCAGCAGGATCGCCAGCGCCGCGAGCGCGAACGCCCACAGCGCGGCCGGCGAAGTGGCGTACATCAACGGATGCGGCGACATCCAGAACCAGTCGAGCGCCAGCGATCGCGCGACGCGGCCGAGGTCCGCGGGCGGCGCACTTTGCACCGGCATCACCACTGACAGCACGGCGAGCGCGGCGAGCGAGCCGATCGCGAGCGCGCGCGGCGGATGCGTCTCGGGGCGCGCGACGCGCTGCACGTGCACCCACATGCCCGCGAGCAGCGCGAGCGGGATGCCGATGTGCAGGAAGATGAAAAGCGTGAAGAGGCGGTCCACGAGCTGTGCGCGCGAGGTGAAGTTGCGCGCGAAGGGCTCGGGCATCAGGTTCGTCCAGTCGAGCCATTCGGCCGTGGCGACCACGGAGTACAAGGCCTGCTCGTCCCACACCAGCCAGAAGCCGCCGATGCCGGAGGCGTAGAGCAGCACCAGCAGCGGCACGCCGCTCGCCCACGAGAACCAGCGAAAGCCGGCCGCGTGCCCCGCCAGCCACTCGCGCGCAAGGTGCGCCAGCGTCGCCGCGAGCATCGCGTCGCTGCCGTAGCGGTGCAGCCCGCGCACGAGGCGCCCGAACCAGAGCGGCTGCGCCGAGATCGCCTCCACCGAACGCCACGCGCCCGCCACGCTGGTATCGAGGAACACGTACAGCCAGATGCCGGTGACGGCGACGATCCAGAACAGCCAGAACGCCAGCGCGCCGAGATGGCGCAGCGGGTTCGCGGCCCCGAACGCGCCGTCGAGCCGGGCTTCGAGCGCGCACCAGGCAGCGTAGGCGCGCTGCCGGCCCGCAGTCACCTGCGGAACTCCAGCCCGCCGCGCGAGGCGTTGAAGTCCACCACCAGCGCGTCGCCCGGCGCGAGCGCGAGCGTCTCGTCCTTCACGTGGTTGAACGGGCCTTGCGCGCGGTCTCGCATCCTCACCACCACGCGATGCTCTCCCGCCGGCACCACCACTCGGTGATACAGCGTGGCGAGACCGTCCTTCTGCACGCCGGCCGGCGGGACCTCGGCGGCGTAGACCAGCCTGCCGTCGACCTCGAACTCGATCTTCACCGGTGCGCGCTCGCGCGGGCAGTCCTGCGCCGCGCGCATGTTCGGCGGCAGCTTCGCGAGCTCCTCGGCGGTGCGCTCGCGGCACGGGTGGCGGCGCTCCGCGGCGTGCGCGATCGACAGCCGCACCAGCGCCTCGTCGGCCTTGATCACGTCGAACGACGGCCAGCGCGAGAACACGGCGAGCAGCGCCATCAGGGGCACGTAGAACACGGCCTGCAAGGCATATCGGCCCAGGTCCTTCATGAGGTGCCTCCAAGCTTCGCGACGTTCGATCCCGCGGAAAGGAGGAACGCGTCCGAGAAGCAGTCGTCCTGCGACAGCCCGCGCTGCAGGAACGCGGGCGTGGCCGCCTTCACCATCGCGGCCGAGCCGCAGGCGTAGACCTGGTGCTCCGCGAGGTCGGGGAAGTCGGCGAGGATCGCCTCGTGCACGAGCCCGGTGCGGCCGGTCCAGCCATCCGTCGCTTCCGGCTGCGAGATCACCGGCACGAAGGTGAAATTCGGGTGCGCCGCCGCCCAGCGCTCGACCTCGTCCCTCAGGTACAGGTCGGCCGGCCGGCGCGTGCCCCAGTAGAGGTGCAGCCGCCGCTGAAGACCGCGGTGGAAGGCGTGCTCCAGCATGCTCTTCACCGGCGCGAAGCCGGTGGCGCCGGCCACGAAGATCATCGGCTTGGCGTTGTCCTCGTGCAGGAAGAAGGTGCCCAGCGGCCCTTCGAACCGCAGCACGTCACCGACCTTCATGCCCTCGAACACGCGCGGCGTGAACTTGCCGCCGGGGATCAGGCGCACGTGCAGCTCGAGCGGCCCCTTGTCGTGGGGAGCGGTGGCGAACGAAAACGCGCGCCGCTCGCCGGAATCGAGCAGCACGTTCACGTACTGGCCCGGGTAGAAGCGCAGGGCCTCGCCGTCCACCGCGAGGCGGATGCGCATCACGTCGGGCGACAGGCGATCCAGCGCGATCACGCGCGCGGTGCGCAGCTTCGGCGGCGCGGCACGCACCGCCACCTTGGCTTCGTACGCCACCTCGAGGTCGGCGCGCGGCGTCGCGCAGCACAGCAGCGCGAACCCCTGCGCGCGCTCGGCGTCGGACAACACCTCCTTCTGGTACGGCCCGTGCTCGAAGGCACCGTGCAGGATGCGGCCCTTGCATTCGCCGCAGCCGCCGTTGCGGCAGTCGAAGGGCATCGCCACGCCCTCGCGCAGCGCGGCGTCGAGCACCGTCTCGCCTTCGCGCGCGACGACGAAGCGCTCGTCGGGATGCACCAGCACGTGGAAGCCCTCGCTGCCGGCGTGCTTGGGCGGCAGCCACGGCAGCGCGCAGAAGACGAGCGTCGCCCCGCCCAGGAACATCCACAACTCCGCGGGCGAGGTGCGATACAGCAGCGCGAAGGTCGGCAGGAAGAACCAGTCGAAGGCCACCTCGGTCACCGCGCGCGACAGGTCGGCAGGCGCCAGGCTGGTCGCGGGCTGCGCGATCGACAGCACGACGAGCGCCAGCGCCGTCATCGCCATGATCCGCCGCGGCGGCAGCGTCTTCGCCTGCGGCACGCGCTGCACGTGCACCCAGAGGAGCGCCATTACCCCGAGCGGCACGCCGATGTGGATGAACGCGAGCAGCGAGAACAGGCGATCGTTGAAGTTCTCCGCGAGGATGAAGTTGCGCACCAGCGACCCGCGGAACGCCGGCAGCCAGTCGAACCATTCGGCCACCGCCTGGATCACGAACTGCGAAAGGCGGTCCCAGGGCAGCATGTAGCCGTTGATGCCCGCGACGTAGACCAGCCACAGCAGCATCGTGCCGGTGACCCACGAGAACCAGCGGAAACTGCGGTAGCGGTCGAACGTGAAGTGGCGCGCGAGGTGCAGCAACATGGTGAGCACCATGCCGTCGGAAGCGTAGCGATGCAGGCTGCGCAGGAGGCCGCCCCACCAGCGCTGCGCGGTCAGGGCCTGGACCGAGGCGTAGGCCTCGTTCACGCCGGTGTCGAAGACGACGTAGAGGTAGAGACCGGTGCCGACGACGATCCAGAACATCCACGTGCTGATCGCGCCGAGGTAGTAGAGCGGATTCATGCGTTCGCCGAAGGCGAGATTGAATATCGCTTCCATCTTCAGGAAGCACCACTGCCCGGCCCGCTGCACCTGCTTCAGCATCTCAGCCCCGGCGCGGCGCGTTGCGGCGGTCGCGCAGCAGGAATATCGCCGTGCTCGCGATGACGAGGAAGCCGCCGAGCATCTCGGCGAAGAGCGCGTAGTCGAGCCGGTACGCCCCGCTCACCGGGTCGTAGACGGTGCACAGCACGCGGACACGCTCGACCAGCGCGGAGAGGCTGTCGGTGGCCACCGGCGCGCCGGTGACGAGCGACTTCAGCGGCTCGACCAGCGCCTCGAGCGAGAACGACTCGCCGTAGACCTGCTTCACGATGCGCCCGTCCGCGTCCAGCACGGTGGCCTGCAGCACGTGGTCGAAGCCGGCCGGCGTCTCGACATAGGCGAAGCCGAAGTCCTGCAGCAGCCGGTCGAGGCCTTCCGCGCGCGGCGACAGGAACAGCCAGTTGTCGCGCGCGATGCGCTGGCGCTTGGCGAAGTCGCGCATCGCCGCCGGGGTGTCGAAGGGCAGGTTGAAGCCGATGGTGGCGACGTTGAAGGCCTGCGCGCCGAGCGCATCCGCGCCGCGCTCCACCGCCAGCGACAGGAACTGCGTGGTCGCCGGGCAGACCTGGAAGCAGCCGGTGTAGACGAAGCTCACCACCAGCGGCTTGCCGCGCAACTCGGAGAGGCGCACCGTGCGCCCGTCGGCGGCGGTGAAGGTCGCATCCGCGGGCATCCGGCCGACGGCGGATTGCGAGATGCGCAGGGCGGCGTCGCGATCCAGCGTCGCGGCGCAGGCCGCACCCGAGACGAAGGCGAGCGTGCCGAAGACGAAGGCGAGCGTGCCGAGGGCGAGGGCAAGCGCGCCCATCGCCCCCGCGAGGAGGCTGCGCGCGCTGCAGATCACCTTACGCCCTCGCGGCCGCGTCGGCGATCGCGCCGGCGAGCACGAGACCCAGCTGCAGCAGCGATGCGCGAAACGCGCCACGCGCCGCGGGCGGCCCGGGATGCCGCACCAGCAACCACGATTTCCACAGGAAGAGGGCGCCGCCCAGCACCGTCGGCACGAGGTACGCGAGGCCGAGGCCGGCTAACGCCGGCGCGATCGACGACGCCACCAGCACCGCTGCGCTGGCGAAGATCACGCGCGCGCAGGCCGCGTCGCCCACGACCACCGGCAGCATCGGCACGCCGGCGGCGGCGTAGTCCTCGCGGCACAGGATCGCGAGGCTCCAGAAGTGCGGCGGGGTCCACAGGAAGAGCACCACCGCCAGCCACCACGCCGCAGGCGAAGCCTCCGGCGCTACCGCGGTCGCACCCGCCATCACGGCGAAGCTGCCCGCGAGGCCGCCGACGACGATGTTCCACGCCGTGCGGCGTTTCAGCCAGACGGTGTAGACCACGCCGTAGGTGAACGCGCCCATGAAGACGTGGAACGCCGCCAGCCAGTTGGCCGCCGCGGCCGCGGCGAGCACCGACGCGGCCGTCATCGCGCCGATCACCCACAGCCAGCGCGGGCCATGGGCGAGCGAACCGGTGACGAACGGCCGGCCCCGCGTGCGCTTCATGCGCGCATCGATGTCGCGCTCGACGTACTGGTTGAAGGCGCCCGCGGCAGCCGACGAGACGAGCACCGCGAGCGTCAGCACCGCCACCTTCCACCCGGCCATCGCCCCGGGCGTGACCGCGAGGCCGGCGACCGCCGCAAGGGCGATCGCCACCCCGATCCGCAACTTGAAAAGGTTCAAGAGCAGTCGCATGGCGGCTCCCCGTCAGCTCACTTCAGCGGCCAGACCGTGGACAGGTACTTCCAGTTGACGAAGTAGTACAGCGCGAACGCCGTGATGAACACCATCGCCATCACGAAGGTCCCCGGCGCCGAGAACCCGGCCGAGTGGCCGGAGGACTCGATACTTGCAGCCACCGGAGCGACGCGCGGCGCCACGTTGGACCTCGCCGTCACGTGCTGGAAGCCCGGCGTCTGGATGCTCTTGCCGAGGAACACCGAGTACACGGTGACCAGCAGGTACATGCCGCCGCCGAGGATCGCCGCGAGGCCCGCGATGCTGCCCAG
>CAZTXP010000103.1:0-1965 GCA_964617355.1 uncultured Enterobacteriaceae bacterium
GGTGGCGCGATCCATCATTGCACCTCTTGCGGGAAATGCTTCAGCACGGACAGCAGGGGGTTCGGCGCGGCCTGGCCGAGGCCGCAGATCGACGCGTCCATCATCGTGCGCGACAGTTCCTCGAGCAGCGGCCGGTCCCAGGACCGCGACTCCATCAGCGCCAGCGCCTTCGCGGTGCCGACGCGGCACGGCGTGCACTGGCCGCAGGACTCGTCCTTGAAGAAGCGCACGAGGTTCCGCGCCGCCGCCGCGGCCTTGTCCTGCTGCGACAGGATCACCACCGCCGCCGAGCCGATGAAGCAGCCGTGCGGCTGCAGCGTGTCGAAGTCGAGCGGGATGTCCGACTTCGCCGCCGGCAGGATGCCGCCCGAGGCGCCGCCGGGCAGGTAGGCGTAGAACTGGTGGCCGTCCAGCATGCCGCCGCAGTACTCGTCGATCAGTTCCTTGACCGTGATGCCGGCCGGGGCGATGTGCACGCCGGGCTTCTTCACGCGGCCCGACACCGAGAAGGACCTCAGGCCCTTGCGGCCGTTGCGGCCGTGCGACGCGAACCACGCCGCGCCCTTCTCGACGATCTCGCGCACCCAGTACACGGTTTCCATGTTGTGCTCGAGCGTCGGGTAGCCGAAGAGGCCGACCTGCGCCACGTACGGCGGGCGCAGCCGCGGCATGCCGCGCTTGCCCTCGATGGACTCGATCATCGCGGACTCCTCGCCGCAGATGTACGCGCCCGCGCCGCGCCGCAGGTGGATCGGCGGCAGCGCGCAGGGCGCGTCCTTCTTCAGCGCGGCGAGCTCGCGCTCGAGCACTGCGCGGCAGCCGGCGTACTCGTCGCGCAGGTAGACCCAGATCTCGCCCACGCCCGCGCACCACGCCGCGACCAGCATGCCTTCGAGGAACCGGTGCGGGTCGCGCTCCAGGTAATGGCGATCCTTGAACGTCCCCGGCTCGCCTTCGTCGATGTTCACCGCCATCACGCGCGGCGCCGGCTCGGCGGCGACGATCTGCCACTTGCGACCGGCCGGGAAACCCGCGCCGCCGAGGCCGCGCAGGCCCGAGTCGGACATGATCTTCGTGACTTCCTCGCGCGTGCGCTTGCCGGCGAGGCAGTCCGCGACCAGCTTGTAGCCGCCCGCCTTGCGGTAGGCGGCGTAGCCGATCGCCTTGGGCGCGGGACACTCGAGTTGCTTCGCATCCACGGCCGCCTTCACCGTCGCGGCGGTCGCGCCGAGCACCGGATTGCGGTGCACGACCGCCACCGGCGCCGATTCGCAGCGCCCGACGCAGGGCGCCGGCTGCACGCGCACCTCGCGCCCAAGGATCGCCGGCAGCTTCGCGAGCAGGTCCTTCGCGCCCGCCATCTCGCACGACAGCGAATCGCAGACGCGCACCGTGATCGCGGGCGGCGCGGCCTCGCCTTCCTTCACCACGTCGAAGTGGTGGTAGAAGGTCGCGACCTCGTACACCTCGGCCATCGCGAGACTCATCTCCTGCGCGAGCGCCGCGAGGTGCGCCGCCGACAGGTGGCCGAAGCGGTCCTGCAGGCGATGCAGGTTCTCGATCAGCAGGTCGCGGCGCCGCGGGTCGGTGCCCGCGGATTTCTTCGCCGCGTCGAGGATCCTGCGGACTTCCTCGCGCGCCTGGGGCTGGACGCTACGGCCCTTCGGGCCGATGCGGGGGCCCTTCGGGCCGGTGCGGGGCTCTGCTGCTTTCATGCCGACTCCTTCTCGTCGCAGGATTATCAGGAAGCGCGTCGGCTGGCGTACTTGACTGCGGTCAAGCGTGGCCGGAGGATCGAAAGCATGGCGTAAGCGACTGCCCGCTATCCTTGGGCACCATGAAAAAGACCGCACCCTCGAAAGCCCGTTCCATCCCCGCCACCCTGGTACCCGGCGACGGCATCGGCCCCGAGATCGTCGATTCGGTGGTCGCCGTGCTGGAGGCCGCCGGCGCGCCGTTTCGCTG
>CAZTXP010000104.1:0-13859 GCA_964617355.1 uncultured Enterobacteriaceae bacterium
AACGTCGGCCTGATGGCGCAGCAGGCCGAGGAGTACGGCTCGCACGACAAGACCTTCGAGGCGCCCGAGGACGGCGTGGCGAACATCGTCGACCTCGCCACCGGCGAGGTGCTGCTGTCGCAGGACGTCGAGCAGGGCGACATCTGGCGCATGTGCCAGGTGAAGGACGCGCCGATCCGCGACTGGGTGAAGCTCGCGGTCACGCGCTGCCGCAACTCGGGCACGCCGGCGGTGTTCTGGCTCGACCCGTACCGCCCGCACGAGAACGAGATCATCAAGAAGGTCGAGAAGTACCTGAAGGACCACGACACCAAGGGCCTCGACATCCAGGTCATGTCGCAGGTGCGCGCGATGCGCTATACGCTCGAACGCGTGGTGCGCGGGCTGGACACCATCGCCGTCACCGGCAACATCCTGCGCGACTACCTGACCGACCTCTTCCCCATCATGGAGCTCGGCACCAGCGCGAAGATGCTGTCGATCGTGCCGCTGATGGCGGGCGGCGGCATGTACGAGACCGGCGCGGGTGGCTCGGCGCCCAAGCACGTGCAGCAGCTGGTCGAGGAGAACCACCTGCGCTGGGATTCGCTGGGCGAGTTCCTCGCGCTCGCGGTGAGCTTCGAGGACCTCGGCATCAAGACGGGCAACGCGAAGGCGAAGCTCCTCGCCAAGACGCTGGACGCCGCCACCGGCAAGCTGCTCGACAACCGCAAGTCGCCCTCGCCCAAGACCGGCGAGCTCGACAACCGCGGCAGCCAGTTCTACCTCTCGATGTACTGGGCGCAGGAACTGGCCGCGCAGAAGGACGACGCGGCGCTCGCCAAGCACTTCGCGCCGCTCGCCAAGGCACTCGCCGACAACGAGCAGAAGATCGTCGCCGAACTGGCCGCGGTGCAGGGCAAGAAGGTCGACATCGGCGGCTACTTCAAGCCGGAGGACGCCAAGGCCGGCGCGGTGATGCGGCCGAGCGCCACCTTCAACGCGGTGATCGCCTCCGCGGCCTGACGAAACGCGAAGCCCCGCGAGAGCGGGGCTTCGTCTTTGGATCGGTGGCGGAGTGAGAGGGATTCGAACCCTCGATACGGATTTTGTCCGTATAACGCCTTAGCAGGGCGCCCCCTTCGGCCTCTCGGGCATCACTCCGTGCTGCGCTGCGCTTGCACTGCGTGATGCCCTTTGGCCTACGGGGCGCGGGCGCCCCACAGTTTGGGACGCCTGCGGCGTCGGCCTCTCGGGCAGCGGCAGTGGCGCGATTGTACCGCGGTCTACTTCTCCAGGGCGAAGGCGTTGTGGAGGACGCGGACGGCGAGCTCGGTGTACTTCTCGTCGACCACGACCGAGATCTTGATCTCCGAGGTGGAGATCATCTGGATGTTGATGCCTTCCTCGGCCAGCGTGCGGAACATCTGCGCGGCGATGCCGGCGTGCGAGCGCATGCCCATGCCGACCACCGAGACCTTGGCGATCTTGTCCTCGCCCGTCACGTCGCGGCACTTGATGTGCGGCTGCACCTGGTCCTTCAGGAGCTTCAGCGTCTTGGCGAGGTCGCCGCGCGGCACGGTGAACGACAGGTCGGTCGAGCCATCGTGGCTGACGTTCTGCACGATCACGTCGACGTTGATGCCCGCATCCGCGATCGGGCCGAGGATCGCGTAGGCGATGCCCGGCTTGTCGGGCACGCCGTGCACGGTGACTTTTGCCTCGTCGCGCTGCGCCGCGACGCCGGAGATCACTGCCTGTTCCATCGCCATGTTCGGGTCTTCCTCGAAAGTGATGAGCGTGCCGGCCTTCGCCTCCTCCGCGACCGGCAGCATCGGGTCGGTCAGGCTCGAGAGCACGCGCGTCGGCACCTTGAACTTGCCGGCGAATTCCACGGATCGGATCTGCAGCACCTTCGAGCCGAGGCTCGCCATCTCGAGCATTTCCTCGAAGGTGACCTTCGACAGGCGCCGCGCCTCCGGCACGATGCGCGGGTCGGTGGTGTAGACGCCGTCGACGTCGGTGAAGATCTGGCACTCGTCGTCCTTCAGCGCGGCGGCGAGGGCCACCGCCGAGGTGTCCGAGCCGCCGCGGCCGAGCGTGGTGATGTTGCCGTTCGCGTCGATGCCCTGGAAGCCGGCGACCACGGGGATGATCCCGGCCTTGAGGTCGGCGCGCAGGCGCGCGTCGTCGATGGTGTCGATGCGCGCGCGCGTGAACGCGGAGTCCGTCAGCACCCGCACCTGCCAGCCGGTGTAGCTCTTCGCCTTCTGGCCGATCTCCATCAGCGCCATCGCCAGCAGTCCCACGGTGACCTGCTCGCCCGTGGACGCGACGACGTCGAGTTCGCGCGGATCGGAATTCGGCTGCAGTTCCTTCGCCAGCGCGATCAGCCGGTTGGTCTCGCCGGACATCGCCGAGGGCACGACCACCACGTCGTGGCCGGCGTCCTTCCACTTGGCGACGCGCCTGGCGACGTTGCGGATGCGCTCGACCGAACCGACCGAGGTGCCTCCGAATTTCTGTACGATGAGTGCCATGCTGTAGCGCAAAAAAGAATGCGATTCTAGCCAAAAACCGTCGATAATTCCATGGGTTGCAATGACTGACCGGAATCCCGCACGACTCGACGCGCAGTTGCGCTGGTACGCGGCGACGATCCCGTTCGCCGGTGCCGTGGTGGCCGACGTCGGCGCCAATGTCGGGCGGCTGTCGCAGTTCTTCGCCGAGGCCGTCGGCGACCACGGCCGCGTGGTGTCGATCGAGCCGCTGGCCGAGAACGTCGCGGCGATCCGCGAGCGCATCGCCGCTTGCAACGCTGCCGATCGCTGGACGATCGAGGCCTGCGCGGCTTCCGGCCGCAAGGGCAGCGCGACGCTCGCGCTCTTTCGCACCCCCGAAGGCGAATGGAACAGCCGCGTGGTCGCCGGCAAGGGCGCGCGCAAGGTGCCGATGCGACCGCTCTCCGCGCTCGTGCCCGACGCCACCGTGGTGAAGCTCGACATCGAGGGCCACGAGTACGAGGTGCTGGAGGAAGCCCTGCCCCGCCTCGAGTGCGCGCACTCCTGGGCCATCGAGCTTCATGCGGTGCCTGGCGTCCCCCTGCAACACGCGCTCGGACTGCTGATGGCGCACGGCTATCGCGTCTACGCGGGCGCGCGGAGGTCGGATGACGCGACCGGAGAATGGATCGGCGAGGAGATCGCCGCGACGCTCGACTGGAGCGCCATCGCGCCGACGCGATTGCGCGCCGACGGCTCGGCGTTCAAGATGCTCCACGTCATCGCCCGCCGGGAAGTGCCATGAAGAACAGCGATCCGCTTGCCCAGACTGCGAAAGCCGCCGTTGCTGCGCTGCGCGCTGCGGGACACGAGCCGCTTCCGCCCGGCCCGCCCTCTGCGCTCGGCGACCTGATCCTCGGCGGCGGCACCTTCGTCGACCTCAAGGACGGCAAGACGCCGCGCCACGTGCTCTCGCGCATCGACCTCGCCACGCGCCGCATCGGCCTCGCGGCGACCGCGTTCCTGCCGCACGGCGTGGCGCTCGACCCGCTCGACCCTTCGCGCATCATCCTGTTCGAGAAGATCGGCCCGGGCTGCTGCGAGCTGGACTTGAACACTGGCGAGCGCACGCGCGAGGTCGCGCCTGCCGAGGGCCGCTGGTTCTACGGCCACGGCGCGTTCTCGCCCGACGGCAAGCTCCTCTACTCCACCGAGACGGTGAACAGTCGCGAGTCCGGCGTCATCGGCATCCGCGACGGCCGCACGCTCGAGTATCTCGGCGAGTTCCCGACGCACGGCGAGAACCCGCACGACTGCCACCTCGTGGACGGCGGGCGCGTGATGGTGGTGGCGAACGGCGGCGGCACGGCCGATTCCGGCATGCAGCCCTGCGTGACCTACGTCGACGTCGAATCCCGCAAGCTGCTCGAGAAGGTCGAGATCGCCGGGACGCGCTTCAATGCCGGCCACCTCGCCTTGTCTTCGACGGGCGAACTGGTGGTCGTCTCCGCGCCGAGGAAGGGCCTGCCGGTGAGCGAACTCGGCGCGGTGAGCCTGCGCCGCGGCCACGATCCGCTGCGCACCGCCGCCGAGCCCGCCGAGATCGCCGCGCGCATGACCGGCGAGTCGCTCAGCGTCGAGATGCACGAAGCCTCGCGCATCGCGGCCTGCACCCATTCGCTGGGCACGATGGTGACGTTCTGGTCGCTGGACACGCTCGAATTCCTGAAGGCGCTCGACCTGCCGCGCGCCCGCGGCCTCGCGCTGACCAGGGACGGCACGCGCTTCCTCGTCAGCTACAACCCGAGCACGGAACTCGTGATGGTCGACCCGGCGACGCTCGAGGTCGTGCCGGGCAGCCGGATGTCGCAGACCTTTGCCAGCGGCTCGCACCTCGTCAACTGGACGAGGGCGTCCGTCCAGTAGCGCGCTTGGCTGGCGGAAGGGGTGGGATTCGAACCCACGAGCCCTTGCGGGCTGCCGGTTTTCAAGACCGGTGCATTAGACCGCTCTGCCACCCTTCCAGCTTGAAAATCCCTGATTTGCCGGCATTTTACGGCTTCGCCCGGCCCGTCCACGGGACCCGGAATCCAGTTGAAACTATTCCTCGGTTTGGTAGTCTTACACGCACCTGACAACCGCCTGACGGAGGCAGCAACACCATGCAACCCAACCTGCAGCCCGTGAGCACGGACCCGACCCGGCCCGCCTACGACGCGGGCATCGACGCGGCCCCGGCCGCCGCCGACACGCAGAAGGTCCTGCGCAATACCTACCTGCTGCTCGCGGTCACGCTCATCCCGACCGCGATCGGCGCCGCGCTCGGCACGAACCTCGACCTCGGCTTCCTGAAGTCGAGCCCGATGCTGTCGTTCTTCGCCATCCTCGCGGTGTTCTACGGCTGGATCTTCGCCATCGAGAAGAACCGCAACTCCGGGCTCGGCGTGGCGCTGCTGCTCGGCTTCACGCTGTTCCTCGGCGTGCTGCTCGGGCCGTTGTTCCAGAAGGTGCTCGGCTTCCGGAACGGCGTCCAGCTGGTGATGATGGCCGCCGGCGGCACCGCCGTGACCTTCTTCGCCATGTCGGCGATCGCGCAGACCACGAAGCGCGACCTGTCGTGGATGGGGAACTTCCTCTTCGTCGGCGCGATCGTGATCATGCTCGCGGTGGTGGCGAACGTCTTCCTGCAGAGCCCGGTGATGCACCTGGTGCTGCTCGGCGCGTTCGTGCTCTTCAGCACCATGGCGATGCTGTGGCAGATCAACGCCATCGTCACCGGCGGCGAGACGAACTACGTCTCGGCCACGCTGTCGCTCTACATCTCGATCTACAACCTGTTCACGAGCCTCCTGCAGATCCTCGGGATCTTCGGCGGCGAGCGCGACTGAGCGTCGCGGACAGTCCGCGCGAAGGGCGCCTGCGGGCGCCCTTTTCGTTTCTACCGGTCAAATACCGCGAGGCTCTCGACGTGCGCGGTGTGCGGGAACATGTTCACGACGCCCGCGGCCGCGAGCCGGAAGCCCTTCACGTGCACCAGCGTGCCGGCGTCGCGCGCCAGCGTCGCCGCATCGCACGAGACATAGACGATGCGCCGCGGCCATGACTCGGGCAGCGCCTTGACGATCTCCATCGCGCCCTCGCGCGGCGGATCGACCAGCAGCTTGTCGAACGGGCCCTTGGCCTCGAAGCCCGGCTCGAACAGGTTGGCGACCTCGAAGTCGATGGCGAGGCCGTTGGCCCGCGCGTTCTCGCGGGCGCGCGCCACCAGCCCTTCGCTGCCTTCATAGCCGTGCACTCGCGCGCCGCTGCGCGCGATCGGCAGCGAGAAGTTGCCCAGGCCGCAGAAGAGGTCGGCGATGCGCTCGCCGGGTTTCGGATCGAGCAGGCGCACCGCGCGCGACACCAGCGTGCGGTTGACGGCGTGGTTCACCTGCGTGAAGTCGGTGGGCCGGAAGGCGATGCGCACGCCGAATTCCGGCAGCTCGTAGTCGAGCGGCGGCGCGTCGAGCGGGTGCAGCGGATAGGCGGTGTCCGGCCCCTTCGGCTGCAGCCAGACCTGCACGCGATGCACGTCGGCGAACGCGCGCAGCGCCGCCTCGTCGGGCGCCGACAGCGGCTCGAGGTTGCGCACCACGAGGACGGTGACGCGCGCGCCGATCGACACTTCGATCTGCGGCAACCGCGTCTTCGCGACCATGCTCCCGATCAGTTCCCGCAGCGCCGGCAGCAGGTCGCCAAGGCCGTTCGCGAGCACCGGGCACCCCTTCATGTCGGCGACGTAGCTCGAGCCCTTCTCGCGAAAGCCCACGAGCGCGCCGCCCTTCTTCGCCACGTAGCGCACCGAGAGCCGCGCGCGGTGGCGGTAGCCCCACTCCTCGCCGTAGAGGATGGGCAGCATGGTGTCGGGGCGCACGTCGGCGAGGCGCGCGAAATTCTCCTCGAGCCCGCGCTGCTTGGCGGCCATCTGCGTGCGCGAGTCGGCGTGCTGCGTGGCGCAGCCGCCGCAGGTGCCGAAGGCCGGGCATTCGGGGACGCGCCGGCCCGGCGAAGCGCGCAGGATCTCGGTCGCCCGCGCGACGTCGAAGCGCCCGCGGGAGTGCACGGTCTGCACCCTTACGCGCTCGCCGCCGAGCGCGCCCTCGATGAAGACGACCTTGCCGTCGTCGCGCGCGACGCCGTTGCCCGCGGCGTCGAGCGACTCGACCTCCAGCTCGCTCAAGCGTCCGTCCAGCGCTCTAGGAACTCGCGCCAGTGCGGCGCGGCCTGCTTGCCGACCCAGCCGCGCAGCCGCTCGCATTCGGCGCGGTACACCTTCTCGCTGAAGGCGCCGCGCAGCAGCTGGAAGCGCAGGTACAGCAGGTACGTGTTCGCGGTGTCGCACTCGCAGTAGTCGCGGATCTCCGCCATGCGCCCCGCGAGGTACGCGGGCCAGACCTCGGCGCCGCCGACGCCGATCTTCCCCGGGAAGCCGGCGATGCGCGCGACGTCGTCCAGCGGCGCGTTGTTGCGCGGCTGGTACATCGCCAGCACGTCCATCAGGTCGAGGTGCCGCTGGTGGTAGCGGCTGACGTAGTTGTTCCACTTGAAGTCGCGGTTGTCCTCGCCCTGGTCCCAGAAGCGCGAGGCCGCGACGCCGTTGGCGAGTGCGCGATAGTTCAGCACCGGCAGGTCGAATCCGCCGCCGTTCCACGACACGAGCTGCGGCACGTACTTGTCGAGGCCGTCGTGGAACTTCTGGATCGCTTCCTTCTCGGTGCGCTCCGGCTCGCCGATCGAGAACACCTTCAGGTCGTCGCCCTCGCGCAGCACGCAGGAAATCACCACCACGCGCTGCAGGTGCGGCGGCAGGAAATCCGAGCCCGTCTGCGCGCGGCGCTTCTGGAACGCGACCTCGGCGACTTCCGCGTCGGGCAGCGAGGCCGGCAGGTCGTGCAGGCGCCGGATACCGGCGCAATCGGGAATGGTCTCGATGTCGAATGCGAGGATCGGCTGCATCATGGCGCTGCTGGGCGGGGCTATTGCGGAAACACGCCGCTCGAGAGGTACCGATCGCCGCGGTCGCAGATGATCGTCACGATCACCGCGTTCCTCGCCTCGCGCGCGAGACGCAAGGCGACGGCCACGGCACCTCCCGACGAGATGCCGGCGAAGATGCCCTCTTCCTTCGCCAGCCGCCGCGCCATCTCCTCGGCGTCGCGCTGGTGCACGTACTCCAGCCGATCGACGCGCGCCTTGTCATAGATCCTGGGCAGGTAGGCCTCGGGCCACTTGCGGATGCCGGGGATCTGCGAGCCCTCTTCCGGCTGGCAGCCGACGATCTGCACCTTCGGGTTCTTCTCCTTCAGGAACCGCGAGGTGCCCATGATGGTGCCCGTGGTGCCCATGCTGGAGACGAAGTGCGTGACGCGCCCTTCGGTGTCGCGCCAGATCTCGGGGCCGGTGGTCTCGTAGTGCGCGACCGGATTGTCGGGGTTGGCGAACTGGTCGAGCAGCACGCCCTTGCCCTCCTCGACCATGCGCACCGCGAGATCGCGCGAAGCCTCCATGCCGCCGGTCGCGGGCGTGAGGATCAGCTCGGCGCCGTAGGCCTTCATGGTCTGCTTGCGCTCGGCGGTCTGGTTCTCCGGCATGATCAGCACCATGCGATAGCCGCGGATCGCCGCCGCCATCGCGAGGCCGATGCCGGTGTTGCCCGAGGTCGGCTCGATCAGCGTGTCGCCGGGCTTGATGCGGCCCGCCGCCTCGGCACGCTTGATCATCGACATGGCCGGGCGGTCCTTCACCGAGCCGGCCGGATTGTTGCCCTCGAGCTTGGCGAGGACGACGTTGCCGCGCTTCGCGGCCTCGGCGCCGGGCACGCGCTGCAACTGGACCAGCGGCGTGTTGCCGATGAAGTCCTCGATGGTGCGGAACTTCACGCTGGCGTCCCGAGCAGGTGCTGCACGTAGGAGCCGACGCCGGTGGCGACGTCCATGAACTCCCCCGGATACCCCGCCTCGCGCAGCCGCGTCGTGTCGGCCTCGGTGAAGCTCTGGTACTTGCCCGCGAGCTGCGGCGGGAACGGGATGTACTCGACCATGCCCTTGGCCACCAGTTCGTCGAGCGGCAGCGCCGCCTCGCCGCGCGAGGCGCGCACCCCGTTGGCCACCGCCATCGCGACGTCGTTGAACGGCTGCGCGCGGCCGGTGCCGCAGTTGTAGATGCCGGAGATCTCGCGGTGCTCGAGGAAGAAGAGGTTGACGTTGACGACGTCGTCCACGTGGATGAAGTCGCGCCGCTGGCCGCCGTCGGGGTAGCCGTCGGTGCCGACGAAGAGCTTCACCTTGCCCTCGGACTGGAACTGGCGCACGCCGTGGAAGGCGACCGAGGCCATGCGCCCCTTGTGCGACTCGTTCGGGCCGTAGACGTTGAAGTAGCGCAGTCCCACCACCTGCGCGCCGCGCGTATCGAGGCGACGGCGCACCACCTGGACGAAGAGGAACTTCGAGTAGCCGTAGACGTTCAGCGGTCGCTCGCAGGGCCGCTCCTCGCGGAACGCCGTGCTCGCGCCGTAGACCGCGGCGGAGGATGCATACACGAGCGGCACTTCCTCCTCCTGGCACCAGTCGAGCAGGCGCCGCGAGTACGCGTAGTTGTTGTCCATCATGTAGCGGCCGTCGGTCTCCATGGTGTCGGAGCACGCGCCCTGGTGGAACACCGCCTCGATCGCGCCCTCGAAGTGGTGCGCCTCCAGCCGCTCGAGGAACTCGCGCTTGTCGAGGTAGTCGGCGATCTCGCACTGCGCGAGGTTGGCGAACTTCGCGGCGTTCTGCAGGTTGTCGACGGCGATGATGTCCGTGACCCCCTCGCGGTTGAGTCCCTCGATCAGTCGCGAGCCGATGAAGCCCGCGGCGCCGGTCACCACGTAGTGCATGCTGGAGCTCCGATCAACGCTGCGATCAACGTCCGAACAGTTCCTGCCGCGTCGCCACCGCGGTCCCGAGCTTGCCGACGACGATGCCCGAGGCGCGGTTGGCGATGCGTATCGCCTCCTCGAGCGGCACGCCCGAGGCGAGCATCACGCCGAGCGCGGCGATGACGGTGTCGCCGGCGCCGGTCACATCGTACACTTCGCGCGCCTGCGCGGGCACGTGCATCGCGCCCTTGGCCGTGTAGAGCGTCATGCCCTGCTCGCTGCGCGTGAGCAGCAGCGCCGGCATGCGCAGCTTGCGGCGCAAGGCCTGCGCGCGGCGAGCGAGGTCCTTCTCGTCCTTCCACTCGCCGACCACCTGCCGCAACTCCTGGCGGTTGGGCGTGATCAACGTCGCGCCGCGATAGCGGCGGTAGTCCTCGCCCTTGGGATCCACCAGCACGGGCTTCCCGGCCTTGCGGGCGAGCCCGATCATCGCGGCGATGTGCGCGAGCCCACCCTTGCCGTAGTCCGAAAGGATCACGAGGTCGCACTGGCGCAGCAGTGCGCCGAATCCGGCGAGCTTGGCGTCTAGCGCGCGCGGCGATGGCGGCGTCTCGAGGTCGACGCGCAGCAGTTGCTGCTGGCGGCCGACGATGCGCAGCTTGACCGTGGTCGGGATCGAGCGGTCGCGCTGGAAGCGCGGGCGGATGCCGGCCTTCCGCACCAGTTGCTCGAGCTTGCGTCCGGTGCCATCGGCACCCACCACCGACAGCAGGTGGGTCTTCGCGCCCAGCGCAGCGCAATTGCGCGCCACGTTCGCGGCGCCGCCGGGGCGCTCGTCGGTGCGTTCCAGCCGGACCACCGGGACCGGCGCCTCGGGCGAAATGCGGGAGACGTCGCCGAACCAGTAGCGGTCCAGCATGACGTCGCCGACCACGAGGATGCGGGCCTTGCCGGTGTCGGGTCGATTCATCAGCGTCCGATCGGGTAGTACTCGAAGCCGAGCCCGCGCACGACGGCGGGATCGTAGAGGTTGCGGCCGTCGAAGATCGCAGGGGTCTTCAGCGCGGCGCGCACGTCCTCGAAGTCCGGCGAGCGGAACTCCTGCCACTCGGTGACGATCGCGAGCGCGTCCGCCCCGGCGAGGGCCTCGGCGGCGCTGGCAGCGAACGAGAGTCCGTTCGCGCCGGCGAACACGCGCTCGGCTTCGTGGCGCGCGACAGGATCGTAGGCGCAGACCGTGGCGCCCGCGGCGAGCAGGTCGGCCACCAGCACGCGGCTCGAGGCCTCGCGCATGTCGTCGGTGTTCGGCTTGAACGCGAGACCCCAGAGCGCGATGCGGCGGCCGTCGAGCCGCTCGCCGAAGCGCTTGCGGATCTTGGCGCCGAGCACGTGCTTCTGCGATTCGTTCGCGGCATCCACCGCGGTGAGTACCTGCAGCGGGTGGCCGGCCGAAGCGGCGGTGTGCATCAGCGCCTTCACGTCCTTCGGGAAGCAAGACCCGCCGTAGCCCGCGCCCGGATACAGGAAGTGATAGCCGATCCTCGGGTCGGACCCGATGCCGCGGCGCACCTGCTCGATGTCGGCGCCGAGCGTCTCGGCGAGGTTCGCGAGTTCGTTCATGAACGAGATGCGCGTGGCGAGCATCGCGTTCGCGGCGTACTTGGTGAGCTCCGCCGAACGCACGCTCATCACCATCAGGCGGTCGTGGTTGCGCTGGAACGGCGCGTAGAGCCGGCGCAGCAGTTCGATCGCGCGCGGGTCGTCGGCGCCGACGACGATGCGGTCCGGCCGCATGAAGTCCTCGATCGCGGCCCCTTCCTTCAGGAATTCCGGGTTCGAGGCCACGCCGAACTCGAGCTTCGCGCCGCGCACGGCGAGTTCCTCCTCGATGGCGGCCCGCACGCGATCGGCGGTGCCGACCGGCACCGTGGACTTGGTCACCACGAGGCGGTAGCCGTCCATGTGGCGCCCGATGGCGCGAGCGGCCGCGACGACGTAGCGCATGTCGGCCGACCCGTCCTCGTCCTGCGGGGTGCCGACCGCGATCAACTGCAGTTCGCCATGCGCCACCGCTGCCGCGACGTCGGTCGAGAAGCGCATGCGTCCCGCCTCGCGATTGCGCCGGATGAGCGCCTCCAGCCCCGGCTCGTAGATCGGCACGCCGCCGCCCTCGAGCGTCGCCACCTTGCCGGCGTCGGTGTCGAGGCAGAACACCTGGTTGCCTGCGTCGGCGAGGCAGGCGCCGGTGACAAGGCCGACATATCCGGATCCGATGACCGTGATCTTCATGGCGCCAGTTCGAACTCCTCGCTGCGTCGCGGCGGATAGGTTTCCCAGCCGCCGCAGGCCGGGCACTGCCAGTGGAACTGCCGCGCCTTGAAGCCGCAGTTCTCGCAGCGGTAGCGCGCAAGGCGCCGCGTGTGACTGTGCACGAGGTTTCTTACAAGTTCGAGATCCCGGCGCCGATCGGGCGACGAGGCGCCGATGATCTGCGCCTCCAGCAGGCGATCGAGGCCGAGCAAGGTGGGATTGCGCCGCAACTCGTCCCGCACCAGCTTGTACGCGGCCTCCGCGCCATTGGACTCGAGGGTGCTCTGGAACACCGCGTCGAGCAGGTCGAGGGACGGATAGCGCTCGAGGTAGCCGGCGAGCAGCGTCAGGCCTTCCTCCAGCCGGCCGCTGTCGCGGTGGGTCTCCAGCAGGCGCTGCGCGACCAGCGCGAGGTAGGCCGGGTTCTGCGACTCGATCCGTTTCCAGGCCTCGATCGCGGCCACGGGATTGCCGGCGGCCCGCTCGAGGTCGCCAAGCTGCACGCTCGCGCGCACCGACTTGCGGTTCGCTTCCAGCGCCGCCTCGAGGTGCCGGCGCGCCTCGTCGACGCGCGAGTGCGTCGCCTCGATCGCGGCGAGCTCGCAGCGATACTGCGCGATCTCGCGCTCGCGGCCTTCGCCGCGCGGGCCGGCCGAAAGCTCCTGCGCCATGTCCATCGCCTTCTGCCAGTCCTTCTCGGCCTGGTAGATGTCGAGCAGGCTGCGGCGCGCCTCCTCGGCGTAGCGGCCCTCGAGCAGCTTCGCGAACACCTCCTCCGCGCGGTCGAGGATGCCGGCCTTCAGGTAGTCGTGCCCGAGCTCGTTCAGCGCCGCGAGCTTCTGGTCGGCGCCGAGGTCGGCGCGCTCGAGCAGGTTCTGGTGCATGCGGATCGCGCGGTCGTACTCGCCGCGCCGGCGAAAGAGGCTGCCCAGCGCGAAGTGCAGCTCCACCGTCTCGGGATCGACCTTCACCACCTCGATGAAGGCCTCGATCGCCTTGTCCGGCTGCTCGTTCAGCAGGAAGTTCAGCCCCTTGAAGTAGGAGCGCGGCAGCGCCTTCGACTCGGACACCAGGTGCTTGATGTCGATGCGCGCGGCGAGCCAACCCAGACCGAAGAAGATCGGCAGGGCCGCGAGCCACCAGTATTCGAATTCCATCGTGCCTCAGCCGTCCGGCGACGGCGGCAGTTGCGGGACGGACGCGGGCGCCGGTGCGAGGCGCGTCGCGCGGCGCAGCTCCTGGATCTCGCGGCGCTGGCGCAGCACCGTGGTGAGCACGGCCGCGAGGCCGGCCAGCGCGCCCGCGGCGAAGAACGCCGCGAGCACCGCGACCAGCGGCGCCTGCCAGGCGAGGTCGAAGTAGAAGCGCAGCGCCACCGGCTCGGTGTTCTTGACCGCGAACGCAAGCAGCAGGATGAAGGCGATCCCGCGGACCGCCCAGGTCACGAACCTCACGGGAAGGGCCCCCGCCCCGCGGGCCGCGCTAGCGGCCCGCCTGTTGCTTGCGCGCCGCTTCCTCGAGCGCCAGGTCGACGCGCTCGCGAAGCTCCTTGCCGGCCTTGAAGTGCGGCACGAACTTCTCGGGCACCTGCACCTTCTCGCCGGACTTGGGGTTGCGCCCGACGCGAGGGGGACGGTAGTTCAGCCCGAAGCTGCCGAAGCCGCGGATCTCGATGCGATTGCCCTCGAGCAGCGCCCCGGACATCGCATCGAGCACCATCTTGACCGCGAACTCCGCGTCCTTCGCCACCAGCTGCGGGTAGCGCTGGGCCAGCCGCGCGATGAGCTCGGATTTGGTCATGGCGATCCCGTCTCCCCTCCCGCCCGCGGCGGCTTACTTCTGCTCGCCGCGGTTGTCGAGCTTGGCGCGCAGCAGCGCCCCGAGGTTGGTCGCGCCGGCGCTGGCCGCGGCGTTCTCGGTACGAAGCTGCTTCATCGCCTCGGTCTCGTCGGCCAGGTCCTTCGCCTTGATCGACAGGTTGACGGAGCGGTTCTTGCGATCGATGTTGACGATCATCGCGTTCACCGTGTCGCCCTCCTTGAGGTGCACGCGCAGGTCTTCCACGCGATCGCGCGAGAACTCCGAGGCGCGCAGGTAGCCCTCGATGTCCCCCGAGATCTGCACCACGGCGCCCTTGGCGTCGACGGACTTGACCGTGCCCTCGACCAGCGCGT
>CAZTXP010000105.1:0-6585 GCA_964617355.1 uncultured Enterobacteriaceae bacterium
TGCGGGATGCGGTGCGTGGCGAGGCCGATCGCCTCGGTGCCGTTGACCTTGATCGAGCCCTTCCTCTCGCCGACCAGGCCGAGGATGGACTTCAGCGTCGTGGTGCGCCCGGCGCCGTTGCGGCCGAGCAGCGTCACCACCTCGCCCTCGTGCACCGTGAGGTCGACGCCGTGCAGGATGTGCGACTCGCCATACCAAGCGTGCAGGTCGCGGATCGCGAGCACTTCCCTGCCCGATGCGCTGGCCATGGTCAGTGCACCGTCCCCATGTAGGCCTCGACCACGTCGGGGTTCTTCGACACCTCGGCGTAGGGCCCCTCGGCGAGCACGGTGCCGCGCTGGAGCACGGTGATGGTGTCGCAGATACCCGAGACTACGCCCATGTTGTGCTCGACCATCAGGATGGTGCGGTTCGCGGACACCTTCTTGATCAGGTCCTTCACGCGGTCGACGTCCTCGTGGCCCATGCCGGCCGTGGGCTCGTCGAGCAGCATCAGGTCGGGCTTCATCGCCAGCGTGGTGGCGATCTCGAGGGCGCGCTTGCGGCCGTAGGGCAGCTCGACCGTGACGGTCTTCGCGAAGCTGCCGAGGTCGACCGACTCGAGCAGCGCCATCGCCTCGGCGTCGAGGCGCGACAGCACGCGCTCGGAGGTCCAGAAGTGGAACGAGTTGCCCATCGCGCGCTGCAGTCCGATCCTCACGTTCTCGAGCACCGTGAGGTGCGGGAACACGGCCGAGATCTGGAACGAGCGGATGATGCCGCGGCGCGCGGTCTGCGCGGGCTTCTCGTGCGTGATGTCGGCGCCGTTGTAGAGGATCGTGCCGGAGGTCGGCACGAGGAACTTGGTGAGCAGGTTGAAGAACGTCGTCTTGCCGGCGCCGTTCGGCCCGATCAGCGCATGGATGGCGCCCCGGCGGACCTTCAGGTCCACCTGGTTCACCGCCACGAAGCCCTTGAATTCCTTGGTCAGGCCGCGCGTCTCGAGGATGATGTCGTCCTGCACCGGGAGCCCTGTCTGGGAAGGTCGGGGATTATACCCACGCCCCCTCCGGCAGGGCCGGTAGACTTCCGGCATGACCTTGATCCGCTCCGAGCAGGAACTCGAGGCCCTCTACGGCAAGCCCTCCGAGGCCGCCACCGTGAAGGTCGTGGACCGGCTGGTGCCCTCGTACCGCGCGTTCGTCGAGGCCTCGCCGTTCATGGTGCTGTCGACCGTCGGGCCGGAGGGCGTGGACGGCTCGCCGCGGGGCGACAAGCCCGGCTTCGTGCGGGTGCAGGACGAGCGCACGCTGCTCGTCCCGGACCGCCGTGGCAACAACCGCGTGGACTCGCTGCGCAACGTGGTGCGCGACCCGCGCGTCGCGCTGCTCTTCATGGTGCCCGGCGCGGGGAACACGCTGCGCGTGAACGGGCGCGCCGTGCTCAGCATCGAGCCCGCGCTGCTGGCCTCGTTCGCGGTCGAGGAGAAGGCGCCGCGCTCGGTGATGGTCGTCACCGTGGAGGAGGCCTACTTCCAGTGCTCGCGCGCGCTGATGCGCTCCGAACTCTGGAACCCGGAGCGCCACGTCGCGGCGGGCAAGCTGCCGACGCCCGGGCAGATCCTCGCCGAGATCACCGACCACCGCGTGGGCGGCGAGGCCTACGACCGCGAGTGGCCCGCGCGGGCGAAGGCCTCGATGTGGTGAGGCGCCGCGCCTAGTAGGCGGTTGGCTGCGGCGGCGGCGGCCCGGGCGCGATCTGCACCCAGGGGCTCGGGCAGGACCCGACCTGCGGGTAGTAGCCGTTTGCCTCGCGGCAGTAGTACCAGTACGAGTAGGCCGGATACGGGGTCGGAAGCGGTGCCATCGTCGGCGGCAGCACCGCGACCGGCGCGGGCGGCGGAACCACGATCACCGGTCGCGGCGCGGGTTCCGCGGTCGCCGCGGCGATCGCTGCGATGCCCACCGCCGCGCCGAGCAGCAGCGCGAGGCCGGCGCCGGAGTCGTGGTGCCGCTGCGGCGCCGGTCGCCCGTGCGGGCCCGGGCGGCGCGGGCCGTCCGCGAAGGCAGGGGCTGCGAGGCTGGCCGCGAGCAGCACGGCCAGGGTGCGCTTCAGGAACTTGCGGTTCAGGGTGTCCATGGAGTCAATCTACGCGCCGCGCCCTCGCGTGTGGACCGGATTTACACGATTTACATCCGGATACAGCCGCTCACGCTTCGCGGCGCAGCGAGGCCGCGGGCGGAAGGTCCGCCTGCAGCACGGCGGCCGCGTCCAGGATGCCGGCGCCATAGTTCGCCTTGTCCCACGCGCCGCCGCAGTCGTCGGCGGTGGCGAGCAGCAGCTTCTTGAATGCCTCGACGCGCTGCCAGCCGCCGTACTTGCGCCGGATCTCGCCGCCGCGGTGCGCGAGCCACAGCGCGGCGGTGCCCGCGACCTGCGGCGTGGCGAACGAGGTGCCGTCGCCGTAGCCGTAGGAGTACACGACGCCCGCGCCGGCCGGCTCGGCGGTACCTCGGCGGATCGGCCACGCGGGCGCCGAAATGTCGACCTGGGGGCCGCAACTCGAGCCGCTCCACGGCCGATCGCCCGGCGCGCAGCCGGCGACGGCGATGGTGTGCTTCTCGCGCGCCGGCACGACGACGAAGGGCGCGTAGTTGCCTGCCGCGCAGCAGACGATGATGCCGTGCTCGTAGGCGCGAGCGAGTTCGGCGCGGGCCTTGGGCGGCAGTCCGCCGGGCGAGGTGCCCATGCTCATCGTGATCACGTCCACGCCGCCGACGTCGATCAGGTGGGCGAGCGCGTCGGCGAGGCCGGCGATCTCCCGGCCGATCTCGATGCAGTTCGACAGCCGCACCGGGATGTACGGCACGCGCGGCGCCGCGCCGTAGTAGCCCGCGGCCGGGTCATGGCCCGCGAGCACGGTGGCGGTGCGCGTGCCGTGGCCGCCGTTCGGACCGGTGAGCGGGTCGTGCGCGGAATCGCGCGGCGGCGGGTCGGCCCAGGTCCCGGGCTCGGGATCGGTCTCGGCGGTGAAGTAGTTCCAGTCGCGGTCGGTGTCGACGAAGGGCGTCGCGCTGCCGAAGCCGAGCGCCGGGTGTTCCGTCCAGCCGGTGTCGACCTGCCCGACGACGATCGTGCCCCAGTCGATCGCGTCGCGCCCGCCCGCGAGGTCCCATGCGGCCGCGAGCTTGGTGCGTGCGAGGTGCCAGTCGACGCCGTGGTTCACGAGCGGCGCGCCGCCGTCGCCACGCACGAGCGCGAACTCGCTCGCGTCGCGGCTGCGCATCAGCTCCGCGGCGCGATCGAGCGACAGCGGCTCCGCGCGCCGCGCACCGAGCGCGAGCAGCGTCTCGGTGACCGCCACGCCGGGCGCGGCCTGCGCGAGCAGCGTGGCGACGCCGGCCGGCACGACCGCGCGATTCGCGCCGACCGCGACCAGCGGGTCGCCGCTGCCCGCGCCGACGCGCGCGCGGATCGCGGTGGCGAGCTGCTCCAGTTCCTGCCCGGGGGCGTTCACGAGGTACATGCCTTGCGCCATGGCGAATCCTCCGTCGCGCGGGCCGCGGGGCCCGGAGCGCGCATCATGCGCCCGCGCCGGCGCGGGTGCGCGCCGCCAGGTGACGTAGCGCACCAACCGGGCGCGCGGTGGTGATGCGCGTCAATCCTCGCCTTGCGCAACCATGTGCGCGGCGTCAGCATGCCGCCTACCTCTTGCACCGAAAGCACCCGATGAAGAAGCTGCTCGCCTGCCTCGCCGTCCTTCCCGCCTGCGCCTTCGCTCAGCAGGTCGTGAAGCCGCCGATCGCGCAGTACTGGATGAGCATCGAGACCGCCGCGGGCATGTCGATGCCGGGCATGGGCGCGATGATGGGCGGCATGATGGGCGGGCAGTCGTCTTCCGGCCGGCGCATGCTGCTGCAACTCGGCTCGCAGCAATCGGCCTCCGACCCGCGCGCGGCGCACGAGATCCCGCCCGGCATGAACATGGGGCCGCTGCTGCCGCTCGTCACGCCGCGCAGCGAGCCGGTGCGCCGAGGCGAGCCGGGCGAGCGCGGCGAGCGCGAGCGCCCGCGGGGACGCATGCTGGTCTACTGGGGCTGCGGCGACGCGGTGCGAGCCGGGCAGCCGGTGGTGATCGACTTCGCGAAGCTCGCCGAGGGCGCGGTGCCGCCGGGCTTCTCCGGGCGCCGCATCGCGCAGGCCACGGGGCCGGCCTACGGCCGCAGCCGCACCTACGGTGACTGGCCGAACGCAGAGGACTCGAAGCCCGTGCCCGACGGCGCGTCGCTGCGCGGCAGCCACGTGGTGAAGGGCAACTACGCGCCCGAGATCCGCTTCCCGCTGGAGCGTGATTTCATGGATCGCGTGTCGATCACTGCCGCGGGCAATCGCGTCAGCTGGGGCGCAGTAGGGGGCGCGACCGGCTACTTCGCCACCGTGATGGGGGGCCGCGGGCAGGACGAGGTGGTGTTCTGGTCCTCGAGCGAGACGCAGGAGTGGATGGGCTCGGGCCTGATGGACTGGATCGCGCCGGGCGAAGTCGCGCGCCTGGTGCGCGAGAAGGTGGTGCTGGCGCCGCAGGTGACCGACTGCACGGTGCCCGGCGAGGTGATCCAGAAGGTCGGCACGGGGATGATGCAGTTCATCGCCTACGGCGACGAGGTGAACCTCGCGCATCCGCCGCGCCCGCAGGACCCGAAGGTCGCGTGGGAGCCGCAGTGGGCGGTGAAGGCGCGCTTCAAGTCGACGGCCTCGCTGCTGGTGGGCGAGGGCGCGGAGGAACGCGGCAGCCGTCGCGGCGCTCGCGATTCGCGCGATGCGCCGCCGTCGCAGGATGCGCCCAGCGGTGAACGCTCGCAGACCCCCTCGGCGCCCGATCCGGTGAAGGAGGGCGTGCAGATCCTGAGGGGGATCTTCGGCCGCTAGCGGGTCGGTTAGTGCGGGTCGGGGCCCGAGAGGTCCCGGCCGATGAACGGGAACGCGCTCAGCACCGAGGGCTCGACCACCGGCGCGGCGGCCGTGACGTGCGCGGGCCGCAGTTCGGCGATCGACTTCACGCCGAGCAATGCGAGCGTGACGCGGATTTCCTCTTCCAGCAGTTCGAGCGCGCGCACCATGCCCTGCACGCCGTCGGCGGCGAGGCCGAGGCAGGGCAGGCGACCGAGGCCCACGGTCTTCGCGCCGAGCGCAAGCGCCTTGACCACGTCGGTGCCGCGCATGAAGCCGCCGTCCACCCAGACCTGCGCCTTGTCGCCGACCGCGGCCACCACCTGGGGCAATACCGCGGCGCTGCCCAGTCCATGGTCGAGTTGCCGCCCGCCGTGGTTCGACACGTAGACCACCTCGACGCCGTGCTGCACGGCGATCTCGGCATCCTCTGCGGTGGCGATGCCCTTCAGGATCAGCGGCAGGTCATGCAGGTCCTTGAAGCGCTTTACCTGGTCCCACGATAGGCCGGCCTGGAACTCCATGCCGGAGGCGGCGGTGGCGCGCCACGGCTTCACGAAGCGGCCGACGAGGTCGCGCTCGCGGCGGCTGTAGTGCGCGCTGTCGACCGTGAAGCAGAACGAGGTGTAGCCGTGGTCCTTCGCGCGGCGCACGTAGTCGTCGACCCAGGCGTCGTTGCCGCGCACGTAGAGCTGGAAGCTGCGCGTGGTGTCGGCGGCGGCCGCGGTCTTCTCCAGCCCCGGCTCGCAGACCGACGAGAGCATCTGCGGCACGCCGAACTGCGCCGCGCCGCGCGCCGCGGCGGCCGCGCCGCCCTTGGCGAAGGATTCCATGCCGCCAACGGGGGCGACCATCACTGGCAGCCGCATGCGCTTGCCAAGGAATTCACCCGAGGCGTCGACGCCGTTCATGTCGCGCAGCACGCGCGGGCGGAACGCGAGGGCATCGAGCGCCTGCCGGTTGCGACGCACCGTGGTCTCGGTTTCCGCGCCGCCGACGAGGTAGTTCCAGGGGCCCGGCGCGAGGTTGCGGCGCGCGGCGACGACGATTTCCTGCAGCGTGAGGAACTGTTCCGGTTCGGACTGTTTCATGGTGCGCATGCCTGTGGAGGGAGCGGAAGGCTAACATCCCGAGACCGCCCATGACGCACGCACAGCAAATCACCGCGCCGGACTCTCGCCGCGCATGGATCCGCCTCGGCGCCTCGTTCGCGGTGTCCACGGTCGGCACCGCCGGCATGTGGATGCCGCCCGTGGTGCTGCCGATGCTGCAGCAGGAATTCGGCGCCACGCGCTCGGGCGCTTCGCTGCCGTATACCGCGACCATGATCGGCGTCGCCATCGGCACCATCCTGATGGGCCGGCTGCTCGACCGCGTGGGCATCTTCCGGCTGCTGCTGCTCGCCGCCGTGGCCTCGGGCGCCGGCTTCGTGCTCGCAGGGTCCTCGGGGTCGCTGGCCGGGTTCGCGCTGGTGCAGGGCACCGTGATCGCGCTGTTGTGCACCTCGGCATGCTTCGCGCCGCTGGTGGCCGACGTGTCGCACTGGTTCGTGCGCTGGCGCGGCACCGCGGTGGCGGTGTGCGCGGCCGGCAACTACATGGCCGGCATGCTGTGGCCGCCGATCATCCAGCGCGCCGCCGAGGCCTGGGGCTGGCGCGC
>CAZTXP010000106.1:0-2243 GCA_964617355.1 uncultured Enterobacteriaceae bacterium
GCAGGAAGGCGCAGTCGTCGTCGTACTGCCGGATCTTCTCGCGCAGGGAGATGTCGACCTCCGCGAGGTCCGCGTCGCGCGCGCCCTTCGTGCGCAGCTCGAGCTTCTTCTTCAGCGCCTCGATGTGCGCCTCGCGCTTCAAGACCTCGAAGCGCGTGTCGAGCAGGTGGATGCGGTCGTAGATGGTCTCGAGCTTGGTGGCCTTGTCGACCACGTGCACCGGCGTGGTGACCTTGCCGCAGTCGTGCAGCAGGCCGGCGATCTTCAGCTCGTAGCGGTCCTTGTCCGACATGTTGAAGCCGGCGAGCGCGCCCTGGCGAGTCTGGTTCACCGCCTCGGCGAGCAGCATCGTGAGCGTGGGCACGCGCGCGCAGTGGCCGCCGGTGTACGGCGACTTCTCGTCGATCGCGGTGTTGATCATGTTGATGAACGACTCGAACAGCTGCTCGAGCTGGTTGATCAGCATGCGGTTGGTGAGCGCGATCGCCGCCTGCGAGGCGAGCGACTCGGCCAGGCGCTGGTCGGACGCCGAGAACGGCACGATCTCGCCGGTGGCCACGTCCTGCGCGTTGATCAGCTGCAGCACGCCGATGATCTCGTTGGCGTGGTTCTTCATCGGCACCGTGAGGAAGGACTTCGAGCGATAGCCGGTCTTGCTGTCGAACGCGCGCGTGCCGCTGAAGTCGAAGCCCTCGGCGACGTAGGCGTCGGCGATGTTCTCGGTGCGGCCGGAAAGCGCGACGTGCGCCGCGATCATGCTGTGGTTGGGCTTGCCGTCCTTGTAGAGCTGGATCGGGTAGAAGGGGACCGGGTTGCCGGTGGTGCCGCCGAGGTAGTAGCGCAGCGACGTGGTGCGCACGATCTCGAAGCGCAGCGTCTTGTCCTCGGTGACGCGGTACAGCGTGCCGCCGTCGGCGCGGGTGATCGACTTGGCGGCGGTGAGGATGCTCTCGAGGAGCCGGTCGATGTCGGTCTCGGCCGACAGCGAAGCACCGATCTCGTTGAGGTGCTCGAGCCGCTGGAAGAGGTCCTCCGCGCTGGCGGAGGCCTTCTTCGACAGGCGCAGGGTCTGGGTGCTGTCCGGGTTGCCGCTCATCGGCCGTAGGGGGTCGCGGCCCCGCGCGTCACTTGATGCAGACCGAGCGCACTTCCTTCAGGTCGGTCATGCCCGTGAGGCATTTCTCCATGCCGTCCTGCTTAAGGGTGCGCATGCCCTCGGCGAGGCAGCAGGCGAGCATCTCGGCGACGCGCGCGTGCTCCTGGATCAGCTTCTTCAACGGGTCGGTGGCGATCAGCAGTTCGTGCAGGCCGCAGCGGCCCTTCATGCCCGAGCCCCCGCACTTCTCGCAGCCGACGCGCTTGTAGAGCTGGATCTGGCCCTTGTCGTTGGCGTAGTGCTTCACCCAGTCCTTGTAGACGTTCTCCATCGAGGCACGCGGGTCGGCCTTGAACTTCGGCGTGCTCTGCAGCTCGTCGCAGTACTCGGTGAGGAAGGACTTCAGTTCCGCAGGCTCGGGCACGTAGGCCTGCTTGCACGAGCACATGCGCTTGGCGAGGCGCTGCGCGAGGATGCCGAGCAGCGCGTCGGAGAAGTTGAACGGGTCCATGCCCATGTCGAGCAGGCGGATGATGGATTCCGGCGCCGAGTTGGTGTGCAGCGTAGCGAATACCAGGTGGCCCGTGAGCGAGGCTTCGATGCCCGTGCCGGTGGTCTCCTTGTCGCGCATCTCGCCGACCATGATGATGTCCGGGTCGGCGCGCAGGAAGGCCTTCATCACGGCCGCGAAATCGAGGCCCGCCTTCTTGTTCACCTGCACCTGGCGCAGGCCCTTCTGCGTGATCTCGACCGGGTCCTCCGCGGTCCAGATCTTGGTGTCCGGGGTGTTCAGGTGCTTCAGGATCGAGTGCAGCGTGGTGGTCTTGCCGGAACCGGTCGGGCCGCAGACGAAGAAGAGGCCATACGGCTTGGACACCGCCTTCACCAGCTCCTCGTTGTTGCGCGGCGTGAAGCCCATCTTGTCGAGCGGGATCGGCTCGCCCGCGGCGAGGATACGCATGACGATGTCCTCGACGCCGCCGGCGGTCGGGATGGTCGCCACCCGCAGCTCGATGTCGAGGGGGCCGAACTTCTTGAACTTGATCTTGCCGTCCTGGGGCTTCCTCTTCTCGGAGATGTCCAGGTCGCACATGATCTTGATGCGCGCCGCGATCGCCGCGCGGTAGCTCGCCGGCACCTCGATGTA
>CAZTXP010000107.1:0-21913 GCA_964617355.1 uncultured Enterobacteriaceae bacterium
CCAGCGTTCGAGGAGGCGGATTCGCTCGTCCATGTCGTTGCGCAACAGGCGGAATTGTGCGATTTTACCGGCGTAGCAAGTCCTTCCTCCCTTCCCGTGCAGCCCACGCCTTCCGCGGCCGAGCGGCTCGCTCGTGCGGCATTCCTTTCCGTCGCGGTCGCGGCTGCGCCGGCCTACGCGCAGGCGCCGCCGCCCGCCAAGGAAAAGGGCCCGACCACCATCGACGCGGAGCGCATCGACGGCGTGTCCGACCTCGAGCTCTCGGCGCGCGGCAAGGCGGAACTGAAGCAGGACGACACCACGATCTTCGGCGACGAGCTGCGCTACAACCGCGAGTTCGAGCGCTTCGAGGCCGAAGGCGGCGCGCGCCTGGAGCGCGGCAACGACCGCTTCTACGGCCCGCGCCTGCGCTATCGCGCGACCGACGGCACCGGCGACTTCGTCGGCCCGACCTACCTGATCGATCGCGACCCACCGGCCCGCGGCACGGCCGAGCAGATGGAGTTCCTCGGGCCCGGCCGCTACCGCATGGAGAAGGGCACCTACACGACTTGCCGACCGGGGCAGGAGGACTGGAAGCTCGAGTTCGACGAACTGGTCCTCGACTTCGACGCCAAGGAGGGCGTCGCGCGGGGGGCGCGGCTGAATTTCCTCGGCTACTCCTCGCTGAAGGTGCCGTACGCGCCGTTCACGCTCGAGCACCAGCGCAAGACGGGCTTCCTCACGCCGACGTGGTCGCGCTCGTCGCGGCGCGGGTTCGAGGTCGGGATGCCGTACTACTGGAACATCGCGCCCGAGATGGACGCGACGATCACGCCGGTGGTCAGTACAAAGCGCGGTGCCCAGGTGAAATCGAACTTCCGGTACATGGGAGCCGAGTACCTGGGCGAGCTGAACCTCGAGCACATGCCCGAGGACAAGGAGCTCAACAAGAGCCGCACCGGGTTCGGGTTCTGGCATCGGCAGCGCATCACGCCGCAGCTGTCGACGAACATCGACCTCAACAAGGTCACCGACGCGCGCTATTTCGTCGACCTCGCCAGCCGGGTGAACCAGACCTCGATCGGGAACCTGCAGCGGCTGGTGAACCTGAACTACGGATTTGGCGTCGCCGGGATGGCGGTCGGGACGGGCTTCACCCTGCAGCGATTCCAGACTCTCCAGGATCCTCTCGCCCCCGTGGGCATTCCCTATCATCGAGTACCGCAGTTGAACCTCAATACCGGCAAGAACGATGTCGCCGGGCTGTTTGACGTGTCACTGCCGGCGGAATACGTGCGCTTCACGCACCCGACGCTCGTACAGGGCCAGCGCGTGTCGCTGAACCCCACGATCACCATGCCGATCCTCGCCCCGGGCTACTTCATCACGCCCAAGGTCGGCATGCGCTACCTGAACTACAACCTCGACAAGACCGTGGCCGGGCAGAACGACCACCAGTCGACGACGATCCCGTGGATGAGCCTCGACTCCGGCCTGATCTTCGATCGCCCGACCAAGCTCTTCGGGCAGTCGCTGACGCAGACGCTCGAACCCCGCTTCTACTACGTCCGGGCGCCGTACAAGGACCAGAGCCAGATCCCGGTCTTCGACACCGGCCTGTCGGACCTGAACTACGCCCAGCTCTTCACCGAGAACCGCTTCGCCGGCGGCGACCGCTTCGGCGACGCCAACCAGCTGACCGTCGCGCTCACCTCGCGCCTCGTCGGCGACGGCGGTCAGGAACTCATGCGCGGCACGATCGGCCAGCGCTATTACTTCGCCGACGAGAAGGTGGCGCTGAACGCGACGACGCCGCTGCGTGCGAATCGGAGCTCGGACATCATCGCGTCGGTCGGCGGCCGGCCGGCACCGGCGTGGTCCGTCGACGCGACGATGCAATACAACGTGCAGGACGAGCGCACGCAGCGCTATCGCGCCTCGGTGCGCTACTCGCCCGAGATCGCGAAGGTGGTCACGGCAGGCTATGGCTTCAACCGCGACATCCTGCGGCAGGCGGACATCTCGGGGCAGTGGCCGGTGGCGGCGGGCTGGTACGCGATCGGCCGCGCGAACTATTCCTTCCGCGACCGCCTGCTGCTCGACGGCATCGCCGGCATGGAATACAACGCCGGCTGCTGGATCTTCCGCGGCTTCGCGCGGCGCATCCAGGTCGCGGCCCAGCTCGCCTCCACGGAGGTATTCTTCCAGGTCGAGCTGCTCGGGCTCGGCCAGATCGGCTCGGACGACACGCCGATCGAGCTGAAGCGCAACGTGCCGGGCTACGCGCCGACCAACCCCGCGGACCGCAGCCTCGTGCCGCCGAGCCTGCGGCCGCGGCTGCCCTTCGAGCAGGTGTTCTGATGATGCGAGCGTGTGGCCTCGTCCTGTTGCTCGCCTGCGCCGCGTTCCCGGCCCAGGCGCAGCGCGTCTCGCTGGTCGACCGCATCGTCGCCGTCGTGAACAGCGAGATCGTCACGCTGAGCGAACTGAACGAGCGCGTCGACTTCGCGCTGCGCCAGCTGCAGCGGCAGGGCACGCCGGCGCCGGACCGTGCCGCGCTGCAGTCGCAGGCGCTGGAGCGCCTGATCCTCGACAAGGCGCAGCTGCAGCTGGCCAAGGACACCGGCATCCGCATCGACGACGCGCAGCTCGACCGCGCGATCGAGCGCATCGCCGAGAACAACAACCTGTCGCTGTCCGCGTTCCGCGCCGCCCTCGAGAAGGACGGCGTGCGCCTCGCGCAGTTCCGCGAGGAAGTGCGCCAGCAGATCGTGATGCAGCGCCTGCGCGAGCGCGAGGTGGACGACAAGATCCAGGTCAGCGAATCCGAGGTCGACCTGTACCTCGAGCAGGCGAAGACGCAGGATGCCGACGTCGACGTCTCCTACAACCTTGCCCACATCCTCGTGCGCATCCCCGAGCAGGCCAGCCCCGAGCGCGTCGAGCAGGCTCGCCAGCGCGCCGAGAAGGCGCGCGGCGAGGCCGCGGGCGGCACGGATTTCGGCAAGGTGGCGGCGAGCTACTCCGACTCGCCCGACGCATTGCGCGGTGGCGTGATGGGCTGGCGCGCGGGCGACCGCCTGCCGGAGATCTTTTCCGGCGCGCTGAAGGCCATGCGCCCGGGCGACCTCAGCCCGGTGCTGCGCAGCCCGGCCGGGTTCCACGTCATCAAGCTGCTGGATCGCCGTGGCGGCTCGCCGGTGGCATCGGGCGCGCCCGTGACGCAGACGCGCGCGCGCCACATCCTCGTGCGCACGAGCGAGCTGGTGTCCGAGTCCGAGGCGCAGCGGCGGCTCGCGAACCTGCGCCAGCGCATCGTGTCGGGAACCGATTTCGCGGAGATGGCCCGGCTGAATTCGGAGGACGGCACGGCGACGCGCGGCGGCGACCTCGACTGGGTGTACCCCGGCGATACCGTGCCCGAGTTCGAGCGCGCGATGAACGAGCTGAAGCCCGGCGAGGTCAGCCAGCCGGTGAAGTCGCCGTTCGGCTGGCACCTGATCCAGGTCATGGAGCGGCGCACCGCCGGCGTCAGCGAGGAGCGGCGCCGCATGCAGGCGCGCGTCGCCTTGCGCGACCGCAAGTCGGACGAGTCCTACCAGGAGTGGCTGCGCCAGCTGCGCGACCGCACCTACGTCGACCTGCGCATCGAGGACAAGTGACGTGGCGGGCCGTGCCCCGCTGACCCTCGCCGTCACCACTGGCGAACCCGCGGGCATCGGCCCGGAGCTTTGCGCCACGCTTCCGCCCGTGATCGAGGGCGCGCGCATCGTGCTGGTCGGCGACCGCGACCTGATCCGCGTCCGCGGCGGCACTGCCGGGGTCGCCATCGATCACGTCCCTCTCGCCGCGCCTTGCGAGGCGGGGCGCGTCGATCCGGCCAATGCCCGCTACGTGCTGTCGGTGCTGGACCGCGCGATCGACGGCTGCCTCGCGGGCGAATTCGATGCCATGGTGACCGCCCCGGTGCACAAGGGCGTGATCAACGACGCCGGCATCGCCTTCACCGGCCACACCGAATACCTCGCCGAGCGCGCGCGCAGCGAGGTGGTGATGATGCTCGCGGGCGGCGGGTTGCGAGTCGCGCTCGCGACCACGCACCTCGCGCTCGCCGACGTGCCGGCCGCCATCCGCCCGGACTCCCTGGAGCGCACGCTGCGCATCGTCGAGCGGGACTTGCGCGTGCGCTTCGCGATTGCGCGCCCGCGCATCCTCGTCTCGGGCCTGAATCCGCACTCGGGCGAGTCGGGGCACCTGGGCCGCGAGGAGATCGACGTCATCGTCCCCGTGCTCGACAAGCTGCGCGCCGAGGGAGTCGATGTCGTCGGCCCGATACCCGCCGATACGCTCTTCGTGCCCGAGCGACTGCAGGGCGCCGATTGCGTATTGGCGATGTTCCACGACCAGGGACTGCCGGTGCTGAAGTTCGCGAGCTTCGGCAAGGGGGTCAACGTCACGCTCGGCCTGCCGTTCGTGCGCACCTCGGTCGACCACGGCACCGCGCTCGAGATTGCCGGCAAGGGCCGGGCCGAGCGCGGCAGCCTCGACGAGGCGATCGCGCTGGCGATCGCGCTCGCGTCCCGTCGCCGCGCATGACCGACGGCGCGCATCGCCCGCGCAAGCGCTTCGGCCAGCATTTCCTGCACGACGCCGGCGTCGTGCGGCGCATCGTCGAAGCGATCGCGCCGCGAGCGGGGGAATCGATCGTCGAGATCGGGCCCGGCGAAGGCGTGCTCACCGAACCGCTGCTCGCGCGCGGCGCGAAGCTCCAGGTCGTGGAAGTCGATCGCGATCTCGCGGCGCGCCTGCGCGAGCGCTACCGCGACGCGCTCGTGGTGCACGAGGGCGATGCGCTCGAATTCGACTTCGGCGCGCTCCCGCCGGGCACGCGCGTGGCCGGCAACCTGCCCTACAACATCTCGACGCCGCTGCTGTTCCACCTCTCGCGCTGGGTCGACCATCTCGGCGACCAGCATTTCATGCTGCAGCGGGAGGTCGTCGATCGCATGGTCGCCGCGGCGTCCACGCCCGAGTACGGGCGGCTGTCGGTGATGCTCCAGGTGAAATACCGCATGGAGCGATTGTTCCGCGTCGGACCCGGCGCGTTCCGGCCGCCGCCCGAGGTCGAGTCGGCCGTGGTGCGCATGGATCCGATCCCCGCGGACCGGCGGCCCGCGGTCGACGCGGCGGCGTTCCACGCGCTCGTCGCGCAGGCCTTCGCGGCGCGCCGCAAGACGCTGCGCAACGCGCTGCGCATGGACGAGGCCGCGCTCGCCGCACTCGGCTTGGATTCGAAGCTGCGGCCGGAGAACCTCGCGCCCGCCGACTACGTGCGCGTGTGCGAGGCGCTCGCGCGGGCTACTTCTCGATGAACTCGATCTTGTAGCCGTCCGGGTCCTCGACGAAGGCGATCACCGTGCTGCCGCCCTTCACCGGGCCCGCTTCCCGCGTTACCTTGCCGCCGCGCTGGCGCACGCTCTCGCACGCCGCGGCCGCATCCTTCACTTCGATCGCGAGGTGGCCGAAAGCGGAGCCGAGGTCGTACTTCTCGACGCCGTAGTTGTAGGTCAGTTCCAGCACCGACGCGCGCGATTCCTCGTCGTAGCCGACGAACGCGAGCGAGTACTTCTGGTCCGGGCGGTCGGTGGTGCGCAAGAGCTTCATGCCGAGCACCTCGGTGTAGAACTTCACCGAGCGCTCCATGTTCCCGACCCTCAGCATCGTGTGCAGCAGGCGCATCGCAGGACCTCCGGTTGGCGTGGCCGGCGATTCTAGCGCCCGGGGCAGAGCTCCGCGGCCTGCGCCTCGATCCACGCCCGCGTGCGCGCGTTGACTTCCTCGGCATCCAGGCCGGCGGTCTCGATCGGCGGACCGATCCGGACCGTCACCGTGCCCGGGCGCTTGAGGAAGGCGTTGCGCGGCCAGACCAGTCCCGCGTTGTGCGCCACCGGCACGACCGGCGCGCCGGCCTCCACCGCGAGCCACGCGCCCCCGACGCGAAAGCGCCCGGTCTTGCCGGGACGCATGCGGGTGCCTTCCGGGTACACCACCACCCAGAGCCCCTGCGCCAGGCGCTCCTTGCCGCGCCGCGCGAGGGAACGCAGCGCGGTGACGCCGCGGCCGCGATCGATGGCGATCGGGCTCATCAGCGCGAGGCCCCAGCCGAAGAACGGGATCCACAGGAGCTCGCGCTTGAGCAGCCACGCCTGCGGCGGGAAGATGAGCTGGAACGCGAGCGTCTCCCACGCCGACTGGTGATTGGCGAGGATCACCGCCGGACGCGAGGGCAGGTGCTCCAGGCCTTCCACGCGCCAGCGGATGCCGAGCACGGCGCGCGCGACGTAGACCATGATGCGCGACCAGGTCGAGATGAAGCGGTACCGCGCGAGGCGCGGCAGCGGGAACGTGAAGAGGGACGCGATCGCCCACGGCGGCGTCAGCGCGACCAGCGCGAGCGCGAACAGCGCGGAGCGGAGGAAGATCACCGCGGCGCCGCGCTCAGGGCGCGAGCTTCGCTGCGAACGCCGCGAGATCGGCGTGCACTTCGGTGCCCTCGGGCAGGTTGCCCGCGTCCGCGGTCTTGCGGCCATTGCCGGTCAGTACCAGTACTGGGCGCGCGCCGGCAGCGGCGGCGGACTCGATGTCCTTCCTCGAGTCGCCGACCATCGGCACCGAGGCGAGGTCGACGTTCATGCGTTCGGCGATCTCGAGCAGCATACCGGGCTTGGGCTTGCGGCAGCCGCAGCCGGCATCGGCCGCGTGCGGGCAGAAGAAGATCGCCTCGATGCGGCCGCCGGCCTGGTGAACCGCGCGGTGCATGGTGTCGTGGATCGCGTTCAGCGTCGCCATGTCGAACAGGCCGCGCGCGATGCCCGACTGGTTGGTGGCGACGACCACGCGAAAGCCCGCCTGCGTGAGGCGGGCGATCGCCTCGAGGCTGCCCTTGATCGGCTTCCACTCCGCCGGCGACTTGATGTACTTGTCGCTGTCGTGGTTGATGGTGCCGTCGCGGTCGAGGACGACGAGCTTCATGACGCGAGCTTCGAGATATCGGCGAAGCGGTTCATCAGCTCCTGGACATTGAACAGGAGCCGGTGGCGGTTCTGCTTCAGTACGGCGTCGTCCGCGTTCACCATCACCTTGTCGAAGAACGCGTCCACCGGGCCGCGCAGCGCCGCGAGGGCGACGAGGTAGGCCGCGTAGTCGCCCGCCGCGAAGCAGGGCTCGGCCTTCGCCGCCGCGGCCGCGACGGCCGCGTGCAGCGCCTTTTCCTCGGGCTCCACGAGCCGCGAGGCATCCAGTGCCGCGGACACCGGCCCGGACTTCTTCAGGATGTTGCCGATGCGCTTGTTCGCCGCGGCGAGGTTGGCCGCTTCGGGCAGCTTCGCGAACGCGCGCACCGCGTCGAGCTGGCGCGGGATCGCGCGCAGGCGCACCGGGTTCAGCGCGAGCACGGCGTCGACCTCGTGAATGGAGGATCCGCGCTCCTGCAGGTAGCCGCGCATGCGCTCCCGGATGAAAAGAACCACGTCGGTCTGCGCGTCGCCGACCTTGCCGCGGAATCCCGCGAACGCATCTCCGACGAGGTCCGCGAGCGACAGGTCGAGGTCGCCCTCGACGACGATGCGGATCACGCCGAGCGCGGCGCGGCGCAGCGCGAAGGGGTCCTTCTCCCCAGTCGGGACTTCGCCGATGCCGAAGAGGCCCGCGAGCGCGTCGAGCTTGTCGGCGAGCGACACCGCGCGCGCCGTCGTGCCTTCGGGCAGGCGGTCGCCGGCGAAGCGCGGGCGGTAGTGCGCCTCGATCGCATCCGCGACGTCCGCGGGCTCGCCATCGTGGATCGCGTAGTAGCGGCCCATCACGCCCTGCAGTTCCGGGAATTCACCCACCATGCCGGTCGAGAGGTCCGCTTTCGCGAGCCACGCGGCGCGTTCCGCGAGCACGCGATCCCCGCCGAGGCGGGCGGCGATCGCCCCGGCGAGCTGCTGGATGCGCATCACGCGCTCCAGCTGGCTGCCGAGCTTGTTGTGGTAGACCACGCTCGAGAGCGCCTGCACGCGCGACTCGAGGCGCTGCTTGCGGTCCTGCGCGTAGAAGAAGCGCGCGTCTTCCAGGCGCGGCCGCACCACGCGCTGGTTGCCGGCGACGATATGCCTCGGGTCGTCGATCGGCATGTTCGACACGATCAGGAACGTCGGCAGCAGTTTCCCGCTCGCGTTGAAGAGCGGGAAATACTTCTGGTTCTGCCGCATCGTCAGGATCAGGCACTCCTGCGGCACCTCGAGGAACTGCGCGTCGAACGCGCCCGCGTAGACCGCTGGCAACTCGACCAGCGCGGTCACCTCGTCGAGCAACTCGGCATGCTCGCCAAGTTGCGCGTTACGCGCTGCGGCGGCCTCGGCGAGCAGGCGCTCGATGATCGCGCGCCGCTCCGCGACGTCGACGAGGACGGCGCCCTGCGACTTCAGCGTGGCGCCGTAGGCGTCGGCCGAGGCGAGCGTCACCTCGCTGCCGCCGAGGAAGCGGTGGCCGCTCGTACGGTTGCCCGAGGCGATGCCGAGGACCTGGCCCGGCACGACGCGGGAGCCGTGCAGCATGACGAGGCCGTGGGCCGGGCGCACGAACTGCGCATCGCCGGAGCCCCAGCGCATGAACTTCGGGATCGGCAGCTTCTTCAGCGCCTCGGCGACGATCTCGGCGAGCACGGTGTCGAGCGACTGGCCCTTGACCACCGTCTTCGCGACCCAGACCTCGCCCTTCGGCCCGGCGCGCTTCTCGAGCGCGTTGGCGGCAATGCCGTGCTTGCGCGCGAAGCCTTCCACCGCCTGCGCGGGGGCGCTGGTGGACGGGCCCTGCGCTTCGACCGCGCGGTCCTCGCCTTGCGCGTTGACGTTCTCGACGAGCGCCGCGAGGCGGCGCGGCGTGGCGAGGAGCGGCGAGGCTGCGCCGCCGACCGCGAGCAGTCCGCGCTGCACGAGGCCGTCGCGGATGCCGTCGGCGAAGGCGCGACCGAGGCGCGCCAGCGACTTCGGCGGCAGCTCCTCGGTGAGGAGTTCGACCAGCAGCGTCGCGGCGCTCATGCGGCACCGCCCATCGGGAAGCCGAGCCGCTCGCGCGACTCGTAGTAGGCCTTGGCGACCGCGCGCGCGAGCGCGCGCACGCGACCGATGTACGCCGCGCGCTCGGTCACGGATATCGCGCCGCGCGCGTCCAGCAGGTTGAAGGTGTGCGAGGACTTCATCACCATCTCGTAGGCCGGCAGCACGCACTGCGCCTCGACCAGGCGCCTGGCCTCGGCCTCGAACTCGCCGAAGTGGCGGAACAGCAATTCGGTGTTCGCGAGCTCGAAGTTGTAGCGCGACTGCTCGACCTCGTTCTGGTGGTAGACGTCGCGGTACAGGACAGGACGGGAGGTGCTCCCGTGGCCCGCCGTCCAGACGAGGTCGTAGACGCTCTCGACGTCCTGCAGGTACATCGCGAGGCGCTCGAGGCCGTAGGTGATCTCGCCGAGCACCGGTTTGCACGCGAGTCCCCCGGCTTCCTGGAAATAGGTGAACTGCGTGACTTCCATGCCGTCCAGCCACACTTCCCAGCCCAGGCCCCAGGCGCCGAGCGTGGGCGACTCCCAGTCGTCCTCGACGAAGCGGATGTCGTGTTCCTTCGGGTTGATGCCCAGCGCCGCGAGCGAGTCGAGGTACTGCTGCTGGAAGTCGGCTGGCGAGGGCTTCAGCGCCACCTGGAACTGGTAGTAGTGCTGCAGGCGGTTCGGGTTGTCGCCGTAGCGACCGTCCTTCGGGCGGCGCGAGGGCTGCACGTAGGCCGCGTTCCACGGCTCGGGGCCGATGGCGCGCAGGAAGGTCGCGGTGTGGAACGTCCCCGCTCCGACCTCCATGTCGTAGGGCTGCAGCAGCGCGCAGCCGCGGCGCCCCCAGAAGTCGGACAGGCGCAGGATGACGTCCTGGAAAGTGATCATGTCAGGGGAGCAAAAAAGAGCGAGATTCTACCGCGCCGCCCTGCGCCGGACCCACGTCGGGGCCAGCGCCGCGGCGACCATCAGGCCGGCGAGCGCCAGCGCGAGCGCGTCCCCGATGACCACGTACGGGGTCGCGCCCGAGTAGAGCGGGGCGACCGTGTCGAGGCGGCCGACCACGAACTGCGGCAGGCGGGACAGCACTTGTCCGTCGCGGTCGATCGCCGCCGTGATGCCGGTATTGGTGGCTACGAGGTGTGCGCGGCCGGTCTCCAGCGCGCGCAGGCGGGACAGCTGCAGGTGCTGCCCGGGCGCGAGCGAATCGCCGAACCAGGCCACGTTCGAGAGGTTCACGAGGAGCCGCGCTTCCGGCAGCTGCCGCGAGAGCTCTTCGCCGAAGGCGTTCTCGTAGCACACGGTGATCGCGACGCGGGTGCCGGCGACGGCGAGCGGCCGCGGCCGGTCGGTGCCGCGCGAGAAATCCGACAGCGGCACCTGCAGCTGGCGCATCACCCAGCGCATGCCGGGCGGCACGAACTCGCCGAAGGGCACGAGGTGCGACTTGTCGTAGCGCTGCGCAGGCGAGGTGCCGAGCGTCACCACGCTGTTCAGGTACGACTCGGGCGAGGTGCGCACCGGGATGCCGAGCAGCAGGTCGCCGCGGTTCGCGCGCGCGGCCGCCGCGAATCGCTCCAGGTGCGCCGGGTCGACGAGGTCCATGAAGCGCGGAATCGCGGTCTCGGGCAGCACCACCAGCGGTGCGCGCGACTCCTCGGCGAGACGCGCGTAGGTCTCGATCGTGCGCAGGTAGCGCTCGGGCGAGAACTTCATCTCCTGCGGGATGTTTCCCTGCAGCAGCGAGACCTCGAGGCGGCCTTCGGGCGCCGTCCACTCCACGCGCCGGAGCGCCTCGCCGCCGGCGAATATCGCGATTGCGACGGCGACCGCGGCCGCGCGCCGTTCGCCGCGGACGGTGTACGCGACGAGGCCGGCGGTGGCGAGGATCGCGATCGAACAGCCGTACACGCCCGCGACCGGCGCGAGCCCCGAGTACGACCATCCTGGCGCCGCGGAACCTGCGGCGTTCCACGGGAACCCCGTGAGCACGGTTCCGCGCAGCCACTCGGTAAGCGTCCACAGCGCAGGCATCGCCAGCGCGGCGCGTGCGAGCGGGCTTGCGGGCACCTGCGCCTGCAGCCAGCCGGCGAGCGCCGGGAAGAGCGCGAGGAAGGCGCAGAAGAGCGCCGTGGCCAGCGCCGCGATCGGCAGCGGCATGCCGCCGAACTGGCTGAGGCTGACGTAGATCCACGACACGCCGGCGCCGAAGAAGCCGGCGCCGAACCACCAGCCCGAGAGGAACGCCTCGCGCGGCCGCGTCGACGACAGCCAGAGGTGGACGAGCAACGCGTATGCGGCGATGCCGACGGGCAACGCGTCGAACGGCGAGAACGACAGCACCGCCGCGACGCCGGCCACCACGGCGAGTCCGTGACGGCGCGGGGCGCTCACGCGCGCGGCTTGTCGACGATCAGCGTGTATAGCCGGCGGCTGTCGGCGCGCAGCACCTGGAAGCGCAGCCCGCCGAGGACGAGCGATTCGCCGCGGCGCGGCAGCCGCCCGAGCTGTGCGATCACCATGCCGCCGACCGTGTCCACCTCGTCGTCGGGGAACGCGGTGTCGAACGCGGCGTTGAAGTCGGCGATCTGCGTGATTGCCTTCACGCGGTAGCGCCCGCTGGACTCGAGCAGGATGGCGTCGCTCGCCTCGTCGAAGTCGTACTCGTCCTCGATCTCGCCGACGATCTGCTCGAGCACGTCCTCGATGGTGACCAGGCCCGAGACGCCGCCGTACTCGTCGACGACGATCGCCATGTGGTTGCGGCTCGCGCGGAACTCGCGCAGCAGCACGTTCAGGCGCTTGGCCTCCGGCACGAACACCGCCGGGCGCAGCATCTCGCGGACGTTGAACTCCTCCTCGCCGGCGTAGTATCGCAGCAGGTCCTTGGCGAGCAGCACGCCGATCACGTCGTCGCGGCTCTTGTCGATCACCGGGAAGCGCGAGTGCGCCGTGGCGATGACGTGCGGGATGAACCGATCGGGCGTCTCGTTGATGTCGATCACGTCCATGCGCGCGCGCGGGATCATGATGTCGCGCACCTGCAACTCGGACACGGCGAGCGCGCCCTCGATGATCGACAGCGCCTCGGCGTCGAGCAGGTTGCGCTTGTGCGCCGAGCGCAGCAGTTCGAGGAGGCTCTCGCGGTCGTCGGGCTCGCGCAGGAGGAGCGCCGAGAGGCGCTCCAGCAGGGTCGGTCTTGAAGGGTCGCTCATCGACGTTTCCGCGCCCTCGATTCTAGCGCGTAGGGGTCGCCAAACCCGAGGCGCGTGAGGATGCGCCGCTCGAGCGCTTCCATGCGCTCTGCGTCGCGCGCGCGCTCGTGGTCGTGGCCGCGCAGGTGCAGCATGCCGTGCACGACGAGGTGCGCGTAGTGCGCCTCCAGCGCCACGCCGCGCTCGCGTGCCGCGCGCGCGAGCACCGGATGGCAGATCACGATGTCGCCGCGATAGGGGCGGCGGCCGTAGACGAAGGTGAGGACATCCGTGGCGTAGTCGCGGCCGCGGAACGCGCGGTTGAGGCGACGTCCCTCGGCCGTGCCGACGATGCGCAGCGTGACTTCGCTCGCCGCGCTCGCCGCCGCCCGGATCCATCGGCGCAGCTTCGACGGCGCCGGCGCACCGGGCGTGCGCGCCGCGAACTGCAGCGCGACGCTAACGGCCGGCGGGCGTTTCGCGATCGGCCGCGTGGCGCTCATAGGCCTCGACGATGCGCGCGACGAGCGGGTGGCGGACCACGTCCGCGGCGCTGAACTCGGTGAACGCGATGCCGCGCACCGAGTGCAGGATGCGCCGCGCCTCGACGAGGCCGCTCACCTGCCCGCGGGCGAGGTCGATCTGCGTGACGTCGCCGGTGACCACGGCCTTGGCGCCGAAGCCGATGCGCGTGAGGAACATCTTCATCTGCTCGGGCGTCGTGTTCTGCGCCTCGTCGAGGATGACGAAGGCGTGGTTCAGCGTGCGGCCGCGCATGTAGGCGAGCGGCGCGAGCTCGATGGTGCCGCGCTCGAGGAGTTTCGCCGTCTTGTCGAAGCCCAGCAGGTCGTAGAGCGCGTCGTAGAGCGGGCGCAGATAGGGGTCCACCTTCTGCGCGAGGTCGCCAGGCAGGAAGCCGAGCCGTTCGCCGGCCTCGACGGCCGGGCGCACGAGCACGATGCGCTTCACGGCGTCGCGCTCCAGCGCATCGACCGCGCAGGCGACCGCGAGGTAGGTCTTTCCGGTGCCCGCCGGCCCGACCCCGAAGGTGACGTCGTGCGCGAGGATGTTGGCGATGTACTGCTCCTGGTGCTTCGTGCGGCCCTTCAGGTCCGGCCGGCGCGTGAGCAGGTGCGGCGCCTCGCCGACGCCCGACGGACGCGGGTCGCCACGAAGGATCTCGGCGAGCCCGAGCTGCACGTCCTCGACCGACAGGTCGCTCGCGGCACGCGCGTAGAAGTGCTCGAGTGCCTGCGCCGCGCGCGCGGCCTGCGCCGGGTCGCCGCGCAGCGTGAAGCGCGCGCCGCGGCGCGCGATCGAGACGTCCAGCGCGGATTCGATCTGGCGCAGGTTGGCGTCGAGCGCGCCGCAGAGCCGGGCGAGCTGCTGGTTGTCCTCCGGCTGGAGCTGCAATTGCAGCGCGCGGGCGCGGCTCATGCGAGTTCCCCGCGCAGCGTGTGCGAGCGCGCCTCGGTGATGCGCACGTCGACGAACCGTCCGACGATGCCGGGTTCGCCTCCGAAGTTCACGACGCGGTTGTTCTCCGTGCGCCCGGCGAGTTCGGCGGAATTCTTCCTTGACGGGCCTTCCACGAGGATGCGCTGCGTCGTGCGGAGCATGCCGGCATCGATGTCGCGCGCGCTCGACTCGAGCACCTCCAGCAGGCGCTGCAGGCGTTCCGATTTCTCCTGCGCGGGCACCGCGTCCGGCAGGTCCGCGGCGGGCGTACCAGGGCGGGGGCTGTACGCGAATGCGAACGAGGCGTCGTAGCCGACCTCGCGCGCCAGCTCGAGCGTGGCGCGAAAGTCCTCCTCGGTCTCGCCGGGGAAGCCGACGATGAAGTCGCCGTAGATGCTGATGCCCGGCTTTGCCTTGCGCAGCCGCCGCACGATCGAGCGGTATTCGAGCGCGGTGTAGCCACGCTTCATCGCCGCGAGCACGCGATCGGAGCCGGCCTGCACCGGGAGATGGATGCGCGCGGCGACCTGCGGCACGCTGGCGTGCGCGTCGACGAGTCGCGGCGTCACCTCGCGCGGATGCGCCGAGGTGTAGCGGATGCGGCCGATGCCGTCGACCTCTGCGACGCAGGCGAGCAGCAGCGCGAAGTCCGCGGGCTTGCCGTCGACCGTGCCGCGCCATGCGTTCACGTTCTGCCCGAGGAGCGTGACCTCTCGCACGCCCTGCCGCGCGAGCGCCGAGACCTCGGCGATCACGTCCGCGAACGGGCGCGAGACTTCCTCGCCGCGGGTGTACGGCACGATGCAGAAGCTGCAGTACTTGCTGCATCCCTCCATGATCGAGACGAACGCGGTCGGCCCTTCGACGCGCGCCGGCGGCAGGTGATCGAACTTCTCGATCTCGGGGAAGCTGACGTCGACCTGCGGTTCGCCTGATTCGCGGCGGCGCCGGATCAGCTCGGGCAGCCGGTGCAGCGTCTGCGGACCGAACACGACGTCGACGTAGGGCGCGCGCTCGACGATCGCCCCGCCCTCCTGGCTCGCGACGCAGCCGCCGACCGCGATGACGAGGTCGGGGTTCGCGCGCTTCAGGTGCTTCATGCGGCCGAGGTCGGAGTAGACCTTGTCTTCCGCCGTCTCGCGCACCGAGCAGGTGTTGAAGACGATCACGTCGGCGGCCTCCGGCGCCGGCACGCGCTCGAGCGCGAGCAGCCCGGAGATCTTCTCCGAGTCGTACTCGTTCATCTGGCAGCCGAAGGTGCGGAGGTAGAGCTTGCGCACCGGTGAGGGCGCGCGGCCGGGCGGCGCGGCTAGCGCGCGCGGTCCGGCTGCGCGGCTTCGGCGGGAGTGAGGATCCAGATCCGCACGGGCAGGCCCTGCGGGTCGGCGAGGTACTTCACGAGCACTGGCTGCGCCAGCGTCGAAGGCACCACGATGCGGTTGGACTGGTCGCGGATCTGCGCCGACGGCGCGAGGCGCACGGCCGTGCCGTTCAATTCGACCACGGTCTCCTGCAAGTGGCGCATCTCGCCGCGCTTCGCATCCTCGGGAATGCTGCGCAACTGCGCCTGCGCGGCGCCGGTCGCGAGGAGGAGGATTACCGCAAGCAGAGCACGAAGCCGCATCGTCGTGATCGCAGAATGGGGTTGGTGGCGAATCAGGGACTCGAACCCCGGACACACGGATTATGATTCCGCTGCTCTAACCAGCTGAGCTAATTCGCCACGTTGGTACGGCGCGCATCCTACCCGAAAAGGGTTGTCCGCTCAAGACGTTATACTTTCGCCCATGGATGCCGACGTGGTCATCGCGGGCGGCGGCCTGGTCGGCGCGAGCCTCGCCTGCGCGCTGGACGGCCTGCGCGTGGCGGTCGTCGATCCCGCGCCCCCGCTTCCCGTTCCGGAAGGTCCGTTCGATTCGCGCGTCTACGCGCTGAGTCCGGGCAACGTCGCGTTCCTGAGGCGCCTCGGTGCGTGGGACCGCCTGCCCGCGAATGCCGCCGAGCCCGTGCACGCGATGGACGTGCGGGGCGACGATGGCCGCGCGCGCCTCGAGTTCGACGCGTGGGACACGGGCGTGTCCGAGCTCGCGTGGATCGTCGAGGAGCGCGTGCTGCTCGCCGCGTTGCGCGACACCCAGCAGGGCCGCCCGGGCGTGGCCCGCTATGCCCCGGCGCGCTGCATGGCGATCGAGGTCGGGGCTGAATCGGTCGAGGTTCGACTCGACGGCGGAGGCCGGCTCGAGGCGCAACTGCTGGTGGGGGCCGATGGCGCCGGTTCCTTCGTGCGAGGTGCCGCGGACATTGCCGTGACGGAGCGTCCCTACGGACACAGCGGCGTGGTCGCCAACTTCTCATGCGAGCGGGCGCACGGAAATGTCGCGCGACAGTGGTTCCAGGAAGGCGCCGTGCTGGCGTTGCTGCCGATGAGCGGCAACCACGTGTCCATGGTCTGGTCGTTGCCGGCCGAAAGGGCGGAGGAGGCGCTGGCGTTGTCTACGCAGGCCCTGTGCGCGGCGGTCGAGCAAGCCAGCGGCGGCGCGGTCGGCGCTCTCTCGCTCGTGACGCCGCCGCAGGCCTTCCCGCTGCGCCGGATCGCGGCCGCGTCGATGGTGCGCGAGCGCGTGGCGCTGGTGGGCGACGCGGCCCACGTGGTGCACCCGCTCGCGGGGCAGGGCGTGAACCTCGGCTTCGGCGACGTGCGCGTGCTCGCCGAGGTGCTGGCCGCGCGCGAGCCCGGTCGCGACGTAGGCGATCGCCTGCTGCTGCGCCGTTTCGAGCGCGCGAGGGCGGAAGCTATACTCGCCATGGACGCCACGGTGCACGGGCTGTTCACGCTGTTCGGCACCGGTAACGGCGTGCTCCGCCGCCTGCGCAACGCCGGCATGGAATGCGTGGACCGGGCGGGTGTTCTCAAGAACATGCTCATCCGCCACGCGATGCAGTAGCAACCGGAAGGAACCCGATGTTTCGCTCGTTCGTCGCCATTGTCCTTCTCGCGCTCGCCGGGCCGGCGCTCGCGAACGAGGCCGTCATTCGCCAGGTCATGGAAGCCAAGCTCGGCCCGGGCACCAAGGTCGACGGCGTGCAGCCGACGCCGGTGCCGGGCATCTTCGAGGTCCGGTTCAAGACCGACCGCGGCCCGCAGATCGTCTACACCGACGCGACCGCGACGCACATCTTCGTCGGACGGATCTACGAGTCGAAGACCGACCGCAACCTGACCGAGGAGCGCATGCAGAAGCTTCTCGCGATCAAGTTCGAGTCGCTGCCGCTGGAACTGGCCGTGAAGGTGACCCGCGGCAACGGCAAGCGCGTGATGGCGATCTTCTCCGACCCCTATTGCCCGGCCTGCCGCTCGTTCGAGTCGGAACTCGCCAAGGTCGACGACGTCACGATCCACTACTTCATGTATCCGGTGATCCGCCCCGAGCTCACCGATCACTCGAAGGCCGTGTGGTGCTCCAAGGAGCGCGCGAAGGCCTGGCTCGAACTTGCCCAGCGCGGCAAGCAGCCGGCGGCGGGCGCCAGTTGCGCGAACCCGATCGACAAGATCCTGGAACTCGGGAAGTCGCTGTCGGTCGGCTCGACGCCGACGATCTTCCTCGCCAACGGTGATCGCTTTTCCGGCGGCGTCAGCGCCGAGAAGCTCGTCGCGCTGCTCGATACCGCCGCCGCCCAGCCCAAGAAGTAGGGCGTCAGCGCGCCGACGGCGTATCGCCTTTCGGCCACAGGATCCACATCGCGCCCTGCTGGCGCATGCGGCCTGCCTGCGTCCCGGCTTCGTCGCCGGTGCCCCAGTAGAAATCCGCGCGCACCGCGCCGCGGATCGCGCCACCGGTGTCTTGCGCGAGCACGAGCCGCTGCAGTGGCGATTTCGACAGCGGCAGCGTCGTGTCCAGCCATACCGGCGTGCCCAAGGGTACCGAGCGCGGATCGACCGCGATGCTGTAGCCGGGCGTCAGCGGTGCGCCAAGCGCGCCGACGGGGTTGTCCGTCACGGTCGCTTCGCGAAAGAAGACATAGCTCGGGTTCACCTGCAGTGCTTCCTGCATGCGCCCCGGGTTCGCCGCTGCCCAGGCCTTGATGCCCTGCATCGACGCCTGCTCCAGCGTCAGCTCGCCGCGCTCGATCAACGCGCGACCGAGCGACCGGTACGGATGCCCGTTCTGGTCGGCGTACGCGAGTCGCAGGCGCGACCCGTCGGGCAGGCGTACCTGCCCGGAGCCCTGCACCTGCAGGAAGAACAGTTCCACCGCGTCGGCGACCCAGGCGATGACGTCCGACCCGAGGGAGGCTCCGCGCTTCTCGATCTCGGCGCGCGTGTAGTACGGCACGAGGCGCCGGCCTTCGAGGCGCCCGCGCAGGCGCTGGTGGGCGAGGTCCGGATGCAGCGAGGCGAGATCCACGACGACGAGGTCGGGCGGCACGCCGTAGGCCGGATACCGATACTTCGCGCTCCGCGAGCGGCTGCCGTCGATGACCGGCTCGTAGTAACCGGTGACGAGACCTTCCCCGGCGCCCTCGGCCGTGCGGATGCGCCAGGGCAAGAAGTGTTGCTCGAAGAAGGCGCGCGCGTCGTTGACCGTCGCCGATCGGGCGGCGTCGCAGGCCTGTCGCAGCGCGCGATGCGCGCCGGGCCGTTCGCAACCCGCGAGGAAGGCGCGCAGGCTGGCGGCGGCATCGGCCGCGGCCCATCCCGGCAACTCTGCGAAGTTCGCCGGCTCGTAGCGCGCCGCTTCGCCAGCCGGCTTGGGCGGGGTCGCCTGGCAGGGCGGGCAGGTCGCGACGACGGGCGGCGGAACGGATGTCTCGAGCATCGCGCAGCCGCCCGCGCTCAATAGAATGGCGGCGAACAGGAGCCTTCGCATGTGGGTCATCTTCGTCGAGATGGGCGTAGTCATCGCGATCGGTGCGCTGATCGTGTGGTGGACTTGGCCGAAGAAGAAGCGCGACGAGGACGACGCGCCGCGCTAGCCGCGCGTCTCAGTGCAGCACCCGCGGGATGACGAGCGTGAACTCCGGGATCGGCGCCTCGAACTGCGTGCCGTCTTCCGCGGTCATCTGGTAGCTGCCGCGCATCGTGCCGACCGGAGTCGCGATCGCCGTGCCGCTCGTGTACTCGAAGGACTCGCCGGGCTTCAGGACCGGCTGGGCACCGACCACGCCGAGGCCGCGCACCTGCTGCTCGGCACCTTCGGCGTCACGGATGATCCAGTGCCGGCTGATGAGCTGCGCCGTGACGCTGCCGACGTTGCGGATCGTGATCGTGTAGGCGAACACGTAGCGCGAAGCGGCTTCGTCGGACTGGTCGGCGAGATACTGCGTTGCCGAACTCACCTTGATCTCGTAGCGTTTCTCCGCCGCCATGCACGCATTGTAAACTCGCCTCTCCATGTCCATCCGCATCGCGCCGAGCCTCCTGTCCGCGGATTTCGCGCGGCTCGGCGAGGAAGTGCGCGCGGTCGAGGCCGCCGGCGCGGACCTCATCCACTTCGACGTGATGGACAACCATTACGTCCCCAATCTCACGGTCGGCCCGCTGGTCTGCGCCGCGATCCGCCCGCACGCCACGACGCCGATCGACGTGCACCTGATGGTGCGGCCCGTCGATCGCCTCGTCGGCGACTTCGCCAAGGCCGGGGCCGGCATCATCAGCTTCCACCCGGAGGCGTCGGACCATGTCGATCGCACGATCGCGCTGATCCGCGAGCATGGCTGCAAGCCCGGGCTGGTGCTGAATCCGGCGACACCGCTGTCGTGCCTCGACTACACCCTGGACAAGCTCGACCTCGTGCTGCTCATGTCGGTGAACCCGGGATTCGGCGGGCAGCAGTTCATCGAGGCCGTGCTGCCGAAGGTCGCCGAGGTGCGCCGGCGCATCGACGCATCGGGCCGCGAAATCTGGCTCGAGGTGGACGGTGGTATCAAGGTGGACAACATCCGCCGCGTCGCCGAGGCTGGCGCCGACACCTTCGTCGCCGGGTCGGCGGTGTTCGGGGCGAAGGACTACAAGGCGACGATTGCCGCGATGCGCGAGCAGGCGCGCGCGGCGCGCTGATGCACAGGCCGGTCCGCGCCGCCAATACGAGCACGGTCCGGGCCGCCAATACGAGCACGGTCCGGGCCGTGCTGATCGACCTCGACGGCACTCTGCTCGACACCGCGCCCGACCTTGCCGCAGCGGCGAACGCGATGCTCGCGGAGCTCGGGCTAGGCTCGTTGCCGGATGCGCAGGTGCGCGATTTCGTAGGGCGCGGCATCGGCGTGCTGGTGGAGCGCTGCCTCGACGCGGTGGGGGCGGGGCAGGGGCGGCACGCGGAGGCGCTTGAAGCACTCTCGATCCACTACGACCGAACCAACGGACACGCGTCGCGTCTCTATCCCGGCGTGACCGAGGGTCTCGATGCGATGAAGCGCGCCGGCCTCGCCCTCGCCTGCGTGACCAACAAGGCAGAGCGCTTCACCCGGCCGCTGCTGGAGCGCACCGGCCTGGCGGTGTCGTTCAACTCGATCGTCACGGCGGATCGCGTCGGCAAGCGCAAGCCGCATCCGGAACCATTCCTTGCGGCGTGCCGGGAACTGCGCATGGAGCCTGGCGAGGCGGTGGTGATCGGCGATTCGGCCAACGATGCCGAGGCGGCGCGCGCGGCGGGATGCCGCTTCCTGCTGGTGCCCTACGGATACCGTGAAGGCTTGGCTCTGTCGGCCATCCACTGTGATCGCACGGTGGACGACCTGGTCGAGGCGGTTGGTTGGATCCGCTCGCTGGGGGCCGCGGGCTAGGCGCGTACGCGGAAGGTCTCTGCCCCGGCGAGATCGGCCGCGGATGGCACGCCCGCGACGTCCTGCGGTTCGCGGCCCTTGCTGCCGCCATTCGACAGCAGCCGGTCGTAGTGCTGCAGGTAGTCCTGCAGTGCCTTGCGGAATGGCGCCTCGATGCGCAGGCTCACCATGCGGCGGTCACCCGTCGACGGCGCCTCGAAGCGGATCCACCCCGCGTTCGACAGCGAGCGAAGGTACGCACGGATCGAGTTCTCGGCATACGGAAGCCCGCGGTACAGCGGCTTCAGCGACTCCAGTCGCTGGGTCTCGAGCGTCAGCAGGGCCAGCCGCAGGAAGCAGTCCTTGTGCAGGCGGGTCTCGAAAAGCTCCGGATAGGTGTGCATCCATTCCCGGAACCCGATATGCCACTCGAGGAAATCCTTGCTGTCGGGGGTTGGCATGTCGGAGGTTGTCGGGATATTCGTACGTAGTCAGCCTCACGCAAGGTTAGCAACGTCGATACGGTGCGGCAACAGCGGACAGGGCTTCCGCCCACAGGAAATGACGCACCGGTTGCGGTTACCGCGTCACCTGCGGCTTGCGACGGCAGGGGCTTGGGCAACCCCTACCAGTGCTCGATTGCGTCCCGTCTCGGGTCGCCCGAATCGATCGCGGCGCGGGTAGCGGCGACGCGCCGATGACCTGCGAGAGCACCCACGACTTCCAGTCCGATGCCGCGTCTAGCCAGCGAGGAGACGAAGGTTCGTCGACCGCTCTGGCTGCTGCCCTCCAGGCCCGCCGCTCGGTACAGGTGGAAGAAATGCTGCGTGAGGGTATTGGCCGACCATCCCGCGCTCTTCTGGGTGTAGAAGAGCGGCCGGTCCATGGTGATGGGCGGGTAAGCATTGATGTAGATGGCAAGCTGCCTGCGCATCTTCGCGGAGAGCATCACCGTTCTCGGGGGACGCCCCACACCCTGCGGCACCGCGACCTGCAGGCGGATGCGCCGGTTTCCATCGACCACGTCGTCGTAGCGCAGGGCCGCGACCTCGCCGACGCGCATCCCTGCCCAGTAGGTGAGCAGGAGCTGGGTCGCGTTGCGCAGCGCGTGTCGGCGCCGGGAGACGAACGCCAGCAGGTGCCGCAACTCGGCTGGCGCGAGTGCGCGAGCACGGCTCATCGGCAAGTTCCCTTGCATGCGGTCATCCTACCCTCCCCAAAAAAAACGCCCGGTGTTGCCACCGGGCGTTCGAACAGGTCCTCCTTGCGGAGGATGTCTCGCGTCGTGCTACTTAGAACGCGTGACGGACCGTGAAGGCGATCAGGCGCGGATCTTCGCCGGCCGCCGGGGCCGAGCCGACCGAGCCGAACGCGCCGGTCGCGGCGTTCGTGAAGAAGTTGTACGCGGCGCCCGTGCTGTTGCGGATCTTCG
>CAZTXP010000108.1:0-15988 GCA_964617355.1 uncultured Enterobacteriaceae bacterium
GGTGTGGCGGCGCGCGTTGGAGTCGAACGGCGACTTCCGCACCAGCCGGTGCACGCCGACTTCCGAGCGCAGGTGGCCGTAGGCGTAGTCGCCGATGACCTTCAGCGTCGCGCTCTTGATGCCCGCGACCTCGCCCTCGGACTGCTCCAGCACCTCGGCCTTGAAGCCCTTCTTGTCGCAGTACTTGAGGTACATGCGCTCGAGCATCGCGGCCCAGTCCTGCGCCTCGGTGCCCCCGGAGCCGGCCTGGATGTCGACGAAGCAGGGGTTCGGGTCGAGCGGGTTGGAGAACATGCGCCGGAACTCCAGCGCCGCGACCTCGCGATCGAGGCTCGCCGAGTCCTGCCCGACCGACTCGAGCGTCGCGTCGTCGCCCTCGGCCTTCGCCAGCTCGAACAGCTCGGTGGCGTCGGCGATGCCCGCGCCGACGCGCTCGATCGTGCCGACCACGGCGTCGAGGGACTTCTTCTCCTTGCCGAGCTCCTGCGCGCGCTGCGGGGTGTCCCACAGCCTGGGATCCTCGAGCTCGCGCTCGAGGGCCGTCAGTCGGGACTTCTTCGAATCGAAGTCAAAGATACCTCCGCAACTCGGCGAGCCGCGCTGCGAGCGCGCCGAGCGTGGAGGCGATCTGGTTGAGGCGTTCGGCTTCCATGGACCACCGCGGGCAAAAGGGGCGCCATTATAGCCGCCCCACCCTGTCGCTCAGCCCAGGGTGAAGCGGAAGGTGGCCCCGCGGCCCGGCGCCGATTCGGCCCAGACGCGGCCGCCGTGCCGGTGCACGATCATCTGCGTGAGCGCGAGGCCGATGCCGGTGCCCTCGAAGTCGGTGTCGGCGTGCAGGCGCTCGAAGGCCTTGAACAGCTTGCCCGCGTAGGCCATGTCGAAGCCCACGCCGTTGTCGGCCACGCGGTAGATCGTGCGCGCGCCCGACGCCTCGGCGGCCACCTCGACGCGCGGCGAGGCCTCGCGAGAGGAGTACTTGGCCGCGTTGCCGAGCAGGTTGTGCAGCACCTGCCGCACCAGCAGCGCGTCGCCTTGGGCGGGTGGCAGCACGTCGAGCTCGAGCCGCACGCCGCGCGTGCGCACGCCGAGTTCCTCCCAGGTCGCGCGCACCAGCGCTTCCATGTCGATCGGCGACTTCGCCAGCTCGTGGCGCGACAGCTTGCCCAGCGACAGCAGGCCGTCGATCAGCTTGCCCATGCGCTGCGCGTTCGCGTCGATGGTCTCCAGGTGGCGTCTCCCGGACTCGGAGAGCCGCGCCGACTCGTCCTCGAGCAGCATGCCGGCGTAGCCCGACACCGCGCGCAGCGGCGCGCGCAGGTCGTGCGACACCGAGTACGAGAACGCCTCCAGCTCGCGGTTGGCGCGCTTCAAGAGTTCCGTGCGCTCGTCCACGCGGCGCTCGAGCTCGGCGTTGATGTCGCGCAGCGCTGCCTCGGCGCGCTTGCGCTCGGTGATCTCCAGCCCCCAGCTGATGATGCCGCCGCCGGGCAGCGGCTGGTCGTCCACCAGCAGCCAGCGGCCGTCCTGGCGGCGTCGTTCCACGGGGCCGTGGGGGCGGTGGCGCAACGCCATGCGCTCGGCGAGCCAGGCTTCCTCGCGCCCCGTGGCGTCGGGGAACAGGCCGATGCGGATGCCCTCGCGCAGGTGCTCGGAGTAGTGGCAGCCCGGCCGCGCATGCTCGGCGACGTCGGCGTTGAAGCGCAGGAAGCGCTGGTTGGCGAACACGATGCGGTCCTCGGCGTCGGTCAGCACGATCATCTCGCCGAGGTTCTCCAGCGCCGCGCGCAGCAGCTCCTGCGCGGCGCGCGATTCGCGCTCGCGTTCGCGCATCGCGAGTTCGGCGCGCTTCCTCGCCGTGATGTCGAGCGCGATGGTCACCGTGCCGCCACCGGGCAGGCGCTGGTCCTTGGTCAGCCGCCAGCTGCCGTCGGCGCGCATGCGCTCCACCGGGGCCGTCGGGTGCAGGTGCTCGCGCATGCGCTCGGCGATCCACGCGTCCTCGCGGCCCACCGCGTCCGGGAAGTGGCCCACCGCGACGCGCGCGCGCAGGTGCTCCTCGAACGGGGTGCCTGGCGCGAGCGACGGCGCGGTCTCGGCGTTCGCTTCGCGCGCGCGACGATTCGCGAACACGATGCAGTCCTCCGCGTCGCAGATCACCACCGACTCGTCGAGGTCCTCGATCGCGGTGCGCAGCAGGTCTTCGGCCTCGTGCGCGCGCGCCTCGGCGCGCTTGCGCGCCGTGATGTCGGCCATCACCGAGACCACGTACGAAGGCCGGCCCTCGGCGTCCGGCACGACGCTCATCGACAGGTTCACCCAGAGCTCGCCGCCATCGAAGCGCCGGTAGCGCTTCTCCCGGGCGTAGGTGGTGAGCTCGCCGGCCGCCATGCGGCGGTTCAGCTCCAGCGTGGGGGCGAGCTCCTCGGGCGGCGTCATCTCGACCGTGCTGCGCGAGAGCAGTTGCTCCCGCGTGCCGCCGAACATGTCGCAGAGCTTCTGGTTGACCTCGAGCCAGTGGCCGTCCAGTCCGCGCAGGCCGATGCCGACCGCCGCCTGCTCGAAGATGGCGCGGAACCGGGCTTCACCGGCGAGCGGGCCGGGGGTGGGGTGCACGGGGGCGTCCAAGGATCCTCCGGCGACCGAGGATACTCCGCGCTAGGCGCGCCTGCCGGTGTATTCCTCGGCGATGCGGTCGTCGAAGAAGCTGGTCGGATTCGGCGCCGCCATGAAGCGACGATAGACCTCGGGCGAGACGCGGGAATATTGCCAGACCTGCCCGTTGGAGAACTCGACTTCGAGCACCTGGTTGCGCTCGTCGAAGCCGACCGAGCGGATGCGCGAGGAGTTGACTCGCTTGCGGTCCACCGCGGGCCCTATTTCGCGAGTGCGGCCGACCACGGGGCCTTCACGCCCCCTGCCTCGACGAAGCCCTCGATCGTGCCGCCCTTCACCGTGCCGGTGAACTCGACCTTGCGGCCCGGCAGGCGGAAGGTGATGCGCTCGCCGTGGAGCTTGGGCTCCTCGAGCGTGAGGTCCTTGCCGTCGACGCGCGCGGTGCCGTTCAGCTTGGTGATCTGCTGCACGAGTTCCAGCCGCATCGGCGACTTCGACACCGATGCCGGCACCGTCGCGGTCCATGTGCCGCCGGCCTTCGCGGGCACCATGTAGAGGTAGATCAGCGTCGTGGTGACGCCGCTGATGTTGACCTTCTCCTCGAGCTCCATCTGCACGTACTTCTCGGGGATCCAGCCGGTGAGCGGGTAGTCGTGCGAGATGATGCGCGTGCCGGGGCGCAGCTCGGCGAGCAGCTTGTCCTTCAGCAGGTTCACCGTGTTCGGCAAGAGATACATCGTGAGCACCGTGGCCTGCGAGATGTCGGTCTTGAAGAGGTCCTGCTTGATGAACTTCACGCGCTCGGCCACGCCTTGCTGCCTGGCCGCCTCGTTGGACTGCTTCACGAGGTGGTCCTGGATCTCGACGCCGAAGCCGCTCGCGCCGAACACCTTGGCCGCGGTGAGCACGATCTTGCCGTTGCCCGAGCCGAGGTCGACGACGAAGTCCTTCGCGCCGACGTCGGCGAGCTTCAGCATGTCGGCCACCACGCTGTCGGGCGAGGGCACGTAGGGCCCGGCGTTGACCGGGTCCTTGGCCTTGTCCTGGGCGCAGGCGATGCCCGCCGTGGCGAGGGCGGCGGCGAGGAGGAGGGGGGCGAGTTTCATGGTTCGGAGTGCTCCACGTTCAACTGGACGGTGCGCAGGCCATTGTATTCGTTCACCGTCAGCCGGTACGCCAGGCGCGCGCTCGCCGGCAGCGGGTCGGTGGAGCCGAAGCGGATCGCCTCCAGCCGGCGGCCTTCCTTCGACAGGCGCAGCTTCAGGTGGCGCTCGCCGACCACGCGCTGGCTCTCGACGCGGAAGGTGTCGCAGAAGCGCGGCTCGGGGAAGCCCTGCCCCCAGATCTGCTCGCCGAGCAGCTGCGCGACTTCCAGCGTGATCCATTCGTTGCCGAGCCCGCCGTCGGTCTCGACCACGCGCGTGCGCGCTTCCGGCGGCAGCATGCCCGACGCGGCGGATTCGAACGCGGCACGAAAGCGCGCGACATCGGCCTCGCGGATCGTCAGGCCCGCGGCCTGCGCGTGGCCGCCGAACTTCAGGATGAGATCGGGCTCGGCCTTCGACACGAGGTCGAGGCAGTCGCGCAGGTGCAGGCCCGGCACCGAGCGCCCCGAGCCGCGCAGCAACGACTGCGGCCCGGCCTCGCCCGCGCGCGCGAAGCAGATCGCGGGGCGGTGCAGCCGCTCGCGCACGCGCGAGGCAAGGATGCCGACAACGCCCTGGTGGAAGCCCGGCTCGAACAGCGACACCGTGGCGCCGCCATCGTCCTCCAGCCGGTCGAGTACCGCCTGCGCCTCGGCCAGCATGTCGCCTTCGATGCGGCGGCGCTCGCGGTTGAGACGATCCAGTTCCTGCGCGCAGTTCGCGGCGCGCGCGGCGTCCTCGGCCACGAGGCACTCGACGCCGAGGCTCATGTCGGCGAGTCGCCCCGCGGCGTTCAGGCGCGGGCCGAGCACGAAGCCGAGGTCGAAGCAGTTCGCCTCGGCGCGTGCGCGGCCGGCGACGCGCAACAGCGCCTCCAGACCCGGCTTGGTGGTCGGCGCGCGCAGGCGGCGAAGGCCCTGCGCGACGAGGATGCGGTTGTTGGCGTCCAGCGGCACCACGTCGGCTACCGTGCCCAGCGCGACGAGGTCGGTGAGCATCGCGAGGTTGGGCTCGGGGTTCGCGGCGAAGGCACCGCGGCGGCGCAGTTCGGCGCGCAGCGCGAGCATGACGTAGAACATCACGCCGACGCCGGCGAGGTTCTTCGACGGGAAGCCGCAGCCCGGCTGGTTCGGGTTGACGATCACCTCGGCGCGCGGCAACTCGCGCCCCGGCAGGTGGTGGTCGGTGATCAGCGTGGCGATGCCGAGTTCGCGCGCGCGGTCCACGCCCTCGACGCTGGCGATGCCGTTGTCGACCGTGATGACGACGTCGGGCTTCCTCGCCGCCGCGAGGTCGACCAGCTCCGGGGTCAGGCCGTAGCCGAGCTCGAAGCGGTTCGGCACGAGGTATTCGACCTTCGCGCCCATCAGCCGCAGGGCGCGCAGGCCGACCGCGCAGGCGGTGGCGCCGTCGGCGTCGTAGTCCGCGACGATCAGCAGGCGCCGGCCGGCCGCGATGGCGTCGGCGAGGAACACGGCCGCTTCCTCGCAGCGATGCAGCAGCGACGGCGACAGCAGGCCCGCGGTGTCGGTGGCGAGGTCGGCGGCCGTGCGGATGCGCCGTGCGGCGAATACGCGCGCGAGGACCGGATGGAGGCCGCCGCCGAGCAGCGCGCGATAGGCGTCGCGCGACCAGTCGCGCTCGACGATCCTGGTGCTCACAGCGTTTCGATCGGCTTGGGCCGCTTCCAGAAGCGCCGCAGGTCGCCCGGCACGAGCTCGTGGCTCGTGCGGTCGGCGCCATCGGGCACGTGCAGCGTCAGCATGTCGATGCGGCCCTCGCGCAGCGCGCCGAGCAGCGGCGCGAACCACTCGTCTTCCAGCCGCGCGATTTCCTTCGTCCATTCGGCGGTGTCGTCGAAAGCCTGCGGCGCGCGCAGCGCATCCAGCAGCGCGAGGTGGCGGCCATCGGCCGGCAGGCGGCCGAGCCATTCCGGCACGTGGCGCGCGAGCGGCTCGTCGCGCGCGCCGGCGGCGCGGCCGATGCCGCGCGCCAGCGGGTCGTCGGCCCACACCGTCTGCCAGCGCGAGGCGGGGAACGCGGGCAGCTTGCCTGCGCCCCACAGCCACAGGCTGTTCACCGGCCGCTCTCGGCGCGCCTCGCGCGCCGCGTTCGCCGGATGGGCGTGCAGCAGCATCTGCAGTTCGTTGGCGAGCGCGTGCCAGCGCTTCGCGTCGCCGCCGGGCAGCACCGCGTTGACGTTGCGGCCGGCCGCTTCGAGCGGCGGCAGCGCTTCCAGCAGCCCCTCCTGTGAAAGCCGCGCGCTCCAGCGCGTCGGCTCGTCGGCATGCACGAAGAACTCGTCGCCGAAGTGCGCATTGATCGATTCGGCGAAGGCGCGCGCCTCGTCCTCGCGCACCGTGATCGCGGGCGGCGGCGCGAGCACCAGCATCTCGCGACGCTGCAGGAGGTGCACCGGGTCGGCGCGCAGCCAGCAGCCTTCCGCCGCGTCGCCGCCGTGCACGAGGCGCGTCAGCGCGCCGGCGGGGCAGGGGCCGGGCAGGGAGAAGGCCTCCATCAGCCACGCTTCCAGCGGCAGCGAACCCTCTCGCCGGCGCTGCGCGCGCGCGAGGATCATCTCCAGCGCCGGCAGCCGGCGCCCGGGCGAGCGCCCGAGCAGCAGCGAGGGGACGACCAGTTCGACGTGCATCGCCTACGCCGCCTCCCGCAGCTCGCGCGGGCCGAACTCCCGGACCTGCGGCGCGGCGGGGCCGAGCAGGTACTTCGTCAGCAGCCGGTAGTGGTCCGGGTCGAAGCGCGGCAGGCCGTGCTCGAGCAGGTCTTGCAGTTCGTCTTCGGACCGCGCGGTGCCGATCCAGCACCAGTGGTCGACGACGTGCACGTCGGTGACCTCGCGCGAAGGGTCGGATTCGACGATGCCGATCGGCCCGCGCCACGGCCACTCGCGCGTGCGCAGCCCCGCGAGCGCGATCGCGAGCCGTGCCTGGTGCGTGGCCTGCGATTCAGTGCCGGCGCAGAGGCCCGCGCAGCGCTGCAGCTGTCGACGGAAGCACGCGCCGCGCGCGCCCTTCTCGAAGCCCAGCGACTGCAGGCACAGGCCGTGCGCGTCCGCGAGGCCGCGCAGCGCGCCCATGGCTGCGCGCTTCGAGCGGAAGAGCCCGTGCAGGAAGGGCAGCGTGCCGCGGTCGATCTCCGCCTCGTCGACGAGGCGCAGCGCGCGCCCCGGCTCGCGGCCGGGATCGAACACGAAGGAGCACAGGCTCTTCTCGCGCCGCAGCTTGCGGTTGAAGACCGGCATCAGCGTCTTCACCAGCTCGGCCTCGCGCAGCAACGCGCCGAGCTCGCCCGCGGTGCGCTCGAAGTCGATCGCGCGCACCTCGCGCGCGAGCTGCATTTCCTTCGCCGAGCGCACGTCATCTGCGAAATGCGACAGTACTCGCGTGCGCATGTTCACGCTCTTGCCGACGTACAGCGGCCGCCCGCCCTCGCCGAAGAAGAGGTACACGCCCGGCGTGTCGGGCACGGCGTCGACCTGCGCGCGCTCGATCTGCGGCGGCAGCGCGGGCTGGCGCGTCACCGCCCTGGTGGCGGTGGCGAATACCTCGGGCCCGTGCTCGGCGAGCGCGACGCGCAGGAACTGCCAGGTCGCCTCGGCGTCGCCCATCGCGCGGTGCCGCGCCGAGCATGCGAGGCCGTGGCGCTCGATGAGGCTATCCAGGTTGTGGCGCTGGTGCTGCGGGTAGAGGCGCCTCGAGAGCTTCACGGTGCACAGCGTCTTCGCCGTCCAGCGCAAGCCGGCGCGCTCGAACTCGTGGCGCAGGAAGCCGTAGTCGAAGCGCGCGTTGTGTGCGACGAAGAGCCGGCCTTCCAGGCGCTCGGCGAGGCCCTCGGCGAGGCTCGAGAAGGTCGGCGCGCCGGCCACCATCTCGTTGGTGATGCCGGTGAGCGCCTGGATCGCCGGCGGGATCGTGGTCTGCGGGTCCACCAGCGTGGACCAGCTGCCGGTGACCTCGCCGCCGTCCACCTCGATCACCGCGATCTCGGTGACGCGGTCGAACGCGGGGTGCGCGCCGGTGGTCTCGAGGTCTACCACGGCGAGGCGAAGGTCGTGCATCCGCCTATTCGACCTTCACCTTGCCGGCGCGGATCACCTCGGCCCAGCGCGCGGTGTCGGAGCGGATGCGCTCGACGAACTCCGCCGGCGTGCTGCCCACGGGCTCGGCGCCGACGTCGGCGAATCGCTTCAGCAGGTCCGGTGCGCGCAGCGCGGCGACGGTGTCGGCCTGCACCTTCGACACGATCTCGGCGGGCGTGCCGGCCGGCGCGAAGAGGCCGAACCAGGTGTAGCGGTCGAACTGCGGCATGCCGGCCTCGGCGAGCGTCGGCACGTCCGGGATCAGCGGCGAGCGCTTGCCGGCGTTGATCGCCAGCGGCCTGACCTTGCCGGAGCGCACGTGCGGCATCACGCTGGCGAGGCTGTCGAACAGCATCGCGACGTTGCCGTTGGCGACGTCGGGGATCGCCAGCGCCGTACCCTTGTACGGCACGTGCTGCAGGTCGACGCCGCCGATCATCTTGAAGAACTCGCCGTTCAGGTGGACGATAGAGCCGACGCCGCTGGAGGCGAAGTTGAGCTGCCCCGGCTTCGACTTCGCCAGCGCGACCAGTTCCTTCACGCTCGACACGCCAAGGCCCGGGCTCACCACCAGCACGTTCGGCACGTTCGCCACGTGCACGATCGGCGCGAAGTCCTTCAGCGGGTCGTAGGGCAGCTTCTGCAGCGACGGCCCGACCGAGTGCGTGCTCGAGGTCGCCATCAGCAGGGTGTAGCCGTCGGGCGCGCTCTTCGCCGCGAGGTCCGAGCCGATGCTGCCGCCGGCGCCGGGCTTGTTGTCGACGACCACCGGGCGGCCGAACTTCTCCTCCAGCTTCTGCGCGACGATGCGGCCGACGATGTCGGTCGCGCCGGCCGGCGGGAACGGCACGATCAACTTCACCGGGCGGGTCGGATACTGCGCGTGGGCGGAGAGGGCGAACAGGGCGACGACGAGGCCGAGGAGGGATCGCATGGGGCTTCCTACGTGGATATCCATACAGTTTACCGGACGAGCCGCGCGAGCTGCCACGCGGCGAATCCGAGGATCGAGACGCCGGAGACGAGATTGATGCCGCGCAAGGTGCGCGGGCCGATGCGGCCGCGCAGCCGGGACGCGGCGAGCGGGAGGGCGATCCACCACGAGGCCGAGCCGAGGAACACGCCCAGCACCACGAGCGCGGCGGAGGCCCACGTGGCGCTGGCCGCGAGGCCGAGGCCGGCGAAGATCGCGGCGAAGGCGAGGATGGTCGGCGGGTTGGTGAGCGTGAGGCCGAGCGTGGACGCGAATGCGGCGCCGGCCGGCAGGCGCTCCACGCCCGCGCCGTCGAGCGCCTGCGCGGGGGCGAGCAGCGTCTTCATGCCGAGCCACAGCAGGAAGGCGCTGCCGGCGAGGCCGAGCCAGAGCTCCTGCTCGAGCAGGAATCCGGACACCGCGGTGAGGCCGAACGCGGCGACCGAGCCGTAGATCGCGTCCGCGACCGCGATGCCCATGCCGGAGGCGAGCCCCGCCATCGGCCCGTAGGCCACGGTGCGCCGGAAGCACAGGATCCACATCGGCCCGACCGTCGCGGCGAGGATGAAGCCGAACGCGAGGCCCTTCAGGAAGAGCGCGGTCATCCCAGTGGCACGTGGCCGGGCTGCGCGCGCACGCGATCCAGCCACGCGCGGATGCCGGGATACGGCGCAAGGTCCAGCCCGCCGTCGCCCGCGCAATGCGTGTAGGCGTACAGCGCGATGTCCGCCACCGAGTAGCGCCCGCCGGCGAACCACGGCTCGCGCGCGAGGTGGGTCTCCATCACGCCGAGCGCGTGCCGGCCGCGCTCCTGCAGGCGCGGCAGCTCGGCTCGCCTCGGGGAGTCGGGCGGCAGGTAGTAGCAGATGAAGCGCGCCACCGCGACGTAGGGCTCGTGGCTGTACTGCTCGAAGAACATCCAGCGCAGCGCCTGCGCGCGCGCGACACGGTCGGCGGGTGCCAAAGGCGTGCCTTCTGCGAGATACCAGAGGATCGCGTTCGACTCCGGCAGGAAGCTGCCGTCCTCGAGCCGCACGAGCGGCACCTGCCCGTTCGGGTTCATCGCGAGATAGGCGGGCGTGCGCGTCTCGCCCTTGGTGGTGTCGACTTCGTGCCACTGATGCGGCACGCCGAGTTGAGCGAGCGCGAGCTTCACCTTGTAGCAGTTGCCCGAGCTCGACATGCCGTAGGCGTGGATCATGCGCCGATTATCCATCCTTCGACCGCGTCCACGCGTGCCGGAAGCCCGAAGCGCGGGCGCGCCGCCGCATCGGCCGCCTGCACCGCGCAGAGCACGGCGTCGAGCGTGTCGCCGCTCGCGTCGTCCTGCATCTCGCGGCGCAGGGCGCGCGGCAGGCCGGCGTCGAGCGCTGCGATGATGCGCCGGCGCGCCGCCGCGCGCTCGGGCGTCTGCTTCGCCTTCGTATCGTTCTTGTACGACTCGCGCGTGATGCGACGCGCGGCAAGACCCGGATACGCCTCGAGAGCGATGCGATCGCGGTCGCCGTCGGCGAGGCCGGGCACGTGTGCGCCGCTCGCGGCGATGCGCGGTGCGCCCTCGTGGAACATCAGCGCCACCGGCGGGTTGACCAGCTTCATCGGGCTCGACGACCCCGCCGGCAGGTCGGTGGCGCGGTGCGCGTACTTGCGCCCGGGCGGCCGGCCGGCGCGATAGGCGTCCAGCGTTGCGCGCAGTGCGTCGCGCGACAGCCGCGCGCAGTGCGCCACCAGCGCGCGCCACTCGCGCGGCCAGCCGAGGTCGCGCACCAGTTCGGCCGGCAGGCCGAAGGGGAAGTCGAAGCCGCCGATCCACGGGCCGGGGCGCGCGAGCAGCGCCTCGAAGGCGGCGAAATCCTGCAGCCGCTCGACCGCGTCGACGACCAGGCGCCCTCGTTCGAGCCGCCCGAGCGCCGCGGTGATCGGCTTCGCGCGTCGCGGCGCGGACGTGAAGTCCACGCCGAGGATGGTCAGCGCGCCAGGACGACCCACAGGATCGCGTCGTAGGGCCGGCCGTTCCTGACCAGCACCTTCTCCACCGACACCGAGCGGATTTCCCAGCCGGGGAACAGGTGCCCCAGCTCGGGCATCGCCTTCAGCGCGCGCGCGACCGCGAGATTGTCGGTGCGCCCGCCGTGCTTCTCGAGCAGCGCCGAGAGCCACGGGTAGTCGACGTTGCGGCCCAGGTGCACCTGCACGCGGTCGTCCTTGCCGGCGTGCGCGAGCAGCTGGCGCATCGCCTCGCGCGTGGAGTCGAAGCCGATCGGGCACGCAGGGCGCGTGCGATAGGTCCACGTGCCACCGCCGGAGCGGCTGGATTCGAGCTTCACCGGGCACTCCGGCGCCGGCATCACCGACAGCGTCGCGGCTACGAGGAGCTCGAGCACAGGTCCGCGGCCGAGAGGTTGTGGATGCGCCCGAAGCCGGCGACGAAGCGCGCGTCGCGCGGCGCAAGGCGCCAGAAATGGAAGTCGCCGAGCTCGAACTGGATCGCGGCCGCGGGATGGCGCGCGAGGTAGGCCGCCTTCAGCGCGACATAGTCGTCGCCTTCGTTCGGCAGCTGCGTCGCCTCGGCGCGGATCGTCAGGCGCGCGAGCGTCTGGGGGTCTTCCCGGCCGTCGTCGCGCTCGGTGATGCACATCGAAACGCGCGCGTCGCGCGCCATGTCCTGCGTGTGCCACGCCAGGCGGCTGACGTGCACGTGGAACGCCGAGAGATCCGGCGACGCGAGGTAGGTCACCATCGACACGAGAGGGGCTTCGCTCCTGAGCGTGCCGAGCGCCGCGACGCGCTCGGCACGCACGAGGGCTGCCATCTTCTCGCGTGCCTCGCGGTCCATGAGGGGCATTGTAGTATCCTCGCCGCACCGTGCGTTACGAGCTCCTGGTCGGCCTTCGCTACACCCGCGCGAAGCGCCGCAATTTCTTCATCAGCATCAGTTCCCTCATCTCGATGGCCGGCATCGCGCTCGGCGTCTGGGCGCTGATCGTCGTGCTCTCGGTGATGAACGGATTCCAGAAGGAACTGCGCACGCGCATCCTCGGCGTCGCCTCGCACCTGCAGGTGGTGGGCCCCGACAACCGCCTGCCCGACTGGGCGACGACGGCGAAGGCCGTTTCCACGCATCCGCGCGTGCTGGCCGCGGCGCCTTTCGTCAACGCGCAGGCCATGCTCGCGCAGGGGCAGGCGGTGCGCGGCGCGATCGTGCGCGGCATCGTGCCGGAGCTCGAAGACCGCGTCGCCGACCTCGGGCGCCACATGAAGTCCGGGCGGCTGGAGCAGCTCAAGCCCGGCGAGTTCAACGTCATCCTCGGCGGCGACCTGGCGCGCGCGCTCGGCGTGCTGCCGGGCGACAAGGTGGCGCTGGTGGCGCCGCAGGGGCAGGTGACGCCCGCGGGCGTGATCCCGCGCCTGAAGCAGTTCAACGTGGTCGGCATCTTCGAGGTCGGCTTCAACGAGGCCGACGCCGCGCTGGCCCTCGTGCATCTCGAGGACGCGCAGAAGGTCTACCAGATGGGCAGCCACGTCTCGGGCCTGCGCCTGAAGCTCGACGACCTCTTCGCCGCGCGCACCGTGGGCCGCGAGCTTCTGGCGACTCTCGGGCCCGGGTTCTACGCCTGGGACTGGACGCGCAGCCACGCGAACTTCTTCCGCGCGGTCGAGATCGAGAAGCGCGTGATGTTCGTGATCCTCGCGCTGATCGTCGCGGTGGCGGCGTTCAACATCATCTCGACGCTCGTCATGGCCGTGACCGAGAAGCGCGCCGACATCGCCATCCTGCGCACGCTCGGCGCCTCGCCGGGCTCGGTGATGCAGGTGTTCGTGGTGCAGGGCGCGGTGATCGGCGTGGTCGGCACGCTGATCGGCCTCGTGCTGGGCGTGCTCACCGCATTGAACGTGGGCACCATCGTGCCGGCGATCGAGGGCCTCTTCAACATCAAGTTCCTCGCCAAGGACGTCTACCTGATCCCGGACCTGCCCTCCGACGTGCACGCCACCGACGTCGTCGCCACCGCGGTGATCGCGCTCGTGCTGTCGCTGGTGGCCGCGATCCTGCCGAGCTGGCGCGCGGCGAAGGTCAACCCGGCCGAGGCGCTGCGCTATGAGTGACGCGGTGCTCTCCTGCAGGGCGTTGTCGAAGACGTACCACGGCCCCTCGCCCGTGCAAGTGCTCTCCGGCGTCGATTTCGAGGTGCATCCGCGCGAGCGCGTCGCGATCGTCGGCAAGTCCGGTTCGGGCAAGAGCACGCTGCTGCACCTCCTCGGCGGGCTCGATGCGCCGACCGCGGGCGAGGTCACGGTGCAGGGCCGCCCGTTCAGCGCCATGGGCGAGGCGGAGCGCGGCCGCGTGCGCAATGCCACGCTCGGCTTCGTCTACCAGTTCCACCACCTGCTGCCTGAATTCACCGCGGCGGAGAACGTCGCCATGCCGCTGTGGATCCGCCGCGAGCCGCGCGACGCCGCGCTCGTTCGTGCGCGCGAGATGCTCGCCTCGGTGGGCCTCGCGCATCGCACCGAGCACCTGCCCGGCGAGCTCTCGGGCGGCGAGCGCCAGCGCTGCGCGTTCGCGCGCGCCCTCGTCACCCAGCCGGCCTGCGTGCTGGCCGACGAGCCCACCGGCAACCTCGACACGCACACCGCCGACGAAGTGTTCGAGGCGATGCTCGGCCTGTCCGACTCGCGCGGCACGGCCTTCGTGATCGTCACCCACGACCCGTCCCTCGCCGCGCGCGCCGGTCGCGTGCTGGAGCTGCGCGACGGCATACTTTCCACGCGCTAGGTCCGTTCGATGTCGCTGCTGCAGGTCGTCCTCTTCTTCATCCTTTGCTCCGTCGCCCTCGGCTGGGTGGCGCGGCGCGCGAACGTGCCGTATCCGATCGCGCTCGTCATCGGCGGCGGCGCCCTCGGCTTCGTGCCCGGGCTGCCGCAGCTCGAGTTCGACCCGCAGTTCCTGCTGGTGCTGGTGCTGCCGCCGATCCTGTACCAGGCGGCGCTGCTGACCTCGTGGCGCGACTTCAAGGCCAACATCGAGCGCATCGGCTACCTCGCCATCGGCCTCGTGCTCGTCACCACGCTCGCGGTCGGCAGCGCGCTGAAGCTGATGGTGCCGGACATCCCCTGGGCGGTGGCCTTCACCTTCGGCGCCATCGTCTCGCCGCCGGACGCGGTGGCGGCGACCGCGATCCTGTCGCGCATGAGCATCCCGCGCCGCATCGTCACCGTGCTGGAAGGCGAGAGCCTGGTCAACGACGCCTCGGGCCTGGTGCTCTACAAGTTCGCGGTGGCCGCGGTGCTGACCGGCGCGTTCTCGATCTGGGACGCGAGCCTGCAGTTCGTGCTGGTCGCCGGCGGCGGCGTGGTCGTGGGCCTCGCGCTCGGCTGGGTGTTCATCGCCGTGCACAAGCGCCTCGGCGACGCCTTCGTCGAGGTGCTGCTGTCGCTGTCGATCCCCTACACCGCGTACATCCTCGCGGAATCGGTGCACCTCTCGGGCGTGCTCGCGGTGGTGGCCGCCGGCGTGATGCGCGGCCGCTACACGCCGGAGATCGTCTCGGCGGAGATGCGCATCCTCGCGCGCTCGGTGTGGAACATCATGGTGTTCCTGCTCAACAGCCTGATCTTCATGCTGATCGGCATGGCGCTGTCGGACGTCGTCGGCCGCATCCAGGGCATTTCCACGGCGCAGATCGTCGCGACCTCGCTGGTGGTCACCGTGGTCGCGGTAGCGGTGCGCTTCGCGTGGGTGTACGCGGTCGAGTTCACGCCGCGCGCCTTCGGCCTCGGCCGCGGCACGCCGCCGGTGCCGGGCGGCGAACTCTTCCTCGAGGGCTGGTGCGGCATGCGCGGCATCGTCTCGCTCGCGGCGGCGCTCGCGCTGCCGGTCACGGTGCAGGGCGGCGCGGCCTTCCCGTATCGCGACCTCGTGATCCTGCTCACCTTCGTGGTCATCGCGGTGACGCTGGTGGTGCAGGGCCTGTCGATGCCGGTGGTGATCCGTCGCCTGCGCCTCGCGAAGGACACCAGCGGCCGCGACGAGCACCGCATCGCCCGCGAGGCCATGGGCAAGGCGGCGCTGGAGACGATCGCGCGGCTCGCGCCCGAGGAGGGCGCCTCCCCCGCGCTGGCCGAGCGCCTGCGCGTCGAGTTCACCGAGCGCATGTCGGCGGTCGAGCAGGGCCCGGAGCCGGGGACCGACGCCGCGGTGGCGAAGAAGATCCGCCTCGCCGCGATCCGCGCGGAACGCCAGGAACTGATCCGCGTCTGGCGCGAGAGCCTCGTCAGCGACGAGGTGCTGCACCACCTCGAGGAAGAGCTGGACTACGAGGAGTCGCGTCTCTAGGAGGGACGCGATCGCGAAGGCGGGGGGCGGCCCTAGTTGCGGCTGGCGAGCGTGCGGTTCGCGCGCCGCATGCGGAAGCTCAGCTCGCGGCCGATGTTGGCCAGCAGCACCATGCCGATGCGCGGGTGCGCGGCGACGAGGCGCTCGAAGGCGTCGTGCGACAGCCGGTAGCAGGCGAGCGGCCCGTCTGCCACCACGGTCGCCGAGCGCGGCTCGCGGTCGAGGATCGCCATCTCGCCGAACAGGGTGCCCACCGAGAAGCTCATCAGGCGGATGCCCGGCCCCGGGTGCTCGCCGGCGTGCAGGCGCACCGAGGCGGATCCCCGCGCGATCACGTACAGCGCGTCGCCGGGTTCGCCTTCGGTGAATACCGCCTCGCGGTCTTGGTAGGTCGCGAGCACGAGCGAGTCCTGCACTAGCGCCGACTCGTCGGGCGTCAGGCCCCGGCAGAGGTCCAGCTCGTGCCGCGCGAGTTCGCGCGCCTGCGCCGCGTGCGCCAGCGCCTGCGAGGCGAGCACGTGCGATTCGCACCACTCGAGCGCGTGGTCGAGGTCGTCGAAGAGGTGCTCCGTTCCGATCGCGACGTCGAGGTCGTGGTCGGCGAGCATGCTGCCGGTCTGGTGGTGCACTTCATGCCCGCACACCACGAGCCGGGCGCCGGCGGCGCGCACGCCCTGCAGGGGGTCTCCTCGTTTTCAGTGCAATAAGTGACGGTACGAAAAGCTAGCACTGGCGCGGAGGTGGTGTTGGTAGATCGTTGATTTCATTGACTTTCCTGTTCACTTTCAAATCTGCGATTCGTGGCGTCAAACCGTGGTCGG
>CAZTXP010000109.1:0-44716 GCA_964617355.1 uncultured Enterobacteriaceae bacterium
CGTCATGTGCACCACGCCCTCGCGGCCACCCGAGAGGGCCTTCTCCACCACCGCCGCGAGCGGGCGCTCGCGGTAGGTGAGCGCGCGCACCAGCATCGGCAGGTTGACCCCGGCGATGCCCTCCACGCGCCCCGGCTCGAGCAGCCGCAGCGCGATGTTGCCCGGCGTCGCGCCGTAGATGTCGGCGAACACCAGCACGCCGCCGCCGTCGTCGAGCTGGCGCACCAGGTCGGCGGCCTGCGCGAGCATCGCCTCGGGGTCGTCGTGCACCGTGACGCCGACCTGCCGCACGCGCAGCGGGCGCTTGCCGAGCACGTGGCTCGCGGCGTGGATCAGCGACTCGCCGAACGCGCCGTGGGAAATGATGAGGACTCCGATCATGCGAGCGATCCTTCGAGCGCGTCCATGAACGCGCCGGCGACGTCGAAGCCGGTCTGGTCCATGATCTCGCGGAAACAGGTGGGGCTGGTGACGTTCACTTCCGTGAGGCAGTCGCCGATCACGTCGAGGCCGACCAGCAGCAGCCCGCGCGCGGCGAGCCCGGGGCCGAGCGCCTCGGCGATCTCGCGGTCGCGCGCCGACAGCGGCTGCGCGACGCCGCGCCCGCCGGCGGCGAGGTTGCCGCGCGACTCGCCGGCCTTCGGGATGCGCGCGAGCGCGTACGGCACGGGCTTGCCGCCCACCAGCAGCACGCGCTTGTCGCCGGCGGCGATCGCGGGCAGGTAGCGCTGCGCCATCACCATGCGCGCGCCGAAGTCGCTGATCGTCTCGACGATGACGTTGCGGTTCGGGTCGTCTGCTCGCACGCGGAAGATGCTGGCGCCGCCCATGCCGTCCAGGCGCTTGAGGATCACGTCGCGCTCGGCCTCGATGAAATCCTGGATCGCGGCCATGTCGCGCGCCGCCATGGTCTTCGCGGTGAACTGCGGGAACTCGGCGATGGCGAGCTTCTCGTTGTGGTCGCGCACCGCGCGCGGCGAGTTGAACACGCGCGCGCCCTCGCGCTCGGCGGCCGAGAGGATCCACGTACTCGTGACGTACTCGAGGTCGAACGGGGGGTCCTTCCTCATCAGCACCGCGCCGTAGTCCTTCAGCGCGCGGCGCGCGTGCCCGCGCGCGCGGTACCAGTCCTCGTCGTTGTCGGTCACCGCGAGCTGCGTGGCGACCGCGGCCACCGAGCCGTCGCGCCACTCCAGCGCGCCCTGCTCGCAGGCCCATACCGCATGGCCGCGCGCCTGCGCGGCGCGCATCATCGTGACGGTCGAGTCCTTGTACGCCTTCAGCGAGGCGACCGGATCGATGATGAAGAGGAGGTCCACGCGGCGACCGCGCGGCGCATGGGCCCGGCGGGCCCTGCGTCGGCTACTTGCTCTGCGACACCATGTATTCGACGGTCGCGCGCACGTCCGCGTCCGACAGCGACGCGTTGCCGCCCTTCGGGGGCATGGCGCCCTTGCCGCCGATCACCGACTTCACCAGCGCGTCGGTGCCGGTCTTGATGCGCGGCGCCCACGCCGCCTTGTCGCCGAGCTTCGGCGACCCGGCCACCGACTGCGCGTGGCACGCGGAGCAGGTCGCGGCATAGATCGCCTTCGGATCGGCGGGCGCGGCCGGCGCGGCCGGCGCGCCGCCCGCCGCAGCGGGAGCGCCGTCCTTGGCGGCGTCGCCGCCGAAGTCGATGCGGCCCACCGGCTGGATGCGCGCCGCCACCGCTTCGGGCTTGAGCGCGTTCGTGTCGGCCTTGGGCGCGCCGACCACGAACTTGACGAGCAGGACGATGCCGATGATCGGCACCAGGAACGCAAGCACGACCACGGTCACGAGTTGCTGCGGCGTCTGGATGAAGGAAGTGTGCTCGTCGTGCTCGCTCATGCGGGATCCCCGGCGGTTGGATGCAGGCAAAGCCATGATTTTAGCGCCAAATCGGGCGCGGCGAGGTGGCGCCGGGGAAGGAAACGGTCTATGCTTCGCCCCTCGTTTCAACCCGGGCGCCCGTAGCTCAGCTGGATAGAGTACTGCCCTCCGAAGGCAGGGGTCGGACGTTCGAATCGTCTCGGGCGCGCCAATCGCTTGACGAGCATCAACCGCAGTCTTCCCGGCGGGGAATAGGCTGCGCAGGCCTGAATCCTGGAGGAGGAAGCCATGCTGAAACGCACCCTGGTCGCGCTTGGGGCGCTTGCCGCCCTCGGCGCCGCCCAAGCCCAGCAGTACCCCACGAAGCCGGTCAACATCATCGTGCCGTTCGCCGCGGGCGGCCCGACCGACACCGTCGCGCGCGTGATGGCGCAGGCGATGGCGAAGCCGCTCGGCGGGCAGGTCGTGGTCGAGAACAAGCCCGGCCCCGGCGGCATCATCGGCGCCGAGTACGTCGCGAAGGCCTCTCCCGACGGCTACACCGTCCTGCTGCACCACATCGGCATGTCCACGGCGCCGGCACTGTACCGGCAGTTGCGCTTCAACCCGCTCAAGGACTTCGAGTACATCGGCCTCATCAACGAGGTGCCGATGACGCTGGTGGCGCGCGGCAACTTCCCCGCGAAGGACTTCAAGGAGCTGCTCGCCTACCTGAAGGCGAACAAGGCCAAGGTGAACTACGCGAACGCCGGCCTCGGCGCCGCGTCGCACCTGTGCGGCATGCTCTTCATGAGCGCGATCGAGACCGACCTCACCACCGTGCCGTACAAGGGCACCGCGCCGGCGATGAACGACCTCGTCGGTGGCCAGGTCGACCTGATGTGCGACCAGACGACCAACACGACCTCGCAGATCAAGGGCGGCAAGATCAAGGTCTACGGCGTGACCACGAAGGCGCGCGTGCCGTCGCTGAAGGACGTGCCGACCCTCGAGGAGCAGGGCCTGAAGGGCTTCGAGGTCTCGGTGTGGCACGCGTTCTACGCGCCCGCGAAGACCCCCAAGCCGGTGGTCGACAAGCTGGTCGGCGCGCTGCAGGAGGCGCTGAAAGACCCGACGGTGAAGCAGCGCTTCAACGACCTCGGCACCGACCCGATCGACGCCGCGCGCGCGAATCCGCAGGCGCTCGGCGCATTCCTGAAGGCCGAGATCGACAAGTGGGGCCCGATCATCAAGAAGGCCGGGGTCTACGCCGACTGAGCGCCGCGGCGCTCCAAAGGAAAAAGGCCGCTCCCGCGGCCTTTTTCGCTTCCGGCGGCCTCGCTCAGGCCACGCCGTGCTTCTTGAACCACGCGAGCATGCGCTTCCAGCCGTCTTCCGCCGCCTGCTTGTTGTAGCTCGGGCGGTAGTCGGCGTGGAAGGCGTGCGGCATGCCGTCGTAGACGTGGATGATCGACTCCTTCTCCTTGCCGAAGGCGAACAGCGCGGCGCGCATGCGCTCGACCATCACCACCGGGATGCCCGTATCGGCTCCGCCGTAGAGGCCGAGCACCGGGGCGTGCAGCTGGTCGGCGATGTCCAGCGGGGTCTGCGGCTGCGCGGGCGTGGTGCCCATGCCGCCGTACCAGGCCACGCCGGCCTTCACGTTCTTCGAGTGCGCGGTGTACATCCACACCATGCGGCCGCCGCGGCAGAAGCCGGTGATGCCGACCTTGCCGGCCTTGCCGAGCGCGTGCTTCTGCGCCCAGCCCACGGTCTTGTCGATGTCGGCGAACGCGGTCGCGTCGTCGAGCTTGTTGGCTTCGGCGAGCACCTGCTTGATCTCGGTCATCTTCCACAGCTCGCCGAGCCGGTAGTACGGCTCGTTGGCGATCGCGAAGTAGCCCGCCTTGGCGAGGCGCCGGCAGGTGTCCTTGATGTACTCGTGCAGGCCCCAGATCTCGGCCACGACGACGACGACCTGCCGCTTGCCCTTGCCCTTGGGCACCGCGTAGTAGGCCGGGATGTCGCCGATCTTGATGTCGCCGGCTTCCAGCCCCTCGGTGTCGGTCTTGATCGCCTGCGCGAGCACCGGCTCTGCGGTGACCGCGAAGCCCGCGGCGATGACGCCGGCGATGAAGCCGCGGCGGTCGACGCGCACGTCGGGCACGAGGCTGTTGAAGTGGTCGTCGTGGACGAGGTCCTGCGGGGAATCCTTGAGCATCGTGTCCTTCTCCTGGGTGAGGGTGGGCGTGGGCCTGCGGCTAGAATACGCGGCGACCGCGCAGTTTATTCCACAGGCGAAGCCAAAATGAACGCCCCGATCAGCCGATTCCCCGTCCCCGAACTGAAGGACCTGCCGGAGGATATCCGTGCCCGCATCCTGGAGGTGCAGGAGAAGGCCGGATTCGTGCCGAACGTGTTCCTCGCGCTCGCGCACCGGCCCGCGGAGTGGCGCGCCTTCTTCGCCTACCACGACGCCCTCATGGAAAAGGACGGCGGGCTGACCAAGGCCGAGCGCGAGATGATCGTCGTCGCCACCTCTGGCGCGAACCGCTGCCAGTACTGCGTGGTCGCCCACGGCGCGATCCTGCGCGTGCGCGCGAAGAACCCGCTGATCGCCGACCAGGTCGCGATCAACCACCACAAGGCCGATCTCACGCCGCGCCAGCGCGCCATGCTCGACTTCGCCATGCAGGTCGCGCTGGAGGCGCACGTGGTGTCGGATGCCGACATCGAGAAGCTGCTGCAGCACGGCTTCTCGCGCGACGACGTCTGGGACATCGGCGCGATCGCCGCATTCTTCGCGCTGTCGAACCGCCTCGCCAACCTCTCGTCGATGCGGCCGAACGACGAGTTCTACCTGATGGGCCGCGTCCCCAAGGCGAAGTAGCGCCGCCTCAGAGCGGCGGGCGGACCGTCCACACCGGATTCGCCTGCTCGAACGCGTGCGCGAGCTGCAGCACGCCGAAGTCGTCCTTGTAGCGCCCCGTGATCTGCAGGCCCACCGGCAGCGGCAGCTTGTCGTCCGTGAACGCGGCCGGCACCGAGATCGCCGGGTGGCTGGTGATGGTCACGTAGTAGCAGCTCTTCATCCAGTCGAGGTAGTTGCCCATGCGCACGCCCGCGATCGAGCGCGGCCATTCGACGTCCACCGGGTACGGCGGCAGCTGGTTCACCGGGCCGCAGAAGAACTCGTACTTCTCCAGGAACGCGCGCATGCGCTGGAACAGTTCGGTGCGCAGGCGCTCGGCATTGCCCATCTGCGCGCCGGTCACCTTCAGCCCCTGCTGGATGTTCCAGACCACGGTGTCCTTCAGCAGCCGGCGATGCGTCTTCAGCAGCGGCGCGAAGCGCATCGAGAAGCTCACCGCGCGCAGCGTCTCGAAGGCTTCCTTGGCACCGGTGAAGTCGGGGCAGGCGTCCTCGACCTTGCACCCGAGCGACTCGAGGATGCGGCGGCTCTTGGCCAGCGCGCGCGTCACGCGCGGGTCCATCGGCAGGCCGCCGAAGTCGGCCGTCCACGCCACGCGCACGCCGCGGAACCGGCGATTCAGCGAGCGCGCGAAGCGCTCGCCCGGCTCGTCGATCGAGATCGGCACGCGTGCGTCCGGCCCCGCCATCGCCGCGAACAGGAACGCGGTGTCCTCGACGGTGCGCGCGATCGGGCCCAGCACCGGCTGCGTGTCCCAGGCGTTGGCCGCGGGATAGTTGATGACGCGGCCGGGCGTGGGCCGGAAACCGACGACGTTGCAGTAGTTGCCCGGGTTGCGCAGGCTCGCCGCGAGGTCCGAGCCGTCGGCGAACGGCAGCATCTGCGCGGCCACCGCCACCGCGGCGCCGCCCGAGGAGCCGCCGCAGGTCTTGGTGATGTCGTACGGGTTCAGCGTCGCGCCGAACACCGCGTTGAAGGTCTGCGAGCCCGCGCCGAACTCCGGCGTGTTGGTCTTGCCGATGGTGATCGCGCCGGCGGCCCCGAGGCGGTCGACGAGCGCGTGGCTCGTCGCCGGCACGTTGCGCGCGAAGGCCTTCGAGCCGAACGTGGTGCGGATGCCCTTGGTCGGCACCAGGTCCTTGTAGGCGATCGGCAGGCCGGCGAGCGGACCCTTCGGCCCGCGCGAGCGGTCCTGCGTGCGCGCCGCCGCGAGCGCCTTCTCGGGCACGAAGGTGACGATCGCGTTCAGCTTCGGGTTCGTCGCTTCGATGCGCGCGATGAAGGCGCGCACCACCTCGGTGGCGGAAGCCTTGCGGGTGCGGACGAGCTGGGCGAGCTTCCTCGCGCCGAGGGTATGGAGTTCGCTTTTCATGGTCGGGTCGTGGTCGGGTTCACATCAGGACGATATCGAATTGTTCCGGCGAGTAGCTCGACTCCACCTGCAGCGACACCGGCCGCGCGATGAAGTCCGAGAGCATGGCCACCGAGCCGCTCTCTTCTTCCTGCAGCATCTCGATCACCGGGCGCGAAGCGAGCACGCGGTACTCGCGCGCGTTGAAGGCGCGATGCTCGCGCAGGATCTCGCGCAGGATCTCGTAGCAAACGGTCTGCGCGGTCTTCACCTCGCCGCGCCCGGCGCAGACCGGGCAGGGCTGGCAGAGCACGTGCGCGAGCGATTCGCGCGTGCGCTTTCGCGTCATCTCGACCAGTCCCAGTTGCGTGAAGCCGTTCACCGTCATGCGCGTGCGGTCGCGCGCAAGCGCGCGGCGGAACTCGGCGAGCACCGCGTCGCGGTGCTCCGCCAGGTCCATGTCGATGAAGTCGATGACGATGATGCCGCCGAGGTTCCTGAGGCGCAGCTGGCGCGCGATCGCCTGCGCCGCCTCGAGGTTGGTCTTGAACACCGTGTCGTCGAAGGTGCGGTGGCCGACGAAGCCGCCGGTGTTGACGTCGACCGTGGTCATGGCCTCGGTCTGGTCGATGATCAGGTAGCCCCCGGACTTCAGGTCGACGCGCCGCGACAGCGCCTTCTCGATCTCGGGCTCGACGTTATGCAGGTCGAACAGCGGCCGCTCGCCGGTGTAGTGCTCGAGCTTGGCCGCCACGTTCGGCGTGTACGCGGCGGCGAACTCCGAGAGCTTGACGAAGTTCTCGCGCGAATCGACGCGCACCGCGGCCGTCGACTCCCCGGCCATGTCGCGCAGCACGCGCTGCGCGAGCGAAAGGTCCTGGTACAGCAGCCGCGGTGCCGCGCCGCCCAGCGATTGCCCGCGGATGTCGCGCCACAGGTTGCGCAGGTAGTCGACGTCGGTGCGCAGCTCGGTTTCGGACGCGCCCTCGGCCAGCGTGCGCAGGATGTAGCCGCCCTTCTCGTCGGCCGGAAGCAGCGCCTGCAGGCGCTCCTTCAACTGCGCGCGCTCGGCCTCGCTCTCGATGCGCTGCGAGACGCCAATGTGCGGATCCTGCGGCAGGTAGACCAGCATGCGGCCGGCGATCGACACCTGCGTCGACAGGCGCGCGCCCTTGGTGCCGAGCGGGTCCTTCACCACCTGCACCAGCACCGGCTGGCCCTCGGCGAGCACGCGCTCGATCGGCTTGCCCGGCTCGCCGTTGGGCTTGCGGTGCTCGTGGATGTCGGCGACGTGCAGGAACGCGGCGCGCTCCAGCCCGACGTCGATGAACGCCGACTGCATGCCCGGCAGCACGCGCGCGACCTTGCCGACGTAGATGTTGCCGACCAGTCCGCGGCTGGACGTGCGCTCGACGACGAGCTCCTGCACCTGCCCGGCCGAGAGCACCGCGACGCGGGTCTCCTGCGGGGTGATGTTGATCAGGATCTCTTCACTCATCGCGCAAGGCCTTCAGCAGCCGCGCCGTCTCGTGCAGCGGCAGCCCCATCACGCCGGAATAGCTGCCGCGCAGTTCCGCGACGAAGGCGCCGGCGCGCCCCTGGATGCCGTAGGCGCCGGCCTTGTCGTCCGCCTCGCCCGATTCCACGTAGGCGCGGATCTCGTCGGCGTCCAGCGCGGCGAACTCGACCTCGCTCGCCGACAGCGCCGACGCCGCGCGCGCGCCCAGGCGCAGCGCGATGCCGGTGAACACCTCGTGCCGGCGGCCGGAAAGGCGCGCGAGCATCGCCGCGGCGTCGGCGCGGTCGGCGGGCTTGGCGAGGATGTCGTTGTCGAGCGCGACAGTGGTGTCGGCAGCGAGCACCGGCGCCGGCTCGAGCCCCTGCGCGACGACCGCGCGCCAGCCGGCGTCGGCCTTCTCGAGCGCGAGGCGCACGACGTACTCGCGCGGTGCCTCGCCGACGCGCGGCGTCTCGTCGACGTCGGCTTCGATCACGCGATGCTCGATGCCGATCTGCGCGAGCAGTTCGCGCCTTCGCGGGCTGCGAGACGCGAGGTAGATGTAGGAGGCCGCCGGCACCCGGCGCAGTGTAGCAGCCGGGCCTAGTCGCGGTGGTAGGGATGGCCGCGCAGCAGCGACACCGCGCGGTAGAGCTGCTCGCAGAGCACGAGCTGCGCGAGCGCGTGCGGCAGCGTCAACGAGGACAGCCGCAGCTGGAACGACGCTTCGCGCTTCAGCGCCGGATCGAGGCCGTCCGCGCCGCCGACCAGGAACGCGACCGGGCGCGACTCGTCCATCCAGCCGCGCAGCCGCGCGGCGAACTCGCGCGTGGTGAGGTCCTTGCCGCGCTCGTCGAGCGCGACGAGGATCGCGTCGCGTGGCAGCCGCGCGCGCAAGCGCCCGGCTTCGGCCGCGAGGATCGGCGGCGCGTTCTTGCCTTCGGGGCGCGGCTCTGGCTTCACGGCGACGCGCTCGGCCGCGAACTCGCGCGGCAACCGCGCGAGGTAGTCCGCGCAGGCCTCCTCGGCCCAGCCGGGAAGCCTAGCCGCGACGGCCGCGACGAGGAGCCTTGGCACGTTTCGCGGGCGCCGCCTTCTTCGCCTTGCGCTTTGCGGCCGGGGCCTTTGCGGCGCGCTTCGGGGGCTCGGCGGATTTCAGCTTCACTTCCTTGCCGCCCCAGATTTCCTCGAGGTTGTAGTAGCTGCGCACCGTCGGGTGCATGACGTGCACGACGATGTCGCCGAGGTCGACGAGCATCCACTCGGCGTTGCCCTGGCCCTCGATGCTGCGCACCTTCGCGCCGAGCGCCTTCAGCTCGCGCGCGACGTTGTCGGCGAGCGCCTTCACCTGCCGGGTCGAGTCGCCGCTGGCGATCACCACGCGCTCGAAGATCGCCGACAGGCGCTCGACGTTGTAGACGACGATGTCGCGGCCCTTGATGTTCTCGAGGGCTTCGACCACTGCGCGCTGCTTCTTGCGAATGTCCATCAGGAATAGAGTCCGTGGGATTGAATATAGTCGAGTACCGGCGCCGGCAGCAATCCGGCGACGTCCTCGCGGGCGGCGATGCGGGTGCGGATCGTGCTGGCCGACACGTCGCTGGGCGCCATCGCGAAGCTCTCGACGCGCGAGTCCGGCGCCTTCCAGCCCGGGCGCGCCGCGACGGCGACGCGGAAGTCCGCGAGCAGTTCCTTCCAGCGATGCCAGGTCTCGATCGCGGCGTACTGGTCCGCGCCCATCAGCAGCACGAGCGGCGTGCCTGCGGGAAGTTCGGCGCGCAGCGCGCACAGCGTGTCGTAGGTGTAGCCGGAGGCGCCCGGCGCGAGTTCGCGTTCGTCGATCGCGTAGCGCGGCTCGCCCGCGAGCGCGAGGCGCAGCATCGCGACGCGGTGCGCGGCCGAAGCGACGGGCGCGTTGCGGTAGCCGGGCGCGCCGGTGGGGATCCACAGCAGCACGCGCGGGTCGAGCGCGTCCAGCGCCGCGCGGGCCATTCGAAGGTGGGCCGAATGAACGGGATCGAACGTGCCGCCGAGCACGCAGGTCGGTCGCGAAGCCACTACTGGCGGGTCTCTCCGTGGCCGAACACGACCCACTTCTGCGTCGTCAGGCCCTCGAGGCCGACCGGTCCGCGCGCGTGCAGGCGGTCGGTCGAGATGCCGATCTCGGCGCCGAGGCCATACTCGAAGCCGTCCGCGAAGCGCGTCGAGGCGTTCACCATGACCGAGGCGGAGTCCACCTCGCGCAGGAACCGGGCCGCCTTCGCCTCGTCGGCGGTGACGATCGCGTCGGTGTGCTGCGAGCCGTAGCGCGCGATGTGCGCGATCGCCTCGTCGATGCCGGGCAGCACGCGCACCGACACTACCGGCGCGAGCCACTCGGTGCGGTAGTCGTCCTCGGTCGCCGCGCGCGCGTCGGGCACGAGGCGCCGGGCTTCGTCGTCGGCGCGCATCTCCACGCCCTTCGCGCGGAAGACCTCGGCGATCCTCGGCAGCACGCGCGGCGCGATGGAGCGCGCGACGAGCAGCGTCTCCATCGTGTTGCAGGTGCCGTAGCGCTGCGTCTTCGCGTTGTCGGCGATGTTCACCGCCATCGCCTCGTCGGCCGCGTCGTCCACGTAGACGTGGCAGATGCCGTCGAGGTGCTTGATCATCGGGATGCGCGAGTCGCGCGCCAGCCGCGCGATCAGGTCCTTGCCGCCGCGCGGCACGATGACGTCGACGTACTCCGGCATCGTGATCAGTTCGCCGACCGCGGCGCGATCGGCCGTTTCCACGACCTGCACGGCAGTCTCCGGCAATCCTGCGGCCGCGAGACCCGTGCGCACGCAGGCGGCGATGGCCTGGTTCGAGTGCAGCGCCTCCGAACCGCCGCGCAGGATGCACGCATTGCCGGCCTTCAGGCACAGCCCCGCCGCGTCCGCGGTCACGTTCGGCCGCGACTCGTAGATGATGCCGATGACGCCGATCGGCACGCGCATGCGCGCCACCTCGATGCCGGTCGGCCGGCGGCGGCGCTCGGAGATTTCGCCTACCGGGTCGGGCAGCGTGGCGATCTGCTCGAGGCCCGCGGCCATCTGCTCGATCGATTTCGGCGTCAGCGTCAGGCGATCGACGAACGCCGCGTCGCGGCCTTCCTGCGTCGCGTGCGCGACGTCGGCGCGATTGGCCTCGACCAGCGCGGCGGCGTGCGAGCGGATCTCGGCCGCGATCGCGCCGAGCGCGCGGTTGCGCGTCGCCGTGTCCGAGCGCGCGACGAGGCGCGAGGCCTCGCGCGCCGCGCGCCCGAGATCGCGCACGTACGCGCGTACGTCCACGGGCTTGCCGTCAGTGCCGGGTTGCATCGAGCAATTCTAAGCCGAGTTGCAGGAACGCATCCCACGGCTCCCCTTGCTCCAGCCCCTTGATCATGCGGTCGATGCTCGCGCAGCGCGCGAGCGCGGGCCGCAGCCGATCGCGCGGGATCGAGCGCAGCGCGCCCTTGAACGCCGCGTCGCGCGGCCGCCAGACGCGGTTCTCGCGCAAGAGCTGTTCCATCGGGCGGCCGGCGTCCATGCCTTCGTGCACGCGCAGCAGCGCCTGCACGTCGCCCGAGAGCACCCACAGCACGAACGTGGTCGCTTCGCCCTCGCCGCGCAGGCCGTCGAGTACGCGCGCGTAGCGCGCGAGGTCCCCCGAGAGCAGCGCGAGGCTCGCGGCGGTGGTGTCGAAGCGCGCGACGTTCGCCACCGCTTCCTCGATCGCCTCCAGCGACAGCTCGCCCCTGGGCGCGAGCAGCGCGAGCTTTTGCACTTCCTGGTGCGCGGCGAGCAGGTTGCCCTCGACGCGGTCGGCGAGGAATTCCAGCACCTCGCGCGCGGCGCGCTGGCCGTTCTTCGCCAGCCGCTGGCCGATCCAGTCGGGCAGCCGCGCGCGGTCCACCGGGTACACCTCGACCACGTCGCCGGCGGCGGCGAGCGCCGAATACCACGACGAGCCCTGCGCCTGCCGGTCCAGCCGCGGCATCGTCACCAGCAGCACGTTGTCCGGGTTCGGGTTCTCGCAATACGCGGCGAGCGCCGCGCCGCCCTCGGTGCCGGGCTTGCCGGTGGGCACGCGCAGGTCGATCAGCTTGCGTCCGCCGAACAGGGACAGCGCGGCGCCCGCGTTCCTGAGTTCGGACCAGTCGAAGCCGCGTTGCGCGATGAACACCTGCCGCTCGTCGACGCCGTGGCGGCGCGCGGCGCCGCGCACCGCGTCGGCGGCCTCCAGCGCGAGCAGCGGTTCGTCGCCGTGGATGGTGACGACCGGCGCGAGACCTTTCTCCAGCCTTCCGGGCAGCGCCTCGGGGCGCAGCAGCATGGCTATTCGGCCGGCGGCTTCGGCGGCTGCGCCGCCGCCAGCACGCGCATCACCTGCTGCACCATGTCGAACTGCATGTCGCGGAAAAGGAGGCCCTCTTCGGCTTCCTTCGCGAGGATGTCGGAGTCGTTGAAGGTGACGTCGCGCGTCAGGCGGATGGTGTTCGCGGGCACGAACTCGCCGCCCTTGCCGTCATGCACGCGAAAGCCGACGCGATAGACGAGCCGGTACTCGCGCACGCGGCCCGTGGCGGTGAGCGAGAGGATCTCCTTCTGCCGCACCTCCTCGAGGAACTGCAGCACCGCCTGCGTCGACTTGACGTCTTCGATCACCTTGGCGTTGGTGCCCGACTGGATGTTGCGCTTCAGGTCCAGCGCGATGCCGCCGCCGGCGCCCGGGATGACGATCGTCTCGAACGGCAGGTTCGCCGTGCCGCGCAGCTGGAAGCCGCAGCCGGCGAGCGCGAGCGCGACGAGCAGGGCGGCGAGGCGGCGCATCAGGCGACGACGTTCACCAGCCGGCCCGGCACCACGACGATGCGCTTGACGGGCTTGTCGCCGACGTACTTCCTGACCAGCTCGTGTTCCCGCACGAATGCCTCCAGCGCGCTGCCCGCGAGGTCCTTGGGAGCGGTCAGCGTACCACGCGTCTTGCCCGACACCTGCAGCACGTACGCGATCTCGTCCTGCTCCATCGCGGCCGGGTCCGGCTCCGGCCACGGCGCCGCCATGATGTCCTCGCCGAAGCCCAGTTCGCGCCAGAGGTGGTGGCAGACGTGCGGCGTGATCGGCGACAGCAGCCGCAGCAGGATCGAGAAGCCTTCCCCGGCCGCCGCGTTGTCGGTGCCGGGCAGGCGCTCGAGCGCATTGAGGATCTTCATCGCCCCCGAGGCCACGGTGTTGAACTGGTGCTTCGCGAGGTCGTAGTTGGCCTGCTTCAGCACCGCGTGGATCTCGCGGCGCGCGTCCTTCGCGCCGGCCGCCTCGGCGGTGCCGCGCTGGAAGCGCGCGCCGTAGGCCCACAGGCGCTTCAGGAAGCGGTACGAGCCGTCCACGCCCTCGTCGCTCCACTCGAGGGTGTTGGTCGGCGGCGAGGCAAAGATGATGAAGAAACGCGCGGTGTCGGCGCCGTACTGCTCGATCAGCGCCTGCGGGTCGACGCCGTTGTTCTTCGACTTCGACATCGTGCCGATGCCGTCGTAGATCACCGCCGCGCCGTCGGAGGCGCGCTTCGCGGACACGATCTTGCCCTTGGCGTCGCGCTGCACCTCGACGTCGGCCGGGTTGATCCATTCGCGCCGGCCTTCGGGCGTGTCGCGGTGGTACATCTCGGCCAGCACCATGCCCTGCGTCAGCAGGTTGGTGAAGGGCTCGCCGGACTTCATGCGCGCGGCGTCCAGCAGGCCTTCGTCGCGCATCACGCGCGTGAAGAAGCGGGAGTAGAGCAGGTGCAGGATCGCGTGCTCGATGCCGCCGATGTACTGGTCGACCGGCATCCAGTAGTTCGCGCGCGCGTCGACCATCGCGCCGTTCGAGCCCGGGCAGGCGTAGCGCGCGAAGTACCACGACGAGTCGACGAAGGTGTCCATCGTGTCGGTCTCGCGCCGGGCCGGCTTGCCGCAGGACGGGCATTGGCACTCGGTGAACGACGCCAGCTTGTTCAGCGGGTTGCCGCTGCCGTCGGGCACGAGGTCTTCCGGCAACACCACCGGCAGGTCCTCGTCGGGCACCGGCACGTCGCCGCACGACGGGCAGTGGATGATCGGCACCGGGCAACCCCAGTAGCGCTGGCGCGAGATGCCCCAGTCGCGCAGGCGCCACTGCACCTGCTTGTCGCCGAGGTTCTTCGCGGCGAGGTCGGCGGCGATCGCGTCCACCGCGGCCTGGAATGCGAGGCCATCGTACTTGCCGGAGTTCATGCACGTGCCGTGCTCGGCGTACTCGGGCTTCCACGGCGCGGGCACGGCGTCGCCCGCCGGGTGCCGGATCACGCAGGTGATCGCAAGGCCGTACTTCAGCGCGAACGCGTAGTCGCGCTCGTCGTGCGCCGGCACGCCCATCACCGCGCCTTCGCCGTAGCCCATCAGCACGTAGTTGCCGACCCAGACCGGGATCTTCGCGCCGGTGAGCGGGTGCTCGACGTAGACGCCGGTCGGCAGGCCCTTCTTCTCGATCTGCGCGAGGTCGGCTTCCTGCACGCCGCCTCGGCGGCATTCCTCGACGAACGCGGCGAGCTCGGGATTCGACTTCGCCGCGTGCAGCGCGATCGGGTGCTCGGCGGCGACGGCGCAGAAGGTCGCGCCCATCAGCGTGTCGGCGCGCGTGGTGAACACCCACAGCGTGCGCTGTTCATTGCCGAGCGCGTACGGGAAGCCGATGCGCACGCCCTCGGAGCGGCCGATCCAGTTCTTCTGCATCAGCTTGACCTGCTCGGGCCAGCCGTTCATCCCGTCGAGCGCGCCGAGCAGTTCCTCGGCGTACTGCGTGATGCGCAGGAAATACATCGGGATCTCGCGCTTCTCGACCAGCGCGCCGGTGCGCCAGCCGCGCCCGTCGATCACCTGCTCGTTGGCGAGCACGGTCTGGTCCACCGGGTCCCAGTTGACGACGCCGGTCTTCTTGTACGCGAGGCCCTTCCTGAACATGCGCGTGAAGAGCCACTGGTTCCAGCGGTAGTACTCGGGCTTGCAGGTGGCGAGCTCGCGGTCCCAGTCGAGCGCGAAGCCGAGGCTCTTCAGCTGCCCCTTCATGTACGCGATGTTGTCGTACGTCCACTTCGCGGGCGGCACCTTGTTCGCCATCGCGGCGTTCTCGGCCGGCAGGCCGAAGGCGTCCCAGCCCATCGGCTGCAGCACGTTCATGCCGCGCATGCGGTAGTGGCGCGTCAGCACGTCGCCGATGGTGTAGTTGCGCACGTGGCCCATGTGCAGCTTGCCCGACGGATAGGGGAACATCGAGAGGCAATAGAACTTGGGCCTGGAGGCGTCCTCCTGGACGCGGAACGATCCGCGGGATTCCCAGAAGGACTGGGCCTCGCGTTCGACGCTGCGCGGGTCGTAGCGGTCCTGCATCGGCTTGTGGAGATTACTTAGAGAGGGGAAAACGTGAAATTCTAGCGTATTCGCCTGCGCGGCCCGTGCGTATGATGCGCCATCCACTCGTCGAGGACCGCCGAATGAACCCCTTGTTCCGCACGCTTGCGATCGCCTCCTGCCTCGCCACGTCCGCGGCCTTCGCGGCGACGCCCGCCGCGGTCGTCGAGGGCGTGCAGATGCCCGCGTGGGTCGAGCGCGGCGCCGGGTCGCGCCTGCCGGTCGCGCCCGGCATGGAGCTGAGGAGCGGCGATCGCGTCGTCACGGGCGAGAACGCCCGCCTGCTCGTCAAGACGGCCGAGGGCAGCCTCGTGAAGCTCGGCGAGAACGGCACCCTGCGCTTCGCCGAGGTCGACGCAGACCGCGGCGGCGTATTCCGCGCCGCGCTCGATGTCGCGGAGGGCGCGTTCCGCTTCACCACCAGCGCGCTGATGAAGGCGCGCAAGCGCGACGTGCGCATCACCGTCGCGACGGTGACCGCCGGCATCCGCGGCACCGACCTCTGGGGCAAGTCCGATCGTGCCGATCGCCAGATCGTCTGCCTGATCGAGGGCGCGATCGAGGTCGCGGCCGCGGGGGAGTCGCCGGTGCGCCTCGACCAGCCGCTGCAGTTCTACCAGCGCGACCGCGGCACGACCGCGCCGGTCGCGTTCGTCGACCCGGCCCAGCTCGCCGAGTGGGCGAAGGAGACCGAGATCGCCGCGGGCGCCGGCGCGTCGAAGCGCGGCGGCCGCTACCGCATCACGCTCGCGAGCGCGGACACGCAGGAGGGCGCGCTCGCGGTCTACGACCAGCTGCGCGCCGCCGGCTACGCCGCGACCATCCTGCCCGCGACCGTCGAGGGCAAGCGCACGTATCTGGTCCGCCTTACGCAGTTGCCGTCGAGATCAGAGGCGGAGGCGCTTGCGGCGAGCCTTAAAGGCCGCCATGGCGTCGTCGACCCGAAGGTGTCGGGCTGATGGCGCCGCTCGTGGTGGCCTTGCGGACGCTTTGCGTCGCGGCGCTTGCCTGCGCGGCCATTCCCGCGCAGGCCCAGGGCTGGCCCGGCAAGCCCTTGCGCTGGATCGTGCCGTTCCCGCCGGGAGGGTCGGTGGACATATCCACCCGACCGGTCGCCGAGCGCGTGGCGCAGGCGCTCGGCACCACATCGGTGGTCGAGAACCGCGCCGGCGCGGGCGGCAACATCGGCATCGAGGCGGTCTCGAAGAGCGCGCCCGACGGCACCACGCTGCTCGTCGCGCCGGACTCGATCTCGAGCAACCCGCACCTCTACAAGGTGACGTGGGATGCCTCCCGCGACTTCGCCGCCGTGATCCAGCTCGCGCGCCAGCCCGTGGTGCTCGCGGTGCACCCGTCGCTCGGCGTGTCGTCCGTGAAGGAGCTCGTCGCGCTGGCGAGGCAGAAGCCGGGCCTCGGGTTCGCGACCTCCGGCGCCGGCTCGCAGCAGCACATGGCTGGCGAGTGGTTCGCGAGGATCGCCGGCATCCAGCTCACCCACGTGCCCTACAAGGGCGGCGGCCAGGCCATCGCCGACCTCGTCGGCGGGCAGGTGCAGATCGGTTCGCTCGGCTCCTCGCCGGTGATCCCGCACTACAAGGCCGGCAAGCTCCGCGTGATCGCGCAGACCACGCGCGGGCGCGCGCCGAGCCTGCCCGAGGTCCCGACCTACGACGAAGCGGGCGTGAAGGGCCTCTTCATCGAGCAGTGGATCGGCATCTTCGTGCCGGCGGCGACGCCGGCGGAAGTCGTCGCCCGCCTCAACACCGAGATCGGCCGCGCCCTCGCCGAGCCCGGCATCCGCGAGCGCTACGCGCAGGCCGCGCTCGAGCCGGTCGCCGGCACGGCCGAGCAGTTCGCGCAGCACGTGCGCGACACGACCGCGATGTACGGCCGGCTCGTGAAGGAGCTGAACATCCGCGTCGACTAGCGCGCGAGCGCCTTATAATGCGCGCGCCTTGTCGCTGCACCTCGAACAGCTCAACCCCGAGCAACTCGCCGCCGTCACGCTCCCCGACCAGCACGCGCTGATCCTCGCCGGCGCGGGCAGCGGCAAGACGCGCGTGCTGACGACGCGCATCGCGTGGCTGGTGAAGTCGGGCAACGTGTCGCCGTCTGGCATTCTCGCCGTGACCTTCACAAACAAGGCCGCGCGCGAGATGTTCACGCGCCTCACCGCGATGCTGCCGGTGAATCCGCGCGGCCTGTGGATCGGCACCTTCCACGGCCTGTGCAACCGCATGCTGCGCGCGCACTGGCGCGACGCGGGCCTGCCGCAGACCTTCCAGATCCTCGACACGCAGGACCAGCTTGCCGCGGTGAAGCGCATGCTGAAGGCCATGAACGCGGACGAGGACCGCTTCCCGCCGCGCGAGGTGCAGTACTTCATCAACGGCCAGAAGGAAGAGGGCCTGCGCGCGGGCGACGTGCCGATCACGGACGACCGCACGCGCCGCTTCGTCGAGCTCTACGCCGCCTACGACGAGCAGTGCCGTCGCGAGGGCGTGGTCGATTTCTCCGAGTTGCTGCTGCGCAGCTACGAGCTGCTGGCTCGCAACGAGATCCTGCGCGAGCACTACTCCAGCCGCTTCAAGCACATCCTCGTCGACGAGTTCCAGGACACCAACCGCCTGCAATACCGCTGGCTGAAGCTGCTGGCGGGCAAGGCGTCGCTGCTGTTCGCGGTCGGCGACGACGACCAGTCGATCTATCGCTTCCGCGGCGCCAACGTCGGCAACATGGCCGACCTGGAGCGCGACTACCGCATCGACCGGATCGTGCGCCTGGAGCAGAACTACCGTTCCCAGGGCAACATCCTCGACGCCGCGAACGCGCTCATCGCGCACAACCGGAACCGCCTCGGCAAGAACCTCTGGACCGACGCCGGGCAAGGCGACCCGATCCGCGTCTACGAGGGCCAGTCCGACGCCGACGAGGCGCGCTGGCTGGTCGACGAGGTGCGCGCGCTCTCGCGCGAGGGCATGCGCTACGCCGACATGGCGGTGCTCTATCGCTCGAACGCGCAATCGCGGATCCTCGAGCACGCGCTCTTCACGCAGGGCATCGCGTATCGCGTCTACGGCGGCCTGCGCTTCTTCGAGCGCGCCGAGGTGAAGCACGCGCTTGCGTACCTGCGGCTGGTCGCCACGCCGGACGACGACAACGCCTTCCTGCGCGTGGCGAATTTCCCGCCGCGCGGCATCGGCGCGCGGACGCTCGAACAGCTTCAGGACGCGGCGCGCGAGCGCAAGTCGAGCCTGTGGGCCTCGATCGACGCGCTCGGCGGCCGCGCCGGGCAGTCGCTCGCGGGCTTCCGCACGCTGATCGAGAAGCTGAAGGCGGACACCGAAAACCTCACGCTCGCCGAGACCACCGAGGTGACGATCGCGGCCAGCGGCTTGGTCGAGCATTACAAGTCCGAGCGCGAAGGCGCCGACCGCATCGAGAACCTGCAGGAACTGGTCAACGCCGCCGCCGCGTTCGAGGGCGAGGAGCGCGACCCGGTCGAGGGCATGGAGGACGTGGACACGCTCACTGCGTTCCTCACGCACGCCGCGCTCGAGGCGGGCGAGCACCAGGCCGGCGAGGGGCAGGATGCGCTGCAGATGATGACGGTGCACTCGGCCAAGGGCCTCGAGTTCGGCGCGGTGTTCATCACCGGCCTCGAGGAAGGGCTTTTCCCGCACGAGCAGAGCGTGATGGAGAAGGACGGCCTCGAGGAAGAACGGCGCCTCGCCTACGTGGCGATCACGCGCGCACGCCAGCGGCTCTACCTCACCTTCGCGCAGACGCGCATGCTGCACGGGCAGACGCGCTACAACCTGCCGTCGCGGTTCCTCGACGAGCTGCCCGAGAAGCTCCTCAAGTGGCTCACGCCGCGCGTCACGGGCGCGCGATCCCCCATGTCCTTCGGCGCTTCGCCGTTCGGCGCGCCGCGTCGCGCGAGCGGGCCGCCGGCGGAGGTCTTCAAGAAGCCCGACATGGGCAACCTGAAGAAGCCGACGCCGGGCGGGTTCAGCATCGGCCAGAACGTGGTGCACGCGAAGTTCGGCTCGGGCGTGATCGTCGATGCCGAGGGCCAGGGCAACGACGCGCGCGTGCAGGTCAATTTCCGCAACCACGGCGTGAAGTGGCTCGCCGTGGCGGTGGCGAAGCTCCAGGCCGCCTGACCTACGCGACCTGCGCCACCACGAGGTAGCGCGCGAGCCGCCCGGCGGCCATGAAGGCGAGCACCGCCGGCCACCGCAGTCGCAGCCATCCCGCGGCGAGGCAAAGCGCGTCCCCGATCACCGGCAGCCAGCACGCGAGCATCGCCGGCGTACCGTGGCGATGCAGCCAGTCGAGCGCGCGCGGGTCGAGCTTCTTCTGCGTGCGCTCCGGCACGAGGCGCCCCATCCAGTAGGTGGTCATGCCGCCGGCGGTGTTGCCGAGCGTGGCGAGCGCGATCGCGATCGCCGCGTGGTCGGGGTGCAGCTTCAGGTAGCCGAACAGCACCACTTCCGAGGACAGCGGCAGCAGCGTCGCGGCGACGAAGCTCGCCGCGAAGAGGCCGGCGAGGCCGCCTTCGGGCGACAGCAAGGGGGACAACAGCGGGGAGAGCAGTGAATCCAGTGTGCTACCCTCGACGCATGAAGAAGGAGGGATATCTCGAGCGCATCCTGAGGGCGCGAGTGTACGACGTGGCGATCGAATCGCCGCTCGATCCCGCGCCCGCGTTGTCGCGCCGCATCGGCAACCGGCTGCTGCTGAAGCGCGAGGACCTGCAGCCCGTCTTCTCGTTCAAGTGCCGCGGCGCCTACAACCGCATGGTCAACCTGACCGCCGCGCAGCGCGCGCGAGGCGTGATCGCGGCGAGCGCGGGCAACCACGCGCAGGGCGTGGCGCTGGCGGCGCAGAAGCTCGGCTGCCGCGCCGTGATCGTGATGCCGGTGACCACGCCGCGCATCAAGGTCGACGCGGTCGCGGCGCGGGGCGCCGAAGTGGTCCTGCACGGCGATTCGTACTCGGACGCCTACGTGCACGCGATGAAGCTGAAGCGCAGCCGGCGGCTGACCTTCGTGCATCCCTACGACGATCCCGACGTGATCGCCGGGCAAGGCACGGTCGGCATGGAGATCCTGCGGCAATCCACGCGCAAGGTGGACGCGATCTTCGTGCCGGTGGGCGGCGGCGGGCTGATCTCCGGCATTGCCGCCTACGTGAAGCGCCTTCAGCCCTCGGTGCGCGTGATCGGCGTCGAGCCGGTGGACGCCGACGCGATGGCGCGCTCGCTGAAGGCGGGCCGGCGCGTGGTGCTCGACACGGTCGGCCTCTTCGCCGACGGCGTCGCGGTGAAGCAGGTTGGCGCCGAGACCTTCCGTCTCTGCCGGCAGTACGTCGACGAGGTGGTGCTGGTCGACACCGACGCAATGTGCGCCGCGATCAAGGACGTCTTCGAGGCGACGCGCGTGGTGCTCGAGCCCGCCGGCGCGCTCGCGATCGCCGGTGCGAAGGCCTGGGCGCAGAAGCGCGGCGCGCGCGGCAAGACGCTGGTCGCGGTGGCGAGCGGCGCGAACACCAACTTCGATCGCCTGCGCTTCGTCGCCGAGCAGGCCGAGCTCGGCGAGCACCGCGAGGCGGTGCTGGCCGTCACGATCCCCGAGCGCCGCGGAAGCTTTCGCCGCTTCTGCGAGGCGCTCGGCAGCCGCAGCATCACCGAGTTCAACTACCGCATGTCAGGGCCGGCCGAGGCGCACGTCTTCGTCGGCGTTGGCGTGAGCGGGCGCGAGGAGACGGCGCGCATCGTACGGGGGCTGGAGCGAGCCGGCTGTCGCACGCTCGACCTCTCGGACAACGAGACCGCCAAGTCGCACGTGCGCCACATGATCGGCGGGCACCTGCCGGCCGCGGCGCCCGCCGGCGGCGCGCGCATGCGCGAGCTGCTCTATCGCTTCGAATTCCCCGAGCGGCAGGGCGCGCTGATGAAGTTCCTGCGCGCCATGAACCCGACGTGGAACATCAGCCTCTTCCACTACCGCAACCACGGCGCGGACTACGGCCGCGTGCTGGTCGGCATCCAGGTGCCGCGCGCGGAGATGCGCGGCTTCCAGGGATTCCTAGACCGCCTCGGTTACCAGTACGCGGACGAGTCGCGCAATCCCGCGTACCGGATGTTCCTCGGCTAGGCCGCCTTCTCGAGGCGTCCCGCGTCGTTGCGCCGATAGGCGCCGGCCTCGGTGACGACCCAGTCCACCGCGATGTCCCAGGGCTGCGGATGGATGGTCTCCATGCGCGCGAATTCGTAGGTCACTCCAATCACCAGCGGCCGCTTCGTCGCGGCGGCGAGCGTGCGATCGAAGAATCCGCCGCCGTAGCCGAGTCGGTAGCCGCCGGCGTCCCAGCCGTTCATCGGCAGCAGCACCGCGTCGGGCGTCACCTCGCGCGCATTCGCGGGATAGGGAATGTCCATCGCACCCTTCGCCATCTCGGTGCCGGGATGCCACTCGCGGAACGCGAGCGGGGTGCGTGGCGCGACGACGACCGGCATCGCGGTCGTCGCGCCGCGCTCGCGGAACGTCCGGGCCACGTGGCGCGCGTCGTATTCGTTGCGGATCGGCCAGCAGATGGCCAGCACGCCACGACCAAGCGTGTCGGAGAAACGCGCGATGAGGGTGGCGTCCATCGCTACGCGCCAGGCGTGAATGGTCGCTGCGTCGATGGCTACCCGCGTCGCGATCAGGCGCGCGCGCTCCGCCTTTCGCCACGCCTTCAGGGTGTCACCTTGCATGGTGCGCATGCTATCCTGAGCCGATGATGTTGCGGCGGTTCCTCGTCGGGTGCGGGGTTGCCGCGGCGCTCGCAGCCGCGGCGCCGTTCGCGTGCGCGCAAGGCAAGCGATCTGCCGCGCCGACACCCGACGAACAATTCCTCGCCGCGCTCGCGGCTTATCGTGCCGGCGATGCGCTGAAGCTCGCGAGGCACGTGGATGCGCTGGGCGATCATCCGCTGGAACCGTACGCCGCGTACTGGCGCATCCGGCAGCGCCTCGACGATACCTCGACGCAGGACGTGCGCAGCTTCATCGCGCGCAATGCCGACAGCTATCTCGCCGACCGCTTGCGTGCCGACTGGCTGCGCGACCTCGGCCGCCGCGGCGACTGGGCGAATTTCGACCTCGAGCTCGCGCCGCTGGTGCAGGACGACCTCGAGATCCGCTGCTACGCGTGGCTGTCGCGCCTGGTTCGCAACGACGCCTCCGTGCTCGACTCGGCGCGCGAGATGTGGGCCGAGCCCAAGGAGTGGCCGGAAGGTTGCGTGCGCCTCGCCGACGCCATGGCGGCGCGCGGGCATCTCGGCCCCGACCGCGTCTGGCAGCGCGCGCGCATGCTGCTCGGCATCGGCCAGATGAACGCGGCGCGTACCACGCTCGGCTACCTTCCCGCGACCGAGGCGGTGGACGAGGCGCTGCTCAACCAGGCGGCGACCGCACCGCTGAAGTTGCTGGCGCGAATCCCTGAGGACCTGTCGCGACGCCCGACGCGCGAGGTCGTGATGTTCGCGGTGGTGCGCCTCGCGCGCACCGACATCCGCGGCGCCATCGACGCCATGAAGAAGACGCTCGACGCGCGCCTGCCCGCCGCCGACCGGCGCCACGTCTGGGGCTACCTCGGCTTCGAGGGCGCGCGCCGGCACCTGCCGGAGGCGCTGGAGTGGTACGCGCACGCCGCCGACGCGGAACTGACCGACGAATTGCTCGCGTGGAAGGTGCGCGCCGCGTTGCGTGCGGGCGACTGGAAAGCCGTGCGCGCCACGATCGATCGCATGTCGGTGGCGATGCACGAGGACCACGCGTGGAGCTACTGGTACGGCCGCGCGCTCGCCGCGCAGGGCAACGCCGCCGGCGCGCGCGCCTATTTCCTGCGCATCGCCTCGCAGCCGACCTTCTACGGCATCCTCGCCGCCGAGGAGAACGGCGAGGCCATGATGCTGCCCGCCGCCGCCTACGAGCCGACCGACCGCGACATCGGCGACCTGCGCCGGGTGCCCGGGGTGACGCGGGCGATGCACCTCAACCGGCTCGGGCTTAAGTGGGATGCCTATCGCGAGTGGGCATTCACCATGCGTACGCTCGACGACCGCCACAAGCTGGCCGCGGCCGAACTCGCCCGCCGTGCCGAGATGTACGACCGCGCGATCAACACCGCCGATCGCACCACCACGGTTCACAATTTCAAGATGCGTTACCTCGCGCCCTACCGGGACGCCTTCAAGGCGCAGGCGCAGGCCTTCGAGCTGGAAGAAGCCTGGATCCTCGGCCTGGTGCGGCAGGAGAGCCGCTTCGTCGCGCAGGCGAAGTCGTCCGCGGGCGCGCAGGGCCTGATGCAGCTCATGCCGGCCACCGCCCGCTGGGTGGCGCGCAAGATCGGCTACAAGGAGTACTCGCCGGCGCGCGTCACCGAGCTGGACACCAACATCACGCTCGGCACCAGCTACCTGAAAATGGTTCTCGACGACCTCGGCCACCCGGTGCTCGCGACCGCGGCCTACAACGGCGGCCCGGGCCGCGCGCGCCGCTGGCGCGACGTGAAGCCCCTCGAGGGCGCGGTGTTCATCGAGTCCATCCCGTTCAACGAGACCCGGGACTACGTCAAGAAGGTGATGGCCAACAGCATGTACTACTCCTACCTGCTGGAGGGCTCGACGCCGCCGCTGAAGAAGCGCATCGGCATCATCCCGCCGAAATCCGCGCAGGACCGCTTCAACGAGGACCTGCCCTAGGGGATAATCCCCCTTGGACCATTCATCATTGCCGGGTGCCGAAGCCCGGCTCGCGAGGTCATCGTGAAACACAAGGACATCCTCGTCATCGGCGGCGCCGGCTTCGTCGGCCGCCACCTCGTCGCCGCGCTCGCGGCGCGCGGCGCGCGCGTCACCGTTCCCGCGCGGCAGCGCGAGCGCGCCAAGCACCTGCTCATGCTGCCGACCGTGGACGTGGTTTCCGCGGACGTCAACGACCCGAAGGTGCTGTCGCGCCTCGTGAAGGGCCGCGACGCGGTGGTCAACCTCGCGGGCGTGCTGCACAGCCGTCGCGGGCGGCCGGACGAGCGCGGCCCGAACGACTACGGCCCCGACTTCGCGCGCGCCCACGTCGAGCTGCCGCAGTCGCTGATCTCGGCCTGCCGCGAGCATGGCGTGAAGCGCGTGCTGCACATGAGCGCGCTCGGCGCGCATCCGCACGGGCCCTCCGAGTACCTGCGCTCCAAGGGCATCGGCGAGGGCGTGGTGCTGGCGGCGGAAGACGTGGTCGCCACCGTGTTCCGGCCGTCGGTGATCTTCGGCCCCGAGGACAGCTTCCTCAACCTGTTCGCGACGCTGGCGAAATTCTCGCCGGCGCTGATCCTGATCTGCCCCGAGGCACGCTTCCAGCCGGTCTATGTCGGCGACGTGGTGCGCGCGTTCGTCGCCGCGCTCGACGACCGGGATCCCGCGGGCATGCGCCACGACCTCTGCGGTCCGCGCGTCTACACCATGCGCGAGCTGGCGAAGTACGTTTGCGACGTCACCGGCCGGCGGCGGCTCTTCTTCGACATGCCCGACTGGCTCGCGCGCCTGGAGGCGCGCCTGTGGGAGCTGACGCCGTTCCCGATCTTCACGCGCGACAACCTTGCGTCCATGACGCAGCCGAGCACGAGCGACGAGGCAATGCCCTACGGCATCCTCCCGGTGTCCATGGAGAGCATGGCGCCGACGTGGCTCACGCCCGCGAGCCCGCGCGAGCACTACACCGACCTGCGCCTGCGCGCCCGCCGCTAGCCGCCGCGCCGTCGTTGCCATGAGCGTCCCGATCCTCGTCATCGGCAACAAGAACTATTCGTCGTGGTCGCTGCGGCCGTGGATCGCGATGAAGGTGCTCGGCCTGGAGTTCCAGGAGCTGCGCATCCCGCTGTACGGCCCGGCGTCCTCCGAGGAGATCCGGCGCTATTCACCGACCGGCAAGGTGCCGTGCCTCGTCGCCGGCACGGCGCGCATCTGGGATTCGCTCGCCATCCTCGAGTACCTGGCCGAGCGTCACCCGCTGTGGCCCGAGGATCCCGACGCGCGCGCGGTTGCGCGATCGGTCAGCGCCGAGATGCACAGCGGCTTCGCCGCGCTGCGACAGCACATGAGCATGAACGTGCGCCGGCGCTTTCCGGGCAAGGGCCGCACGCCCGAGTCGATGGCCGACGTCGCGCGGGTCATCGCGCTGTGGGCCGACTGCCGCGAGCGCTTCGGCCTCGGCGGCGACTTCCTCTTCGGCGCGTTCAGCGCCGCGGACGCGATGTACGCGCCTGTCGTGCTGCGCTTCCGGACCTACGAGGTCGAGCTGCCGCCAGCGTGCCGCGCGTATGCCGACGCGATGCTCGAACTGCCGGCGATGCGCGAGTGGATCGCTGCGGCCGAGCGCGAAACGGAGTCGATCGAGAAGTTCGAGCTGTACCAAGCGCAACCTTGAAGGCCTACGTCGTCGGCGGCGCGGTGCGCGACCAGCTGCTCGGCCGGCCGGCGGGCGACCGCGACTGGGTGGTCGTCGGCGCCACGCCCGAGCAGATGTCCGCGCTGGGCTACAAGCCGGTCGGCCGCGACTTCCCGGTGTTCCTGCATCCCGAGACGCGAGAGGAGCACGCGCTCGCGCGCACCGAGCGAAAGAGCGGGCGCGGCTATCGCGGCTTCACCGTGCACGCTTCGCCGGACGTGACTCTTGAAGAGGATCTCCGGCGCCGAGACCTGACCATCAATGCCATGGCGCGCGACGAGGACGGCACGCTGGTCGATCCCTTCGGCGGCGAGCGCGACCTGCGCGCCGGCGTCCTGCGGCACGTCGGCGAGGCCTTCGCGGAAGACCCGGTGCGCATCCTGCGCGTCGCGCGCTTCGCGGCGCGCTTGCGCTTCCGCGTCGCCGAGGAGACCGAGGCGCTGCTCGCGCAGATGGTGGCCTCCGGCGAAGCGGACCATCTCGTCGCCGAGCGCGTCTGGCAGGAACTCGCGCGCGGCCTGGCCGAAGCGCATCCGGTCGAGATGCTTCGCGTACTGGCGCGCTGCGGCTTGCTGCCGAAGCTGCTGCCGGGCGTGCGCCTCGACGCCGCGCTCGAGGCAGCGCTCGAGCGTGCGGTCGCGGCGGGCGCGCCGCTCGCCCGGCGCTTCGCGGTCCTGGCATGGACGCTCGACGAACCGGGTGCGGCGGCCCTTTGCGACGCGCTCCGTGCGCCGAACGACGTGCGTGAACTCGCGGTGCTGGCCGCGAAGCACGGCTCGCGCATCGCGCAAGCCGCGGCCGGCGATGCCGCCTCCCTGCTCGCCACGCTGAAGGCAGCTGACGCCTTCCGGCGCCGCGAGCGTTTCGCGGAATGGCTCGCGGCCGCTGCGCACGTGGATCCGGGACCGCAAGCTCGTGAAGGATCGGCGCGCCTTGCCCGTGCCCTGGAGGCCGCGTCGGGCGTCGACGCCGGTGCGATCGCGGCGACGCCCGGCGACGGATCGGTGCCGGATCGCATCGACCGCGCGCGCGTCGCCGCGATCGCCGCCGCGCTCGGCCGGTCGTGAGCGCGAAGGCGCTGCTGGCCGGCCTCGGCCGCAATCTCCTTGCCGGCGTGCGCCTCGCGCTGCTGCCGGGCTCCAGCTGGCGAGATTTCCGCGCAAGTCCCGCGGACTACGCGATGCTCGTCGCCTTCAATGCGCTGGCCTGGTTCGCCGCGGCCACGCTGCGCGCCGTCGGCGAAGTGCAATTCGACGTTTCCGCATTCGCGATCTACCTCGGCACCGTGCCGATCGTGCTGGGCTGCGGCTTCCTCGTCGCGCACCTGTACGACCACGCGCGACTCGGATTGCTGGTCGCCGTGGCGCTGTCGGCAAGCGACGCCGTCGTCGAAGCGGGCGGCCTCGTGCTCGCCGCGCTGCCGATTTCGGGCGTGCCGCAGCAGCTCGCATTCCTCGCCTTCTTCGCGTGGGTGTGGGCCATCGCGCTGCGTGCCGTAGCGGTGTGCACGGGTGCGCAGGGCCGGGCGCTTTGGCGAGGGGCGGTACTCGTCAGCGTACTCGGCGCGACGATGATGTTCGCCTATCCGCGCGCCGAGCCCTGGGTGACCGCGCCGGGGGAACCACCGTCCGGACCGGCGCTTGCTGACGAAGCGCTGTTCCATGCGCAGGGCGCGGTGGTCGAGCGCGCGCTAGGCGAGATCGCGGAGGGCCGTGCGGGTACGCCGGAGTTCTATTTCGTCGGCTTCGCGCCGGACGGCACGCAGGAGTCGAATGCGCGCGAGATGCGCAAGGCGAGGGCGGCATTCGAGTCGCGCTTCGGCGCCGCGGGTCGTTCCATCGCGCTGGTCTCCAACGAGGCTTCGCTGGGTGAATTCCCGATCGCCACGGCGACCAACCTGCGGCGCGCGCTCGCTACGGTCGCCGAGCGCATGAACGCCGACGAGGACGTGCTGTTCCTCCATGTTTCCGCGCGTGGCGATGCGCGCTTCGACCTCGCGGCATGGCTGCCGCCGCTCGAGCAGGCGCCGATCAACCCCACCGCGCTCGCGCGCATGCTGCACGACTCTGGCATGCGCTGGAAGGTCGTCGTCGTGTCCGCATGCCACGCTGGCGGCTTCATCGAGCCCTTGAAGGATCCCTATACGCTCGTCATCGCCTCGTCGCCTGCGGACGGCGCGCCGGCCGGCTGCGACGGGGGCGGGTTCGACGAGGCCTTCTTCCAGGACGGGCTCGGCACGGCGCGAGACCTCGTGGCTGCGTTCGAGCATGCGCGCGCGCGCCTCGCCGATCGCGCAAGGGAGAAGGGTGGGGCGGCGTCGGATCCGCAGCTCTGGGCGGGCGACAGGATCGCGGCGAAGCTCGCCACGATGCCCGCGCGCTGAGCCCTCAAGCCGCGCGCGTCAGGCCGGCGGCGTAGTCGGCGTCGGCAAACAGCGCGCGGCGCAGCGCGTGGAAGCGGCCGTGCAGCTCGTCGGCCGAGGCCGCGCCCATGTTGACCACCGCGTAGCGGTAGCTGCCGAGCCATTTCATCTCGCGCGCGAGGCTGGTGCCGCGCTTCAGGTACAGCATCAGGCGCGCCTCGGGATAGTCGCGGCGCACCGCCTCGAGCTGCGCGTTCGAAGGGTGCGAGGCGAGCGGCTTGCCGTCGAACTTGCGCAGCGCGAAGCTCGCGGCGTGCCGGTAGCGCGGCGCGACGCGCGCGAGGGCGGGGGCGCGCCCGACCGCGAGGTCGAAGAGGGCGCGATAGGGCAGCACGCCGTCGACCCATTCGTAGAAGCAGGCGAGCTGCGAGGCCATGCGGGGGTTGACCTCGATCACGCGCAGGCGGCCGCTCTCCGGCTCCCACGCGAGCTCCATGTTGAAGAAGCCGTGGCGATAGCCCAGCGCCGCGAGCGCGCGCGACGCGAGTTCGCGCATGCGCGCCTGGACGTCCGCGGGCACGCGCGAGGGGTACTCGAAGTTGCGGAACGCGTAGGTGCCGGGGAACAGGTTCTCGTCGATCACGCCGAGGACCGTGACCGCGCCTTCGTGCACGTAGCCGTCGAGGTTGACCTGGTGGCCCTCCAGGAGCTCCTCCGCGATCATGTGATGCGCGTCGATCGTGTAGTCGCTGTACCAGGGCAGGAGGTCGTTGAAGGGCTTCACCAGCCGCTTGATGAGGAACGTCTCCAGCGGCCGGAAGGCGAGGTGGCGACGCAGCTCCTCGAAGCTGTCGACGCGTCGCGCGAGCACCGAGAAGGTCGCCTTCACCGGCTTCACGAAGCACGGAAAGGCGAGAGGGAAGTCGGCCGCGCGCGCGATCGAGTACGGGAACGCGGCGTAGCGCGGGCTCGCTTCAGGCACGGCAGTGGCGAAGGCTTGCCGGGCGTAGAACTTGTGCTGCGCTGCAAGCACCGCGCGGGGGTCGTTACCCGGCAGGCCAAGTTTCTCGGCCACCACGGCCGCGACCAGCGCGCCGAAGTACTCGTTGTTGCTGAACACCCCGTCGATGCGTTCGCGCCGGAACCGTGCCACGACCTCGTTCACGAAGCGGAACACGTCGAAGGTGAGCAGCCGCGCGTTCTCGGGAAAGCGGAACAGGTCGAAGCCGGCGTAGACGAACTCGAAGTCGTCCGCGTACTCGGGGCGGCCGAACTCGAGGCGGTCCCATTCCTTGGGGAAGAGGACGAGGATGCGGCGTTTCATGTGCTGCGTTCGTCGGATCGGGAGGTGGCGCCTTACTCCGGCGCGAACACGCGGGAGCGGCCGCTATTCCGCACGCCTCAGAGGATCCGGCCGATGCCCCACGCGAGGAGCGACAGCAGGACGGTGCTGGAGAGCGGGATCGCGTAGTCGCGTCCCCGCAGGCGGAAGCGCAGGTCTCCGGGCAGGCGACCCACCCCGAGGCGGGCGAGCCACGGCATGGCGAAGGACAGCACCACGAGGGCGACCAGCAGGGTGATGAGCCACTTGAGCACGGAGGCGGACAGGATAAACTGCCGCGCGCTGCGCACCAACCTGCGCGCGGCGAACGGAGGCGCGATGATCGACTTCTACACGTGGACCACGCCGAACGGCCGCAAGGTCTCCATCATGCTCGAGGAATGCGGCCTGCCGTACCGCGTGCACAAGGTCGACATCGGCAAGGGCGAGCAGTTCCGGCCCGAGTTCCTCGCCCTCAACCCGAACAACCGCATCCCGGCGATCGTCGATGCCGAGGGGCCGGAGGGCAAGCCGCTGCCGCTGTTCGAGTCGGGTGCGATCCTCGTCTACCTTGCCGGCAAGACCGGGCGCTTCCTGCCGGAGTCGACCACCGGCAAGTACATCGCGCTGCAGTGGCTGATGTTCCAGATGGGCGGCGTGGGTCCCATGTTCGGCCAGGCGCACCACTTCCTGCGCGCCGCGCCCGAGCAAGTGCCCTACGGCATCAAGCGCTATACGGACGAGGCGCGGCGCCTCTACGGCGTGCTCGACAAGCGCCTCGGCGAGGCGCCGTTCCTCGCCGGCGAATACTCGATCGCCGACATGGCGACCTTCCCGTGGGTCGCGCGGCACGAGTGGCACAAGGTCGCGCTCGCCGACTTCCCGAACGTGAAGCGCTGGTACGACACCATCGCGCTGCGGCCCGCCGTGGTGCGGGGGATGGCGGTCCCGGCTTGAGCGAGGGCGGCGTCGAGCGCCGCGTCCTCGCGGGCGGCGCCGAGGGGCTCGAGCTCCTGTCCTGGGGCGAGTCCGAGGGCGCCGCGCGCACCCCGCTGCTCTTCGTGCATGGCGCCTATGTCGGCGCCTGGTGCTGGGCCGAGCACTTCCTCGGCTGGTTCGGCGCGCAGGGCTTCCCGGCATTTGCGATCTCGCTGCGCGGCCATGGCAAGAGTAGCGGGCGCGAGCGACTGCATGCCTTCGGCCTCGACGATTACGCGGAGGACCTCGCCACCGCGATCGCCGCGCTGCCGCGCCCGCCGGTGCTGGTCGGCCACTCGATGGGCGCGAGGGTGGTGCAGAAATATCTCGAGCGCGGCTCCGCGCCCGCGGCCGCGTTCCTGTGTCCCGTGCCGCCGACGGGCCTGTTGCCGGCTTCGTTCGCGCTTGCCTTCGCCAAGCCCGCGCTGTTCGCCGAACTGAACACCATGGCGACCGGCGGGCGGCCATCGCCGGCCGCGCTGCGCGACGCGCTGTTCTCGGGTCCGCTGGACGAGGCGACGCTCGCGCGCCACTACGCACGCATGCAGGGCGAATCGCGGCGCGCCCTGATGGACATGAGCGGCTGGGGACTGCCGATGCGCTGGCGCATGGACCTGCCGGAGTCGCTGGTCGTCGCGGCCGAGCGCGACGTGCTGATCCCGCTCGCCCAGGTGAAGCTCGGCGCGCATCACCTCGGTGCCGAGTTCCGCATGCTGCCCGGCATGGGCCATGCCGTGATGCTGGAAGAAGGCTGGGCCGACGCGGCCGCGGTGCTGCTCGACTGGCTCAGCGGCCTCGGGCTCTGACCGCGTCCTTCGCGTTGCGCGCGAGGAACGCATTGATGTCCTCGATGCGCAGTTGCGGTTCTCCGGGCACCGGCTTCGAGCCGACGACGCGATTCATCCACTCCATGTGTTCCTGCATCCGGGCGACGACCTTCGGCCATTCCGCCGCGCGATGGCGTCGCGGGTCCGGAAGCACATGGCATTGCTGGCAGGCGAGCCGGAACGGTTCCGCCTCGGGCTTGCGGACCTCCGGCACGCGCGCCGGATCGAGCGGCTCCAGCGCGTGGCGCGCGAGATAGGCGACGAGCGTCTTCTGCTCCTCCGCGGAGGGCGCCTCGACGCCGGCCATCAGCTCGCTCATCACTTTGCCGAGGTTGCCCTTGCCGCGCATGCGGACTGCCATGCGCTCGACGACCGCGGGCCATTTCGTCGCTGGGTGCATCGCGGGGCTGGGCAGGTTGTGGCATTGCACGCAGTAGCGCACGACGAGCGCGGCGCCGGTGCTGGACGGCTCGGGCAGGGTGCGCGGCTCGACTGCCGGCGGCAGGATGCGCTCCAGCGTCGGGCCGAGCGGGCCGGCCATCCAGCGCTGGCGCGCGGTCTCGGCGTCCTGCGCCCACGCGTTCGCAGCCACGAGCAATGCGAGGGCGAACGACGCCCTCACAGCATCCCCGTGCGGTCCCCGCGGCGAAAGCCCAGCACGGGGCGCGGCACGCCGCGCCCGACCGCGAGCACCTTGAAGAGCTCGCCCATCTCGGCGGGCGACATCAGGGTGTGCGCCTCGGCGGCGCGCGGCGCATAGGCGCGCACGTCGCTCGCGTCGTAGCGCGCGAGTACGTCGACCAGCCCGCATTCGGCGAGGAACGAGGCCTGCGGGGCATAGCCGAGGATGTCCAGGCCGGCGTCGTGCGCCGCTTCCGCCAGCGTGGTGAAGTCCACGTGCGCGGTGAGGTCCTGCAGGCCGGGCCACAGGAACACGTCGCCGTGCGCACGGTGCCGGTAGTGGCACATCAGCGTGCCCATCGAGCGCTGCGGATGGTAGTACTCGCGGCGTGGGAATCCATAGTCGGCGACGATGAGAGCGCCTTGCTCCAGCATCGCGCAGAGCGACGCCATCCATGCGCGCGCGGCAAGGCCGATCTCGCTCTCATAGCGACCGCCGCCCGGGATCGCCACGCCGAGGGCCGCGGCCGCTGCCGCAAGGTCCGCTGGCGCGGCACGGTCGGCCCAGGCGAAACCATCCTCGGCGAACGTCACGCCGCGCTCGACGAGCCCTTCCTGCGCCCACGCCACGGCGCGCACCGGGATCGCGTCGGCGACTTCGTTCGCGATCACCACGCCGGAGAAGCGCGCCGGCAGCGCGTCCAGCCACTCGACACGAGTGTCGGATTTTCGGTCCTGCGCGCCGAGCCGTTCGCGCTGGCGCTCGCGCAGGCTGGCGCTGGTCTCGAGGATCGAGTACGACGCCGGCGAAGCGCCGAGCGCGGAGAGTTCGTCGAGAAGTTCGACGGCGAGCGCCCCGCTGCCGGCGCCGAGTTCGAGCACGTTCGCCGGCGCGTGGCCGAAGAGTTCGGCGACCTGCCGCGCGAGCGTGCGCGCGAAGAGCGGACCGAGTTCCGGAGCGGTGACGAAGTCCCCGCCGGCGCCGAACTTGCGCGCGCCCGCGGCGTAGTAGCCGAGGCCTGGCGCATGCAGCGCGAGGTCCATGTAGCGATCGAAGCCGATCCAGCCGCCGGCGTGCGCGATGTCGTCGCGGATGCGCGCCGACAGCGCGGCGCTCGTCTCCAGCGCCGCCGCATCCGGGACCGGGAGTTCGTGCGGCGGCATGCGCGGCAATTTACCCTAGAATTCCTCGGACCCATGGGAGAAACCCTGCACGGCAAGGTGGCGATCGTCACCGGCGCGTCGCGCCGGATCGGCGCGGCTACTGCGCGCGCGCTGCATGCGGCCGGCGCCAGCGTCGTGGTCCACCATCGCGGCGCCGAGGATGCGGCGGAGCTGGTGTCCGAGCTCGAGCGCGCGCGCGCGAACAGCACGGCGCGCGTGCAGGCCGACCTGCTGCACGCCGACGCGCCCCGCGCAGTTGTCGAGGCCGCGCACGCCGCTTTCGGCCGCATCGACATCCTCGTCAACAATGCGTCGATGTTCTATCCCACCGCGGTCGGCGATATCACCGCCACGCACTGGGACGAACTCGTCGGCTCGAACCTGCGCGCGCCGCTCTTTCTCTCGCAGGCTGCCGCGCCGCACCTCGCGCGCGCGAAAGGCGCTATCGTCAACATCACCGACATCCATGCCGAGCGCCCGCTGAAGGGCTACGTGGTCTACAGCGTGGCGAAGGCGGGACTCGCCGGGCTCACGCGCGTCCTCGCGCTGGAGCTCGCGCCTGACGTGCGCGTGAACGCGGTCGCGCCCGGCGCGATCGCCTGGCCCGAGGACGGCCAGTTCGATCCGGCGGAGCGCGAGCGCATCGTGTCCACCACACCGCTCGCGCGTGTCGGCTCTCCGGAAGACATCGCGCGCGCCGTGCTCGCCACTTGCACCATGCCCTTCGTCACCGGCCAGACGATCGCCGTCGACGGCGGTCGCTCGGTGTTCCTGTAGGAGGCCCGGCGATGGCGTGGGCGTGGCTGGTGGTCGCGGGGCTCCTCGAGGTCGTTTGGGCAATCGGCCTCAAGTACACCGACGGCTTCACGCGGCTTGCGCCGTCCGCGATCACGGTCGCCGCGATGGCGGGCAGCGTGTTCTTCCTCGCGCTCGCGGTGCGCACCATCCCGATCGGCACCGGCTACGCGGTGTGGACCGGCATCGGCGCGGTCGGCGTGGCGATCCTCGGCATGGTGCTCTTCGACGAGCCGAGGACGCTCGCGCGCATCGCCTGCATCGCGCTCATCGTCGCCGGCATCGCCGGCCTGAAGCTGCTGTCGTGACCGCGCCGCTCCGCGACGGCCGCAAGCAGGCCTACGAAGGCGCCAAGCTCGCCAAGCGGCTGCGCAGCGCCGCGGGCGCCGCCATCCAGGACTTCAACATGATCTCCGCGGGCGACCGCGTGATGGCCTGCCTCTCCGGTGGCAAGGACAGCTACGGCATGCTCGACGTGCTGCTGTCGCTGCAAGCGAAGGCGCCGGTGCCGTTCGAGATCGTCGCGGTGAACCTCGACCAGAAGCAGCCCGGCTTCCCCGAGCGCGTGCTGCCCGACTACCTTGCCGGGCGTGGCGTGCCGTTCCGCATCGTCGAGCAGGACACCTACTCGATCGTGAAACGCGTCGTGCCCGAGGGCCGCACGATGTGCGCGCTCTGCTCGCGGCTGCGGCGCGGCGTGCTGTACCGCGTCGCGGGCGAACTGGGCGCGACCAAGATCGCGCTCGGCCACCACCGCGACGACGTGCTGGCCACGTTCTTCCTCAACCTCTTCCATGGCGGCAAGCTGAAGGCGATGCCGGCGAAGCTGGTGTCGGACGACGGTCGCCACGTGGTGATCCGCCCGATGGTCTACGCGCGCGAGGCCGACCTCGCTGCGTACGCCGCCGAGAAGCAGTTCCCGATCATCCCGTGCACGCTCTGCGGTTCGCAGGAGAACCTGCAGCGCAAGGTCGTCGGCGAGATGCTGCGCGAGTGGGATCGCCGCCACCCGGGGCGCATCCAGTCCATCCTGCGCGCGCTCACCGACGTGCGGCCTTCGCACCTGCTGGACCGCAAGCTCTTCGACTTCGCCGGCCTCGCGCCGACCGGCCGCCCGGATCCCGAAGGCGACACCGCCTTCGACGCCGAGCCGCTGCCCGAACCCGCGTTCGCCGAATAGGCGCCCGCCCGAAGCCTGGCGGCGGAGGGCGCATGTCTGGTTTGTCAAAATGGATTTGACAGGCTAGACTCTCGCCATGATGAGTTGCACCGAACGTCTCGTCGCCCTCTTCGGCAGCCAGGCCGAGGTCGCGCGCGCCTTCCAGCTCGATCGCGCCGTGGTGAACCACTGGATCAAGACCGGCTACGTGCCGGCGCGCTGGGCCGCCGAGGTCGAGCGCGTCACCGGCGGGCGCATCGGCGCCGTCGAGGTGATCGACGAGGCGAGCCACAAGAAACCCGTGCGCGTGAAGTCGCGGCCCGACGACGCGCCTTTCGGATTCCACCAAGGGAACGACCCCATGAGCCACTACGCCCCCGCGAAGCGCATCTCATCCTTCCACCCCCCGCAGCGCACGCTCATGGGCCCCGGCCCGACGGAGATCCATCCGCGCGTGCTCACCACCATGAGCCAGCCCGCCATTGGCTACCTCGACCCGGTGTTCGTCGAGATGATGGAGGAGCTGAAGTCGCTGCTGCGCTACGTCTACCAGACGAAGAACCCGCTCACCTTCCCGCTTTCCGGGCCCGGCTCGGTCGGCATGGAGTACTGCTTCGTCAACATGGTGGCGCCCGGCGACAAGGTCGTGGTGTGCCAGAACGGCGTGTTCGGCGGCCGCATGCTCGAGAACGCGATCCGCTGCGGCGGCACGCCGGTGCTGGTCGAGGACAAGTGGGGCGAGCCGGTCGACCCGCAGAAGGTCGAGGACGCGCTGAAGAAGAACAAGGACGCCAAGGTCGTCGCCTTCGTGCACGCCGAGACTTCCACCGGCGCGCAGTCGGACGCGAAGGCGCTGGCGCAGATCGCGCACAAGCACGGCGCGATGGTGATCGTCGACGCGGTGACGTCGCTCGCCGGCACGCCGGTGAAGGTCGACGAGTGGGAGATCGACGCGATCTACTCGGCGAGCCAGAAGTGCCTGTCGTGCACGCCGGGCCTGTCGCCGGTGTCGTTCTCCGAGCGCGTGGTCGAGCACGTGAAGAAGAGGAAGGACAAGATCCACAGCTGGTTCATGGACATGAACCTCCTTTTCAACTACTGGAACGCCGGGACGAGGACGTATCACCACACCGCGCCGACCAACTCGCTCTTCGCGCTGCACGAGGCGCTGCTCTTGATCCGCGAGGAAGGGCTCGAGAACGCGTGGGCGCGCGCCAACCGCCACCACGTCGCGCTGAAGGCCGGACTGGAGGCGATGGGCATGCAGATGCTGGTCGCCGAGAAGTACCAGCTGCCGCAGATGAACGCGGTGAAGTGCCCGACCGGCGTCGACGAAGCCGAGGTGCGAAAGCGCCTCTTGAACGAATTCGGCATCGAGATCGGCGCGGGGCTCGGGCCGCTCGCCGGCAAGATCTGGCGCATCGGCCTGATGGGCTACTCCTGCCGCCCGGACAACGTGATGCTGTGCCTGTCGGCGCTCGGTTCGGTGCTCGAGGACATGGGCCACCCGGTGCACGTTGGCGACGCCGAGGCCGCGGCGCACGGCGCCTACGCGCAGATGCACGCCAAGGACGCCCAGAGGAAGAAGCGCGCCGCCTGAGGCAGGGGCGCGGCCCCGCGGGCCGCGCCGTCCGCCGAATAGCGGCCGGATTGGGCGCCAAATCCGGAGGTTGGTCCCCGCGCCCCGCCGCTAGCATGGTCTTCCCCGGAATCGCCGGAAGACCTCCCCGTGAAGACCGCCCAGATCCGCATCTCGGCCGAGCAAGACGCCGCGTCCGCGCTCGCGCCGCTGTCGGCGCTCGCGCCCCATCTCGTGCTCGCGTTCGGCGACGTCGGCCTCGTCGCCTCGCCTGCGTTCGCCAAAGCGCTTGCGGCGGCTTTCCCCCAGGCCGTGGTCGCAGGCTGTTCCACCGCCGGCGAGATTTCCTCGCAGGGCGTGAGCGACGGCGGCTGCGTGGTCACCGCGGTGCGCTTCGCGTCCGCCAAGGTGCAGGCGGTGCGGACCCGCCTCGCCGACATGGCGGACTCCCGCGCCGCGGGCGAGCGGCTCGCGTCGCAGATCTCTCGCGATGCGCTCGCGGGCGTGCTGGTGTTCGGGCAGGGCGTGCGCATCAACGGCAGCGCGCTGGTCGAAGGCCTTGCGTCGGGACTGCCGCCCGGCTTGCCGATCACTGGCGGCCTCGCCGGCGATGGCGGCGCGTTCCAGCACACCTGGGTGCTCGACGGTGCAGCCCCCTCGGACGACGGCATCGTCGCCCTCGGCCTGCACGGCGCGTCGCTGCGCTTCACGCACGGTTCCTTCGGCGGCTGGCAGGTGTTCGGGCCGGCGCGCAAGGTCACGCGCGCGGCCGGCAACGTGCTCCATGAACTTGACGGCGAGCCCGCGCTCGACGTCTACAAGCGCTACCTGGGCGACCATGCGAAGGACCTGCCGGCCTCGGGCCTGCTCTTCCCGTTCGCGATGCTCGGCGACGACCACGCCGCGACCGGCCTGATCCGCACCATCCTCGCGGTGGATGCGGCCGAGGGCAGCCTCACGCTTGCCGGCGAGATCTTCGAGGGCGGGTTCCTCAAGCTGATGCACGCGAGCACCGACGCGCTGGTGAATGGCGCGGAGGCGGCGGCGGAAGCCGCGCGCGCGATGCCGGGCTCCCCGGACGAAGGCCTTGCGCTGCTCGTGAGCTGCGTCGGGCGCAAGCTCGTCATGGGCGGGCGCGTGGACGAGGAAGTCGAGGCCGTCGGCGCGGTGCTCGGGCAGGGCGCCACGCTTGCGGGCTTCTACTCGTACGGCGAGATCAGCCCGTTCTCGCCGTCGCCCGATTGCAAGCTCCACAACCAGACGATGACCATCACGTGGCTGGGCGAAGCCGCCTAGCCAGCGTCGACCCGCCATGCACAAGCTCCTCGCGCGTCAACTGCGCCGCGCCTCCGGACTCCAGGGCGACGCCCTCGAGGCGGCGCTCGCCGAACTGAGGGCGGGCTCGGGCGAAGCGCTGTCGGAGCCCGCGCGCCGGCTGCGCGACTGCCTGCCGGCGCTCCTCGCCAGCGTCGACGCCGCCTACGAACAATCGGACCGCGACCTCGAGCTGCGCTCGCGCAGCCTGGAACTCAGCTCGCAGGAGCTCGGCGCCGCGAACGAGCGGCTGCGCGGGGAGCTCGCCGGGCGCGAGAACGCCGTCGGCGCGCTGCGCGAGGCGATGGAGCAGATGCTCGGCAACGGCGATCCCGGCCCGGCCGCGCCCGGGGCGCCGGCGACCGCGCGCACCAGCGTCGGCGACGACCTCGAGTCGCTCTCCGTGCTGATGCTGCGCACGCTGCGCGAACGCGAGGCGAGTCGCCAGGAACTGGACCGGCAGAAGCTCGCGCTCGACGAGGCCGAGCGCCGCATGCGCACCGCGATCGAGGCGCTGCCCGACGGCTTCGTGATCTTCGATGCCGACGACCGGCTCGTGATCTGCAATGAGCGCTACCGGCAGACCTACGACCGCTCGCGCGATGTCATCCGCCCCGGCGTGCACTTCGAGGACCTCGTGCGCCACGGCGTCGCCCACGGCCAGTATCCCGACGCCGCCGGCCGCGAGGAGGCGTGGATCGCCGAGCGCCTCGCGGCGCATCGCGGCGCGGACGTGCTGCTCGAGCAACGCCAAAGCGACGGCCACTGGCTGCGCATCGCCGAGCGCCGCACCAGCGACGGCGGCACCGTGGGCTTCCGCGTCGACATCACCGAGCTGAAGCGCGCGCAGCAGAGCGCCGAAGCCGCCAACCAGGCCAAGAGCGAGTTCCTCGCCAACATGTCGCACGAGATCCGCACGCCGATGAACGCCATCATCGGCATGACCGAGCTCGCGCTCGATACCACCGACGCCCGCGAGCAGCACGAGTACCTGCGCTCGGTGCAGTCCTCGGCGGATGCGCTGCTCACGCTCATCAACGACATCCTCGACTTCTCGAAGATCGAGGCCGGCAAGATGGCATTCGAGCGCATCGCGTTCGACCCGCGCGTGCTGGTCTCCGACGTGCTGAAGAGTTTCCTGCCGCGTGCGCAGGCGAAGGGCATCGAGCTCGTCGCCGACATCGGCACCGACGTGCCGCGCAGCGTGCTCGGCGACCCGGGCCGTTTGCGCCAGATCCTCGTCAACCTGGTCGGCAACGCAGTGAAGTTCACCGAACACGGGGAAGTGGCGGTGCAGGCGCGCGTGGCCGAGGAACTGCACTCGGGTTCGCGGCTGGAGTTCGCGGTACAGGACTCTGGCGTCGGTATCCCGGCCGACAAGCAGTCGGCGATCTTCGAGGCCTTCACCCAGCAGGACAACTCGATCACGCGGCGCTACGGCGGCACCGGCCTGGGCCTCGCGATCTGCAGCCGTCTCGCCACGCTGATGGGCGGCACGATCCGCGTCGCGAGCGAGCCCGGCAAGGGCAGCCGCTTTGCGTTCTGGCTGCCCTTCGGGGCCGACGTCGCTCCTCCCGTCGCCGCGCGCGCGCCGGTGTCCCTCGCCGGCCGCTCTGCGCTGGTGGTCGACCACGGCGCGAATTCGCGCGGCGCGCTGGTGCGCCTGCTCGAGAGCTGGGGAATGGTGGTGCGCGAGGCCGCGTCCGGTGGAGCGGCGCTGGCGTCGCTGACGCGCCACGGCGCCGACCTCGTCCTGCTCGACCTCAAGATGCCCGGCGCGGACGGTTTCGCGCTCGCCGGCGCGATCCGGCACGCGGCGCCCGCCGCCGTGCTGGTCGCGCTGTCGTCAGCGGGCGTGAAGGGCGACGCTGCGCGCTGTCGCGAAATCGGCGTCGCGGCCTATCTCGCCAAGCCCGTGCCCGAGGACGAACTGCTGCTGGCGCTGCAACAGGTGCTCGGCGCGACAGCGGGCGGCGCGCCCGCGCCGCTCGTCACGCGCCACGCGCTGCGCGAGGCCCGCCAGTCGCTAGAGGTGCTGATCGTCGAGGACCATCCGATGAACCGCACGCTTGCCATCAAGCTGCTCGAGCGCTGGGGCCATCGCGCCGACATCGCCGAGAACGGCGCGATCGCGCTGGAGAAGCTCGCCGCGCGGCGCTATGACGTCGTGCTGATGGACATGCAGATGCCGGTGCTCGACGGACTCGAGGCGACGCGGCGCTGGCGCGCGATCGAGTCGCGCGACGCCGCGCATGCGCGCCTGCCGATCATCGGACTCACCGCGAATGCAATGGCCGCCGATCGCGAAGCGTGCCTCGCCGCCGGCATGGACGACTACGTGTCAAAGCCGATCTCGAGCGAGCGCTTGTACGAGGCGCTCGAGCGCCGCGGGCGGGTGGCCGTCTAGCGCCGGCCGGTCGAGGCGCGGAAGCGCTCCTCGAGCTGCGGCTGGGCCGAATACGCATCGAGCACCGGCTGCAGCGTCTCGACCGCGCCGAGTCGCTCGGCCGGCGCGGGGTGGGTCTTGAACATCAGCGCGAGCCCGGAGTCCTCGGGGTTCATCGCCTGCAGGACCTGCAGCACGGAAGGCAGGCCGTAGGCGTCGTAGCCGGCGCGTGCGGCGATGACGATGCCGAGGCGATCTGCCTCGAGCTCGTCGGACTTGTCCAGGCCGCGCGCGAACATCTCGGTGCCGAAGCCAACCAGCTTCTGGCGCACGGCCGAATTGGTGTCGCGCATCGCCGCGGACAGCGCGTCTGCGGCGAGGTTCGCCTGCGCGTTCTTCTGGATCGCCTTCAGGTGGTGCTTGCGAAGCACGTGGACGATCTCGTGCGCGAGCACGCCGGCGAGCTCGGCTTCGTTCTTCATGCGCTCGAGCAGCCCGCGCGTGATGAACACGAAGCCGCCCGGCGCCGCGAACGCGTTCACCTGCGGCGCGTCGAGCACGCCGAATTGCCACGGCAGGTCCGGCCGCTCGCTCTGCAGTGCGAGCCAGCGACCGACCTGGTTCACGTAGCGCTGCATGGCGTCGTTCTGCACCAGCGGCGCAGCGCCGAGCAGGGTCGAGGCGATCTCGCGGCCGATCTCGATCTCCTGCTTCTCGTCGATCTCGGTGCTGGCGCGGCCGACGTTCTTCGCCGCGTCGAGCAGGCGGTTCAGGTTGAGGTTGAACTGCGCGTGCGCGGGCGCAATCGCGACGAACGCGAGGACCAGCAGCGCGAGGAGGCGTCTCATCCGCCCTCCTTGGGGTAGTCGACGCGCTGCGGCTGCAGAGGGCCTTGCGACGCGAAGCCTTGCGCCGACTCGCGGCTCGCGGCGTAGCCGTTCATCTTCGACATCTCGGCGGGATTCGGCCGCGCGCTGGCGAGCTTGTCGGCGTCCAGCCCGCGCACGCCGGTCGTCACCTGCGTGCCGCTGGAACCGGTGCGAGCGACATTGAGGAGTTGCGACACGCCGGTATCGCCCTGCTTCGCCTCGCCACTGCCGTAGCGCAGTTGCAGCATGCGCACCCAGCCCTCGACGCCGCCGGGTGCCTTGACGCGCGTCCAGCCGCCCTTCCGCTCCTGTGCGTCGACCTTCGCACCCTCGGCGAGCGGCGCCACGGTGGCCGAGTCGCTGGCGGGCTCCTTCTTCAGTTCGGTGGCCTTGAGCACGGTCGCAGGCTCCGCGAGGCAGGTGCCTGCGACGAGGGCGGCGGCGGCGATCGGGACGAGGCGCTTCATGGCTTGCGGAGGGGTTCGAACAGTTCGACTTCCTGGGCGCGTCCCTTGACCTTATACGAGCCGACGAATGCGAAGTCAAACGGGCACGGCGTGGATCGCAGGCAGCGCTCCATGGTGTCGCGCGACACCAGCACGCGGCGCTGCGCGTCCTTGGTGAGGCCCTCGATCCTCGAGGCGAGGTTCACGGTGTCGCCGATCGAGGTGTACTCGCGGCGCTTCTCCGAGCCGATGAGGCCCACCACCGCGGGCCCGGAGTGCAGGCCGATGCCGACGTCGAAGGTCCCGCCGAGCCCGCCCAGCTCTTCCTTGAAGGCGAGCAGGTTGTCCACCATGTCGAGCGCGCACGCGACCGCGTTCCGCGCGTGGTCGGGGTCGTCGAGCGGCGCGCCCCAGAACGCCATGATCGCGTCGCCGATGAACTTGTCCAGCGACCCGCCGTGGCGGAACACCGCGTCCACCTGCAGCGAGAAGTAGCGGTTGAGGATCGAGACGATTTCCTCCGGCGGCCGCGTCTCCGACAGCGTGGTGAAGCCGCGGATGTCCGAGAAGAGCAGCGTGATGTCGCGATTCTGGCCCGCGCCCTGCAGGCCGCCGGATTCGACCAGCTGCTTTACCACGTGCGGGTTGACGAAGCGCGAGAACATCGCGATTGCCTCCTGCCGCGCGCGCTTCTCGCGCAAGTAGGCCGCCGCCGCGGCGGCGAAGTAGAACAGCCATGCCGCGACCAGCGGCGCGAGGAGCGGCAGGCGCAGCAGCTGGCCCGCGGCAAACCAGCTCGCCGCGAGCGCCGCGACGGTGCCGGCGCCGAGCGCATAGCCGGTGCGACTCGCATCCCGGTTGCGCGCGAACGCGGCGTACAGGAGCGCGACCAGCAGCAATGCGACGAGCATCGGCGTGAGCGGCGGCGCGGTGCGCATCACGCGGCCGTTCTTCAGGTTCTCGATCGCGGTGCCGAGGATCTCGGCGCCGGGGTGCAGGCTGGACATCGGCGTGACGCGCAAGTCCTGCAGCGCGGTGGCCGCGGTACCGACGATCACGATCTTGCCGGCGAACTCGTCCGCGGGCCGCTTGCGCGCGCTGCGGTTGAAGTCCTCGTACAGGTCGGCGTAGGACACGTGCCGGATGGAGCCGGCAGCGCCTCGCCATGACAGCAGCACTTCATCGCCCGCGGGCAGCGGCCAGCCAAGGTCGGCCGCGAGCCGCGCGGGGAGCGAGGGGATCTCCCATCCACCCACGACCTCGCGCAGGCGATATCGGCGGCCGACGCCGTCGGCATCGTTCTCGAACCCGATTGTTCCCGCGCGCCAGGCCGTCGGGGGCAGCGCGAGCGGCGGCACGAGCGCGGCACGCGCTTGCGCATCGGACCCGGGGCGGGCCTTAAGGCCGAGCGGTCCAGCGAGCGTGGAGATCGGCGGGAACTTCGCGTCGTTGTGGGCGGGCAGCCGCACCAGCGGGAAATACACGTTTTTCTGCGCGGCCACGGCATCCGCGAACGCCGCGTCGCTCTCCTTGCGGTACACGTCCGGCTCGGAGAACACCATGTCGAACACGATCGCCTTCGGCTTTTGCGCGGCGAGGCCCTCGACGAGTTGCGCGTGCACGATGCGAGGCCACGGCCACTTGCCGGCCTCGTCCTGCAGCTTCGCGAGGCTGGCGTCGTCGACGTCGACGAGCACGAGGTCGGGGTCCGGCGCGAGCTTCTGCGCGTGGTGGCGCACGAAGGCATCCAGCAGCCGCGCGTCGAGCGCGCCGAGGAGCAGCGGGTCGAAGACCTCGATCGCGGCGAAGGCGAGCGCGGCGGCCGCGAAGATCCTCAGCCGCCGCGTCGCATCCATCGGGGCGCTACAACCCGAGCCGTTCGCAGATCGCGGCGGGCAGGGTGGACTGGTTCAGCGTGTAGAAGTGCAGTCCCGGCGCGCCGCCGTCCAGCAGGCGCCGGCCCATCGCGGACACCACGTCGATGCCGAAGGCGCGGATCGAGGCCGCGTCGTCGTGGTAGCCCTCCAGCTTCAGGCGCATCCAGCGCGGGATCTCCGCGCCGCAGGCCTCCGAGAAGCGCGCGAGCTGCGAGTAGTTGCCGATGGGCATGATCCCCGGGACGATCGGGATCGCGATGCCGCCTTTCCTGCATTCGTCTACGAAGCGGAAGTACGCGTCGGCGTTGAAGAAGTACTGCGTGATCGCCGAGTTCGCGCCGGCGTCCACCTTGCGCCTGAAGTTCGCGACCTCGTCCTTCGCGTAGCGCGTCTGCGGGTGGTACTCCGGGTAGCACGCGACCTCGACGTGGAACCAGTCGCCGGTGGTCTGGCGCACGAAGGCGACGAGGTCGCTCGCGTGCGGCAGCTCGCCGGAGTGGCCCAAGCCGGACGGCAGGTCGCCGCGCAGCGCCACGAGGTGGCGGATGCCGTTCGAGCGGTACTGCTCGAGCTGCGCGGCGATCTCGGCGCGCGTCGAGGCGATGCAGGAGAGGTGCGGCGCGGCCGCGTGGCCGGCGCCGCGGATCTCGAGCACCGTCTCGAGCGTGCCCTCGCGCGTGGTGCCGCCCGCGCCGTAGGTCACCGAGAAGAACTTCGGCTTCCGCGACGCGAGCTGCTGCCACGTGGAACGCAGCTTCTCCTGGCCTTCCGCGGTCTTCGGCGGAAAGAACTCGAAGCTGATCTCCGGGGCGGGCACGATCCTAGTACCGGTAGTGGTCGGACTTGTACGGGCCCTGCTTCGCCACGCCGATGTACTTCGCCTGCTCCTCCGACAACTCGGTGAGTTGCGCGTTGAGCTTCTTCAGCTGCAGGCGCGCCACCTTCTCGTCGAGGTGCTTGGGCAGCGTGTAGACGCCGACCGGGTACTTCGCCGTGTTGGTGAAGAGCTCGATCTGGGCGATCGTCTGGTTGGCGAACGACGAGCTCATCACGTAGCTCGGGTGGCCGGTGGCGCAGCCGAGGTTCACGAGGCGCCCCTTGGCGAGCAGGATGATGCGCTTGCCGTCGGGGAAGATCACGTGGTCCACCTGCGGCTTGATCTCCTCCCACTTGTACTTCTCGATCGCCGCGACCTCGATCCCGTTGTCGAAGTGGCCGATGTTGCAGACGATGGCCTGGTCCTTCATCTTCTTCATGTGCTCGTGCGTGATCACATGGAAGTTGCCGGTGGCCGAGACGAAGATGTCGGCCTTGTCGGCGGCGTAGTCCATCGTCACGACGCGGTAGCCCTCCATCGCCGCCTGGAGCGCGTTGATGGGGTCGATCTCGGTGACCCACACCTGCGCCGACAGCGCCCGCAGCGCCTGGGCCGAGCCCTTGCCCACGTCGCCGTAGCCGCACACGAGCGCGACCTTGCCGGCGATCA
>CAZTXP010000110.1:0-58652 GCA_964617355.1 uncultured Enterobacteriaceae bacterium
CCACCCCGCTCGGCCGGGCCGTGACCGGGACCGCGCTGGTGGTGGCGATGCGCGAGGACGGCGTCAACATCTGGGGCGACGGCTCGACCTTCAAGGGCAACGACATCGAGCGCTTCTACCGCTACGGCCTGCTCGCGAACCCGGCGCTGCGCATCTACAAGCCGTGGCTCGACCAGCGCTTCATCGACGAGCTCGGCGGGCGCAAGGAGATGTCGGAGTACATGGCGAAGGCCGGCTTCGACTACAAGATGAGCGCCGAGAAGGCGTACTCGACCGACTCGAACCTGCTCGGCGCGACGCACGAGGCGAAGGACCTGGAGTTCCTCGACAAGGGCGTGGGCATCGTCAAGCCGATCATGGGCGTCGCCTTCTGGCGCGACGACGTGGCGGTGAAGGCGGAGCGCGTCACGGTGGCGTTCGAGGAGGGCGTGCCGGTGGCGCTGAACGGGCAGTCGTTCGCGGACGCGGTCGCGCTCTTCACCGAGGCGAACGCCATCGGCGGCCGCCACGGCCTGGGCATGTGCGACCAGATCGAGAACCGGATCATCGAGGCGAAGAGCCGCGGCATCTACGAGGCGCCGGGGATGGCGCTGCTGCACGTCGCCTACGAGCGCCTCGTCACCGGGATCCACAACGAGGACACCATCGAGCAGTACCGCAACAACGGCCGCCGCCTCGGGCGCCTGCTGTATCAAGGCCGCTGGTTCGACCCGCAGACCATGATGCTGCGCGAGACGGCCCAGCGCTGGGTGGCGAAGGCGGTCACTGGCGAGGTGACCCTCGAATTGCGCCGCGGCAACGACTACTCGATCCTCGACACGAAGAGCCCGAACCTCACCTACCAGCCCGAGCGGCTGACGATGGAGAAGGGCGAGAAGGTCTACTTCACGCCGGCCGACCGCATCGGCCAGCTGACGATGCGCAACCTCGACATCGCCGACACGCGCGACAAGCTGCGCGTCTACGGAGAGGCGGGGCTGCTCGGCGACGCGTCCGGCGGCAGCGTGCCCCTGCTCGGGGCGACCGAGCCCCGCAAGTAAGGCGGCCCGGTGAGCGGACCGAACCGCATCGACCTGGCCTTCGGGCGCGGACACCTGCCGGTGACCATGCCGGCGGGCGCGCAGGTCGAGGTGATCCGCAAGCGTCCGCTGCCCAAGCTTCCGGATCCGCGCGCGGCCGTTCGCGTCGCGCTCGATTCACCCGTGGGGTCGGCGCCGCTGCGGCAACTCGCCGCCGGCCGACGCAGCGCGTGCATCCTGATCTGCGACATCACGCGGCCGGTGCCGAATCACTTGTTCCTGCGGCCGATGATCGAGGACCTGATGGCGGCGGGCATCCCGGCCTCGAGCATCTGCGTGCTGGTCGCCACCGGCCTGCACCGACCGAACGAGGGCGCGGAACTCGAGGAGCTGGTCGGCGATCCGTGGGTGCTGAAGACGGTGGAGGTCGTGAACCACTTCGCGCGCCGCGACGAGGACCACGTCGACCTCGGCGCGACGCGCACGCGCGGCACGCCGGTGCGCATCAACCGCCGCTTCGCAGGCGCGGACCTGCGCATCGCCACGGGCCTCGTAGAGCCGCACTTCATGGCCGGCTGGTCGGGCGGCCGCAAGGTGGTCGCGCCCGGCGTGGCGCACCACGCCACCATTCGCACCTTCCACTCGGCGCGCTTCATGGAAGACCCGCTGGCGGTGCAGTGCAACCTCGCGGGCAATCCGCTGCACGAGGAGCAGCTCGAGATCGTGCGCATGCTGGGCGACGTCTACGCACTGAACACCGTGATCGACGAGGCACGCGACCTCGTGCACGTCACCTTCGGCGAGATCATCGAGAGCCACCTCGCGGCGGTGGCCTACATCGACCGCTCGGCGCGCGTGCCAGTCGGGCGTCGCTTCGGCACCATCGTCACCTCGTCGGCCGGCTATCCGCTCGACACGACGTACTACCAGACGGTGAAGGGCATGGTGACGCCGCTCGACATCCTCGAGCCCGGCGGCACGCTGATCATCGCCTCGGAGTGCGCGGACGGCTTTGGTTCGCCGGAGTTCCGCGATTCGCAACGGCGGCTGGTCGAACTCGGGCCGGAGCGCTTCCTCGCCACGCTGATGGCGAAGTCGCTGGCCGAGATCGACGAGTGGCAGACCGAGATGCAGTTGAAGCCGATGCGCAAGGGCCGCATCCAGCTCTACACGACGGGGCTGGACGCCGGGATGCGCGCGATCACCGGCGTGGAGCTCGTCGACTCGGTGGACGCGGCCGTGCAGGCCAGCATCGACCGGCTCGGCAACCCGTCCGTGGCGGTGATCCCCGAAGGGCCCTACGTGGTGCCGGTGATCGCGGCCTGAGGCCGCTCAGGACTTCCCTCGGCCCTTCACCTTGCCGAGGAGCAGGAACTCCATCAGCGCCTTCTGCGTGTGCAGGCGGTTCTCGGCCTCGTCCCAGACCACGCTCTGCGGGCCGTCGATCACGGCGGCGTCGACTTCCTCGCCGCGGTGCGCCGGCAGGCAGTGCATGAAGAGCGCCTTCTTCTTCGCCGCGCGCATCATCTCGGCGTCGACCTTCCAGTCCTCGAAGGCGCGCTTGCGCTTCTCGTTCTCGGCCTCGAAGCCCATCGAGGTCCAGACGTCGGTAGTGACGAGGTCGGCGCCCTTCACCGCGGCCATCGGGTCCTTGAATTCCTCGTAGTTCGCGGTGCCGTAGAGGCCGGCGCGCTCGGGCTCGACCTCGTAGCCCGGCGGCGTCGACACGTGCACGTTGAAGCCGAGCACCTCGGCGGCCTGCAGCCAGGTGTTGCAGACGTTGTTCGAGTCGCCGATCCACGCCACCGTCTTGCCCCGGATCGAGCCGCGATGCTCGATGAAGGTGTAGATGTCGGCGAGGATCTGGCACGGGTGGTACTCGTTCGTCAGGCCGTTGATCACCGGCACGCGGGAGTTCGCCGCGAAGCGGTCGAGGATGTCCTGCTCGAAGGTGCGGATCATGACGATGTCGCACATGCGCGAGATCACCTGCGCCGCGTCCTCGACCGGCTCGCCGCGGCCCAGCTGGGAATCGCGGGTGTTGAGGAAGATCGCGATGCCGCCGAGCTGCTGCATGCCGGCCTCGAAGGACAGGCGCGTGCGCGTGCTCTGCTTCTCGAAGATCATCGCCAGCGTGCGGTCCTGCAGCGGCCAGTAGCGCCGGTAGCGCTTGAACTGGTCCTTGATCCAGCGCGTGCGCGAGAAGACGTATTCCAGCTCCTTCGAGCTGAAGTCGTTGAATTGCAGGAAGTGGCGCAATTTCACGGCGGTCTCCCTGCCGCTAGCGCGCGGCGGCGGCCTTCGGCAGCGAAGCGCCGGCGAGGAACTCGCGGATCATCGGCGCGAGGCGGTCGACGAGCTCGCGGCCCTCGGCCTCGCTCATCACCGGCGGCGGCAGCAGGCGGATCACGCTGTCGTGCGTGACGTTGAGGATCACGCCGCCGGCGAGCGCGACCTTCACCAGGTCGCCGCAGGGGCGGTCGAGCTCGACGCCGATCATCAGTCCGAGGCCGCGGATGTCCTTCACGCCGGCGACGCCGGCGAGCGCCTTCGCGAGGCCGTCGCGGATCGACTGCCCGACGCGCTCGGCGTTGGCGAGCAGGCCGTCCTTCTGCATGGTTTCGAGCGTGGCGCAGAGCGCGGCCATCGCGAGCGGCCCGCCGCCAAAGGTCGAGCCGTGGTTGCCCGGCTTGAACACGCCCTTCGCCCGTCCGCCGACGACGCAAGCGCCGACCGGCACGCCGCCGGCGAGGCCCTTGGCGAGCGATACGACGTCCGGGACGATGCCGGCCTGCTGGTACATGAACCACTTGCCGGTGCGCCCGAGGCCGCACTGGATCTCGTCGGCCATCAGCAGCCACTGGTGCTTGTCGCAGAGTTCGCGCAGGCCGCGCAGGTAGTCGAGGCGCGACACGTGGATGCCGCCTTCGCCCTGGATCGGCTCGACCAGCACCGCGACCACGTTCGGGTCGCGCTCGGCGACCGCGCGCACCGCGTCGAGGTCGTTCAGCGCCACGCGCACGAAGCCCGGCACCAGCGGCTCGAAGCCTGCCTGCACCTTGCGGCTGCCGGTAGCCGACAGCGTGGCGAGCGAGCGTCCGTGGAAGGCCTCTTCCATGACGATGATGTGCGGTTCGGCGATGCCCTTCTGGTGGCCGTAGAGGCGCGCGAGCTTGATCGCGCACTCGTTCGCTTCCAGCCCGGAGTTGCAGAAGAACACCTCATCGAGGCCGGTGATGCCGGCGACGAGGTCGGCGGCCTTCTCCTGCACCGGGATGCGGAAGAGGTTGGAGGTGTGGATCACCTTCGCGGCCTGCTCGGCGATCGCGCGCACCAGCGCCGGGTGGTTGTGCCCGAGCGTGTTGACGGCGATGCCGGCGAGCGCGTCGAGGTACTTGCGGCCGTCCTCGTCCCAGAGCCACACGCCTTCGCCACGCACGAACGCGACCGGCTGCCGCGCGTACGTGTTCATCAGGTGCGACATGGCCATCCTCCGAATGAAAAACGGCGACCCCTGCCGCCGTTCCCGCGATCTTATCGCAACTTATCTCAATCGGAGGGCTGGATGCCCGCGTTCACCACCACGCGCCGCGTGCGCTCGACGGTGCGTGCGAAGCTGGCGCGGAACTCCTCGGGACGGTTCGCGACCACCGACATCGCCTGCTTGTCGAGCGCGGCCACCACCTCGGGCTGGCGCAGCACCGTCACGATGCCCTCGTTCAGGCGTCGCAGTACCTCCGGCGGGATGCGCCGCGGCGCGAGGATGCCGTAGGTCGTCGGCAGGTCGAGGTCCGGCATGCCGGCCTCGGGGCCCGTGGGCACGTCGGGCAGGTCCTTGAAGCGGCTCGTCGCGGTGATCGCGAGCGCGCGCAGCTTGCCGGCGCGCACGTGCGGCAGCACCTGCTGCGGCACGTCGAAGTTCACCTGCACGTTGCCCGCGAGGTGCGCCGCGATCGATTCGGAGGAGCCCTTGAACGGCACGTGCACGATCTTCGTGCCGACCGCCTGCACGAGGATCTCGCCGAGGATGTGCGGCGTCGAGCCGACGCCGAACGAGCCGTAGTTGAGCGTGCCGGGATTGGCCTTCGCCCACGCCACGAGTTCGCGCGCAGACGTCACGCCGAGCGACGGATGCGCGGTGAGCACGAAGGGCGTCTCCACCAGCGCAGTGACGAATTCGACGTCTTCCAGCACGTCGAACGGCATGGTCTTCCTCAGCGCCGGCTGTGGCGCGAGCCCGGAGGTGTTCATGCCGAGCGTGTAGCCGTCGGGCGCCGACTTCGCGACCATGCCGAGGCCGAGCAGCGTGCTCGCTCCGGGGCGATTTTCGACGATCACCGGCTTGCCCCAGAGCGCGGTGAGGCGCTCCGCGACCAGGCGGCCGAGGAAGTCGGCGGAACCGCCCGCGGTGAACGGCACGACGATCTTCACCGGCTTCTGCGGGAAGGCGTCGCCCTGCGCGTGCGCGAACGATGCGGCGAGGCCCAGCGCGAGCGTCGCCACCAACCGGGATACGGCGCTCATTTCGAGCCTCCGAGCCACGCCACCGCGTCGATCTCGAGCAGGATCTCGGGCGAGGCGAGGGATCGCACCTCGACCAGCGTCGAGGCCGGGAAGTCGCCGGTGAAGAACTCGCGGCGCGCGCGCCAGATTTCCTTGTTCTGCTTGATGTTGACGACGTAGATGGTCATCTTCACCACGTCGTCCATCTTCCCGCCCGCGGCCTCGATGAGGTGCCGGATCTTGGTGAACGCGACCTTGGCCTGGCCGTACTCGTCGGGCGCGTCGGCGCCGGCGGTGACGCTGGAGCGCGCGACCTGCCCCGAGATGAACAGGAACTCGCCGGCGCGGATGCAGTTCGACCACGTGCCGGGCGCGGCTTCGGGGACGTGGGGGCTGGTGATGCGTTGCTTGCCGGGCATGGAAGGCTCCTCTCGGGATCTGGTGCGGGCCAGTCTAGGCAGGCACGGGGCCGGTCCGGGGCTGCATAGCGAACCGCCGTGCCGCTGTGCATAATCGGTCGCCATGGCCGCGCTGCGTGTCCTGCTGGGCCTCACGGTCGTCGCGATCGTCGCGCTGACCTTCGCGTGGCCCGCCCTCGCGCCCGCGAGCCGCGAGGGCGCGACCTACCAGTGGCTCTCGGTGGCCGCGTTGTGGATCTTCCTTGCCGCGCTCGCGGCGATCATCTGGCTGAAGGCATGCAAGGCCCCTCGCACCTGATGCTCAGCTGGTATTTCGCCGAGGCCGCGGACGTCGCCACGCCGCGGGACCGGCGCATCGTCGCGTGGGCGGGCTTCGCGCCGGACTTCGACGTCCTCGCGTACGTGGTGGCGATCGCGTGGTATGGCCTGGACAAGGACAAGGCCTTCGAGAACGTCTGGCAGGTCGTGCACCATCGCTACACCCACGGCCTCGCCTACGTCGCCGTGGTGGCGCTCGTGGCCTGGTGGCTGGCGACCCCCGGCGCGGCGCGGGCGCGCACGGCCGCGCTCGCGGCGGTCGCCTGCGGCGTGCACAACTTCCTCGACGTGGTCGCTGGCGGGCCGACCTGGCCGATCTACCCGTACTGGCCGTTCAACGACTTCAGCTGGGGCGTGCCGTGGTCGTGGACCATCGGCGAATGGCCGAACCTGGTCGTGCTGTTCGCGTGCCTGGGCGGCGCCTTGCTCTACGCGAAGTTCGCCGGGCGATCGCCGGTCGAATGCTTCGGCGACCGCGCCGATCGCTGGGTGGTGCGCGTCGCGCGCCAGCAGCGCGAGGCCACGGCGGCAGCCGGATCCGGGCGCACGCGCTGGATCGTCTGGGCGCTGGTCGCGCTGGTCGTGCTCGCGGTGCTCGCGCCGCTCGGCTTCAAGCCCGGCGGATAGCGCCGCGCGGTGCAGGGGAAGCAGGGACCCGCGGACTATAATCGCGGCCCATGCCCGATCACGCCGAGGTCATCGAGTTCGTCATCCAGGGCATGACGCAGGACGGCAAGCCGTTCCGGCCGAGCGACTGGGCCGAGCGGCTGTGCGGCGTGATGGCGGCCTTCGGCGGCGACCACCGCATGCAGTACTCGCCGTACGTGCACCCGGTGACGTCGGCAGGCATCCGCTGCGTGGTCGTGGACAAGCGGCTCGAGGAGCTCGAGCCGATGGCCTTCCGGTTCCTGGTGAGTTTCGCGAAGGACAACGACTTGCAGGTGCGCGACGGTCGCGTGCCAGAGCGCACCAGGCTCGCCGAGGTGCAGCGAGCCGGGGGCGAGTAGTTGCACTCGCCCCGGGGGACTGCGCTACGCCATGCCCTTGATGGCGTGCGCGAGGCGGCTCTTGTAGCGCGCCGCGGCGTTGCGATGCACGATGCCCTTGGAGGCCATGCGGTCGATCACGCCGCGCGACTTCTCGAGCGTGGCGGCGGCGGCGTTCTTGTCTCCGGCGGCGATCGCCTTGCGGACGTTCTTCACCGCGCTGCGCAGGGCGGTGCGCTGGGTCATGTTGTGCGCGCGCCGCTTGGTGGCTTGGCGGGCGGCTTTCTTGGCGGAGCTGGTATTGGCCATGTCTGGGTCCGGGAACCGAAAAAGGGCGAAATTCTAGCATGAACCTGCTCCGGGCCCTGGCCACCGTCAGCGGGATGACCACCCTGTCCCGGATCCTGGGCTACGTGCGGGATTTCCTCATCGCCCGGGCCTTCGGGGCGGGCCTGGCGACGGATGCCTTCTTCGTCGCCTTCAAGATCCCGAACCTGCTGCGGCGCCTCTTCGCCGAGGGGGCGTTCTCGCAGGCCTTCGTGCCGATCCTCTCGGAGTACCGCACCCGGCAGGGGGCGGAGGACACCCGCTCGCTGGTCGACAGCGTCGCCACGGTGCTCTTCCTCGCGCTGGTGCTGGTCACCGTCCTGGGGGTGGCCGCCGCCCCGGCCATCGTCTGGCTGTCCGCGCCGGGGTTCGCCGGCGACCCGGTGAAGTTCGAGCTCACCGTGGCGCTGCTGCGCATCACGTTCCCGTACGTGCTCTTCATCTCGCTGGTGGCGCTCGCCGCGGGCGTTCTGAACACCTGGAACCGCTTCGCCGTGCCGGCCTTCACGCCGGTGCTGCTGAACGTCTCGTTCATCGTCGCGGCGGCGTTCGCCGCGCCGTACTTCGACCCCCCGGTGAAGGTGCTCGGCTGGGCGGTGTTCGTCGGCGGCATCCTGCAACTCGCGCTGCAGCTGCCGTTCCTCGCCCGCATCGGCATGCTGCCGCGCTGGCGGCTCGACCTGCGGCATCCGGGCGTGCGCCGCGTGCTGAAGCTGATGGCGCCGGCGGTGTTCGGCGTGTCGGTGAGCCAGCTGTCGCTGCTCCTCAACATGATCTTCGCGTCCTTCCTCGTCACCGGCAGCGTGTCGTGGCTGTACTACGCCGACCGGCTGATGGAGTTCCCGGCGGGCGTGCTGGGCGTCGCGGTGGGCACGATCCTGCTGCCGAGCCTGTCGAAGTACCACTCGGCCGGCGCGGCCGGGGACTACTCGAAGCTCCTCGACTGGGGGATGCGCATGACGCTGGTGCTCGCGGTGCCGGCCGCGGTCGCGCTCGCGGCGATCGCGACGCCGCTGATCGCGGCGCTCTTCCACTACGGCAAGTTCTCGGCCGAGGACGCGGCGATGACCGAGCGCGCGCTGGTGGCCTACAGCGTCGGACTGGTGGGCATGATCATGGTGAAGATCCTCGCGCCGGGCTTCTACGCGCGCCAGAACGTGGCGACGCCGGTGAAGATCGGCGTGCTGACGCTGGTCGCCACGCAGGCGATGAACCTCTTGTTCGTCGGGCCGCTGGCGCACGCCGGTCTCGCGCTCGCGATCGGCCTCGGCGCGTGCCTCAATGCGCTACTGCTCTTTGGCGTGCTCAGGCGCCAGGGCATCTACGTCCCGCAGCCGGGCTGGGGCCTGTTCGCGGCCAAGGTCGCGATCGCGGTGCTGCTGATGGCTGCGGCGCTGCGCGCGGCGGCCGGGCCCGCGCAGTGGTGGTTCGAGGCGGGCGCCGCGATGCGCGTGGCTGCGCTCGGCGGGTTGGTGGCGCTCGGTGCCGCCGTCTACCTCGGTGCGCTGCTGGCGTTCGGCTTCCGGCTGCGAGATTTTTCGCGGCGAGGGGCGGAGTGATGCCGGCGCTCGAGGACTTCCGCGCGCTGCTCGCGCAGGACGACGCGAGGATCGACCTCGCGCGTGCCTGCCTGATGGTGGCGCAGGATGCGTACCCCGGCCTCGACGTGGAGCGCTACCTCGCCGACCTCGACCGCATGGGCGAGCGCCTGCGCACGGAGCACGCGGACGCGACGGCGGTCGAGGACAAGATCATCGCGCTGAACCAGTTCCTGTTCGACGACCTCGGCTATTCGGGCAACGCCGACGACTACTACGACCCGCGGAACAGCTACCTCAACGAAGTCATGGACCGGCGCACCGGCATCCCGATCACGCTGTCGATCGTCTACATGGAGGTGGGTCGGCGCATGGGATTGCCGGTGGAGGGCGTGTCGTTCCCGGGGCATTTCCTGGTGCGCGTGCGCATGCGGCGCGGCATGCTGGTGCTCGATCCATTCGCTGGCGGGGTGCCGCTGTCGGAAGACGACCTGCGGGCGCGCCTGAAGCGCGTCGTGCCGCGCGCCGCGACCGGCAAGCTCGCGCCGGAGGACCTGCCGCTGGATACCTTCCTCGAGCCGGCCTCGAACCGGCAGGTGCTCGCGCGCGTGCTGCGCAACCTGAAGGGCATCTGGCGCGAGAAGGACGAACCGCAGAAGCTGCTCGCGGTGCTGGACCGCATCCTGGTCGTGGCGCCGGACGCGCACGACGACCTGCGCGACCGCGGGCTGCTCTACGAACGGCTCGAATGCTGGCGGCCGGCCTTGCAGGACCTGCGCGACTACCTCGCGCGCGAGCCCGAGGCGGCGGACATGGACGACGTCCGCGCGCGGGTCGTCGACCTTTCGGCGCGTTGCGCCCGGCTCAACTAGGCACGGCGCCCGGCGCAATGCCCGCTGCGCGGCGCAGTTCCTCCGCGCGGCGCTGCACCGCGTCGCGCAGCGCGGGCCGGTAGCCGAGCGCGAAGAAGGCCTCGGCACAGAGGAAGATCGGCGCCACGAAGACCTGGAACAGGTTGTCCACCAGCGCAGGCTTGCGGCCCTCGAAGACGTGGCCCCAGAGCTGCAAGGCCCAGCCGCCGACGAAGAGGCCGAGGAACCACGTGACGCCGGTGGCGAGCGGGGCCGCCGCGAGCGGCTCGGCGAGCCAGAGCATGGCGGCGAAGACGAAGCCCATCGCGATGCCGAGGATCGCGTCCAGCGCGAGGTAGTAGGCGACCAGCACGGCCGAGACGACGAAGGCCGCGGTGAGGCTCGCATCGCCGGCCTCGAAGCGCAGCCAGCCGAGCGGGATCATCAGGGAGAACACGATCGTCGGCACGCCGACGAAGTGGGTCGCCTTGTTGCGAGGGTCCTGGTGGTAGGCGGCGTAGAACGACATCTGGTCTTCCAGCGTCTTCATGGGTGCCTCCCGGTTCAGCGCGGATTGCCGCGGTGCAGCGCGCAGTAGGGCTATTGTCGCTACAATTCAATATTTTAGCCACGAATGGTCGTCACGCACGGCAGCCATCCCGGGACCGCGTCGCCGTCCGCCTGGACCGTCGGCAACTTCGACGGCATCCATCGCGGGCATCGCGCGATGCTCGAGCGGGTAGGAGCGAAGGCACGCGAGCGCGGCATGCCGGCGTGCGTGCTCACCTTCGAGCCGCATCCGCGCGAGCTGTTCAACCCGCAGGACGCGCCGGCGCGCATCACGCGCATGCGCGACAAGCTGGAGCTGCTGGCCGACGCCGGCATGGATCGCGTGCACGTGGCGCGCTTCGACCGGCGCCTCGCCTCGATGACCGCGGAGCGATTCGTCGAGGACCTGCTGGTCGCGGGGCTGGGCGTGCGCTGGCTGCTGGTGGGCGGCGACTTCCGCTTCGGCGCGAAGCGCGCCGGGGGGCTCGCGCTGCTGCGCTCGGAAGGCGCGCGGCTCGGGTTCGAGGTGGAGGCGATGCCGGAAGTGCGCGAGGCGGACGAGCGCGTGTCGAGTTCCGCGGTGCGCGCGGCGCTCGCGGCCGGGGACCTCGCCGCGGCGGAGCGGCTGCTGGGGCGGCCGTACACGCTCTCGGGCCGCATCGCGCACGGCGCGAAGCTCGGGCGCACGCTCGGCTTCCCGACGGCGAACATCATGCTGCGCCGGGCGCCGCCGGTGGCGGGCGTGTTCGCGGTGTCGGCCGAGGACGAGGCGAACGGCGAGCGATGGATCGGCGCGGCGAGCGTGGGCCTGAGGCCCACGGTCAACGCGGTCAAGGTGCCGCTGCTGGAGGCGCACCTCGTGGGCATGCAGGGCGAGCACTATGGGCGCCATCTTCGCGTGCGCTTCCACCGGAAGCTGCGCGACGAGGCGAAGTACGACGACCTCGCGACGCTGACGGCGGCGATCGCGAAGGACGTCGAGGACGCACGACACTGGTTCGAGAAGAATGGCTGACTACAAGCAGACGCTGAATCTCCCCGACACCCCGTTCCCGATGCGGGGCGACCTCGCGAAGCGCGAGCCGCAGTGGGTGAAGGAATGGCACGACAAGGGCGTCTACAAGCGCCTGCGCGCCGTCGCGAAGGGCCGCCCGAGGTTCGTCTTGCACGACGGGCCGCCGTACGCGAACGGCGACATCCACATCGGCCATGCGGTGAACAAGATCCTGAAGGACGTGATCGTGAAGTCGCGCCAGATGGCTGGCTTCGACGCGCCCTACGTGCCGGGCTGGGACTGCCACGGCATGCCGATCGAGGTGCAGATCGAGAAGCAGCACGGCAAGAACCTCCCGCCGGAGGAGACGCAGCGCCTGTGCCGTGCCTACGCGACCGAGCAGATCGCGAAGCAGCGCGAGGACTTCAAGAGGCTGGGCGTGCTCGGCGACTGGGAGAACCCGTACCTCACGATGGCGCCGGCGAACGAGGCCGACGAGATCCGAGCACTCGGCCAGTTGCTCGCCAAGGGCTACGTGTACCGCGGCCTCAAGCCGGTGAACTGGTGCTTCGACTGCGGCTCGGCGCTGGCCGAGGCCGAGGTGGAGTACGAGGATCGCAAGGACCCGGCGATCGACGTCGGCTTCCCGTTCGCGGAACCCGAGAAGGTGGCGAAGGCCTTCGGCCTCGCGAGCCTGCCGGCCAAGCCGGGCTGGATCGTGATCTGGACCACGACGCCGTGGACCATCCCCGGCAACCAGGCGCTGAACGCGCATCCCGAGTTCTCCTACGACCTCGTCGATACGCCCAAGGGCCTGCTGATCCTCGCCACCGAGCTGCGCGATGCGTGCCTCGCGCGCTACAAGCTCGAGGGCCGCGCGATCGCGAGCGCCAAGGGCGCGTCGCTCGAGCACCTGCGATTCAGGCATCCGCTGTACGAGCGCACCTCGCCTGTGTATCTCGGCGACTACGTCACGCTCGACACCGGTACGGGCATCGTGCACTCGGCGCCGGCCTACGGCGTCGAGGACTTCGAGTCCTGCCGCCGCTACGGCATGAAGGACGACGAGATCCTCACGCCGGTGATGGGCGACGGGCGCTACGTGTCGACGCTGCCGCTCTTTGGCGGCCTGAAGATCTGGGACGCCAACCCGAAGGTGGTGCAGGCGCTAGACGAGGCCGGCGCGCTGTTCGCACGATCCATGGACCTGCACAGCTACATGCACTGCTGGCGCCACAAGACGCCGGTGATCCTGCGTGCCACCGTGCAGTGGTTCGCGGGCATGGACGAGGTGCCGGGCTTCAACGGTGCGAAGCCGAAGGAAACGCTGCGCACCACCGCCCTGCGCGGCATCGACAACACCGCCTTCTTCCCCGACTGGGGCAAGGCGCGCCTGCACGGCATGATCGCGAATCGCCCGGACTGGACGCTGTCGCGCCAGCGGCAGTGGGGCGTGCCGATGCCGTTCTTCATCCACCGCGAGACCGGGGCGTTGCACCCGCGCACGCTCGAGGTGCTGGAACAGGTCGCGCAGCGCGTCGAGAAGGGCGGCATCGAGGCCTGGCAGGCCGTCACCGCCGAGGAACTGCTCGGGGCAGACGCGCCGCACTACGAGAAGGTGAAGGACACGCTCGACGTCTGGTTCGACTCGGGCTCCACGCACTTCACGGTGCTGAAGCACTCGCACCGCGCCGAGACGGAGTTCCCGGCCGACCTGTACCTCGAGGGTTCGGACCAGCACCGCGGCTGGTTCCACAGTTCGTTGCTGGTGTCCTGCATGATGAACGGCGTGCCGCCCTACAAGGGCCTGCTCACGCACGGCTTCACGGTCGACGGCGACGGCAAGAAGATGTCGAAGTCCAAGGGCAACACCGTGTCGCCGCAGGAGGTCTCCGGCACGCTCGGCGCCGAGGTGCTGCGGCTCTGGGTCGCGGCCACCGACTACTCGGGCGAGCTCGCGATCTCGCAGGAGATCCTGAAGCGCGTGGTGGAGAGCTACCGCCGCATCCGCAACACCTTGCGCTTCCTGCTCGCGAACACCTCGGACTTCGACATCGCGAAGGACGCGGTGCCGGTGGCCGAGATGGTCGAGATCGACCGCTACGCGCTCGCGCTCGCCTCGCGCATGCAGGCCGAACTCGCGGGCGACTACGAGCGCTACCAGTTCCACCTCGTCGCGCACCGGCTGCAGTCGTTCTGCTCCGAGGACCTCGGCGGCTTCTGGCTCGACATCCTGAAGGACCGGCTCTACACCACGGCGCCGAAGTCGAAGGCGCGTCGCTCGGCGCAGACGGCGCTCTGGCACGTGACGCAGAGCCTGCTGCGCCTGATGGCGCCGGTGCTCAGCTTTACCGCCGAGGAGGCGTGGAAGATCTTCGCCGGCAAGGGCGAGGCGAGCATCTTCGAGGAGACCTGGCACGACATCCCCGCGCACGGCCTCGACGACGCGGCGCTCGCCGCGTGGGACGAGTTGCGCCGCTTCAAGCCGGTGGTGGCGAAGAAACTGGAGGAGAAGCGCGCCGAAAAGGCGATCGGCTCCTCGCTTGCGGCGGAGGTCGACATCCACGCCGATGGCGCGCTCTTCGATGCGCTCGCGCGCCTCGGCGACGACCTGCGCTTCGCGCTCATCACCTCGCGCGCCACGCTGCATCGCCGTGCCGGAGAGCCCGAGGTCGCGGTCGTGCCGAGCGCGCACGCCAAGTGCGAGCGCTGCTGGCACTACCGCGCCGACGTCGGGTCGAACGCCGAGCATCCCACGCTTTGTGGACGCTGCTCGGATAACCTGTTCGGCAGCGGGGAAACGCGCTCGCATGCGTAGATCGTGGCCCTGGTTCGCGCTCGCGCTGGCGATCGCGCTGGCGGACCAGGCCGTGAAGGCGCTCGTGCAGGCCGGGCTCGTGCCGGGGCAGAGGATCTCGGTGCTGCCGTTCTTCGACCTCGTGCTGGTGTTCAACAAGGGCGCGGCGTTCAGCTTCCTCGCCAACGCGCCGGGGTGGCAGACGCCCGCGTTCCTCGCCGTCGCCGCGGTGGCGTCGGTCGTGATCTCGGTGATGCTGGTGCGCGAGCCGGGCAAGCGCGTGCTCGCGGGCGGGCTCGCCCTGATCCTCGGCGGCGCGCTCGGCAATGCGTGGGACCGCGCGTTCCTCGGCCACGTCGTCGACTTCATCCTGCTGCACGCCGGGGGCTGGCACTTCCCGGCCTTCAACGTCGCCGATTCCGCGATCACGATCGGCGCCGGCCTGGTCATCGTCGATGGATTCCTGCACCGGGAGGCACCCCATGAAGGCTGACCTGTCGCTGCTCCTGCGGGCGCTTGCGTTCGCGGCGCACAAGCACCGCGACCAGCGCAGGAAGGACGTCGCCGCGTCGCCCTACATCAACCACCCGATCGCGCTCGCCGACGTGCTGGTGAACGAAGGTGGCATCGAGGAGGTCGAGGTGCTCTGCGCGGCGCTGCTGCACGACACGATCGAGGACACGGACACGACGCGCGACGAGGTCGCCGGTGCCTTCGGCGAGCGGGTCGCAGCCATCGTCGCCGAGGTCACCGACGACAAGACGCTCGCCAAGGCCGAGCGCAAGGAGGCGCAGGTGGAGCACGCGGCGCACATCAGCCGGGAGGCGAAACTGGTGAAGCTCGCCGACAAGATCTGCAACCTGCGAGACGTGGTCGCGCACCCGCCAGCCGGCTGGAGCCTGGAGCGCCGGCGCGAGTACTTCGACTGGGCGAAGCGGGTGGTCGACCGGCTGCGCGGCGCGCATCCGGGGCTGGAAGCGGTGTTCGACCGCGCGCACGCGGGCCGGCCATGATCGCGACGCTGCACTACCGCCTCTCGCTCGAGGACGGCACCGAGGTGCTCACCACCTTCGGCGGCCATCCGGCGACGCTCGCCATCGGCGAGGGCGAGCTCGCGCCCGGCTTCGAGCGCTGCGTGATGGACGCCGGCATCGGCCGGCGCGCCTCGTACCTGCTCGAGCCGCAGGACGCCTTCGGGCCGGTGCGCGACGACGTCGAGGTGAATCACCCTCTTGCCGGCAGGCGCATCCGGTTCGAGGTCGAGGTGCTGGCGCTGACCTAGAATGCCGCCCACGATGACCACTGAAGCCGCGACCGCCGACAGCGAAGTCCTGCTCGCCAACCCGCGCGGGTTCTGCGCCGGCGTGGAGCGCGCGATCGAGATCGTCGAGCGCGCCCTCGAGCAGTACGGCGCGCCGATCTACGTGCGCCACGAGATCGTGCACAACAAGTACGTGGTCGCCGACCTGCGCGCCAAGGGCGCGGTGTTCGTCGAGGAGCTCGACGAAGTCCCCGCGGGCAGCACCGTGATCTTCAGCGCGCACGGCGTGGCGAAGGCGGTGCGCACCGAGGCCGAGAGCCGTGGCCTCAAGGTCTTCGACGCCACCTGCCCGCTGGTCACCAAGGTGCACGTCGAGGTGGCGAAGATGCTCCGCGCCGGCATGGAGATCGTCATGATCGGCCACCGCGGGCACCCCGAGGCCGAGGGCACGATGGGGCAGTCGGAGCAGGGCATGCACCTCGTCGAGACGGTCGAGGACGTCGCCGCGCTGTCGGTGCGCGACCCGGCGAAGCTCGCCTACGTGACGCAGACCACGCTGTCGGTGGACGACGCGCAGGTGATCGTCGCCGCGCTGCGCGCGCGATTCCCGGCGATCCACGGCCCGAAGAAGGACGACATCTGCTACGCCACGCAGAACCGGCAGGACGCGGTGAAGTTCATGGCGCCGCAGTGCGACGTCGTGCTGGTGGTCGGCTCGCCGAACAGCTCGAACTCGAACCGGCTGCGCGAGGTCGCGACGACCATCGGGGTGGAAGCCTACATGGTCGATCGCGCCGAGGACCTCAAGCCCGAGTGGCTCGAGGGCAAGCGCCGCGTCGGCGTGACCGCCGGGGCGTCCGCGCCCGAGGTGCTGGTGAACGAACTCATCGAGCGCCTGATGGCGCTGGGTGCACGCAAGGTGCGCCCGCTGGAGGGCATCACCGAGCACGTGGTGTTCTCGCTGCCGCGCGAGCTCGCGCGCCCGGCGAAGGGCTGAGTCGCGCCGCGCTCAGCCGCCCGCCTTCGGCGGGCCGGTGGGGATCGGGGGCGGCAGGCGATCCGGCGAGGGGATGGTGTCGTCGCGCAGGAACTTCACCTCGAACGTCATCTGGCTCTTCACCCGTACGTTCGACTTCAGAGCGGGCTGGTAGCGCGCGCCGCCGAAGGCGTCCAGCGTGGGTCGCTCGAAGAATCCCGGCGGATCCGCGGACACGATCTCGATGCGGTCGATGCCGCCGTTCTCGTTGATCAGCAGCCGCACGACCACTCGGCCTTCGAGTTGCCCCGCTTCGGGCGGGTAGACGGGATTGATATGGGTGACCGGCGCGGGGCGCTGGTCGACTTCCTTCATGTGGAGGTAGCGCGGGCCCGAAAGCGGACCGTCGGCATCTCGCGGGGCCAGCTCGCTGCCTTGGCGCGGCCTGGCGTCGGATACCGGAGCCTTCGCCGGCGGGCCGGCGAGCGGGGTCGGCGAGACTGCGGGACCGGTGGACGCCGCCGTCGCGTGCGCGGCGGGGGCCGGCACCACCGGGGCGACCTGCGGCGGCACGGCGGGCGGCGCCGCAGGGGCCGGGCTTGCCGTCGCCGTCGCGGTCGACGGCGCAATCGGCAGGCTCGCGACCGGGGTTCGAGCGGCCGTCGGCAACTGCTGGGGCGGCGGCGTGGTGCCTGGCGCCTCCGGGGCCGTGGGAGCGGGACGCGCGTCGGACGGAGGCACTGCGACCGGCGCCGCAGCCGGGCGGAGCGACACGCGAATCACGCGGGACGCCTGCGCCGACGTGCCGGGAGACACGCCCGCCATCAGCTTCGGCAGGGCGGCGGCCGCGCCGAGGTGCGCGACCAGCGAGGCCGCCAGCAGCACCAGCAGGCGGGCGCGGGTCTGCGGCCAGGGCAGCAGACCCGCGGCGAGCGCGCCGCGAAGCGCGTCCACCTCGGGGTGCGCTACTCGCCCAGTTCGCGCCAGCTCACGCGGCGCCCGGAGAGTGCGTCGCCCGCCGTTGGCACGTTGACCGTGGTCTGCTTCGCGTCCGAGGTCGTCGTGATCGCCACCGTCTGGCCCGAGGGCAGTCGCACGATGTTGATGCCGACCGCCAGCGAGTCCGAGAGCTTGTAGCCGACCATGCCGCCCGCGGCCGTCGGGACCGCGAGTCCGTCGGAGTAGTTGAAGAAGTTGATGTAGCTGTAGCCGCCGATGTTGCACGCATTGTTCTGCGGCACGTTCGAGGTGACCACGAGCGTGCCGAGCTGCAGCTTCATGTCCACGTTCACGCGCTCTCCGGAATCCGGCAGGTCGACGTACCAGCCGCTCGTGCTGCTGCAGTTGGTGGTGCAGGTCGAGGTGCGGATCTGCTGCGTGCTCGTCGTGCCGTCGGAGTTGGTGACCGTGCCGGTGGTCAGGCCGATGGTGTTCTTGCGCAGCGAGGTCCGCGGCGTCGCGTACGCCGTAGAGGTGAGCGTGTCCTTGATCGCGTAGATCGACTGCTTTGCCGTGTTCGCGAGGTCGGTGGTACCGAGGTAACGCCCGGTGGACACGTAGACGTAGGGCTCCGCGTTGATCTCTGCCAGCACCGGCTTGGTGGTGATGGACTGCGGCGTGCCCGCGGGTTCCTCGAAGGTCGCGATGCGGGTCGCGCTGCTGCCGAGCGCGGCGGCGCCGTTCACGTCGAAGCGCCACAGGCTGCCGAGGAGGTCGACGCCGTACACCCGCACGGCCGTGTTGTTGACCGAGGCGTTGTCCACCCAGGTATTGATCTTGCCGAGCCCGGACGGGTTGGCCGCGGAGCCTGCGCCGGTGCCGATCTTCTTGATGATCTTGCCGGTGACCGCGTTCAGCACGTACAGGAAGCCCTGTCCGTCGCCGGTGGCCGCGCCGTTCGCGTTGTTGTACCCGGAAGTGACGAACACCGCCCACGTGCCGTTGGACAGCTTGGCGATCGACGGGTTGCCGTACGAGTAGCCCATGTTGCAGTCCGCGCCTGCGGTGGCGGCCGAGCCGTCGTAGCAGGTGGCGCTGTAGCCGAACTCCCACAGCGCCTTCGGTGCGGTCGGGTTGGTGATGTCGAGCGCGTAGAAGCCCTTGCCGCCCTTGTTCAGGCCGGCCACGAGGATCGTCTTCCACGACGACGTGGTCGAGTCGTAGACATCCGCGACCGACGGCGTGCCGTCGACGAAGAATCGGTGCAGCGCCTTGTAGTTGGTGTCCGAGAGCCTCCAGAGTTCCGGCGCCACCATGCGCGGGATGTAGGCCCAGGACTCCTCGCCGCCCTGCGTGTCCGAGGCGGACGTGCCGGCATAGAACGCGTGCAGCATGCCGTCGTTGCCGGCGACGTAGAGCATCGGCGTGCGGCTGGCGACCGACGTGGTGTAGGTGTCGTAGCCGGTGTCGGTGTACTTGCCGATCGCGGCCTTCACGTACACCGGCTGCGCGCTGATGATGTCGCCCATCACGGCACTGCGGGCCCGGTAGAGCTTGGTGTTGTCGCCGGCGATGAAGTCCTCCATGCCGCGCTGGCCGCGGATGAAGTTCACCATGTTGGCGCCGGCCGCGGCGGTCTTCTGCGCCGCGGTCATGCCCGAGGTCGCCGAGTCGAACTGCGACAGCGTCACCAGGTTGGCCTGCGCGAACCACGCCTGCTCGGTCGCGTCCAGCCCGGTCGCCGTGCTGCCGCTCGCGGTCTGGGTGCCGGCGGTGCAGGTGTCGGTGTTCCAGGTGAAGTTCACCAGGTTGTCGGTCGCGCCGCTGCGGAACATCTTGATCGTGCGGCTGTCGCAGGCGTCGCCGGTGCGCAGGTTGAGCTTCGTCGAGGCCGACCAGTTCGAGGTCGTGCTGACGATGCCGGTCGAGAGGTTGATCTCGCGCGCCTGCACGTCGCCGACCCAGGTCTGCGTCTCGTAGCTCGCCGTGTAGGCGAAGTTGTCGCCCGCGATCGGTTCGAGGTTCGAGGTCGCCGCCGCGGCCGCGGAGCCGACGCGCGCGTTCACGCCCGAGAGCGCCGCGCTGAGCGCGGACACCACGGCGTCCGGGTTGGACGCGGTGAACGCGAGGCCCCGGCCGTTGACCGCGGCGTGCCACAGGTCGTCCGCCTTCTCCGGCTCGGACGTGGTCGCGTTCGGCACCGACGGCCAGTTGAGCGTGCCGGCGCGGATCTGGTTGAACGGGGTTCCGGGCGTGGTGTTGGTCTTGTAGTCGGACGAGTACTGGATCGTGCCGAAGAGGCCCAGGCCCAGCGTGAACGTCGTCATGTGCTGCCAGGGCGCCTTGTCGTCCTCGTTGCCGCTGCCGGACTTCGGCACGTTGTTCTCCGAGACATCGGTGCCGGCGGCGTTCAGGTTGGTGCCGAGCGTCGTCGAGCGCAGGTCGGTGCGGTAGTAGTACTCGGCGACGTCGGCGAGCGTGTTGCTCGAGCCGCCGGTGTTGGTCGTATACGTCGTGGTGGTCGTCGCCGTCGTGTCCGCCGGCACGGTCGGCCACGGGTTCGAGCAGCCGACGACCGTCGAGGTGTTCGGGCCGATCGTGGTCGACGTGCCGGGCGGCGTCGTCGTGCGAATCGTGGTCTCGGTCTTGCGCAGGCGGCGCTTGCCGCTGGAGCAGGTGCTGGAACTGAGGGCGTAGGTGGTCGTGGTGACGTCGGTCTGCGTCACGTTCGTCGAGGACGCCCCGTCGTGCATCGGCTTGGGCGTGACCGACACGTCGCTGTCGGTGCTGACGCCGCTGAACGACACGTTGGCGAGGTCGCGGCCGCTGTTGGAGTTCCAGTAGCCGTCCGTGGTGAGGATCGCGAAGTTCTGCTGGCAGGAGTACTGCACCGGGTCGTCGGCAGTCGGGATGCCCGCGGTGAGGCCGGTGTTCAGCTTCCCGGAATAGATCCAGCCGGCGCGCGACAGCGCTTCGCGCAAGGGCGTCGAGTTGTCGGTGACGGTGCCGTAGAGCTTGCTGTACCAGCTCGTACGGTGCGTCGAGTCGAAGTCCGAGATCTTGAGGTACTTCCCGGCCTGCACGGTGCTGGTCGAGCTGCCGCTCGTGTCGTACGTCGGGTTGATCGTGATGAAGCCGACGCGGTAGGCGCTCGAGATCGTCGAGAACGCGATGCCGGCGGCGCTCTTCATCATCAGCAGTCGCGTGCGGTAGTAGGTGTACCAGTTCGCGTAGTTCGCCTGTTCGGCTGCCGGCACCACGACCTTGGTCCAGGTGTAGGTCGTGCCGCCGTGGACCTTGGTCACGGTATGCGGGGTCGAAGAACTGGCGGTCGGCGCGTTCAGGCAGGCGTCGGAGTTCGTCGTCGGCGTGGGCGACACGGTGTAGTAGTACGCGCCGGTGAGGTTGTTGGAGCCGCTGGAGGAATCGAATCCGTTCGATTTCGCGCTGGTGAACGTCTGCGCGGCGTAATCGGTGCCGTCGGCCTTCTTCGGCAGCTTGTAGGTGGTCGCCGGGTTGAACCAGATGGTGTTGCAATTGTGGTTGCGGTGCGAGACGAGGCTCGACTTGCCGCCCATCTCGTCGGGCATGTTGTCGTCGTCCATCGACCCGGAGTCGTCGAGGATGAACAGGATGTTCGGCTTCACCGCGTTCGTCGCCTGGCTGGCGAGCGGCGTGTCGGCGAGGTCGGACGCGTAGGACATCACGGGCAGCACCGTCAGCGTCGCCGACAGCGTCAGCACGCCGGCCTGCTTGAGGGCGCGCGACACCGCGCTGCGCAGTTGGGGTTCGCGGTTCATCGTCGTCGTTCTCCTGGGGCGCGGCCGGATCAGTCGATCACGGCTTGCACGAACGCGACCGTGGCCATCGGGCCTTCGGCGCGTGCGGTGACACGGTAGTAGGGGGTGATCTTGCCGTCGAGGTTCTGGCCGCCGGCGAGCAGGTCGCCCTTCGACTGGCCGCCGCCGCCGCCGGATGTGCCGGATTTCGCGACGCACTGCTGGCCCGAGGCGTCGACGGCGGAGTTCGGGGTCTGGCAGAGCCGGTGGATCACGTAGCGCACCACGTTGCCCGCCGCATCGGCGGTGAGGGCGACCGACTTGTTGCTGCCCGTCCAGTCGTAGGTGATGGCGTTGAACGAGTCAGTCGTCCCGGGCGGCGTGGTGTAGGACGAGAAGTAGCCGTTGGCGCTGTTGTCGTTCTGCAGCGTGGTGCCGGACTTGTTGTCGATCAGCCACTTGCGGGCCGCCTCGACGCCGCGGTCGGCGCTGGCGGTGGCGCCCTGCTTGAACACCACGTTGCGCGTGATCTGCACGCCGGCGCTGACGCCGCGCATCACGGCGAGGCCGGCGAGCGTCAGCGCCACCAGCATGATGAGCGACACGAAGAGGACCACGCCGCGCTGGCGTGAGGGGACGGCCTGCCGGTGGTAGGTCATGACGCGAGCTTTCCCCAGAGGACGTTCTTCAGCGGCACGACGGCCTCGAACACGTTGTATCGGTAGTAGCGCCAGTTGTTCGGGCCGGTCACCGAGGGCGCATCGGCCGTGCCGTCGACGTTGGTCATCGTGAACGCACCGCCGGACCACTGGGGCGCCGTGGTGGTCACGGCCTGGATCTCGTACTGGCCGCGCGCCAGCAGCGCGACGCGCACGGCCAGCACGCGCCGCCAGTCCGACGGCGCCGTGGTCTGCCATTCGCTGCTGGAGATCTGCCCGTTGTCGTCGGCGTCGTAGCCGTACTCCGCCTGCAGGTTGACGACGCCGTCGGCCGCCTCGGCGTTGCCGGTGGCCATGATGCCATTGGACACGACGAGCTTGCCGCTGGCGACGGTCCATGCATTGAGGAAGGGCGTCGCGCCGAGGTTCAGCAGCCGGCCCTCGCCGGTCATCGTGAAGGCCGGCGTCGAGCCGCCCGAATTGAAGCGCGCGGTCTTCGACTGCGAGGCGGCCGTCGTGTAGGTGCCGGTCGCGTGGTCGAGGGTCAGCTGGTCGCCGTTGGTGTCGCCGGTGACCTCGTACATGGTGCAGGCGAGCGACGGGGTCGACGCGATCGCGATCACGATGTCGCCGCGCTGCACCCCGGTGCGGCCGCCGGTGTTGCTCTTGACGCGCTTGGTGGTGTTCGAGGTCTGGTCGATGGTCTTCATCCCGACCATGATGCTCGAGCTGCCCTGCAGGATCGTGATGGTGTCCGGCGCCCCCGAGGCGCCCTGCGTGATCTGCAGCGGGGCGAGCGTGAAGGTGAATGAAGTCGGCGAGCGCGTGTTGTCGTAGGCCGCGACCGTGCAGCCGAACGGGGCGGTCGAGCCCGAGATCGCCGCCGCCGGGCCGTAGCCGTAGCCGGCAAGCTGCAGGTCGCGCACCAGCGCCATCAGGCCGAGCCGGCCGGAGACGTCCATGTCGCTGCCGGCGGCGATCGTGCGCTTGCGCGACTCGGCGACCGAGAACACCTGGAAGACGACGATGCAGCCGATCATGCCGATGACCATCGCCACCATCACTTCGACGAGGCTCATGCCGCGCAGCGCGCGCATGGGCCGGAACCGGAGGGTGCGCATGAGGGCCTAGTTGATGTAGGAGTTGAGGATGTACTTGCGGGCCACGGCGTCCTCCGGGCCCTTCCAGCAGACCGTGATCGTCACGCGGTTGAAGTCCCCGGACGCCGGGTTCGACGACACCACGACCTGCTGCATGGCCGTGGTCGCGCCGGGCAGCGGCTTGCGCGACCCGGCCGTCGAGCCGGTGACGTTCGCGACCCAGCCGGTGATGATGGTGTTGGTCGACGCCGATCCGGAATACGCGCAGTTGGTGCCGCTCGGCTGGTGCTGGAACGCGGAGAGCGAGGTCACGGTCGCGGTCTCGGAGGAGCGGTCGACGTTGGTGACGATCTGGTTCAGCAGGTCGTTCGCCCACTGGCCGGCCTCGGTGCGGAAGCGCGCGTCCTGCGCGCCGCGCAGCGCCTGGGACTGCATGCCGACCACCGCGAGCACGCCGATGGCGAAGATCAGGATCCCGATCAGCGCCTCGATCAGCATCACGCCATCCTGGTGGCGGGGGAGCGGGCGATGGTTCAGCATGCGCGCGGGTCGCTGGAAGCGACGGAGGGGTCGCACATGCGGATCTGGCCGGACACCGTGACCTGCACGCGCAGGCAGCGGATCGGCGAGGGCGTCGTGCTGGTGTGGCAGGCGCCGGCCGTCGGGTTGGCGATGTCGAAGGTCGCGGTCGAGCCGAGGAAGGTGCCGCCGAGCCCGCGGAAGGTGACGATGCTCGCGGTTCCGCCGACGGCCGGCGGCGAGTACGTCGCCGCGATCGTGGTGCGTACCGCCGCGCCGGAATCCTGGTCCTGCCCGGAGCCCTCGTAGCCGTTCTTCCAGTCGATGTGCGTGTAGACGCCCGTGGACGGATTCACGACGCGGATCAGCCAGTTCGGCCCGGTCGTATTCGCGGTCACCGTGCCGACCTGGCCCGAGGTGTAGTCGGTGTCCGAGAACAGCAGGAACTCGACCGGGACGTTGCGGTTGATCGCCTCGGAGCGCGCGACGTTCAGGGCCGACTGCATGTTTTCGGCGAGGTTGCGGATCTTGTTGTTGGCGAGGAAGTCCTTGTACGCCGGCAGTCCGAGCGCGAGCAACAGGGCGGCGATGCCCAGCGCGATCATGATCTCGATGATCGTGAAGCCGCGCGCGCGGCGCCCCGGGCGGACGCGGGTCAGCACGAACCGTCTTTCTTGAGCGTCCAGCAGTTGGTCGCGGCCGTCCAGCCCGTCGGCACGCCCGTGGTGGCGCGGTTGTTGGCCTGGTCGATCGTGTACACGAAGCCGTTCATGCCCTGCGCGGCGACGCCCGTGGCGGTGACGGTGTACGTGGTCGCGGTGAGCGTCGGGCACGTGAAGGTGAAGTACTTGACCTGCGGCGAGGCCGGCAGCGGCGCCACGGTGCCGGCGGCGCACGCGCCGACGTAGGTGCGGTTGTCGAGGAAGAACTGCTCCATCTTCACGCGCATGTCCGAGAGCTGCGCCACCGCCTCCGAGATCTTGGAGCGCATGATGTAGTCGGTGTAGGCCGGGTAGGCCACGGTGGCGAGGATCGCGACGATCGCCACGGCGACCATCACTTCGATGAGCGTGAAGCCGCGGGCGGCGGAGACCTTGCGAAGCATGGGCATGGGCTTTCCGGAGTCGGGACGCGCAGGCACCGGCCCCGGCAGGGACGGGCGGTCGCACGAACGGGTTTCGGGACGGGACATCGCAGGCCGGATCGTGCCGGCCCGGCGCCGCCGGGTCTGTCGGTGGAAACCTGAGGCGAGCTCAGGTCTGCGTCAGGGCGTGTAGGAGATCTTTGTAAGGCCCTGCTCGATGGCGAAGCGCACCAGCTGCGGGATGTCGTTGATCCCGAGCTTCTCCATCAGGCGCCGGCGGTAGGTCTCGACCGACTTGGGCGACAGCGACAGTTGCTCGCCGATCTCGCGGCTGGTATGCCCCTCGACGAGGTATTGCAGCACCTGGCGCTCGCGCGCCGAGAGGCGCTCGAGCGGGCTGAGCGTGTTCTGTCCCAGCATGTGGTCGATCAGGTTCTCGCGCAGGGCCGGGCTCAGGTAGCGCACCTTGGCGAGCGCCGCCTTCACCGCCTCGAGCAGCTCGCTGGCCGCCGATTCCTTGAGCACGTAGCCCACGGCCCCGGCGCGCAGCGCCCGGTGCACGAACTCCGGCGAGCCGTGCATGGAGAGGATCACCACCTGCGTGTCCGGCCAGCGCGTGCGGATCTGCTGCGTGAGCTCGATGCCGTTCATCTCCGGCATCGAGAGGTCGACGATGGCGATGTCGACGCTCGCCTTGGCGAGCAGCTCGAGCGCCTCGGTGCCGCTCGAGGCCTCGGCGGTGACGCGCAGGCCCGGCGACTGGTTGAGCAGCAGCTTGAGGCCGTCGCGCAGCACCGCGTGGTCGTCGACCACCATCACGCGCGTACTCATCGCGTTCCCCGGGAAGCGAAAGTCATGTCAGGCCCTTTGTCAGGGCGCGACCGTGGCGCGGCTGACGAGCGGGAGGCGTTCGCCGACTGGCGGCGGGAGCGGATGAGCGACGAATCCATGGCCCCGCAATGATCGCAGTGTTGATGGACTCCGTATGTCAGGAAATGCATTACCGCTTGACCGTTGTTATCGAATTTGCAACCTGATTTCCTGACGGTCGCGTGATCTTTTTCACGCCGCCGCCTGTCGCTGCGGAACGACAATGCGGATGTCGGTGCCCGCGCCGGGTTCGGAGTGCAGTTCGAACCGGCCGCCGACGTTGCCGATGCGCTCGCGCATGCTGGGGATGCCCCAGGAGGCGTCGGTGCGTTGCTCCGGGTCGAAGCCTCGTCCCTCGTCCTGCACGGTGAACTCGACACGGTCCTCGAAGGCGCGGATGGCGACGTAGGCGGTATCGGTGTCGGCGTGCTTCTCGGCGTTGTGCAGCGCCTCGACGAGCACCTCGAACACGATGCCCTCGGTGGTGCCTTCGAGGCGCGACGCCTGGCCTTCCTCGGTGACCACGATCCTGAGGCGCGAGCCGCGTTCGGCGAGCTGCCGCGCGTGCGCCTGCAGGGCGGTGGCGATGCCGTATTCGTCGAGGAGCGGCGGTCGCAGCCGCACCATGAGGTTGCGCGTGCGTTCGTTGGCGGCCTTTAGGAGTTCCTCCACCGTCGCGAGGTGGCGCGCCGCGGCCTCGCCTTCGGCGCCCAGCTGCGCACAGGTATCGCGCACGGCGCGGATGGTGATCTGCGCCGCGGCGAGGTTCTGGCCGACACGGTCGTGCAGCTCGGTCGCGATCGCCTTGCGCTCCATCGCCCGCAGCGCAAGCGCGTGGCGCGACAGCCGTTGCATGTAGAGCGCGAGCGCCTCGTTTTCCTCGACGGTGCGCGAAAGGTCGTCGAGGAGGGCGTTGAACGCCTGCGCCGCGTCGGCGCACTCGCGCGGGCCGGAGACCTCCGCGCGCTGGTCGCGGTCGCCGGCGGCGACTGCGCGCGCCACTTGCTCGAGCCGGCGCAGCGGCCGCGACACGAGCTTCGCGAGCCAGGCGGCGGCGGCGATCCCCGCGGCCGCGGCGAGCGCGACGTCCAGCGCTTCGGCCAGCTGCGGGGCGTCCGCGAAGTACAGCACCGCGAGGTGCAGCATGGCGCTGGAGAGCGCGACGACGAGCGCGATCCAGATCGCATAAGTGCGGATCGACGGGGGACGGGCCGCCGGGCTCATGCTGCCTTCCCCGCCGTCGCCGCGCGCCGGGCGGCGTCGAGCGTTTGCTCGAGCTGGTCGGCCAGCAGGCGTACCGAATCGGCATCGCGCGCGCGCGCGGCGAATTCGAGCATGCCGCCAAGGTGCCCGGCCTCGGGCAGGCCGTAGGAGGCCGCGGAACCCTTCAAGCTGTGGCCGAGGCGACGCGCCGGTTCGTACTGGTGGCGCGCGACCGCGTCGCGGGCCGCCGCGAGGTCGTGTTCCGCGGAGGCGACGAAGCCCGCGAAGAGATCCGCGATGCGGGCGTCGAGGTCCGGCGCGCCGGCTGGACGGCGCGCACGCGCCGGTGCCCGCGATGCGGGCAGGTGGGCACCCAGGGCGTCGCGCAGGATCTCGAGCGGCACGGGCTTGCAGAGCACGCGGGTGAAGCCTTCGGCGAGTGCGCGCTCTGCGTCGGCCGGCTGGTCGTGCGCGGTGAGCGCGAGGATCGGCGAGCGCACGCCGCGGGTCCGCAGCACGCGCACGGCTTCGTAGCCATCCATCCGCGGCATCTCGAGGTCGAGCAGGATGGCATCGAAGCCGCCGTCCTCGGCCGCCGCGACGGCGGCGAGGCCGTCGGCAACAGAGGTGCAGTCGATGCCGATCTCCTCGAGCTGGAAGCCGAGCAGCGCGCGCAGGTCCGCATGGTCCTCGGCGAGCAGCACGCGGCCCGCGAGCCGGCCTCGCGCGGGGGCGGGATTGGCCGTCGCTTCCGGCAGCGCCGCTTCGGCCGCGGGGATCGAGACCGTGACCCGCGTGCCTTCCGTCGCCGACGAAGCCACCTCGATGCGGCCGTCCATCGCCTGCACGAGGCGCCGCGTGATCGCGAGGCCGAGCCCGGTGCCGCCCGCGGATGCGGGGGCAAAGGGCTCGAAGAGCCGCGCGCGCACCGCGTCCGGGAGGCCTGGGCCGTGATCGCGCACGTCCAGCCGCAGTTCGCCCGAGGCATGCGCCACCGCGACCTCCACGGGCCCGTCGCCGGCATGGCGCAGCGCGTTGCCGGCGAGGTTGAAGAGGATCTGGCGCACGCGAACCGCGTCGATCGCGATCGACGCGGGCAAACGGCCTTCGGCCCGCAGCGACAGCCGCGAGGCCTGCGCGGGCTCGACCCCGCGCAGCGAGGCGACCACTTCGTCGGCCAGCGCCGCAGGGTCGGCGGGCGAGCGCGCGACGACGAGCTGGCCGGCCTCGATGCGGGCGAGGTCGAGGTTCTCGTTCACGAGCGCGAGCAGGTGCTCGCAGTTGCGCGCGATCGCGTCGCTGTTCAGCACGCGCTGTTCGCGGCCGAGCGCGTCGCCGAAGCGGTTCAGCTTGTTGAAGCCCATGATCGCGGTGAGCGGCGTACGCAGCTCGTGCGTCATGCGGTTGAGGAACTCCGATTTCATGCGGCTCGCGGTCTCTGCGGCGAGCTTCTCGTAGCGCAGCCGCAGGCGCTCGCGCTGCAGGTCGAGCAGCCACGCGACGAGCGCGAGGCCCTGAGCGAGCAGGCCGGCGACGAGTGCCACCAGCCACGCCACCGGCTGGCCGGAGGCGAAGAAGAGCAGCCCTCCAATGCAGGGTGCGGCGGCGACGGCCGCGAATCCCGCGACGATCGTCCACGGGCCCGGCGTGCGGCGCAGCAGGATCAGCGCGATCGCCGGCAGCAGGGCCGCGAGCAGCAGCATCGCGTCGAGCGCGGCGCGCGGCGCGCGGTATGCGCGGCCCGCGAGCAGCAGTTCGGAGGCGATGCCACCGAGCTGAACGCCAGGGACCTGCCCCACCGGGGTGAGCACCACGTCGCCGAGGATCGCGCTCGAGCTGCCGATGTAGACGATCTTGTCGCGCACCGCGTCCGCGAGGTGCGCGGTGCCGGGCCGGCCCTGCGCGGCCCATGCCGCCTGGTAGAACGGGATGGTCGGCAGCGCGCGCGCGTTCGAGGGAAAGCGCAGCCGGATGCTGCCGTCGCTCGCGGCGGGCCACGAGAGCTGGCCGAACGAGAAGCCGGTGCCGACGTCGCGCAGCGCGGTGCCGGGTTCGGCCGCCAGCACGGCGGCGAGCGGCAGGCTCGGCAGGATCCGGCCGTAGGCCTCGTGCGTGAGGTGCAGCCGGCGGATCACGCCGTCGGCGTCGGCGATCGCCGAGATCACGCCGACGCCCACGCCGCGATTCGCCAGCAGGGGGGGCACCGGCAGCGTGAGGTCCGACCAGCGACGCGGCGCGGTACGCGAGGTGCCGACCTGCGCGGGCTCGCGCGCGAGCCTCGCGACGCGATCGCGGGTCGGGCGCGCGTCGGCGAGCGCCTGCGGCTGCAGCGCCGCGGCGGCAAGCACGCTGCCCGGCCCGAGCGCGGCGCCGAATTCGGCGTCGCCCGGGCGTGCTTCGGCGAACAGGATGTCGTAGGCCACGGCGCGCGCGCCGCTCGCGGCGAGGAAGCGCGCGACGTCGGCATATACGAAGCGATCGTAGGGCCAGGCGCCAAGCGTCGGTTCGAGGCGCTGCATCGACTCTTCGTCGACGTCGATCACGACCACGCGATCGAGCGGCAGGTCGCTGCCGAGCCGGGCCTCGGCGGCGTCCTCGCACCAGGCCTGGATGCGCTGGAAGAGGGCGCTCTGGGCGCAGAGCGCCGCGAGGGCCGCGGCCGCGAAGGACACGAGCACGGCGCGCGCGAAGAAGCGGTCGAGTCTCAAGGCATCGGCCCCGTGGCGCGGCACGGCGTCCGCGCGAGCGGTCATTGTAGTGGAATCGCCGTCACGTCCGACGAACGGCATGTCATCCAGAGGATGACGCATGACACAATCGGACAAATGCAGTTTGCGCGCTCGCCGACGAGGAACGTGCCGCGGCCTGCCTGGCAACGCGCGTTCCGGGCCGGGATCGCGGCGGCATGCGTGGTCTTCGTGCACGTGGCGCTGGCGGCGGAACCTGAGAGCTTGCGCAAGTTGCTCGAGTCGGCGGCTGCCGCCTCGTCGTCGGGGCGTGCCGCCGACGCGCATCGCCTGCTGGCCGCGGCCGAGGACGAGTTCATCGGCGACCCGGCGTTCGACTACGCGCTCGGCCGCGCGGCGCTCGAGGACGGGCGGCCGGACCGGGCCACGCTCGCGTTCTCGAGGGTCCTTGCGGTCGACCCTTCGCATGCCGGCGCGGCGATCGACATGGCGCGCGCCTACCTCGCGCTCGGCAATCGCGAACAGGCCGTGGCGACACTGCGAGCGCTGCTCGTGCTCGCCCCGCCGCCGGAGACGCGCGCGCGTCTCGAGGAGATGCTTGCGCAGGCCGAAACCGGCCCTGCACCGCGTCGCTTCGTGCGCGGCCACCTGTCGGCGACGATCGGGCGCGACAGCAACGTCAACCTGGCGCTTGCCCAGTCTCGTGTGTTCGTGCCGGTGTTTGGCGTCGAGGTCGACCTGGCCGCGAGCAATCTCGCGCGAGCGGACCGTTTTGCCAGCGTCGGCGGTTCGGTGGAAGCGCAGCGTCCGCTCGGCGGCGCCTGGTCTCTGGTCGGCGGCGGCGACCTGCTCGTGCGCCGCAACGCCCACGAGTCGACCTACGACATCGGCGCCGGCGGGATCCGTGGAGGATTGGCCGCCACGGTGGACGGCCACACGCTGCGCGCGCAGTTCCTGCATGCGCGCAGCTACATGGACAATCGCATCCTCAGGAAGACCGACGCGCTGGTGTTCGACGCGCGTCCACCCGAGGAGCGCCCGCTGCAATGGTCTGCGTACGTGCAGATGGGCGGCCATCGCCATCCGTCGCCGGGGCTGCGCTCCTTCGACGCCGACTTCGCCACCGTGGGGGCCGTCGTCGGCGTTCCGGTGACGTCGGACCTCGTTGCCTTCGCGGGCGCGAGCCTTGGGCGGGAGGCGGATCGCGGCGGGAATCCGGGAGGTGATCGGGACATCGGTGGCGCGCGCGCCGGGGTCGAGGCTCGGTTGGCGGAGCGCTGGTCGCTGGTCGCACAGGCGACCCGGCAGGCGACCGCCTACGAACGCGTGGACCCGGCCTTCACCGTGGTGCGGCGTGACGGCCGCTGGGACTACGAGTTGGCCCTGCAGGTCAGGCTGGATCCACGGTGGCAGTTGCGCGCCGGGTTGGTGACCACTCGCCAGCGCTCCAGCATCGCCATCTACGCGTTCGAGCGGAGCGAAGCTTCGCTGACAGCCCGTTGGTCATTCGACTGAGGACCTGTTGGGTGTTCTCTGACGCCGAAAGTCGGGTTTTTCGTGCAAGAAGTCGTCACGGAATGCCAATTTTTCCCTACATGTTTGCGGGTCATGGTCGTATCATTCATCCGTGCCCCACATAGTGCGTAAGTTCTTCAAATTGCAAGGAAACGTCAGCCCGCGGGCGGGTTGGCGGACGCTCGTCGCCGCACTGCTGCTGGTGCCCGGCATGGCGCTCGCTACCGTGGCCGGGGTATTCCAGTTCGTCAATGGCGGGGTCCAAGTGCAGGCATCCTCGGGCGTGTCGAAGGTGGCACGCAAGGGTACGCCGCTGTCGGCTGGCGAGACCGTGGTGACCACGGCTTCCGGCACGGCGCAGATCCGCATGGCCGACGGCGCGACCATAGTGGTGCAGCCCTCCACGGAGCTGCGCGTCGTCGACTTTCGCTACGACGGCGTCGAGGACGGCCGGGAGCGCGTGACCTATCGCCTGGAGCGCGGCGGCATTCGCTCGATCACCGGCGCCATCGGAAGCAAGAACAAGGACGCCTATTCGATCGAGACGCCGGTGGCGCACATGGGCGTGCGCGGCACCGACCACGAGGCCTACTTCATCCCGGCCGGCAGCGGCGGCGCGCAAGGCGCGCCGGCGGGGGCCTACAGCAAGGTGAACGTCGGCCTGACCTTCGTGCGCACGGCGGAAGGCGAAGTCGTCGTGGCGCCGAACCAGGTCGGCTTCGTCGCCGCGGCGACGGAGCGGCCGGCACTGCTGCCGTCGATCCCGGCGTTCTTCAATCGCTCCATCGGTCCGCAAGCCGGTGCTGTCGTGGCGCCGACGGCGTCCGCGCCTGCAGCCGCATCCTCGCCGGCGACGTCGGAGGCACCTGCGGTCGCGCAGGGGGCCGGCACCGGCGGACAGGCGTCGGCCTTGCAGCCGGTCTCGATCGCCAGCGGCCTGTCGCTGAATTCGAGTGGCGAGGGCAGCGTCGGCGCGACGGTGTCTGCCGCGGCAAGTGCGAACGGCAACGGGGGCGGGAACGGGATCACCGTCCCGAGCACGCCCGGCAGCACCACGGGAACGGCGGTCGCGTACACGCAGCAGAACGGCACCAATCTTTCTCGCACCGGGCTGAACCTCGCCATCACCCAGAACGGCGCCACGCTGGCGAACGCCGGGTCGGATGCCGCGTTCGGCGTGAACTGGGGTTCGTGGCCCGGCGGGCTAGCGCTGGTGGATGGCGCGGCGACCAAGGGATCCACGCACTTCATCCAGAGCACGCAACTCACCAGCGCGGCGCAACTCGCCGCGATGCCGGCGACCGTGGTCTCGGCCTCGTATTCGCTGGTCGGCGGCCCGGTGCCGACGAACCAGAACGGCGTCGCTGGTGCGCTGAACTCGCTCGTCGTCGGCGTGAACTTCGCCAGCATGCAGGTCACGAACTACGCGGTGTCGGCAACGGTCGGCGCGGCGAGCTGGTCGGTCTCGGGCAGCGGAACGGTGGCGCAGTTCACCGGCGCGAGCGGCATCGCGCTCACGGGCACGTGCACCTCCTGCCCGGCAGCGCCCGCGACCGTGACCGCGAACGGTACCGCGACCGGCGCATTCGTCGGCAACGCGGCGCAGCGGCTCATCACCTCCTTCAGCGCCCGCGCGGCCGCGCAATCGGTCTCCGGCGTCGGGTACCTCTCGCGATGACCGCCGCCCCTCGCAAGACGATCCTGGTCGTCGACGACAACGAACCGACGCGCGCGCTGATCGGGCGCATCCTGTCGCAGGAACTCGACGTCGACGTCGAGCTTGCCGCCAGCGGCGCGCAGGCCGAGCAGATGGCCGAGCAGCGACGCTACGACGTCATCCTGCTCGACCTGCTGATGCCCGGCACCAGCGGGTTCGACGTGCTGCAATGGCTGCGAGCGCAATCGCGGCTGAATCGCGCGACGCCGGTGATCGTGGTCTCCGTGCTCGGCGACGAGCAATCGGTGCAGCGCTGCAAGGCGCTGGGCGCCACGTTCCACGTCGTGAAGCCGATCATGCGCGAGTCGCTCGCCCGCGTGGTCGCGGAACACCTGCATCCGTCGTCGGCGGGCGACGCGAACGCCGCCGCCGGCCCCTCGCCCGCGGCGACCTGACCCACTGCCCGGCGCGGTCCCGGGTGCTATGATCCGCGCATGAACCGCACGATCCTCGCGCTGCTCCTCGCCGGCCTCGCGGCGACCGCGACCCCGGCTTCCGCCCAGCAATATCGATGGATCGACGAGAAGGGGCGGGTGCAGTACACCGACACGCCGCCCCCGAAATCCGCCAAGGACGTGCGCCGCATGTCCGGCGCGGCGAAGCCTGCCGCGACGCCTGCCGGCACGCCTGCGCCGAGTGCCGAACTCGCGCGCCTGCAGGAGCAGTCCCCGGTCGTGCTGTACACGCATCCGAGCTGCACCGAGGCTTGCGACCTCGCGCGTGGCGTGCTCAACCGCCGGGGCGTGCCGTTCCGCGAAGTCTCGGTCACGACCAACGCCGCGATCGACGAACTGAAGACCAAGTCCGGCGCGAGCAACGTGCCGGTGCTGATGGTCGGCTCGCGCATCGAAGCCACCGTGCTGGAGCAGGCTTACGACGCCGCGCTCGACGCCGGCGGGTATCCGAAGGCCGGCATCCTGCCGGCGCGCAGCCAGGCGGCGCCCCCTCCGCCGAAGCCCGAGGAGGTGCAAACCCAGGCCGCGGGCGAGAAGAAGCCGGCGCCTGCGCCCGTCGCGGAACCCGCGCCCGTGGGCCCCTACGCACCGGGCGCCACGCCGCCGAAGCCGGCGCCGAAACCCGCGCCCTGAGCGCTCAGCCGGCGGATCCCGCCGGTGCGCGCTCGTCGGGATCGAACTCCACTTCCACCAGTTTCTGGCTGCGCACCGCCTGGCCGTCCTTGCGCGCGGGCGAGTAGCGCATCAGGCGCACCGCGTCGAGCGCCGCTTCCTCGAAATGCTGGCCGGGCGGGTCCACCGAGACCAGCTCGACGCGATCCACGACGCCCTCTTCGCTGACGAAGACGCGCAATCGCACCGTGCCCTTTACGCGCAGGTGCAGCGCGCCCTGCGGATAGACGAGCGGGGCACGACCCAGGGCCTGCGCGGGCTGGTCGAGATCGCCGCGCGGGAAGTAGCGCTGGGGCAGCTGCACGGGCGTTCCAGGATCCTCGGCGACGGCGGGCGGCCGTGCCGCGGTGGCGGCGGTCGCGGGCGATGGCGGAGCGGCGTCCGGGCGCGCGCCCTGTACGGGCTCGGGCGCGGCCGTCGAAGCTGCCGCTTGCGCAGGCGACGCCGGCGGTGCAGCGGCGAGTCGCGCGCGCAAGGGGACGCGAAACGCGTCGCCGTACTGCCGCGGCATCGTCGCGATGGAACTCATGAGGGACACATGCGCCGCGGCCGAGAGCAGCAGCGCCAGCAGCAGCCACGCGTTCGATCGCTCGCGGTAGCCGTGCGCGTCGGGATTCGCGAGGACGGCGCCGGCGCGCCGCAGGGACTGCAGCGCCGCGCGGATCCGGCGTCCCGGATCCGGACGGCGCCTGGTCATTCGACCTCTTTGTACCAGTAGGTCCGTACCCGCGTGTTGAGGGTGACGCCGCTCGGCGGCACGCAGTGGATGCCGAAGCAGACGATCTGGTACGGCGTCCCGGCCTGCGCGGTGCCGGAGTTCGGATCCACTACCGCCGGCACCGGCGTCGGCAGGTAGCCGCCGCCGGCCACGATCGTGGAGCGGTTGGCGACCGAGAGCGTGCCCAGGGAGTTGAGGTCCTTGGTCGCGCCCGCGTCCTCGAAGTTCACCAGGTAGGTGCGGGCGATGCCGAGGTTCGAGCCGCAGGTGCCGCCGCCCGCGGTGGCGCTCGGCTGGTTGGTGGCGAAGAAGGTGGAGCCGCCGATGGTCACCGAGCCGCCGACGTTCTTCTCGCCCGCGAGCAGGTCGATGTACCAGCCGTAGGCGTTCGCGCCGTTCGCCGAGGTCGCATTGAACAGGTTCGCCTTGGTGAACGCGCTGCCCGTGGCGCCGGAGATCGTCCCCGCGGCGTCTCGCGTGGTGGTGTTCGCCGCGCCCATCGCGGGGGTGCTCGGGTCGCTGCTGTCGCGGTCCTTCACCATGAAGAACGAGTTCTGCACCGTGGTATCGAACGGATGCTCGCGGTCCCCGCTGCCGATCAGCACGGCGAGGTAGTTGCCGGTCGCGTCCTTCGACGACACGAGGTCGGGCGGGTAGAGGAACTTCACCTTGTCGGTGATGACGCTGTTGTCCGTGCCCGAGAGCGCGGCGATCTTGGTCACGCGCCAGTTCGCGAAGCTCGTCGACGACATGTCGACGCGCCAGATGTTGCCGCAGACGTCGCCGACGTAGGCCCGGTCCGCGACGCCGTCGCGGTTCTTGTCGTAGATCGAGAGGTCGGAGGGGATCGCGCAGGTCATGCCCGGGACGGTCAGGTTGTGCGTCGCGCCGGTCGGGCTCGCGCCGGCCTGCCAGACCACGGTGCCGCTGAAGGCGTCCACCACCATGATGCCGCGGCCCTTCGTGCGGTTCACCGTGGTCGAGCCGCCGGAGCCGCCGGTGACCGTGCACGAGCCCGCCGCCGTATACGTGACGGACCCGCCGCTGAGCGGCACCTGCCGCACGTACGCCGGGTCGAAGCGGTCCAGCAGGCAGGGGTTGATGTCGTCCACCGCGTCGTCGTAGCCGGCGCCGAACATCAGGATCACGTTGTCCGGGTTCGACGTGTTGCCGAGGCTCGCGAGGCTGCGCGACACCTTCGGCTCGGACCACATCTGGCCGAGTTCGGTCCAGCCCGTGTCGGTCGCGCCCTTCCTCCACAGCAGCTTCGGATCGTGCGGCGTGGTGACGTCGAGCGCGTACAGGAAGTTGCCGCCGCGCCGGATCGCCGGGTAGAGGTACACCTTGTCGACGCTCGTGTTCGAGAACTTGCCGTCGTTGTTGCCGTCCTTGGTGTAGACGCCGGTCGAGCCGTCCCAGAAGTAGTCCTTCTGGTTGGCGTTGCTGATGGTCGGCGTCTGCGTGCGCAGGCGCGAGAGCTTGGTGTAGAACTCCTTCGGGATGAAGCCCCAGCGCTCGTCGCCGGCGGAGACCCCGGACTCGCTCGACGCGAAGCCGCCCTTCACCCCGCGGAAGATGCCGTCGTTGCCGCCGTAGAAGACGTAGACGTCGTTGTCGTCGCCGTAGCGGTTGTAGTTGATCGTCGCGGGTCGCGAGTGCAGCACGTCGCCGTGGACGCCCGCGCGCACGCCCGCGAGGTCTGCGTCGTCGGTGGTGTCGGCGATGTTGTCCAGGCCGCGGACCCAGTTGACGACGTTGTCGCGCAGCGTGGTGTCGCCGTCGGCCGGGCGGCCCGCCGTGATCGAGCCCGAGGCGTTGGTCAGCGACGAGAGCTGCGAGGTCGAGGGCGTCGGGCTGAACTGCTTGAAGTAGTGGATCGTGCCCGTCGCCACGATCAGCGGCGTGATGCTGCTCACCGACCATCCGGCGACCATGCCCGAGGTCGTGAGCGGCGTCGGCACGCTGTCGATGCTGGCGTTGAAGATGGTGAACGACAGGCGGTCGGCGGCGATGCTCTGGATCGTCCACGAGCCGTCGTAGCCCGCGGTCGGGAACGTCCCCGAGCCGATGATGTTGATCTGGTTGGTGGGGCTCGACGTGGTGAACGCGGCCGGGAGCGCGGTCGAGAGCGTGACCGTCGCGGTGTCGCGGCCGGTGGCGGCGCCCGTGGTCGGGTGGGTGATCGACGTGATCGCGAAGCCCGCCTTGATGCCCGCGTTGTTCGCGGTCGAGGCCGTCGACGAATTGATCGTGAAGTTGTTCGCGTCGAGCTTCGTGATCGCGAAGCTGCCGTTGAAGCCGGACACCGAGGAGCCGGAGATCGTGACCGTCTGCCCGGTCGAGAAGCCGTGGTTCGGTGCGTTCACGTAGGCCTTGGTCGCCGTCCCGGAGATCGTCCCGTTCGACGGGAACGACAGGGTGTTCGCGTCCACGATCGTCGCGGTGCCGCAGTACATGTTGAACGGCGTCTCGTTCGGGTAGATGACGTACGAGCAGCCGATCGTCGTGCCCGCGGCGCCGTAGCCGTGGCTCGGCAGCGAGACGTAGGCCGTGGTCTGGCCGGAGAATCCGTAGACCTGGTTGACCTGGCGCCCGCCCCACACGACGCTCACCCAGCTCGGGTTGGAGGCGCTCGGCGTGGTGGGATAGTCGAACGTGTTGGCGTCGATGCGCGTGATCGAGGGGAACGGGTAGCTGCAGGAGCCGAAGCCGTTGTCGGCACTGATGCAGGTGACGTCGCCTGCCACGAGCCCGTGATTCGTGATGCTCACGCGGGCCTTGTTCGACGACGGGGCGGACGGCAGCGTGTACGTGAACGTCGTCGGACTCGTCGACGTGACATTGACCGTGTAGGTGCCGTTGTATTCCGACGGCGAGGCGCCCGCGACGGTGACGGTCTGGCTGCCGGTGGACCAGGCCGGGGAGGGCGTCGCGCCGAGCGTCGCCGTGGCGGTCGTGCCGGAACTGGTGATCGAGGACACGGCGTAGGTCGTGTACGAGCCGAGGTCCCCTGGCGTGATGTTGGTGGTGTCGAATGCGGTCGCCGAGAGCTGCGAGCCGTCGGCGCACAGGCCGCCGGCCGCCGCGCCCTTGCAGGTGTAGAGCTTGCGCGCCGCCTGGCTTGTCGGGTACACCTCGCGCAGGCGCTGCGCGGCGCCCCCCTTCTCGACGAGGTCGCCGTCGGGCGAGTCGGACGACCCGCCGACGCCGTTCTGGGTCGCGTCGCGGAAGGACCAGAACGTGGACGTGCTGGTCCAGAAGCTCTTCGCGCTGTTCGAGATGAAGCCGGTGGCCGCGTTTTCCGCCGCGACGCCGTTCGAGTCGGCGAGGAAGATCTCGTTGGTGGACGAGTTCAGCGCGAACTTGTAGAGCTTCAGGTTGCCGAACCAGCGTGGCGCCTTGTTCGGGTCCGGGCGGAACACGCCGACGTAGACCTGGTTCAGGTTCGTGCCGCGTACGTTCACCGACACTGGCAGGGTCGTGGAGGCGAATACGCTGTTGACCGACTGCACTTCCTGGAAGATCGCGGTGAACGCCGCCTCGATCTGCGAGGTGTTGCTGATGTCGGTGATGGCGTAGTACTTGCCCTTGCCGTTCGAGGCCATGCTTTGCAGCATCGCGGTGTGCGACGGGCCCTGGCCGGTGGACTTCGGCAGCACGTCGATCACGTAGGTGTAGACGTTCTGCACGCCGGCGATGCTGGCGTTGCAGTCGCTGTTGGCCATGAACTTCGCGTACTCGTCGGCCCACAGGCCCTGCTCGCCGTTCGGGCTGATCGTGATCGTCGTCGGCGCGGCGCCCATGGCAGACGTCAGGTGCGATTCCGCCACCGACAGCGAACTCGCGTTGTCGGACGCCTCGCCGTTCGACACGATGACGACGAAGTTCTTCTGGCAGCCGTCGGAGATCGGGCTGGTGTAGTTCGAGGCTGTGCTGGAGCCGGTGGGTGCCGGCGAGGCGCCGGAGGGCAGCGCGGCCTGCGGCAGCGGGCTGCCGGCGAGGGCCACGCGCGACGAACCGCTGTAGATGTAGCCGCCGGCGTCGGTCTTGTTCTTGCCGTGCCCGGCGTACGAGCCGATGCCGGCGAAGTAGCGGTAGATCTCGCTCATCGCGAGCGAGTAGGTGGCGTTGTTGCCCTTGTCGCCGAGTTCGTCGAGCGCGCTGACGAGGGAGGTGAACTGCGTCTTGTTCGCCGCCGTCATCTGGCGCACGCCGTAGCGCATGTACGCGCCATCGGTGTTGTTGTTCGGGCTGCCGGTCTCGACGAACATCGACAGGCCGACGTTGAACGAGTCCGTGACGACGCCGTTCATCACCGCGTTCAGCGCCGCGCGCACCGCGGCGTACTTGGTCGTGCCGCTTGCCGACTGGCTCCAGTTCGCGGTGTTGTCGAGGAAGATGAGGACGTTCGGCCGGCTCGCGGTGTTGTTCGGGTTGGCGAGGAAGATGTCGGTGTCGTCGTTCACCGGGTCGAACACGGCGAACGCAGGCGCGCAGGCGAGCGCGAGGCCCGCGGCGAGCGTGGCGAGAATCCTGCGAAGCGGCTTGGATCGCATGGCAATGGCTCCTGCGGGGTGGCGCTACGGGCAGTTGCCCGCGAGCATCCGGATCTTGGCGCCCTGGCGCATCACGGTGGAGGCGCCGGTGGTGTTGTCGGTGACGGTGACCTGGAAGTCCCAGTGGGTGTCTTCCGGCGCGAGCGCGACGACCGCGCTGTAGCCCGTGGCCGCCGCCGCGTAGAGGCAGGTGCGATTGCCGATCGTCACCGTGTAGCCGGTGGACGTGAACGGCACCGAAGAGGTCGGCGTGGTGAAGTAGTTGATGCTGCCCATCACCGTCTCGACCGCCTGCGAGGCGATCGACTCGTTCAGCTGCCGGGCCTGCATGTTGCCGACGACCTTCAGGTTCGAGGTCGAGAGGTTGATCGCCGACAGCGCGAAGAGCGTCAGCACCACGAGCATGATCAGCACCACCAGCAGGCTGATCCCGCGTTCGGCGCGGCGGTTCACGGCGTCTCCCTGCGCGAACTCGGGTTCACCAGGCGCACGACCGTCTGGTACACGTGGCGCTTGTAGCTGCCGCCGGGCGCGACGGTGCCGGCGGCGCCCATGTTGTAGGTCTTCGGATCGGTGTAGCCCGGGGAGGACTCGACGTTCCTCACCAGGAGCGTGACGCGCACCGACACGACGTTGGCCCAGTCGCCCACTGCCGCCGGCGTCGTGAGCCAGGTTTCCTGCGCGCCGTCGCTGTCGGAGTCCACGCCGTAGTCGACCTGCATGTTCTCGACGCCCTCGACGAGGGGGACGGTGTCGATGATCCTCGTGCCGCCCGAATCCACCACCAGTTCCATGCGCTTCAAGGTCGGGATCGGGTTGCCGCCGTCGGAGGTCGACGTGCACGCGCCCCCGGAGCCGTCGCCGACGCTGCACGGCGAGATGAAGTACGTGTGGACGTGGAACTTGCGGATCGGCGCGGCGGTGCTGTTGTCCTTCAGCAGCAGCGTGAAGTTCGAGGCCGTGCCGGTGGCGACGATCGGGTTGTTGCCGTCGTCCGGGTTGCTGTTGGCCTGCAGGTAGACCTCGTTCGCGGCGAGCGACCCGGTCGCCGTGGTCTTGGAATCGGCGCGGCGGATCACGAGGACGTCGGTGCCGGCCTTGAAGTTCGCCGCCGCGAGGCACGACAGCGGCGTCGACGAGGGCGCGTCGTAGCCCTGCACCGGCAGGGAGAGGCCGCTCTTCAGCACGGTCGTGCTCGAGGTCTCGCAGGGGTCGACGAGCGCGGTCGGCGCGCTCGGCCAGTAGTAGTAGCCGTAGTAGCCGGCCAGGGAAAGGTCGTCGGCGATGAGCGAGATGCCGAAGCGCCCGTCCTCGATCTGGCGCGCGGTCTTGGTGAGCTCGTTCTGCGTGCGGCTCGAGTTGGCGAAGATGCCCGCCAGTCCCACCAGCAGGAACAGGCTGATCGTCATCGCGATCATCATCTCCAGCAGGGACAGGCCCTGCTGGCGGCGGAGGTTGGCGGGACGGGGTGCGCGCATGGTCAGCTCAGCGAGGCGATGCGGACGTACTGGCCGACTTCGCGGCGCAGCGCGTCGCTGGTGCCGTAGAGGTTCTGGCCGCAGGTGGCGAGCGAGTCGGTGGAAGCGGGCGAGATCGTGGTGGCCATGCCCTGCCAGGCGACGGCGACGCGGTACAGCCCGGTCGTGGCGTTGTAGGTGACGCAGCCGCGCGCGCCGACGATCGAGCCGACCTTGGTCGTGCCGCTGCTGGTGGTCTCGCTGGCGCCGAGGAGGGCGTCGTTCCAGGCAGCGAGATCGAGGTCGGCGATCGCGCGCGTCGCCGACGTGCCGGAACCCGCGGTGCACGTCGGCGTGCCGGAGTAGCCGGTGCCTAGCGGGGTCGTCGTGACGTAGCACCCCACGGTCTTGCGATTGGCATTCACGCGCGCCACCATGTCCTGCACGAGGATCAGCGCCTGCGCCCGCTGGTAGGACTCGAGTTCCGCGACCTGCGCGCGCGCCTGCAGGCCGACCAGCCCGAGCAGCCCGAAGACGAGCAGCATCAGCGAGACCAGCACCTCGATCATGGAGAAGCCCGCTTCGCCGCGGGCGCGCCGGGTCAGTTGCATCCGTTGGCTCCGTTGCCGTCGGTGTCGGTCTTGATGTTGGGCCGCCCGCTGGGCGCGATGGTGATGCAGCGCATCGGCACCGTCGGGTACTCGGTCGAGCTGAGGCGGAACTCCACCGACGCGGTGCCGGTGGTGCGACCGTTGGCGCCGAAGGCGAGCGAGGTCGGCGCGCTCCAGTTCACGGCGGCCGGGGCGTCCTTGGTCTCCAGCGTGATGGGCGAGCCGCCCTGCGTGGTGGTCACCGTCCAGCCGTTCGCCCAGCTGCTGCTCACCGGAGTCACGGTAACCGTGGTGGCGCGCTTGATCGCCTCGCCGCGGGCCAGGATGATGCTGGCGTAGACGTCGGAAGACACCGTGCGCACGCGCTGGCGGACGACCATCTCGCGCATGCTCGGCGCCGCGATGGTGCCGAGGATGCCGACGATCACCACCACCATCATCAGCTCGATGATGGTGAAGCCGGACTGGCGGGCGGGCGCGGCGCGGACCAAGTTCACCACCCGCCGAGGTCGTTCGACCCGCAGCTGTTGCCGCGCGTCTTCTGCGCGGCCTGGTTGTAGGTCATGCAGCCGTCGCTGGCCTGCAGCGTGGTCGGCGTGGCCGTCACCGTGAAGGTCGGCGGCGTGGCGGCGTTGTTCACCGCGACGGTCACCGTGTAGCGCGGGTTGGTGCACGAGGCGGCGGTGCAGGTCCAGCCGTCGCCCGAGACGTTGAGGCCGGTGCTGTCTAGCGCCGCGGTGTACGACTTCGCGTCGAGCATGTACTGCTGCTCGCGGTTCGCGATGTCCGCCATCAGCTGCTGCGCGGCGGAGCGCTGCCCGCGCTTCACGTAGCTGGTGTAGGACGGATACGCGATCGCCGACAGGATGGCGACCACGACCACGGTGATCATCAGCTCGATGAGGGTGAAGCCACGGGCGCGGGAGTTGGGCATGGGCGGAAGCATTACAAAGATGTGGGTGTATTTGTAAGGCTATACGACGGATGGTCGTAAGGCTAGGACGGACGGCATTCGACTGGGGGGGATTGCCAGAAATGTCACGTCCGGCCGCCTCCGGGCGGGGCGGCGGGAGGCGGCGTATAATCCCCGCCTTTCCGCAGTGCGACAGGGCTGGTGTAGCTCAGTTGGTAGAGCAACTGATTCGTAATCAGTAGGTCCGCGGTTCGAGTCCGCGCACCAGCACCATCGTTCCCGGGGAAGACAGTGTCCGCCAGCATCCTCGTTGTCGATGACGATCAGAGCCTGCGGGAGCTGCTGAGGCTGCACCTGTCCAACGCCGGCTACGAGGTGCGCATGGCCGAGGACGGGATCGCGGCGGGCTACCTGGTGCTGCGCCAGCCTCCGGACCTCATCATCAGCGACGTCCACATGCCGAACATGGACGGCTTCCAGTTCGTCGAGGCGCTGCGGGAAGACCCCGCGCTGCCGCGCTTCCCGGTGATCTTCCTGACCTCGCACACCGAGGGCGACGTGCGCGGCAAGGAGCTGGGCGCGGTGGGCTACCTCACCAAGCCGGTGCGCGCCGACAAGCTGCTCGAGATGGTCGCCAAGGCGCTCGGGCCGGCCTGAACGACGGCCGTCCGGCGGCGGATCAGGGCGGGCAGGTGCGGAATTCGGCGGCCGGGAAGGCGGCCTGCGCGATGTCTCGCCAGCGCGCCGCCTGCCCCGGGTCGGCGTTGCGCACCTGCAGCCAGACCTTGGGCACCTGCAGTTCGCGCTCGCCCATCAGCGCGGTGCGCACGCCCTTGGCCTTCAGCGTCTCGAGCTGGTTCCTGGCGCCCTCCTCGCTGCGGAACACGCCCAGCGAGATCGCCCAGCGCCACTTGCCCTCGTCGGAGACGATGAACCAGTCCTCGATGCCGAGGGTCTTCAGTTCCAGCGCCTTCTTCTGCGCCGCCGGCCGGCTGCCCTGCGGGGGCATGTAGACCCACCAAGCGGCCGTTTCCTCGACGCGGCGCTGCGAGAGTCGCGTGCCCAGCGCGAGCGGCTCGAGCGCCTTCTCGGCGGCCGCGACGTCGGCCAGCGTGAAGCTGCCCCACTCGGTGCAGCTGGCGGCGGGGCTGCCGGGGGCCGCGGGCGTGCCGGGGTCGGGCGCCGCCGCGGGCTTGGGCTTCGGTGCGGGCGCGGCCGCGAGCGAGCCGGGCTCGGGCGGCAGGATGCGGATGCGATCGGGCTCGATCTGCGAGCGCAGGCGCACGCGCTCGTCGACGCCGTCGCGCGGGGCGAGGAACATCGCCCAGGCGAAGAACGCCAGGTTCGCGAGCACCAGGAAGAGGAACGCCGCGCGCATGCCGTGACTATGCGCCCGTGGCGGCGATGCGCGCGAGCCCCTCGAGCACCAGGTTCTCGACGTAGCGGCAGGGCACTTCGAGGCGCTCGACGAGCGCCGGCCCGGCGCCGCCCGACACGAGGCACTGCGCGCCGGGCCCGGCGAGGCGCACCATGCGCTCGACCGCGCCGGCCTGCGCGTGCCGGCAGCCCGTCTCGATGGCATCCAGCGTGTTGCGCGGGCGCCCGACGAAGTGCCCGTCCTGGATCGGCAGCTTGCCGGTGTGCTCGTGCAGGACGAAGCGCATCAGGTCCACGCCCGGCAGGATGAGGCCGCCCTCGAAGACGCCCTCGGCCGAGAGCAGGTCGACGGTGGTCGCCGTGCCGGCGTTGACCACCACGCACGCCCCGGGCACCAGCGCGCGCGCCGCGATCAGCGCCGCCCAGCGGTCGGGGCCGAGCTGCCCGGGCTGCTCGTACGAGTTGGTGACGCCGCATTGCGAGACCTGGCCGCGCACCCATCGCGGCTCGGCGTCGAAGATGCTCGTCCAGTTGACCAGCAGCTGGTGGGCGCCGTCGCCCGCGACGTTCGAGATCACGATGCCCGACGGGTTCTCGTGCGTCGCGGCGAACGGGTTGATGTCCTGCCCGCCCGCGGCGAACTCGATCAGCGACACGGTGGCGAAGTTGCGCCACGCGGCGCCGTCGTGCCAGCCCCACTTCACGCGCGAGTTGCCGGCGTCGATGAGCAGGTTCATGCCGCCGCCGGGACGATGGTGCCCGAGAGGACCTCGCGCACGCCGCGGCGCGTCGCGACGCGCAGGCTGCCGTCGACGCCGAGGCCCTCGGCGACCCCGGTTAGCGTGCGCCCGTCGCCGAGGCGCACCTTCAGGCGCCTCCCCGCGTAGGCGTGCGCACTTTCCCACTCGGCGCGGAACGGTTCCAGGCCGCCGGCATCGAACGCCGCGAGCGCACCAAGTACCTCTCGCGCGATCGCCACTGCTCCCTGCGTGCGCGAAGGCGCCTGCGGCACGAGGCGCGACACGCAGGTTGCCGGCCGGCGCAGCCCGCCGTCGGGCGCGTCGTGCCAGTTGATCCCGATACCCGCGACGACCGCGACCGCGCCGCCCGAGAGGCGCGTTTCGACGAGGATGCCGCCCAGCTTGCGCTCGCCGGCGAGAAGGTCGTTCGGCCACTTCAGCGCCACGCCGGGCACGCCGAGGGCGGCGAGCGCGCGCCTCGCCGCGACCCCGATCGCGAGCGACAGGCCCGGCAGGTCGCGCAGCGGTCGCGTCGACATCCGGCGCACGGAGAGCATCAGCGCGCTGCCGGGCGCGGCCCGCCAGCGCCGTCCTCGCCGGCCGCGGCCTTGCGACTGGAAGTCGGCGACCAGCACGGCCGGCTCGCGCGCGGTGCTGGCGAGGAGCGTGGTGTTGGTGGAATCGCAGCTCGCGACGACGCTCGCCGAGGCGGGCTCCGGCCCGACCGCGAGCTGCGCTTCGATCGCCTGCGCGTCGAGGGTGTCCGGCATGGGCCGGAAGTATAGGGGAGCGGGGGGTCCCGAGGCTCTGTCTGGTGGCGCCGAACGCAAAACCGCGCCCGGCGCCGTGTCAAGCGGCGCCGAAGGCGAAATCGCGCCCCGGCGCCGCGGCGAAGAGGGCGCGCGTGTATTCGTGCTTCGGGCGGCCGAAGACCTCGGCCGCGGAGCCGTACTCGACCACGCGGCCCTTCGACATCACCGCCACGTGATCGCAGACCTGCGAAGCGACGCGCAGGTCGTGGGTGATGAAGAGCATGGCGAGGTTCATGCGGCTGCGGATTTCCTCCAGCAGGTCGAGCACCTGCGCCTGCACCGAGACGTCGAGCGCGGACACCGCTTCGTCGGCGACCAGCAGTTCGGGTTCCATGGCGAGCGCGCGCGCGATGCACAGGCGCTGGCGCTGCCCGCCGGAGAACTGGTGCGGATAGCGCTCCAGCGCGCTCGCGTCCATGCGCACGAACTCGACCAGCTTGCGCGCGCGCGCGAGCGCCTCGGCGCGCGACAGGCCGTAGTTCATCGGCCCCTCGACGATTGCCTCGCCGACGGTGCGGCGCGGGTTCAGCGAGCGGTACGGGTCCTGGAACACGATCTGCACGCGCTTACGGAGCGGGCGCAGCCGCGACGGCGGCATCGACGCGATGTCCTCGCCGCCGAGGCGCACCTCGCCGCCGCTCGGGTCGATCAACCGCACCACGCAGCGCGCCACCGTCGACTTGCCCGAGCCGGATTCGCCGACGATGCCGAGCGTCTGGCCGCGCCGGATCTCGAGGTTCACGTCGGCCGCCGCGTGGACTTCGCGGTGGCGGCCGAACCAGCCGCGGTCGCGGTAGGTCTTCTCCAGCGCGCGGGTCTGCAGCACCAGCGGCGCGTCGGGCGGCGCGGCGTCGGCGCGCGGATGCAGCGTCGGCACCGAGCCGATCAGCATCTTCGTGTAGTCGTGCGTGGGGCGCTTCAGCACCGCGTGCTTGTCGCCCAGTTCGACCATCGTGCCCAGGCGCAGCACCGCCACGCGATGCGCGACCTCGGCGACGACGCCGAAGTCGTGCGTGATGAACAGCACGCCCGTGCCGTGGCGCGCCTGCAGCTCGAGCACGAGGCGCAGGATCTGCGCCTGCGTGGTGACGTCCAGCGCGGTGGTCGGTTCGTCGGCGATCAGCAGGCGCGGCTCGAGCACCAGCGCCATCGCGATCATGATGCGCTGGCGCTGGCCGCCGGAGAGCTGGTGCGGGTACGAGGCGACCATGCGCTCCGGGTCGGGCAGCAGCACTTCGCGCACGATGTCGAGCACCTTGCGGCGACGCTCCGCGGGCGCGAGCGGCGTGTGCTCGCGCAGCACCTCGTCGATCTGGTCGCCGCAGGTCATGACGGGATTCAGCGCCGTCATCGGCTCCTGGAAGATCATCGACATGCGCGTCGCGCGCAGCTCGCGCAGTCGCGCCGGCGTCGCGCGCGTGACGTCCTCGCCCTCCAGCAGGATGCGCCCGGCCGTGACCGGCAGCGTGCGCGGCAGCAGGCCCATCACCGACTGCGCGATCACCGACTTGCCCGAGCCGGACTCGCCGACCAGGCAGACGATCTCGCCGCGATTTACCGAGAACGACACCGACTGCACCGCCGTCGCGCGGTCGCCGCCCGCGGGTAGTGCGATCGTCAGGTCCTGCACATCGAGCACGGCTTGCGCGGCGTCGCCCATGCCTAGACGCGCTTCGCCATCTTGGGGTCGAGGGTGTCGCGCAGCCCGTCGCCGAGGATGTTCACCGCCAGCACCGTCACCGCGAGGAAGATGCCGGGGAAGAAGATGTTGTGCGGGTACTCGTTGAACTGCGCGCGGCCCTCGGCCATCACGTTGCCCCAGGTCGGGATGTCGGGCGGCAGGCCGACGCCGAGGAAGGAGAGGATCGCCTCCGTCAGGATGCCGGCGGCGCAGATGTAGGTGCCTTGCACGACGAGCGGCGCGAGCGTGTTCGGCAGGATGTGGCGGAACATGATCGCGAGCGTCGGCGTGCCCAGCGAGATCGCGGCCTCGACGTAGGGCTCCTCGCGGATGGTCAGCACCAGCGAGCGCACCAGGCGCGTGACGCGTGGGATCTCGGGGATCGCGATCGCCACCACCACGGTGAGAAGGCTGCCCTTCCACATCGCCACCAGCGCGATCGCGATCAGGATCGCCGGGATCGCCATCACGCCGTCCATCACGCGCATCAGCGGGCCGTCGAGCCAGCGCAGGTACCCGGCCGAGAGGCCGAGCGCGACGCCGAAGAGCAGCGCGAGCAGCGCCGTGCACACGCCCACCATCAGCGACACGCGCGTGCCGTAGAGCACGCGGCTGTAGATGTCGCGCCCGAAGGAATCCGAGCCCATCAGGAAGGTGTGCTGGATGGTCTCGCCCTCGAGCGTGGTGATCTCGCCCGACTTGCCCGGCAGCAGGTCGCGGCTCGCGGCGTCGAACAGCGTCGGGTCCACGGTGCCAAGGAAGGGCGCGAGAAGGGCGATCGCGAGCAGGATCGCCATCGCGACGCCCCCGAGGCGCACCGAGCCGTTGCGGCGCACGCGGCGCCACGCGCTTTCCTGGCGCACGATCGCCGCCGATTCGACCGACAGCGCGGCGTACTGGTCGTGGGCGGGGTTCGACATCAGTAGCGGATGCGCGGGTCGAAGAACACGTACGACAGGTCCACCAGCAGGTTGACCGCGACGTAGGCGAACGAGAAGAGGAGGATCACGCCCTGGATGGTCGGGAAGTCGCGCGCCAGCACCGCGTCCACGGTGAGCCGGCCGAGGCCCGGGATCGCGTACACCGATTCGGTGACCACCACGCCGCCGATCAGCAGCGCGATGCCGATGCCGATGATGGTGGCGATCGGCACCGCCGCGTTCGCGAGCGCGTGGCGCACGAGCACCGCGCGCTCCGGCAGGCCCTTCGCGCGCGCCGTGCGGATGTAGTCCTCGCCCAGCGTCTCCAGCACCGAGGCGCGCGTCACGCGCGCGATCAGCGCGATGTAGATCACCGACAGCGTGAGCGAAGGCAGGATCAGGTGGCGCAACCACGGCCCGACGCCGTCGGCGAGCCGCTGGTAGCCCTGCACCGGCAGCCAGCCGAGCTTGAGCGACACGATCCAGATCAGGATGTAGGCGAGCACGAACACCGGGATCGAGAAGCCGATCACCGAGAAGCCCATCAGCGCGCGGTCGAGCCAGCCGCCGAAGCGCCATGCGGCGAGCACGCCGAGCGGCACGGCGACCAGCACCGCGAGCAGGATCGTGCTCGCGGCGAGCGACAGCGTGGGTTCCAGGCGCTGGGCGATCAGCGTCGTCACCTGCGTCTTGTAGTAGAACGACTCGCCGAGGTCGCCCTGCAGCAGGTGGCCGGCCCAGATCGCGAACTGCACCGGGATCGGCCGGTCGAGGCCGAGGCCCGATCGGATGCGCGCGATCTGCTCGTCGTTCGCCGCGTCGCCGGCGAGGATCGCCGCCGGGTCGCCGGGCGTCAGCCGCAGCATCAGGAACACGAGCACAGCCACGATCACGAGGACCGGGATGGTGGCGGCGAGTCGGCGGGCGAGGAAGTGCAGCATCGGTCGGAAAAAGAACGGCTCCGGGATCGCCGGAGCCGCTAGCGTCAGGCCTTCGGCCTCAGTTCTTCCTGAGGTTCCAGTACAGGTTGCCGTTCGAGACGAAGAAGCCTGAGATGTTCTTCCTCGCCGCCATCGGCGCGCGGAACTCGCCCAGCGGCACGTGCGTGCCGATCTCGAACGCGCGCGCCTGCACCGCCTCGGCAAGCTTCTTCTTCTTCGCCTCGTCGGTCTCGCGCAGGAATTGCGCGCGGATCTCCATGAGCTTCTCGTCCTTCGCCCAGCCGAACCAGCCCGACTGCTCGCCCCTCGCGTCGAAGGTCGGGTTGGCGATCGGGTTCCAGATGTCGTGGCCCTGCCACGCGGTCAGGAACATGTGCCAGCCCCCCTTCTCGGGCGGATCCTTCTTCGCGCGCCGGCCGACCAGGGTCTGCCAGTCCATCGCCTGCAGGTCGACCTTGAAGCCCGCCTGCCGCAGCAGCTGCGCGGCGACGTCGGGCAGCTTCTGGATCGACGCGAGGTCGGTCGGCTTCATCAGCACGATCGCCGTGCCGTCGTAGCCGGAGGCCTTCAGCAGCTCCTGCGCCTTCTTCATGTTCGACTTCGACTGGATGTCGCTGCCGGCGGGGCTGGCGAGCGGGGTACCGCAGGTGAACATCGACGGGCACGTCTTGTAGAGCTCCTTCACGCCGACCTGCGCGCGCAGGAACGGCTCCTGCGAGAACGCGGCGAGCACCGCCTGGCGCACCTTCGCGTTGTCGAAGGGCTTGTGCAGGTGGTTGAAGCGCGCCATGTACTGCAGGCCCACCGTGTCGTAGGCGGGCAGCTGCAGCGACGGATCCTTCTTCACGGTCTCGTAGTGGTCGAAGGCGAGCTGCTCGATGATGTCCACCTCGCCGGCCTTCAGCGCGTTCACCTGCGCCTGCGCGTCGCGTAGCGCGAGGTTCCACTCGACGCGATCGACGTAGACGACCTTCCCGCCCGCGGAGCCCGAGGGCGGCTCCTTCCTCGGCACGTACTTCGCGAACTTCACGTACACCGCCTTGTCGCCGGGCTTGAACTCGTCGCGCTTGAACATGTACGGGCCCGAGCCGACGTGCTCCTCGATCTGCTTGAAGGGGTCGGTGTCGGCGATGCGCTTGGGCATGATGAAGGGCACGTTCGACGAGGGCTTGCCCAGCGCCTCCATCACGAAGCCGCAGGCCTCGCGCAGGAAGATGCGGAAGGTGTCCGGCGCGGGCGCGTCCATGCGGTCGACGAAGGTCATCAGCGCCGAGCCCATGGCGTCGCGCTTGCCCCAGCGCGCGAGCGACGCGACCACGTCCTCGCTGGTCACCGGCTTGCCGTCGTGGAACTCCAGGCCCTTCCTCAGCTTGAAGGTCCACAGGCGGTGGTCCGGGCTCTCGGTCCACGACTCCACCATCTGCGGCTTGATCTGGTTCTTCTCGTCGGTGCCGAACAGGGTGTCGTAGATCATGTAGCCGTGGTTGCGGCTCATGTACGCGGTGGTCCAGATCGGGTCGAGGATCGCGAGGTTCGAGTGCGGCACGATGCGCAGCACCTTGGCGTCGGACTGCGCTTGCGCGGGCGCGGCGGCGGCGAGCAGCGCGGCGGCGATGGCGCCGGCGACGGCGGTCTTCACGGACATGGCGGATCCCCTGCGGGTTGGTGTCGGGCCACGATATCGCACGCCCCCCGGCAAGGGAAGGGGTGCGGCCCCGCTACCACTTCTGGGGCAGCTTCTTCAGCAGGACGACGCGCTTGTCCTCGACCCGCACGTAGCCCCCGGTCGAGAGGTCCTTCAGGATGCGGCTCACCATCTCGCGCGAGCCGCCGATGCGCGCCGCGATCTCCCGCTGGGTGAAGCGGTCGGGGACGATGCGCAACTCGCCGTAGTCGACCGCGCGCTCCTCGGCGAACTTGGCGAAGCGCTCGTAGACGTCCCGCAGCGCGAGGTCGAACACGCGCTCGGTGAGGGTGCGCACTCGCCCGGCGAGCTTGCGGATCAGGTCGCGCGCGAACGCCGGGTTGCCCTCGATCAGGCCCTCGAAGTCGGCGCGCGGGATGACGAAGCAGCTCGCCGGCTCGAGCGCGGCCACCGAGGCCGAGCGCGGGCTGCCGTCGAGCGTCACCTCGCCGAAGTAGTCGCCGGCCGGGATCGTCGACAGCACCACCTCGTTGCCGGCCTCGTCGGCGATGTAGGCCTTGGCCGTGCCGGAGAGCACGACGTAGAGGGAATCGCCGTCCTCGCCCTCGGCGATGATGCGCTCGCCCTTGGCGAATTCGACCACCGCGCCGGACGGCGCAAGGCGTCGCAGCGCGGCCTCGTCGAGGCCGTGGAAGGGTCCGGAGGGGGGCATCGCGTCCGCGAAGATACACTTCTTCCGGCGTGGACTCCAAGTCCGCCGCGGCTCAGGCCGCCTTCGCGCTTCCCTTGAACCGGGGATAAACGCGCGACACGTTGCCGTGATAGATCTTTTCCCGGTCCGCGGCCGAGAGCCAAGGCACGGCGTCGATGTAGCGCCGGGTGTCGTCGTAGTAGTGCCCGGTCTCGGGGTCGATGCCGCGCACCGCTCCCACCACCTCCGAGGCGAACAGGATGTTGTCGGCGGGGATCACCTTCAGCAGCAGGTCGATGCCTGCCTGGTGGTAGACGCAGGTGTCGAAGAACACGTTCTGCAGCAGCAGTTCCTTCAGCGGCGGGCGGCCCATGTCCTGCGCGAGCCCGCGGTAGCGTCCCCAGTGGCAGGGCACCGCGCCGCCACCGTGCGGAATGATGAATTTCAGCGTCGGGAAGTCCTTGAAGAGGTCTCCCGTGATCAGCTGCATGAAGGCGGTGGTGTCGCCGTTGATGTAGTGCGCGCCGGTGGCGTGGAAGTTCGGGTTGCACGAGCCGCTGACGTGGATCATCGCCGGCACCTGCAGTTCGACCATCTTCTCGTACAGCGGGTACCACGAGCGGTCGGTGAGCGGGGGGCCGCTCCAGTGGCCGCCGGAGGGATCGGGGTTCAGGTTGCAGCCGATGAAGCCGAATTCCTTCACGCAGCGCTCGAGTTCCGGGATGCAGTTCGCCGGCGCTACGCCCGGGCTCTGCGGCAGCTGGCAGACGCCGGTGAAGTTGTCCGGGTAGAGCGAGCAGACGCGGTGGATCAGCTCGTTGCAGTGCTCCGACCAGAAGCGGCTGGTGGCCTCGTCGCCGAGGTGGTGGCCCATGCCCATCGCGCGCGGCGAGAAGATCGTGCGGTCGGTGCCGCGCTCGCGCTGGATGCGCAGCTGCGCGCCTTCGAGGCTCTCGCGGATCTCGTCGTCGGTGATGCCGAGCGACCCCTTCGACTGCGGTGCGTGCCGCGAGTGGCAGTCGAGCTGGTGCTTGCGATAGTCCTCGAGCTGCTTCGGGGACGTGGTGTAGTGGCCGTGGCAATCGATGATCATTCGTACAGCTCCTCAACGGCGAAACGACGGGGGATCAGGCGCTGGCGATGGCAGAACTCGATCGCCACCTCGAGCGGGCGGCGCAGGGCCTCGGCGCCGAGCGGGTTCATCGAGGGGTTGCCCGCGACGCGGAACGACTCGCCGAGCATGCGCAGGACTTCCTCGGACTCGTGCCGCGACACGTTGTCCTTCGCGACCACGACGTGGTTCAGCTGCAGCGTGCCGTACTTCGCGCGCCACGCGGCCGCGGCGGCCTCGGGGTCCGGGATCACCGGCCGCACGCGCGGGTCGGGCGCCATGCCGTCGCCGACGATCGCGGCGTCGAGCTCCCCGGCGAGCAGCATCTCGACCACCTTCTTGCCGGCCGGCGCGCGCTCGACGTTCGGCGGGTCGCGGAACTCGGCGACGTGCGCCTCCTCGAAGGTCGTCCATCGGATCGAGCCCGGGTCGACGCCGAAGTCCTCGGAAAGGATGCCGCGGATCCACATGCCGGTCGTCACGGAGTAGGACCGCACGCCGATGCGCTTGCCGGGCAGGTCCTGCGGGCGCAGCGGCCCGCGCTCGACGTTGTGCACCAGCAGCGGGTGCTGGAAGCGTGCGACCAGCGTCGCCGGCACGAGGCGCAGCGGCTTGCCGTGCGCCTTCGCCATCAGGAAGGTGACGATGGCCAGTTCCGCGACATCGAACTCCAGCCCGCGCACGACGCGCTTGAATGCGCTGCTCGGCGGGCGTACGTCATCGAGGTCGAGCGAGACGACGCTCGAGGCGATGCGACCCTCGCGGATCGCGCTCGTCACCGGATAGTCGCCGATCAGGGCGTGCAGGCGGGTCGTCATCCGCGAACCCTCATTCGGCGCGGATGCCCGCGGCCTTGATGACCCTGGACCAGGTGTCGATCTCGGCGCGCAGGAAGTCGCGGAACGCGTCCGGCCCGAGCGGCGCCGACACCGCGCCGATCTCGGCGAAGCGCGCCTTCACCGGCTCGGAGGCCATCGCGCGCAGCGTCTCGTCCGCGAGGCGCTGCACCGCCGCCGGCGGGGTCTTCGCCGGCGCGACGAGGCCCCACCACACGCTCGCGCGGAACCCGGGCATCCCGGCCTCGGCGAAGGTGGGCGTGTCCGGCAGCAGCGGCATGCGCGCGTCGCTCGATACCGCCAGCGCTCGCAGGCGCTCCGCCTTCACGTGCGCCACGGTCTCGATCGGGTTGATCAGCATCAGCGACAGCCGACCGCCGACGAGGTCGGCGAGCGCGGGCGAGCCGCCCTTGTAGGGCACGTGCAGGAGGTCGGTCTTCGTCTCCATGCGCAGCAGCTCGGTCGCGAGGTGGCCGGAGCCGCCGATGCCCGAGCTGCCATAGGTGAGCTTGCCGGGCTGCGAGCGCGCCAGAGAGACGAATTCCGCGAACGTCCTGGCAGGCGAGGACGGGTGCAGCACCAGCACCAGCGGCGCGTAGCCTACGCGCGCCACCGGCGCGAAATCGCGCACCGTGTCGAACGGCAGGTTCTGGAACAGCGTCATGTTGGCCGCGAGGCCGTTGGCGCCCATCAGCACCGTGTAGCCGTCCGGCGCGGCCTTGGCGACGAAGTCCGCGCCGAGGTTGGCGCTTGCGCCGGGCTTGTGCTCGATCACCACCGGCACGCCCGCCTGCTCCGAGACGCGTTGCCCGACGATCCGCGAGACCGTGTCGACCGCGCCGCCGGCCGCGAACGGCACCACGAACTTCACCGGCTTCGAGGGATAGGGCTGCGCCAGCGCGCCGCCGGCCACGAGCGCCGCGCCAGCGAGGACCGCGAGGCGCGCGATCACGACGCCCTCCCGGCGTCGCGCAGCGTGGTGTCCTGCCCGGGCGGCGGGTTCGCGATCGCCGCTTCCAGCGATTGCTCCTCGCGCCAGTCCTCGGGCGGGCGTACGCGCCCTTCCGACCCCACCTGGTCGAGACCCCAGAAAATCTCGAGTGCGTGATTGTCGGGGTCGCGGAATTCCACCGAGACCTGGCAGCCGGCGCGGCGGCGGCCGTCGAAGTCGATGCGCACGCCGTGCTTCCTCAGGTGCTCGCGGGCGCGCACTACGTCGTCCAGCGTCGGCACCTCGAAGGCGAGATGGTGCAGTTCGCGTGCGCGGTTCTCGTCCGTGGCGCCGCCGACCAGCGCGATCGCGTGGTGGTCGGCGCCGCAGCGCAGGAACACCATGCCGCCCTTCATCATCGTGTCGGGGTAGACGTCCGAGACGCGAAAGCCCAGCACCTCGACGTAGAAGCGCACCGAGCGCTCGAGGTCGCGCACGCGGATCACCACGTGGCCGAGCTTGCCGATCGCGAACGGCAGGCCCCGCGGCGGCGCGATCGCGCGCAACGCTTCGGCTTCCGGGCTACGCAGGCCCTGCAGATCGACGACGCCTCGCGGCATGGCATCCCTCCTGTGCGGAAACGTACTGTAAGGCACCGGGGTGCGTGGCCGCCAATGCGCTTGCGGAGGCGAGCGATGCCGAATTTGGCATCGAGGATCCGCTAGCGCGCGCGTGCCGCCTCGCGCGCGACCTCGCGCAGCGCCTGCAGGAATTCGGCGGCGGCTGGCGAGACGCGATCGCGGGCGGTGACCACGCCCACCGGGCCCGAAGGCGGCGGCAGCTGCGTCGGCAGGATCCGCAGCGCGCCATCGGCGGCGTACTGCTGCGCGACGGTGTAGGGCATCACGCCGAGCATGTCGCTTTCCTGCAGCAGCAGCTTGTTCACCGGCACCGACACCGATTCCACGACCTGCCACGGCGGCTCGGCGCCGGCGTGGCGGAATGCGGTGTCCAGGCGGTGGCGGTACGGCGCGTCGCCGGTCGGCAGGATCCACGGCCACGCCGCGAGATCCGCGAGCGCGAGCGAGCGGCGGCGCGCGAGCGGGTGGTCGACGCGCGCCACCACGTGCATGCGCTCGCGATAGAACGCCTCGAACGACAGGCCGTCGCTCGGCAGGTCGCTCGACACGCGGCCCACGACGAGGTCCAGCTCGCCGCGCCGCAGCAGCGGCAGCAGGCCGGGCGCGTTGCCCTCGCGGATGCTGACGGTGTGCCGCGGCCGCGCCGCCTTGAAGCGCGCGACCGCGCGCGGTACGAGGAGCGGCGCCGCCACGAGCAGCACGCCGACCGCGACGCGGCCGGTGGCGCCCTCGGCGATCGCGTTGATCTCCTCGCGCGCGTGGTCGAGCGTGGCGAGGATCGCGCGCGCGTGGCGCACCAGCGCCTCGCCGCAGGCGTTGGGCGTGACGCCGCGCGCGCTGCGCTCGAAGAGCCGCAGCCCGAGCTGGCGCTCGAGGTCGCCGAGGAGGCGCGTCGCCGCCGGCTGCGTCATCGCCACGCGCTGCGCGGCCCGGTGCAGGTTGCGCAGGTCGTCCAGCGCGACCAGCAGCAGCACCTGGCGCATCTTCAGGCGCGAGCGCAGGTACCAGTCCGGCAGGACGCGGACGGCGGGGGCGGCGGGGCGGGAGGCGGACACGGGCGATGCCAGATCCGGTATCAGTCGACCCTGCAATTCTATTGGATGGCCCGGGCCGCGCCGCATAGAGTCGCGGCACGTCCCGCTTCCCGAGGAGGATGCCCGTGCCCAACCGCCTTGCCCGCGCGCTCGTCGCGCTCGTTCCCGTGATGTTCCTGTGGGCATCTCAGGCCGTCGCACAGGGCAAGGCCACGGAGATCCTCTGGCTCGGCCAGTCGGCCTTCCGCATCGCCACGCCGGGCGGCAAGGTGATCGTCACCGACCCTTGGCTGCTGCGCAACCCGCTCACGCCGCCGCAGTACAAGGACCTCGACGCGCTCGGCAAGGTGGACGTGATCCTCGTCTCGCATGGCCACTGGGACCACGTCGCCGACGCACCCGAGCTCGCGCGCCGCAACCGCATCCCGATGTGGGGACCGGGCGACCTCAACATGACGCTGAACACGCTCGGCGTCCTGCCACCGGCGCAGCTGCCGCGCTTCAACAAGGGCGGCACGATCGAGCCGGCGCCGGGCATCCGCGTCACCGCCACGCACGCAGAGCACTCGTCGGTGTTCGTGTGGCGCAACCCGGCGACCGACAAGGACGAGACGCACCCGGGCGGCGAGCCGGTGGGCTTCATCATCCAGCTCGAGAACGGCCTCAGGATCTACCACATGGGCGACACCGGCGTGTTCGGTGACCTGAAATGGATCGGCGAGTACTACCGGCCCGACATCGTGCTGGTGCCGATCGGCGGCCACTTCACCATGGACCCGAAGGACGCCGCGCACGCGGTGCGCGAAATGATCCGGCCCAAGGTGGCGATTCCGATGCACTATGGCGCCAATCCGCTCGCCCGCGGCACGGCCGCCGAGTTCGTGCAGGCGATGGAAGGCTCGCCGGTGCGCGTGGTGGTGCTGAAGCCGGGCGAGAAGGCGGAGTTCTAGGCGGAGCCACGAGTGAACGTTTCCGAAGTCATGGTGCAGTACCTGCGCGCCGCGGGCGTGCGGCACGTGTTCGGCTATCCGGGCGATCCGAACATCGAGTTCATGGAGGCCGCGCGCCGCGCGGGGCTCGAGTTCGTGCTCGGGCGGCGCGAGGGCACCGCGGGCCTGATGGCGGAGGCCTGCGGCTTCCTCACCGGGCGCCCCGGCGTGTGCATGTCTACGCTCGGGCCGGGCTCGTCGAACCTCGTCAACGCGGTGGCGGGCGCGTGGCTCGACCGCGTGCCGATGATCGCGATCTCGGGCCAGATCGAAAGGAAGCGCGAGCAGACCTTCACGCACCAGGTGCTCGACCACAACCGCATGTTCTCGCCGGTCAGCAAGTGGACCACCTACATCGCGCCGGACACCGCGGCCACGGTGATGAGGAAGGCGCTGCGCACCGCGATGGCGGAGCGCCCGGGCCCGGTGCACATCACCACGCACGCCGACGTCGTCGGCGCCACTGCCAGCGACGACGCGATCGCGCTGCCGCCGCTCGAGGCGGTTGCGGCGCCACTGCAGGTCTACGCCGCGGAGCGCGCGGCGGCCGACGTGCCGGCGCGCGTGAAGGCGGCCAAGCGCCCGGCGATCCTCGCCGGCATCTCCGCGCAGCGGGCCGGCGCGCACGAGGCGCTTGCGAAGCTCGCATCGACGCTCGGCGTGCCGGTCGTGGTCGCGCCGATGGCGAAGGGCGTGCTCGCCGAGGACCACGACTGCTACGCCGGCACGCTCGACATGGCGTGCAACGCGCAGGTCTGGGGATTCCTGAAGGGCTGCGACCTGCTGCTCGCGGTCGGCTTCGACGCGGTGGAACTGATCAAGCCGTGGCAGCTCTCCGTGCCGACGGTGCATATCGACTCGACGCCGAACACCGACCAGATCTATCCCGCCGACGCCGAGCTGGTGGGCGACATCCCGGCGATCCTCGAGGCGATCGCGGGCGCGTGGACGGGAGGGGAGAAGTGGGCCCGCGCCGACATCGCGAAGCAGCGCGACGCACTGCGCGCGGCGTATTACGCCGGGCGCGTGTCGGGCATCCTCAACCCCACCGATGTCGTCGACGCGGTGCGCGCGGCGATGCCGCGAGACACGATCGCGACGACCGACGTCGGCTCGCACAAGCTGCTCGTTGGCCAGGGCTGGACCTCGTACGCGCCGAAGGCGCTGCTGATGACCAACGGCCTGTCGTCCATGGGCTACTCGCTGCCGGCGGCGATCGCCGCGAAGCTGGTGCATCCGGAGCGCCCGGTGGCCTGCTTCACCGGCGACGGCGGCCTCGCGATGGTGCAGGGCGAACTGCGCCTCGCGGCGAGCCTGAAGGTCGACCCGCTCGTCGTGGTGTTCTGCGACGACAGCCTGAACCGCATCGAGATCAAGCAGTCCAACAAGGACTACCCGAGCTGGGGCACGCGCATCGAATCCACCGACATCGAGCTGATGGCCCGCGCGATGGGCTGCGACGGCGTCATGGTCGACGACGAGGCGGGCCTCGCGAAGGCGCTCGCGGCGCCGCGCGCCAAGGACCGGCCGACGGTGATCGGCGCGCGCATCGACCCGGCGCAGTACACCGCGCAGTTCTGAACCCGGAGGCTCCATGCGCATCATCGCCGCTTTCCTCCTCGCGCTCGCCGCGCTCTCCGCGCATGCGCAGGTCGACTGGCCGAAGCGCGAGGTGCGCGTCTTCGTCGGCTTCTCGGCCGGAGGCACCACGGACATCATCGCGCGCCTGCTTGCGGTGGAGATGAACCGCGCCTGGGGCCAGCCGATCGTGATCGAGAATCGCGCGGGCGCCACCGGCAACATCGCGGCCGAGCTCGTCGCGCGCTCGAAGCCCGACGGCTACACGCTGCTGATGGGCTCGGTCGGCCCGCTCGCGGTGAACGCCAGCCTCTTCAAGTCGATGCCCTTCGACAACCTGAAGGACCTCGCGCCGGTGTCGCTGGTCGCGCACGTGCCGAACGCGCTCGTGATGGCGCCCAAGGCGCTGCCGGTCTCCAGCTTCGCGGAGTTCGTCGCGCTGGTGAAGGCGAACCCGGGCAAGTACTTCTATGCGTCCACCGGCAGCGGCACGTCCTCGCACCTCTCGGGCGAGTTGATGCGCGTGCAGGCGGGCCTGCAGCTCACGCACGTGCCGTACAAGGGCGCGGTGGCGCTGAACGACGTGCTCGCGGGCGAGGCGGTGCAGGTGATGTTCGCCACCATCCCGTCGGCGATCAACCACATCCGCGCCGGCAAGCTGCGCGCGCTCGCGGTGACGAGCCTGAAGCGCTCCGGCGGGCTGCCCGACGTGCCGACGATCGCCGAATCCGGC
>CAZTXP010000111.1:0-23594 GCA_964617355.1 uncultured Enterobacteriaceae bacterium
GCTCGTGCTCTTGCGCGACGACGTCGAGGTGAAGCGCATGCCGCTCGACCTGCGCACGGGCGAGCTCAATGTGGTTCGGCCCTGAGCGTAGCGGAGCTGAGCGATTCGAACCGGTGCGAAGCGGAGCTGAGCGATTCGAACCGGTGCGAAGCGAAGCGGAGCGAACGTCCATCGGTGGGGCCGTGCGCCCCTCACCGCCCGCTCCGACTTCCGCTCCGCCCTCCGCTCCTACTTCCGCGCCTTCCCCTGCGCCGCGACCGCGTGTTGCGCGGCCGCGATCTCGGACTCGCTCGCCAGATAGCGGCTCCCGATCGGCTTCAGGTTCGCGTCGAGCTCGTACACGAGCGGCATCCCGGTCGGAATGTTGAGCGCGACGATCTTGTCGTCGGCGATGCGATCGAGGTGCTTCACGAGCGCGCGCAAGCTGTTGCCGTGCGCGGCGATGATCACGCGCTCGCCGGCTTTCACGCGCGGCGCGATCGTGCCCTCCCAATAAGGAACGACGCGCGCGACCGTGTCGATCAAGGCTTCGGCGAGCGGTCGCTGCGCCGCGCTCAGCGCTGCATAACGTCGGTCGTTCGACGGGTTCTCGGGATCTCCGGCGGCGTAGGCCGGCGGCCGGATGTCGTAACTGCGGCGCCAGACGAGCACCTGCTCCTCACCGTGCCGCGCCGCCGTCTCGGCCTTGTCGAGACCCGTCAACGCGCCGTAGTGGCGCTCGTTGAGCCGCCAGTCGCGCGTCTCGGGGATCCACATCAGGTCGAGCTCCTCGAGCACGAGCGCCAGCGTCTTGATCGCGCGCTTGAGCACCGACGTGTACGCGAGGTCGAAGTCGAGGCCCTCGGCCTTCAGCAGCCGGCCGGCGGCCTTCGCTTCCTCGAGGCCGCGCGCCGACAGGTCGACGTCGGTCCAGCCGGTGAAGCGGTTCTCGCGGTTCCAGTCGGATTCGCCGTGACGGAGGAGGACGAGCGTGGGCATGTGGGGCGCGCGGTGCGTCGCAGGGTGCGGATCGGGCGCGTATTCTATAATGCGCGTCCGCATCGTCCGGCGTTCCCGCCATGGAATTCGTCCAGAACAACCTCTTCCTCATCGTCGTCGCCGTGATCTCGGGTGGCATGCTGCTCTGGCCCGCGATCCGCGGCCGCGCCGGCGGGCCCGCGATCAGTACCGCGGAGGCGACGAACCTGATCAACCGGGAGGACGCGCTGCTCGTCGACGTGCGCGAGGCCGACGAATTCGCCAAGGGCCATATCCTCGGCGCGAAGAACATCCCGCTGTCGCAGCTCGAGGCGCGCGCGGGCGAGCTCGAGAAGCACAAGTCGAAGCCCGTGATCCTGCATTGCGAGACCGGCAACCGCTCCGCCACCGCGATGTCGACCTTGCGCGCGAAGGGCTTCGAGCGCGCCGTCAACCTCGCCGGCGGCTATGCCGGCTGGAAGCAGGCCGGCCTGCCCGTGGAGAAATGACATGGCGCACGTGACGATGTACCTGACCGCGACCTGCCCGTACTGCCAGTCGGCAGAGCGCCTGCTCGCCGAGAAGGGCGCCACCGACGTCGAGAAGATCCGCGTCGACGTGCACCCCGAGCGCCGCGCCGAGATGATGCAGCGCTCGGGCCGGCGTACGGTGCCGCAGATCTGGATCGGCGAGCAGCATGTCGGCGGCTGCGACGACCTGCACGACCTCGACCGCGAGGGGCGGCTCGACGCCCTGCTCGCCGCCTGACCCGCAACCGCTCGAGCGAACCGAGAACCGGAGACCGCATGTCCGAAGCCCCCCAGGCCGCCTTCCAGATCGAGAAGATCTACGTGAAGGACCTGTCCCTCGAGATCCCCAACGCGCCGCAGATCTTCATGCAGGCCGAGGGCCCGCAGCTCGAGGTGCAGGTGAACAACGAGGCGGTGCAGTTCGCCGACGGCCTCTACGAGTGCACGGTGACGGTCACGGTGACCGCGAAGGCTGGCGACAAGACCATGTTCCTCGCCGAGGCCTCGCAGGCCGGCATCTTCTCGATTCGCGGCGTGCCCGCGGAGGACCTCGATCCGCTCCTGGGCATCGCGTGCCCGACGATCCTCTATCCGTACGTGCGCGAGACCATATCGGACGTGATCACGCGCGGCGGCTTCCCGCCGGTGCTGCTGGCCCCGGTGTCGTTCGAGGCGCTCTACGCGCAGCGCGCCCAGCAGGGCGACGGGCCGCGCATCGAGCTGGCGCAGTAGCGATGCGCGCCGCGCGCCTCGCCTGGGGGATCGCCGCGGCGCTCGTCGCCGGGGTCGCGCTCGCCGCGGACTACCGCTCGATCGCCGAGAACGGCGCGGTGCTCTACGACGCGCCCTCGCGCGCGGCGAAGCCGATGTACGTCGCGTCGAAGTTCTATCCGGTCGAGGTGATCGTCAACCTCGATGCCTGGGTGAAGGTCCGCGACGCCACCGGTGCGCTCACGTGGGTGGAGAAGAAGGCCCTCGCGGAGAGGCGCATGCTGCTCGTCACCGCGCCCGTGGCGACGGTGCGCGCGAAGCCCGACGAGTCGGCGCCCGTGGCGTTCCAGGCGCAGCAGAACGTCGCGCTGGAACTTGCCGAGGTCGCTGCCGGGGGCTGGATCCGGGTGCGCCACGCCGACGGCGCCGCGGGCTACGTGCGCGCCGAGCAGGTCTGGGGCCACTGAACGCCGGCGCGCGCATCGCCGTCCTCGGCGCCGGCGCGTGGGGCACGGCGATCGCGTGCGCGCTCGCGCCGCGCCGGCCGACCGTGCTGTGGGCGCGCGATCCGGCGCAGGCTTCGGCGCTGCAGGTTTCCCGCCTCAACGAGCGCTACTTGCCGGAAGTCCCGCTGCCGGGCGCACTCGCGGTCACGGATGATGCACGCGACGCGCTGGGGGGCGCGGCGCTCGCGCTCGTCGCGACGCCCGTGTCGGGCCTTCGCGACACGCTTGCGCTGCTGCACCGGAACGCGCCCGGTGTTCCTGCGGTGTGGCTGTGCAAGGGATTCGAGAAGGACGCCGCGCGCTTGCCGCATGAGGTCGCGGAGGCCGTGCTTCCGGCGGCGACGCCGCGCGGCGCGCTGTCGGGCCCGTCCTTCGCGCTCGAGGTCGCGCGCGGCCTGCCCTGCGCGCTGACGCTCGCCTCGCGCGACGCGGCGTTCGCCAGGGACGCGGCCGCGCAACTGCATGGCGGCCGGCTGCGCGTCTACTACAGCGAGGATCTCGCCGGCGTCGAAGTCGGCGGCGCGGTGAAGAACGTGATGGCGATCGCGGTCGGCATCTGCGACGGCCTCGGCCTCGGCCAGAACGCGCGCGCGGCGCTGATCACGCGCGGCCTGGCCGAGGTCGCGCGGCTTGGCGTCGCGCTCGGAGGCTCGCTCGAGACGATGATGGGGCTCGCCGGCGCGGGCGACCTCATCCTGACCGCCACCGGTGACCTGTCACGCAATCGCCGTGTCGGTCTCGCGCTCGCGCGGGGCGAAACCCTTGAATCGATACTCGCGGGTCTAGGCCACGTGGCCGAAGGCGTGCGGACGGTGCGCGAGGTGGTGCGGCTCGCGCGCGAGCGCGGCGTCGCGATGCCGATCAGCGAGGCAGTGCTCGAGGTCGTCGAAGGTCGTTGCACGGCGCCGGCCGCGGCCGAGCGCTTGATGTCGCGCGACCCGCGCGCCGAGTAGCCGCTCAGGCGCCGCCGGCGAATCCCAGCTGGCGCCAGGCCTCGAACACCACGACGGCCACCGCGTTCGACAGGTTGAGGCTGCGATTGCCCGGCCGCATCGGCAGGCGCAGCCGCTGCTCCTCCGGGAATAGCGCCAGCACGTCCTCGGGCAGCCCGCGCGTCTCCGCACCGAATACCAGCACGTCTCCCATCGCGTACGCCACGCCCGCGTAGCTTGCGCGAGCGCGCGTCGAGAACGCAAAGCGCCGCGCGGTGCCAAGCGTCGCGGCGCAGGCGTTCCAGTCGGGATGCACGCGCACGCAGGCGAGCTCGTGGTAGTCGAGGCCGGCGCGCTTCAGCTGGCGATCGTCCATCGAGAAGCCGAGCGGCTCGACCAGGTGCAGCCGACAGCCGGTGTTCGCCGCGAGACGGATCACGTTGCCCGCGTTCGGCGGGATCTCCGGATGCACGAGGACGACGTCAAGCATCGGCGTGCGGCAGCGTGCGCGCCACCACCCAGTTGACGACGCGCGCGGCGCCGGCGCGCTTCAGCGTGCGCGCGATCTCGTCGAGGGTCGCGCCGCTGGTCATCACGTCGTCCACGACGGCGATCGTGGCGCCCGGAACCGACACGGCGCAGCGGAATGCCCCGCGCACGCTCTTCGCGCGCTCGGCGAGCGCGAGGCCTGCGAGCGCAGGCGTGTCGGTGATGCGCTCCAGCCATCCGGGCTGCAGCGGCACGCCGGCAAGCGCGGCGAGGGGCCGCGCGACTTCCATCGCCTGGTTGAACCCGCGCTCGCGCAGGCGGGCCGTGGACAGTGGTACCGGCACGATGGCGGAGATCGAGTCGTCGCGCCCGATCCGCGTCGCGAGGAGCGCCGCGAGGACCGGCGCGAGCGCGAGCTCGCCGCGGTACTTGAGCCCGTGCACGAGGACGTCGGCAGGAAACGCGAATGCGATCCCTGCCTCGGTCGCATCGTAGGCCGGGTCATCCGCGAGGCAGCGGCCGCAGGTGCGGCCACCGGTCGACGGCAACGCGCAGCGCGGGCAGCGTTCCGGCGGCAATCGCGGCAGGTCGCCGTCGCAGCCGGCGCAGAGCAGCCCGCCGCGGGACGCGCCCCGGCAGAGGTAGCAGCGGCCGCCGAACAGCGCCTCGGCGATCCCGCGCGCGGCAGCGTGGAACATCGCGCGATGATAATGCGGCGCTCGCGGCGCGCCGCTAGACTTCGCCGATGCACACCGTCGACCAGCTTTCCGCGGACCTCGCCGCAGGCCGCACTACCAGCGCCGCGCTCGTCGAGCAGGCGCTCTCGCGCATCGCCGATCCCGCGGGGGAGGGCCCGCGCGCATTCACCAAGGTCTATGCCGATCTCGCGCGTGCCGAGGCCGCGCATTCCGATCGCCTGCGTCGCGCCGGCGTCGTGCGCTCGCCGGTGGAAGGGCTGGCGGTATCGGTGAAGGACCTGTTCGACGTCGCGGGCGACGTCACGCGCGCCGGCTCGCGCATCCTGGCGGACGCACCTGCGGCCGCTTCAGATGCGCCCGCGGTCGCGCGCCTGCGCGCCGCCGGCGCGGTGATCGTGGGTCGCACCAACATGGTCGAGTTCGCGTTCGGCGTGATCGGCGCGAACCCGCACTACGGCACGCCGAGGAGTCCCTACGATCGCACGACCGGCCGCTCGCCGGGAGGTTCCTCCTCGGGTGCCGGCGTCGCGCAGGCCGATGGCATGTGCGCAATGGCGCTCGGCACCGATACCCGCGGATCGATCCGCATCCCGGCCGCGTTCAACGGCGTGACGGGCTTCAAGCCGACGGCGCGCCGCGTGCCGCGCGAGGGCGCGTTTCCGCTCTCGTACACGCTGGACTCCATCGGCCCGCTCGCCAACTCCGTGGCATGCTGCGCGACGTTCGATGCGATCCTCGCCGGCGAACCGCCCTCGGCGCTGCCGGGAATCCCGGCTTCGCGGTTGCGCCTGATGGTGCCGCGCTGCGGCGCGATCGAGGATCTCGACCGCGACGTCGGCGCCGCGTTCGAGCGCGCGCTGTCGGCGCTGTCGCGCGCGGGCGCCGCGGTAGTCGAGGTGAAGATGCCGGCATTCGACCGGCAGGGCGAATATTTTCGCTCGGGCGGCTTCGCCGGCGCGGAGTCCTTCGCGATCCACCGGCGCTGGCTCGACCGCGTGGGCGAGTACGATCCACGCATCGGGCAGCGCATCGCGCTCGGGCAGGCACTCTCGGGCGCGGACTACGTCGATCTCCTGCGCTTGCGCGCCGAGTACATCCGCGAGGTGGAGGCCGCGCTCGGCGCGTTCGACGCCTTCCTCATGCCGACCGCGCCCTGCGTTCCTCCCGCACTCGCGGAATGCACGGCGAGCGACGAAGCCTATGCGCGCTGGAACCTGCGGATCCTCAGGAACGTCGGCCTGGTGAACTTCCTCGACGGTTGCGCGGCGTCCCTTCCGTGCCACGAGGCGGGCGGCGCGCCGGTCGGCCTCTCGGTCTGCGGAACCGCGATGAGCGACCGCCGCACGCTCGCCGTGTCGGCGACCATCGAGGCGGCGCTCGCCGGCCGTGGACACTGAAGGGCAGCGGCGCGCGCTGCGGCGGCGGTTCGACCGAGCCGCGCCGCGCTACGAGTCCGCGGCCGTGCTGGATGCCGAGGTCGCGCGCCGCATGCTCGAGCGCCTCGATCTCGTTCGCCTCGACCCCGCGCGCATCCTCGACCTGGGGGCGGGCACCGGACGGGACCAGCGCGCCCTGCGCGCGCGCTATCCACGAGCCGCGGTGGTCGCCGCCGACCACTCGATCGCGATGCTGCGCGAGGCGCGAAGCGCGCGTGGATTCGTCGCGCGGATGTTCGGGCGCGCGGCCGGCGCGGTCGCGGCAGACGCGCACCGCCTGCCGTTCGCGGCGGGCGCGTTCGATCTCGCATGGTCGAATCTCACCTTGCACTGGGCCGACGATGCGCCGGCCGTGTTTCGCGAACTGGCGCGCGCGCTGCGGCCCGAAGGCCTGCTGATGTTCAGCACCTTCGGCCCGGACACGCTGCGCGAGCTCGCGCACGCCGGCGCCGAGGCGGGCGGCAGTGGCGTGCGCGCCTTCGCCGACATGCACGACCTCGGCGACGCGCTCGTCGCTGCGGGCTTCGCCGATCCCGTGATGGATTCGGAGAGGATCGTGCTCAGCTACGCCGATGCGCGCGCCTGTCTCGCCGACCTGCGCGCGGCCGCGCTGTCCGCGGGTGCGCGCCTGGCTCCCCGGGGCTTGGGCGGGCGGACTCGGGTGCATGCGATCGCGAACGCGCTCGATCGCCGTCGGGCCGGGGGTCGCCTTTCGATCACCTTCGAGGTCGTGCAAGGACATGCTTGGCGAGGCGTCCCGAAGCGCACCACCGAGGGCCATGCCATCGTGCGCACCGACTTCGGAATGCGACGCGTTCGAACGGCAGGATAATGCGCGAAACTGAGGATTTTCCTCGGGTTTTTGATTGTTCGGCCTATTGACCTGTGGTAACTTACGGCGCTTTCCGACGGCACAGGACGCTTGCTGCGCGACATGGGCTTCCCGGGTTCGGACGGCCGGTTCCGCGTGGTCCTGAAGCGCACCGCCCGATCGTTCCCTCCGGCCTCCTGCGGGCCTTCGTCGCGACCGCCCCGGTCTGACCTTGCGAGCGCATAGAGCGGGATGGGCGCAGCCTGACCGTCGGGATTTCGAAGAGATTGCGGAACTGAATCGGGAGACGAAGAAGATGCCAAGCAAGTGGGCGGCAACCTCCGGGCGCTGGGCGCTCGCAGTGCTCGTGGCGGCATGGTGCGGGCTGGCGTTCGCGGTGCCGTGGAACCTGCAGCCGGCGGCCTCGAAGATGGCCGAGGACGTCCACTGGCTGCACGAGATCGTCACCGTGCTGTGCGTCGTGATCTTCATCGGCGTGTTCAGCTTCATGTTCTGGTCGATCTACGCGCACCGCAAGTCCGTCGGCCACAAGGCAGAGCAGTGGCACGAGAACACCACGGTCGAGATCGCCTGGACGCTGATCCCCTTCATCATCCTGCTGGCGATCGCGGTCCCGGTGACGAAGATCGTGGTCTCGCAGAAGGACACCTCGAACGCCGACATCACGATCAAGGCCACCGGCTACCAGTGGAAGTGGGGCTACGACTACCTGAAAGGCGAGGGCGAGGGCATCCGCTTCGTCTCCACCCTGTCCACGCCGCGCGACCAGATCGAGAACCGCGCCGACAAGGGTGAGAACTACCTGCTGGAAGTGGACAACGAGGTCGTGGTGCCGGTGGGCAAGAAGATCCGCATCCTCACCACCGCGGGCGACGTGATCCACTCGTGGTGGATCCCGGCGCTGGCCGCGAAGCAGGACGCCATCCCCGGCTTCATCCGCGACACCTGGTTCCGTGCCGAGAAGACCGGCACCTTCCGCGGGCAGTGCGTCGAGCTTTGCGGCAAGGACCACGGCTTCATGCCGATCGTCGTCAAGGTGGTCAGCACCGACGACTACAGCAAGTGGGTCGGCGAGAAGAAGAAGGCCGCTGCCGCGCAGCAGGACGACCCGAACAAGCAGTACACGATGGACGAGCTGAAGGCGCGCGGCGAGAAGGTCTATGCGGCCAACTGCGTCGCCTGCCACCAGGCCACCGGCAAGGGCATGCCGCCCGCGTTCCCGGCGCTCGACGGCTCGAAGATGGTCGCCGGCCCGAAGGCCGACCAGATCGCGCTCGTGGTCGGCGGCAAGCCCGGCACGGCGATGGCCGCGTTCGGCAAGCAGCTGAACGACGTCGAGCTCGCCGCGGTGATCACCTTCACGCGCAACAACTGGGGCAACAAGACCGGCGAGGCGATCCAGCCCGCCGAGGTCAAGTCCCTGCGCAAGTAACGCATACCGGATCCTGGAGAACCCCATGAGCGCAGTCGTCGACAGCCACGGACACGGACACGACCACCACGACGATCACCACCATGGCCCGGCCAAGGGCTTCATGCGCTGGGTGACGACGACCAACCACAAGGACATCGGCATGATGTACCTGTGGTTCAGCTTCGCGATGTTCCTGGTCGGCGGCCTGATGGCGTTCGTGATCCGCGCCGAGCTGTTCCAGCCCGGCCTGCAGGTCGTGAATCCCGAGTTCTTCAACGCCATGACCACCATGCACGGGCTGATCATGGTGTTCGGCGCGATCATGCCCGCCTTCGTCGGCTTCGCGAACCTGCAGATCCCGATGATGATCGGCGCGTCCGACATGGCGTTCGCGCGCATGAACAACTGGTCGTTCTGGATCCTGCCGTTCTCCGGGTCGCTGCTGATCATGTCGTTCTTCGTCGAAGGCGGCGCCCCCGGCGTCGGCTGGACGCTCTACGCGCCGCTCACGGTGCAGATGGGCCCCGGCATGGACCTCACGATCTTCGCCGTCCACCTGCTCGGCATGAGCTCGATCATGGGCTCGATCAACATCATCACCACCATCCTCAACATGCGCGCTCCCGGGATGACGCTGATGAAGATGCCGATGTTCGTGTGGACCTGGCTGATCACGGCGTACCTGCTGCTCGCCGCCATGCCGGTGCTCGCGGGTGCGGTGACCATGACCCTGACCGACCGCCACTTCGGCACCTCGTTCTTCAACGCCGCGGGTGGCGGCGACCCGGTGCTCTACCAGCACATCTTCTGGTTCTTCGGCCATCCCGAGGTGTACATCATCGCGATCCCGGCCTTCGGCGTGGTGTCGCAGGTGATCCCGGCGTTCTCGAGGAAGCCCCTCTTCGGCTACGCGTCGATGGTATACGCGACCTCGTCGATCGCGATCCTGTCGTTCATCGTCTGGGCGCACCACATGTACACGGTGGGCATGCCGGTGACGGGCCAGCTGTTCTTCATGTACGCCACCACGCTGATCGCGGTGCCGACCGGCGTGAAGGTGTTCAACTGGGTGGCGACGATGTGGAAGGGGTCGCTGTCCTTCGAGACGCCGATGCTGTTCGCGCTCGGCTTCCTCTTCCTCTTCACGCTGGGCGGCTTCACCGGGCTGGTGTGCTCGCTGGTGCCGATCGACATCCAGATCCACGACACCTACTACGTGGTGGCGCACTTCCACTACGTGATGGTGGCGGGGGCCCTGTTCTCGGCGTTCGCCGGCGTGTACTTCTGGTTCCCGAAGTGGACCGGCAAGATGTACGACGAGAAGCTCGGCAAGCTGCACTTCTGGCTGTCGATCATCTTCTTCAACGTCACGTTCTTCGTGCAGCACTTCCTCGGCCTCGCCGGCATGCCCCGGCGCATCCCCGACTACCCGCTGATGTTCGAGACGTGGAACAAGATCAGCTCGATCGGCGCGTTCGGCTTCGGCCTGACGCAGCTGCTGCTGCCCTACATCATCATCAAGGCCCTGAAGAGCGGGCAGGCGGCGCCGCAGCGGCCGTGGGACGGCGCCGACTCGCTCGAGTGGACGCACCTGCCGACGCCGGCGCCGTACCACACCTTCGAGACGCCCCCGGTCGTCAAGTGAGCGCCAACGCCCGCGTCGGCCTCGTCCTCGCCTCGATCGCCGCGATGTTCTTCGCGGGGGTCGTGGCGAAGTACTGGCTTTTCGGGGCATGAGCGGGGCCTGAACCCATGACCGCGCACGCCGGCCACCGCGAAGAGAACCGCCAGCTGCTGTTGAAGCTGTCGGTGGTCGCGGCGTGCATGTTCGCCTTCGGCTACGCCCTGGTGCCGTTCTACGAGAAGATCTGCGAGGCGCTCGGCGTGAACAACCTCGCCGGCGAGGTCGCGGCGCCCGTGAACACGCAGGTCGATGCCACGCGCACCGTGGTGATCGAACTCGACGGCAACACGCACGAGATGCCGTGGCGCTTCCGCCCGCTCGTCAACCACGTCGACGTGCACCCCGGCCAGGTGATGACCGTCGAGTACGAGGTGTCCAACGTGCGCGGCGAGCCGATCACCGGTCAGGCCGTGCCGAGCTACGGCCCGCGCAACGCCGCGCAGTACTTCCGCAAGCTGGACTGCTTCTGCTTCAAGCAGCAGACACTGGCGGCGGGCGAGACCCGCCGCATGCCGGTCACCTTCATCGTCGACCCGGGGTTGCCGAAGGACGTCGGCACGATCACGGTGTCGTACACGTTCTTCGAAGTGCCGGGCCTGAAGGGGAAGTCGTGATCGACGCGGTCAAGACCGTCGCCGCGGCATTCTTCGGCGTGCGCCGGCAAAGCCGGCACGATCAGGACACCGCCCGGATTCGCCCGGTGCACATCGCGGCGACCGCGATCGTGCTGGTAGCACTCTTCATCGGCACGCTGCTCACGATCGTCCGCTTCGTGGTCGGCTAGGGATCAACAGGGAGACAGTAACGATGGCGCATACCGCTGGAACCGGAGACACGCAGCACGCGCACTACTACGTGCCGCAGCCCATGGCGTGGCCGATCATGGGCTCGGTCGGGCTCTTCTTCATGGCGCTCGGGGCCGTGTTCATCTTCAACCACAAGGCGGGCGGCTGGGTGTCGCTCGCGCTCGGCGCCATGATCATCCTGTACATGATGTTCCGCTGGTTCGGCGACGTGATCGCCGAGTCGGAGGGCGGCAAGTACGGCGCCTGGGAGGACCGCTCGTTCCGCTGGGGGATGAGCTGGTTCATCTTCTCCGAGGTGATGTTCTTCGCCGCGTTCTTCGGTGCGCTGTTCTACACGCGGGTGCTGTCCGTGCCCGACCTCGCCTCGCTGCTGCACGCCGAGCAGCTGTGGCCTGGTTTCTCTGCGCACTGGCCGTCGGCCGGACCCGGCTTCGCCGAGACCTTCAAGCCGATGGGTGCGTGGGGCCTGCCGGCGGTGAACACGATGCTGCTGCTCTCCTCCGGCGTCACGATCACCTTCGCCCACTGGGCGTTGCTCAAGGGCGAGCGCGGCAAGCTGGTCGGCTGGCTCGGGGCGACGATCGTGCTGGGAGCGATCTTCCTTGTCTGCCAGGCGATCGAGTACAGCCACGGCTATTCCGACCTGAACCTGAAGCTCACGACCGGCGCGTACGGCTCGACCTTCTACATGCTGACCGGCTTCCACGGCTTCCACGTGACGCTCGGCACGATCATGCTGATCGTGATCTGGTTCCGGTGCGTGAAGGGCCACTTCAAGCCCGACCACCACTTCGCGTTCGAGGGCGTGGCCTGGTACTGGCACTTCGTGGACGTGGTCTGGCTGGGCCTGTTCATCTTCGTCTACTGGCTGTAAGCCTCGCGCGGGCTCGGCCCGCGTCGCCGCGCCCGTGATGCCGCCCCCCGGGGCGGCATCGTCGTTTCTAGAGGCGCTCCGGAACCAAGCCGAGCCAGTACGATCCCATGAGGAGCAGGAAGAGCCCGATGGACAAGCCCACCCGGATCGTCAGTGCTTTTACCGCGCGGCGGGAGCCGCCTTCGTCGCGGTAGACGAACACCAGCGCGGAGCCGAGGCTGGCAACGATGGCGATGAAGGCCAGGATGACGACGTAACGCATGGGCCGAGCTTACTCCTTCCGACCGCCCGTATGGACGGTGCTGCTCGCGGTCGCCGCCTGCGCCGCGTTCGTCGCGCTCGGCAACTGGCAGTCGCACCGGGCCGACGAGAAGCGCGCCACCGGCGCCACCGCGCAGCCGGTGAACGCACGTGGCACCTTCGTCGCGGACTACACGGTGTTGCTCGACAACAAGCTTCGGCGCGGGCGCGCCGGCTACCACGTCGTCCAGGCGCTGACGCTCGCGGCCAGCGTGCCGCCGCGACACGTGCTCGTGAACCGCGGCTGGATCGCGGCCGGCGCGACGCGCGACGCGCTGCCGGAGATACGCACGCCAGCGGGGGAAGTGTCGATCGAAGGTGTCCGGCTCCCGCGACTGCCGCTGGCGTACGAACCCGGCAAGGCTGCCATGCAGCGCCCCGCCGGCAAGCCGGTCGTTTGGCAGAACGCGACGGTCGAGGCGTTCGCCGCGTGGTCGGGCCTCGCGCTCGAGCCGTACGTCGTCGAGCAACACTCGCTGCTCGACGACGGCCTCGTGCGCGAATGGCCGAAGGCCGGATCGGGCGCCGAGGTGCACGAGAGCTATGCGCTGCAGTGGTACACGTTCGCCGCAGCCACGGTCGTGCTGCTCGGCGCACTCGGATGGAGGCGCAATGGCCCTGCTGCCTGAGGATCCGGTCCGTCGCGGGCGGCTGAAGCTGCTCGCGCTGGCGCTGGTTTTTTCCACGCCGGTGGTGCTGGGCTGGCTAGCTTTCCTGTTCGACTGGGTGCCGGGCGCGACGGGGAACTACGGCGAGCTGCTGGCGCCGCGGCCGCTGGAGCATCCGGCGTTCGACGCGCTGAAGGGCAAGTGGGTGCTGGTCACCTTCGACTCGCCGGAGTGCGATGCGTACTGCGAACGCAAGCTCTACTTCCTGCGGCAGGTACGCCGCGCGCAGGGCAGGGACCAGTTGCGCGTCGAGCGCCTCTGGGTGATGACTGCCCCGGGAGCGCCGCGCGCCGAGCTGCTGGCCGTGATCGACGGCACGCAGGTCCTTGCCCCGCAGGGACCGCGGTTCGTGTCGCAGTTCCCGTTCGCCACGTCGCCCGCGGATCACGTGTACCTGGTCGACTCGCAGGGATTGCTGATGATGCGCTTTCCTCGCGACCCGGATCCGTCGCGCATGATCCGTGACCTGCAGCGCCTGCTGAAGTACTCCCGGTGAGCCGGTTGGCGCAGCGTCGCATGATAAAATCGCTTCTTCCCAGCAAGCCCTTGGCCCGCCCCTTGGACGCCCACACCCTGCCTGCCGGAGCGCCACGAAGCTTCCTCGCGAAGGCGCGCGCGTTCTATGCGCTGACCAAGCCGCGCGTGGTCTCGCTGATCGTGTTCACCGCGGTGATCGGCATGTTCCTCGCCACGCCCGGCATGGTTCCCGTGCAGGCCCTGCTCGCGGGCACCTTCGGCATCGCGCTCGTCGCAGGTGCGGCGGCGGCGATCAACTGCCTCGTCGAGCAGAAGATCGACGCGGTCATGCAACGCACGCAGGCGCGACCCCTGCCACGAGGGGAACTCACCGCCGCCGAGACCCTCGCCTTTGCGTCCGCGGTCGGCGGGGCCGGGCTGTGGATGCTCCACGACCTCGTCAATCCGCTCACCATGTGGCTGACGTTCGCGACCTTCGTCGGCTATGCGGTGATCTACACGGTGCTGCTGAAGCCGGCGACGCCGCAGAACATCGTCATCGGCGGCGCCTCCGGCGCGATGCCGCCCGTGCTCGGCTGGGCGGCGGTCACGGGCGACGTGACCATCGAGGCGATGCTCCTCTTCCTCATCATCTTCACGTGGACGCCGCCGCATTTCTGGGCGCTCGCCCTGTATCGCACCGAGGAATACGCCAAGGCGGGCCTGCCGATGCTGCCGGTCACCCACGGCAAGCCGTACACCCGGCTGCAGGTGCTGCTCTACACGCTGATCCTGTTCGCCGCGTCGCTGCTGCCATTCGTCGCACGCATGAGCGGCTACCTCTACCTCGGCGCCGCGCTGGTGCTGGGCCTGGTCTTCATCGCGTATGCGGTGCGCATCTACGTCGACTACAGCGATCGTCTGGCGCGCAAGACGTTCCGGTTCTCGATCGCGTACCTCGCCCTGCTGTTCGCGGCGCTGCTCGTTGACCACTATCTCCCGCTTTAGCGCGCTCGTCTTCGCGCTCGTCCTGGCGGCCTGCGACGGATCGCCGAAGTTCCGCGGCACCGACATCACCGGCGCTGACTACGGCCGCACACTCGCGCTGACGGGCCACGATGGCAAGCCGCGCAAGCTAGAGGACTTTCGCGGCAAGGTGGTCGTGCTCTTCTTCGGCTACACCCGATGTCCGGACGTCTGCCCGACGACATTGGTGGAGATGTCCGCGGCGATGAAGGCGCTAGGCAAGGACGCGGAGCGCGTGCAGGTACTTTTCGTCACGGTCGATCCGTCGAGGGATACGCCCGACGTGCTATCGAAGTACGTGCCTGCGTTCGATCCACGCTTCCTCGGCCTCTATGGCGACGAGGAGGCGACGCGGCGGACGGCGAAGGAATTCAAGGTCTTCTACGAGAAGGTCGAGGGCGGCGCACCGGGCGCGTACACGGTGAACCACAGTACGCAGAGCTACGTCTTCGACACGAAGGGGCGCCTGCGCCTTTTCGAACGGCACGACCGCCTCGGCGAGGATCTTCCGCCGGACCTCAGGGCCCTGCTGAAAGAGGCGGGCTGAGCGGCCTGCCCGGCGCTCAGGCGGCGCCGGGCGCGGGAAGGGCCGCCATGCCCTGCCCCTTTAGCGCGGCGCGCATCTTGCCGAGCGCCTTTGCTTCGATCTGGCGGATGCGCTCGGCCGAGACGCCGAACTCGGCCGCGAGTTCGTGCAGCGTCGCGGCGTCCTTCTCCCGGAGCCAGCGCGCCTCGACGATCCGGCGGCTGCGTTCGTCCAGCGAGGCCAGCGCGCTCTCGAGGCCGGAGGCCTGCAGGCGCGCCGACTCCTCTTCCTCGAGCACCAGCGACGGCTCGGCGCCATGGTCGGCGAGGTAGTGCACCGGGGCGTATCCGTCTTCCTCGTCGTCGGCCTCGAAGGCGACTTCCTGCCCCGACATCCGCGTCTCCATCTCGACGACGTCCTCGGGCTTCACGTTCAGCTCGGTGGCGATGCGATCCACGTCGCCGCTGGTCATCGGCGCGAGGCCACGCTTCAGCGAGCGCAGGTTGAAGAACAGCTTCCTCTGCGCCTTGGTGGTCGCGACCTTCACCAGCCGCCAGTTGCGCAGGATGTACTCGTGGATCTCCGCCTTGATCCAGTGGATCGCGAACGACACCAGGCGCACGCCGCGCTCCGGGTCGAAGCGCTTCACGGCCTTCATCAGGCCGATGTTGCCTTCCTGGATCAGGTCGGCGTGCGGCAGGCCGTAGCCGAGGTAGCCGCGAGCGATCGAGACCACCAGCCGCAGGTGCGAAAGCACCAGCCGGCGCGCGGCCTCGAGGTCGTTGTCCCGCCGCAGGCGCCCGGCCAGGTCGTGCTCTTCTTCCGCCGACAGCATCGGCAGGCGATTGACGCTCTGGATGTAGGACTCGATGCTCCCGTACGCCATCGGCGCCGGGAAAGCCATCGGCAGCGTGCTTGCGTTCGTCATGGTTGGCATCACTCCCTCGGGAAATATTTTAGCACTCGCATGCTATGAGTGCTAAGGATCCCCGGAAGTTCCCCGGCAGGAAATACGGGCTTCTACTTAGGCTCTATTTCCCGTAAGTACATGCTTACAGACAGGTTCGCCCCCAGCCAGCCGAGCAGGCTGGCGAAGGTCAGCAGGGCGAGCCCGTCCCCGGGGCCGAGGAGCGCCAGTTCGAAGCCAGATCCATAGGTCGCGGCAAGCCGCCTAACCCCTTGGTTCAGGAGCACGATCCCGCCGCCGACTGCGCCCAGCGCGACCAGCCCGCCCGCCAGCCCCTGCAGGGCGCCGAGGTAATAGAAGGGCCGCTGGATGAAGCCATCGGTCGCGCCCAGGAGGCGCGCCACCTCGATCTCGTCGCGCTGGGTAAGGATCTGCAGGCGGATCGAATTGAAGGTGACCGCGAGGAGGCCGACCGCGAGCAGGGCGGCGAGGACCAGCATCGCCACCCGGGCGATCTCCACGATCGCCGCGATGCGGCGAGCCCAGGAGGAATCGGCCTGCACGTGCGCGACGGCGGGCAGCGCGCGCAGTTCCACCGCCAGCGATTCCAGCGCGGCGGGGTCCGGATCCCGCAGCTTCAGCACGAACGCGTCGGGCAGCGGGTTCCTTTCCAGCGACGCGATGATCTCGGCGAAGCCCTCGGTGCGCGACAGCGACTTCAGCGCTTCGTCCTTCGGCACGTAGCGCGAAGATGCGACGCGCCGGTCCTCGCGCAGCCGGCGGCCGAGCGCGTCGGCATCCGTCGCCTTCGATTCCGGGGCGAGGAACACCGACACCTGCGGCTCCAGCGAGAAGCGCGAGGCAATGCCGCGCAGGTTCTCGAGCACGGCATAGCCGCCGGCCGGCAGCGCGAGCGCTACGCCGATGACCAGCGCGTTCAGCAGGCTCGCCAGCCGCTGCAGGGCGAGCTTGGCCAGCGCGCCGCGCAGTGCCTGGCCGTGCTGCCGCAGCCAGCCGATCATGGCTGCACCAGCCTTCCATCCGCGAGCTCCAGCACGCGGCGCGGCGCGCGCTGGACGAGCGCTGCGTCGTGCGTGGATACGAGCAGCGTCACTCCGACCTCGTGGAACGACAGCAGCACGTCGAGGATGCGTGCCGCCGACTCGGCATCGAGATTCGCGGTGGGTTCGTCGGCGATGATGATCGAGGGCCGGTTCACCACGGCGCGAGCGATTGCCAGCCGCTGCTGCTCGCCGCCGGAGAGCTGGATCGGGTTGGCGCGCTCGCGCGCAAGCAGGCCGACCTTGTCGAGGGCCGCACGCGCGCGCCTGGCGGCATCGCGCTGGGCGACGCCCGTGAACGCGAGCGGCAGCATGACATTGTCGAACACGCTGCGGTCGTACAGCAGCTTCTGGTCCTGGAACACGAGCCCGAGGTTGCGGCGCAGGTACGGCACCGCCGAGCGCTTCAAGGCCCCGACGTTCTGGCCGTTCACGACGACCGCGCCGGACGTAGGCCGCTCGATCGCGGCGACGAGCTTGAGCAGCGTGGACTTGCCGGCGCCCGAGCGCCCGGTCAGGAAGACGAACTCGCCGCCCTCGATCGCGAACGACACGCCGCGCAGCCCCTCCTGTCCGCCCGGGTACCGCTTCGCGACCTCGGAGAAGCTAATCAACCAGCGCCTCGGCGAACTCCTGCGCGACGAAGGGGCGCAGGTCGTCGATGCCCTCGCCGACGCCGACGAAGCGCAACGGCACCGGGACCTTGCGAGAAGCCGCGATCGCGCACACCACGCCGCCTCGCGCCGTGCCGTCGAGCTTCGTCAGCACGAGCCCGGTGAGGCCGAGCGCGCCGTCGAAGGCGTTGACCTGCGAGAGCGCGTTCTGGCCGGTGTTCGCGTCCAGCACCAGCAGCACCTCGTGCGGCGCGCCCGGCAGCGCCTTGGCAATGACGCGCTTCACCTTGCGGATCTCCTCCATCAGGTGGAGCTGCGTCGGCAGGCGGCCGGCGGTATCCGCGATCACCACGTCCACGCCGCGCGCCTTCGCCGCGTTCACCGCGTCGAACACCACCGCACCGGGGTCGCCGCCATCCTGCGCGATCACCGCGACGCCGTTCTTCTCGCCCCAGGCCACCAGTTGCTCGCGCGCGGCCGCGCGGAACGTGTCGCCCGCGGCGAGCAGCACGGTCTTGCCCTGGCCCTGGAACCACTTCGCGAGCTTGCCGATCGACGTCGTCTTGCCCGAGCCGTTCACGCCCGCCACCATGACGACGAACGGCTTCGCGATCGAAGGGTCGAGGGGCTTCTGCAGGGGCGCGACCAGTTCCGTGACCGAGGTCCGCAGCGCCGCCTTCAGGCCGTCGGCGTCCTCGATGCGTTCCTTCCTGACGCGCGCGCGCAGGCCCTCGACGAGCGTGGTCGTGGCGTCGACGCCGCAATCGGCGGTGAGCAGCGCCGTCTCCAGCGCTTCGTAGAGGTTGTCGTCTAGGCGACGTCGCGTGAACAGCTCCGAGACCGGGGTCTCGAGGACCTCGCGCGTGCGCGCAAGGCCCGCCTTCAGGCGCGCCGCCCACGACGTGACTGCTAACATGGATGCGTGAATTCTAGCAAAGCGCACTCGCGGGGCCGCGCGCAGCGCGGGCGCGTGCGCATCATCGGCGGCCGCTGGCGCAGCCGCCTCGTCGAGTTTCCCGGCCGCGAAGGCCTGCGCCCGACCCCCGATCGCGTACGCGAGACCCTGTTCAACTGGCTCGGGCAGGACCTCGACGGCTTGTCCTGCCTCGACCTCTTCGCCGGGAGCGGCGCGCTCGGCTTCGAGGCGGCGTCGCGTGGCGCCGTGCGCGTGGTCATGATCGAGCGCGATCCGGCGTCCGTGGCCGCGCTGCAGGAGAACCGGGTCCGCCTCGGCGCCGATGCCGTCGAGATCGTCCGCGCCGAGGCGCTTGCGTGGATCGACGCGACGGATCGCCGCTTCGACGTCGTTTTCCTGGACCCGCCGTTCAGGCAGAATTTGCTCCCCGCCGCGCTGGCGCGCCTGTCGCAACGTCTCGCCGAGGGCGGGCGCGTGTACGCGGAGGCCGACCACGCCGTGGAGGAGCCGGGGTGGCGCGTGCTGAAGCATGCCCGCGCAGGCCAGGTGCACTACCAGCTGCTGCAACGCGACTGAACCAGGAAAGGCATCCCCGATGAACGTCCGAGCGGTCTATCCCGGCACCTTCGATCCGCTGACCCGCGGGCACGAGGACCTCGTGCGGCGCGCCTCGCGCCTCTTCGGTTCGCTCGTGCTCGGCGTCGCCGAAAGCCGGTCGAAGTCGCCGCTGTTCAGCGTCGACGAACGCGTGGCCATCGCGCGCGAGGTGCTCGCGGACGTAAAGAACCTGCGCGTGGTCGGGTTCTCCGGCCTGCTGATCGACTTCGTGCGGCAGCAGGACTCGCGGGTGATCCTGCGCGGCCTGCGCGCGGTGTCGGATTTCGAATACGAATTCCAGCTCGCGGGCATGAATCGCAACCTGTTCGCGGACGTCGAGACGGTGTTCCTCACGCCGTCCGAGAAGCACACCTTCATCTCGGCGACGCTGGTGCGAGAGATCGCGCTCCTCGGGGGCGACGTCACGAAGTTCGTGCATCCGGTGGTGAAGAAGCGCCTCGCGGAAAAGCGCCGCGACCGTAAGAGGGCCGCGAGCAGGCCCGGCCGCTAGGCCTTCTGGCAGCGCGGGCAGTAGAACGTCGAGCGTTGCCCCTGCTCGATGCGACGGATCGCAGTGCCGCAGCGCCGGCACGGCTCGCCTTCGCGGCCGTAGACGAAGGTCTCCTGCTGGAAGTACCCGGATTCACCCCCGGCGCCGACGAAGTCGCGCAGGCTCGAGCCGCCGGCCCGGATCGCCGCCGCGAGCGTGTCCTTGATCTCCTTCGCGAGCCGCTCGCAGCGCGCAGCCGAGAGCCTGCGCGCCGACGTGCGCGGATGGATGCCGGCGCGGAACAGGCTTTCGGCGGCGTAGATGTTGCCGACGCCGACGATGCGGCGCCCGTCCATCAGCACCGACTTGATCGGCGCGCGATGCGCGCGCGTGATCGCGTGCAGGCGCGCGCCATCGAACGCGTCCGACAGCGGTTCCACGCCGAGATGCGCGAGCAGCTTGTGGCGAGCCGGGTCGCCGCTCGCCCATAGCACGGCGCCAAAGCGCCTCGGATCGCGCAGCCGCAGCGCGGCACCGCCGAACACGAGGTCGACGTGGTCGTGCGGCCCCGGTGGCGCACCGGCGGGCACGACCCGCAGGCTGCCCGACATGCCCAGGTGCAGGATCAGGTGGCCGTCGCCGCAATCGAGCAGCAGGTACTTGCCGCGCCGGCGCACGGCGTCGACCTTGCGTCCCGCGAGTTCGCGCACCTGCTTCGTGACCGGCCAGCGCAGTCGCGCATCGCGCACCAGGACGGCGGTGATCGTGCGGCCCGCGATCTCGGGCTCGATGCCCCGGCGGGTAACCTCGACTTCGGGCAGTTCCGGCATGCGTCGCGCGCGGCAGGGGCGTCCTTGTGCGGTGCACTGAATATACCTAAACTCGATTGGATGACCCTGCTGGCCCGCGCCGCTTGCGTCGCGCTCCTCGCGATGCTCCTGACGACGCCGGCGCTCGCCCAGTCGTCCGCGGAGCCTGAGGACGACGACGAGCCGCCTCCGCCGTCCTCTTCCGTCCAGCCCGGCGATGCGCTGCCGCCGGCCGACCTGTCGCCCGAGGTGCTCTACGGCTACCTCGTCGCGGAAATCGCGCTCCAGCGCGGTAGCGCCGGCCTTGCCGCGCAGACCTTCGTGGAACTCGCCAAGCGCACGCGCGACCCGCGCATCGCAAGGCGTGCCGTCGAGGTGGCCAACGTCGCGCGCCTGCGCGACCTCGCGCTCGAAGGCGCGCGCGTCTGGTACGAGGTGAACCCGGGCTCGCCGCAGGCGCTGCAATCGCTGACGGTGCTCCTGATCGGCGCACGGCGCGTCGACGAGGCGGAGCCGCTGCTGGAGAAGCTCCTCGCGAGCGACGGCCCCGCGGCCGCGAACGGCTTCATGCAGCTCGGCCGCCTGCTGGCCTCGAACCCCGACCGCAAGCAGAACCTCGAGGTGGTCGCGCGGCTCGCGCGCAAGCACCGCAAGCTTCCGGAAGCCCAGTTCGCGGTCGCGCAGGCGGCGATCGCGGCCGAGGACGAGGGCCGCGCGCTCGCCGCGGTGCGCGAGGCGTCGCGGCTGCGTCCCGAGTGGGAGCTTCCTGCGCTGTTCGAGGCGCAGGTGCTGCAGCGTTCGAAGCCGGACGCCGCGATCGCGCGGCTCGCCGCGTTCCTCGCCAGGAACCCGGACAGCCGCGAGGTGCGCCTCAACTACGCCCGCGCGCTGGTCGGCGAGCGCAAGTACGACGAAGCTCGCGCGGAGTTCGAGAAGCTCGTGGCAGCGAATCCGGCCAATCCCGACCTGATCTACGCCGTCGGCCTGCTGGCCGTGCAGGCGCGCGAGTACGGCGTCGCCGAGGGCAACCTGAGGCGCGCCCTCGAGCTGGGGTTCCGCGACGCCAACGCGGCGCGCTTCACGCTCGGCCAGATCACCGAAGAGCGCAAGGACTTCGCCGCGGCCCGCGACTGGTACCGCAGCGTGACGCCCGGTGACCACTACCTCCCGTCGCGCGTGCGCTACGCGCAGACGCTGTCGCGCGAAGGCAACCTCGACGAGGCGAGGCGCTTCCTGCGCCTGCAGGCCGCCGGCGAGGCGCAGGCCACGCCCTTCGTGATCGCGGAAGCGCAGATCCTTCGTGACGCTGGCAAGCATTCGGACGCCTACGACCTGCTCGGGCAGGCGCTCGCCAAGTCGCCCGACCAGGCCGAGTTGCTCTACGACCACGCGCTGACCGCCGAGAAGCTCGATCGCTTCGACGTGCTCGAATCGAACCTGCGCAAGCTGATCCAGATGCAGCCCAAGCACGCGCACGCCTACAATGCGCTCGGCTACTCGCTGGCGGACCGTAATCTGCGGCTGGACGAGGCGAAGACGCTGATCGAGAAGGCGCTGGAGCTGGCGCCGGACGACGCCGCGATCGTCGACTCGATGGGCTGGGTGCTCTACCGCATGGGCGACCTGAAGGGCGCGATCCAGTTCCTGCGCCGCGCGTTCCGCGGCCGGCAGGACGGCGAGATCGCGGCGCACCTGGGCGAGGTCCTGTGGATGAGTGGCGAGCGCGAGGAAGCGAGCCGCATCTGGGACGAGACGCTGAAGAACCATCCCGCCGACGAGATCCTGCTGAAGACGATCCAGCGCCTGCGCAAGTAGTGCGCGCCTCCGGCATCGTGACCCTGTTCGCACGACTCTTCGCGCTGCTCGCCGCCGCCGCGCTGGCCGGCTGCGCCGAGTTCGCCTTCCTGCTCGAGGGCGACGCGCTCGACTTCGAGCTCAATGGCCGCATCGCGGTGCGCTACCGCGACGAAGCCTCGAGCGGCAATGTCGCCTGGCGGCACCGCGCCGGTGGCGACGAGGTCCTCCTCACCACGCCGCTGGGGCAGGGCGTGGCGCGCATCGTGCGCGACGGCCGCGAGACCACGCTCACGACGGCCGACGCAAAGGAGCATCGCGCGTCCGACCCGGAGGCGCTCACCGAAGCCGTGCTCGGATTCCGCCTGCCGCTGGACGGCCTCGCAGACTGGGTGCGCGGGCGGCCGTCGATCGGGCCGGCCGAGGTGGAGCGCGATGCCAGCGGTCGCGTCTCGCGCATCGCGCAGTCGGGCTGGGTCGTGGAGCTGCTGGCCTGGGGCGACGACGGCCGGCCGTCGCGGCTGCGCCTGCTCTATCCGGGCATCGACCTGCGCCTCGCGATCGGCGAATGGAAGTCGGTGGCGCCGTGACGACGATGCGCTGGTATCCGGCACCCGCGAAGCTGAACCTGTTCCTGCACGTCCTCGGTCGGCGCGCCGATGGCATGCACCTGCTGCAAACGGTGTTCCGCTTCATCGACCTCCAGGACCGCGTCGGTCTCGCCGTGCGCGACGATGGCGGGATCGTGCGTCGCGATCCGCTGCCGGGCGTCGCGCCCGAGGATGATCTCTGCGTGCGCGCTGCGCGCCTGCTGAAGGCGGAGACGGGAAGCCCGCTGGGCGCCGAGATCGCGCTGGAGAAGGTCATTCCGATGGGCGGGGGGCTCGGCGGCGGATCGTCCGATGCCGCCACGGTGCTCCTGGCATTGAATGCGCTTTGGGGTACGCAAGTCCCTCGGCAGCGCCTGATGGAGATCGGCGTGCGCCTGGGCGCCGACGTGCCCGTGTTCGTCGGCGGCGAGAACGCGCTGGGCGAGGGGATCGGCGAGCAGTTGCGGCCGGTTTCCCTGCCGTCCGCGTGGTACCTCGTGCTGGTGCCGCAAGTCGCGGTTTCCACGAAGGAAATCTTCATCGACCCTGCATTGACACGGGATACCAAAGCGCTCAAAATACCGCCCTTTTTGCCGGGACTGGGCCACAACGACCTCGAAGGGGTCGTCCTGCGGCGCTACCCGGAGGTCGCGCGGCATCTGGAGTGGCTGCGTGGTCGGGTGCCGGGAGCGCGCATGTCGGGCTCCGGGGCCTGCGTCTTCGGCGAATTCGAGTCGGAGGCCGCGGCCCGCGAGGCGCACGTCACGCTGCCGGGATCGATGCAGGGCATGGTGGTGCGGGGCCTCGAGTGTCATCCGCTGCGCGGCGGCGTGTAGCGCGCACGAATTTTCGGTTTCTGCTGGGGCGTCGCCAAGCTGGTCTAAGGCACCGGATTTTGATTCCGGCATTCCTAGGTTCGAATCCTAGCGCCCCAGCCATTTTCAACCGTCCGCGAAGACGACGATGACGCT
>CAZTXP010000112.1:0-17596 GCA_964617355.1 uncultured Enterobacteriaceae bacterium
AGATCATCGGCCAGGCCACCGTGTTCCCGGGCGGCCTGTACAGCTCGGCGTTCGGCTTCTTCATGAACGAGGCCAAGTGGGCCAAGCTCTCGAAGCAGGACCAGGACATCATCGAGAAGATGACCGGCGAGGCCGCGGCGCGCTCCAACGGCAAGTCCTGGGACGTCGCCGACGAGGGCGGCCTGAAGGCGCTGAAGGCGGCCGGGGCCAACATCGTGCAGGCCGACGCCGCCATGGTGGCCGAGGCGAAGCGCCTGTCGGCGCCCATCATCGACGAGTGGATCAAGAACGCGAGCGCGAAGCTGCCGAACGCGAAGGCGGTCCTCGCCGAGTTCCACGAGGAGCTGAAGAAGGTCGCCGCAGGCAAGTGACGGCGCGCCGGCGCGCGGCATGAGGACGGGCCGGCTCGAGGGGTGGGAGCGCAAGGCCGACGCAGCGCTGGGCGTCGCGTCGGCCGTGCTGCTCCTGCTCATGACCTTCCTCACGTTCGCGGACGTGGTCGCGCGGTACCTGCTCAACCGCCCGATCCGCGGCGCCTTCGAGATCACCGAGCTTGCGCTGCTGGTGCTGATCTTCGCCGGCCTGCCGCTGGTGTCGCGCGCCGACGAGCACGTCACCATGGACTTCATCGATCGCGTGCTGCCGCCGCTGCTGCTGCGGCTGCTGGTGCGCCTGATGCACGCGGCCTGCGCGGCGCTGATGTTCTTCCTCGCATGGCAGGTCTGGGTCAAGGCGGGGAAGATCTCCAGCTACGGCGATACCACCGACATCCTGCGCATCACCGTGGGGCCGTTCGTGTACTTCATGGCGCTGATGGTCGGTCTCACCGGCGTGGTGCACGTGTTCAAGACCGTCTTCCCCGGCGACGGCAGCGCGAACCAGGGCACGACGTGAAGCTCGCGAAGCGATGACCGAGGCGCTGGTCGGGCTCGGCGCGATGATGGTGCTGGCGTTCCTGCGCCTGCCGATCGCGCTCGCGATGGGCGTGGTGGGCATCGTCGGCTACGCCTACATGCGCGACTGGGCGTGGGCCGCGGCCTTCGCCACGGTGCAGACCAAGCTCTACGAGACCGGCCGCAACTACACGCTGTCGGTGGTGCCGCTGTTCATCCTGATGGGCAACTTCGTCACGCGCGCCGGGATGTCGCAGGAACTGTTCCGCACCGCGTACGCGTTCATCGGCCACCTGCGCGGCGGCCTTGCGATGGCGACCATCATCGGCTGCGCCGGCTTCGGCGCGATCTGCGGCTCGTCGATCGCCACCGCGGCCACCTTCGCCAAGGTCGCGTACCCGTCGATGAAGCAGTTCGGGTATTCCGACCGCCTCGCCACCGGCGCGATCGCCGCCGGCGGCACGCTCGGCATCCTGATCCCGCCGTCGACCATCATGGTGATCTACGGGATCATGACCGGCACCAGCATCGGCAAGCTGTTCGCCGCCGGCGTGATCCCGGGCATCCTCGCCACGCTGCTGCTGTGCATCGCGGTCCAGTACGTCACCTTGCGCGACCCGAAGGCGGGGCCGCGCGGCGAGCGCCTCACGTGGCGCCAGCGCTTCGACACGCTGCAGGGCGTGGGCTGGTTCGCCGCGGTCGGCGTCGCCGTGGTCGGGTCGTCGAGCCTGGGCTGGCTGCAGTCCGACGACGCCGCGGTGCTGGGCGCGATCGCCGTGTTCCTGCTGTCGCTGGTCTACAAGGGCGTCACGAGCGTGATCGCGCTCTTCGTGCTGGTGATGGGCGGCATCTACGGCGGCGTGTTCACCGCGGTCGAGGGCGCGGGCGTGGGCGCGTTCGGCGCCATGGTGTTCGCGCTCGCGCGGCGCACGCTCGGCTGGCGCGACCTCTACGCCGCGCTGGTCGAGAGCGCGCGCACCACGTCGATGCTCTTCATGATCCTGATCGGCGCGCTGATGTTCGCCGAGTTCGTCAACATCACGAGCATGCCGAAGGACCTGATCGCGCTCGTCACGCAATGGCAGCTCTCGCCGGTGATGGTGGTGGCGATGATCATGGTGATCTACGTCATCCTCGGCACCGCGATGGAGGAGCTGTCGATGATCCTCCTCACCGTGCCGGTGTTCTTCCCGCTGATCACGCACCTCGGGCTCGACCCGGTGTGGTTCGGCGTGCTGATCGTGGTGGTGGTCGAGATCGGCCTCATCAGCCCGCCGGTGGGCATGAACCTCTTCGTGCTGAAGACGCTGCTGCCGACGGTGCCCACGACCACCGTGTTCCGCGGCGTGATGCCCTTCTTCGGCGTCGACTGCATCCGCCTCGCGATCCTGATCGCGTTCCCGGTGCTGTCGACCTGGCTGCCCGGGTTCATGAAGTAGCCGCATGAAGCCGCGGCGCGCCTCCGGCAAGCTTCCTTCGCGGGTCACGGTCGACGGACTCGACCGCGCGCCGCATCGCGCCTTCCTGCGCGCGCTCGGCGTCGGCGACGCGGATTTCGCCAAGCCCTTCGTCGGCGTCGCGTCCACCGACAGCCGCGTCACGCCGTGCAACGCGCTGCTCGGCGAGTTCGCGCGCGAGGCGGCGGCGTCGATCCGCGAGGCGGGCGGCGTGCCGTTCGACTTCGCAGCCGCGGCGGTAGCCGACTCGATGTCCATGAACCACGCCGGCATGCGCTTCTCGCTGCCCTCGCGCGAACTGGTCGCCGATGCGGTCGAGGCGGTGGCGCGCGGCCATGCCTACGACGCCCTGGTGACCTTCGCGGGCTGCGACAAGACGCTGCCCGGCATGATGATGGCGATGACGCGCCTCGACCTGCCGTCGGTGTTCGTCTACGGCGGCGCGGCGCTGCCCGGCCGCTGGCGCGATCGCGACGTCACGGTGCTCGACGCCTACGAGGCGGTGGGCGCGGTGATGGCCGGCGACCTCGCGCAGAAGGATCTCGACCAGCTCGAGCGCGCGTGCCTGCCGACCGCCGGCGCGTGCCCCGGCCAGTTCACCGCCAATACCATGGCGATGGTGTCCGAGACGCTCGGCCTCGCTCTGCCCGGCACCGCGACGATGCCGGCCGTGGCCTCGGCGCGCGTCGGCGTCGCGCGCGAAGCGGGGCGGGTGGTGCTGGACCTGTTGAAGAACGGCGGCCCGCGTCCGCGGCAACTGGTGACAAGAAAGAGCCTCGAGAACGCCTGCGCCGCCGTCGCCGCGACCGGAGGCTCGACGAACGCCGGCCTGCACATCCCGGCGATCGCGCACGAGGCGGGCATCGCGTTCTCGCTCGACGACCTCGCGCGCGTGTCGAAGCGCACGCCCCTCATCGCGGACATGAAGCCTGGCGGGCGCTTCCTCGCCAAGGACCTGCACGACATCGGCGGCGTGTACGCGGTGCTGAAGGAACTGCTCCGGCGCGGCGCGCTGCATGGCGACTGCCTGACGATCTACGGCACCACGCTCGAGAGCGAGCTGCGCGGTCATCCGGGCGCCGATGGCGAGGTCGTGCGCCGCGACCCGATCATGGCCACCGGCGGCCTCGTCGTGCTGAAGGGCAACCTGTGCCCGGACGGCGCGCTGCTCAAGGTGGCGGGGCTGAAGTCGCTCGTGTTTGAAGGCCGGGCGCGCGTCTTCGAATGCGAGGAGGATTGCGCCGAGGTCGTGCGCAAGCGCGCGTACGCGGCAGGCGACGTGCTCGTGATCCGCAACGAAGGCCCGCGCGGCGGGCCGGGCATGCGCGAGATGCTGGGCGTCACCGCGCTGATCTACGGGCAGGGCATGGGCGAGAAGGTCGCGCTGTTCACCGACGGCCGCTTCTCCGGCGCGACGCGCGGCATGATGGTCGGCTATGCCTCGCCGGAGGCCGCGACGGGTGGCCCGCTCGCGCTAGTCGCCGACGGCGATCGCATCACTATCGACGCGAAGAAGGGGCTGGCCACGCTGCACGTGTCCGCCGCCGAACTCGCGCGCCGCCGCAAGCGCTGGAAGCCGCGCGCATCTAGCTTTGCCGCGTCAGGCGTGCTGCAGAAGTACGCGGCGCAGGTCGGCTCCGCATTCACAGGTGCGGTGACGCACTCCGGGGGGCGGAAGAAGACGACTCGCCGCTAGGGCGAGAGCCGCTCCGCCGCCATCTCCCGCAGGCGGCCTTTCTGGATCTTGGTGCCGTTCGATCCCGTGGTGACCGGGAATGCGTCGAGCGCGAACATCCGCGCGGGTACCTTGTAGCGCGCGAGCTGCGCGCCGACGTGCGCGAGCGCGGCGGCTTCGTCCAGCTTGGCGCCCGGCTCCAGCGTGACGAAGGCGATGGCGCGCGGCTGCCCCTCGTGCGTCGCGCCGACGACCTGGCAGCCGTCGATGCCCGGCACCTGCTGCACCACTTCCTCGATCTCCGCGGGCGAGACGAGGAAGCCGCCGAGCCGCAGCGAATCCCCCATGCGCGCGATGTACGCGAAGCGGCCGTCGGCCGACGTGGTGCCGAGGTCGCCCGAGCGATACCAGCCGTCCGCCGTGAATGCAGCGGCGGTGGCCTCCGGATTGCCGAAGTACTCGACCATGCGGCTGCCGGGGGCGAAGAACTCGAGTTCGCCGGCTTCGCCGTGCGCGAGCACGCGGCCGCTGTCCGGGTCGCGGACACGCACGCGCGCCTCGCGGCTCACCGGCAGGCCGCCGCCCTGCACGCGTTCGCTCGCCGGCGCATGCTCCGGCTGGCGCGCGAACAGGGCCTGTATCTCGCTGGTGCCGTAGAGGCCGACGAGCTTCAGGCCGCGCGCGCCGGCGCGCTCGACGAGGTCGCCGAGCGCCGGATTGAAGGCGGCGTAGCCGATGAAGTGCACGCTCGGGTAGGGGATTTCCTCGCGCGACTGCTCGAGCAACTGCTGCACCGCGTCGTCGGATGCGTTGAGGTGCGTGACGCCGAACGCCACGATGTCGCGGGCGGCGAGCGCAGCGTCCCAGACGGGTCGCATCACGAGCGGGCGCCCGGCCACCAGCGCCGCCATTGCGCAGCAGAAGCCGAACACGCCGCAAAGCGGCGGCGCGAGGAACATGACCGAGGAGGCATCGAGCGCAAAGCCGCGCGCGACGTCGGCGCCGTGCCCGATCACGGTGCGCTGGTCGTGCAGCACGAACTTCGGCGCCTTGGTGGTGCCGGAGGTCGTGAAGATCACGCAGCCCGTGTCGCCCGCCGCGGTTTCGCCCTGATGCGGTGCGAGATCCAGCAGCGCCTCGTAGCGAGCGACGCGCTTGCCGTGCAGCATGGGCGGCGGGGCCTGGTCGCCTGCTTCGGAGTAAACGACAATCGATTCAAGGCGTTCAAGCGCGCTCGCTTCGCATTGCGAAAGGATGCCGGCGAAATCGAGCCCCTTGAACGCCGGCCAGAACGCCAGCACCTTCGCGCCCGAGCGGCCGACGATGTCGGCGACTTCGTGGCTGCGAAAGCGCGTGTTCACCGAGACCGCGATCGCGCCGAGGCGCGCGCACGCGAGGAAGAGCGCAAGCCACGCAGGTACGTTCGGCATCCAGATCGCGACGCGATCGCCCGCGCGCACGCCGAGCGTTTGCAAGCCTCGTGCCAGTTTGGCGGCTTCGTCGGCGAGCTCGCCTGCGCTCACGGCGCGCGCGCGATCGAAGAGCAACGGCGCGGCCTCGCGCTTACGCGCTTCGATCAGCGCCGTCAAGTTCGTCGCGTGCATCGTCGATGACCTCGGATGATAATTTTGCCGCACTGCGCGCGAAAAATTCTCCGCGCGAGCGTTGTCTCGTCGAATCGTTTTGGTTAGGATGCTTCCTCGCCCGCGCAATGCGGGCGATGTTTTCCGGAGAGGACATGCCAACAGTAGTCACGAAAGCGGATCTCGTCGATCGAGCCGCGCGCGCGGGCAATTTGAGCCGCAGCGCGGCGGGCGACGCGGTCAACGCCGTGTTCGAGGCGATCGTGACAGAAGTCTCCAAGGGAAAGCGCGTGACGGTGGTGGGGTTCGGAACCTTCATGCCGCGCAAGCGCAAGGCCCGCGCGGGGCGCAGCCCCCAGAACGGGAAGGAGATCAAGATCGCAGCGAAGACGGTGCCGGCGTTCGCCGCCGGCCAGGTCTTTAGGAACGCCGTGGATCGGCGTTAGCAGGAACGCCGTCGACCGGCGCTGAACAGGCGTCACCCACCTTCAAGGGCTGCGAGGTTCACCTCGCAGCCCTTTGTTTTTTCAGGGGTGCCCGGGTTGCCACGTGCACGGGGGCACGGCAGAATCCGACGGAACCGGAGACCCCATGCAAGGTCCGCTCATCCTGTCGCTCGATAGCCACGGCGTGCCGCACCGCTGGATCAGCTGGCAGCAGGCCTGCTTCTACTACGCCAAGAACCTCGTCGCGTGGTCGCTCGGCGAGCGCACCTTCACGTTCCGCGGCGGCCTGTGCCGCGCCACCGGCGAGCGCTCCAGCATCACCACGCACTCCATCATCGCCATCAAGGGCAAGGCGCTGGCGGCCAAGGGCTTCGACCAGGTGCCGCCGCTGAACAACCGCGAGCTCTTCCGTCGCGACCGCCACATCTGCGCCTACTGCGGGCAGGAGTTCTCGTTCCTGCGCCTGACGCGCGACCACATCGTGCCGCTGTCGCGCGGCGGCCGCGACACGTGGATGAACGTGGTGGCCGCCTGCCGGCACTGCAACGGCCACAAGAGGAATCGCCTGCCCGAGGAATCCGGCATGGAGCTTCTCTACGCGCCCTACGTGCCGAACAAGGCCGAGTACCTGATCCTCACCAACCGGCGCATCTACGCCGACCAGATGGAGTTCCTCGCGCAGCACCTGTCGGCGCACTCGCGCCTGGTGCCGCAGCCGGCCTGAGCGCGGCTGCGCACCCCGCACGCGTCGCGCCGCAGACCATGCCGGACTTCTGGGCCAACAGCGGTTTCCACCTGCTCGATCGCGACGACGCCGGCCGGCTCGCGGTCACCGACGATTTCCTGCGCGCGTACTGGATGCGTCCCGAGGTGCGCCCGATCGACGAGTCCTGCGACGCCGAGCGCGCGCTGCACGCCGCGCTGATGGAAGCGCCGCGACGCGCAGTGGGCGAGGACGAGCTCGGCGCGCTGGCCGACGCCGACGCGCGCGACAACTACCGCGTCGTGCTGCGCTTTCGCGAGCGGCTGCTCGCCGCGGGCACGCTCGAGGGCTGCTACGCGGCGCTGTTCCGCGACGGCGTCGACGTGCCGCCGCTCTTCGTCGACCAGCTGGCGCACGCGATCCTGAGGAACGTGCTCGACGGCTGCGAGGATCCGCTGCGCCTGCGCGCCGCGGAGCTCTTCTTCCGCGAGCAGAAGGTGACCATCAAGGACGGCCACGCGCTCGCCGCGGATCGCGAGACCATCGAGCTCCACGCCTCCGGTTCCCAGTACGGCAACCTCGGGCGCCTGATCGTCGAGGCGCAGGGCGCGCTAGGGCGCGTCGACCTCGACGTGCTCGATCGCCAGAACGCGGCGAGCTACTGGACGCGCGAGTCGCGGCACGACACCGTCATCAGCCTCACCTACGGGCGTCCGGCGCTCGACGCGCTCGCGCGCGTGATCGAGGGCTGGGTGCGGCACTTCACGGGGCTGGAGGCCGCGGTCGCGCCGCTGCGCGAGATAGACGAGGCGCGCTGGGCCTGGCACATCGGGCTCGACGCCGAGGCCACCGCGATCCTCAACGACCTGTGGAACGGGCGCGAAGTGGAGCAGGGCCGCATGCGGCGCGTGGTCGCGCTGTTCCGGATGACGTTCGCCGAATCCGCCGCGTTGCGCGCCGATGTCGCGGGCCGCCCGGTGTACCTCGGCCTCGCCTTCGACGGCGAAGACGTGATCCACCTGAAGCCGCAGAACCTGCTGGTCAACCTGCCGCTGGCGGCCGCGTCGTGAAGCCGGCGTACTGGGATCGCGCGAAGCGCGCGCTGGCGAAGAACGACCCGGTGATGGGCGCGATCGTGAAGCGCTTCCCGCGCATCCACATGGTGTCGCGCGGCGACCCGTTCCAGACGCTCGCGCGCTCGATCGTCGGCCAGCAGATCTCGGTGAAGGCGGCGCAGTCGGTGTGGGAGCGCCTCGTCGGCGAGCTCGGCGAGGTGACGCCGGCGCGCGCGCTCGACTCGACCACCGAGCGGTTGCGCGCCTGCGGGCTCTCGGGGCGCAAGGTGGAGTACCTCGTCGACCTCGCCGGCCACTTCGACGACGGGCGGCTCGAGCCCTCGCGCTGGAGCCTGATGGAGGACGAGGCGGTGATCGCCGAGTTGGTGGAAGTGCGCGGCATCGGGCGCTGGACCGCGGAGATGTTCCTGATGTTCAACCTGTTGCGGCCCGACGTGCTGCCGGTCGACGACCTCGGCCTGCAGAAGGGCGTCAGCGTCGCCTACTACAAGGGGCGCAAGGTGAAGCTCGGCACGGTGCGGCGCGTCGCCGAGAAGTGGCGCCCGTACCGCTCGGTGGCCACGTGGTACCTGTGGCGTTCGCTCGATCCGGTGCCGGTGGAGTACTGATGGCCGATCCCGCGCGCCACGCGCCACCCGCGCCCGAGGGCCAGACCGCCGCCGACATCGCGGCGCAGCAGCGCCTGCGGCGCACGCGCAACCTGATGGCGGCCGCGACCGCGCTGCTGCTGGCATTCGCGGTCGGCGTCTACGCGTGGTGGGGCGTGGTGCCGGCGTCGACGGCGTGGATCACGCTCGCGCTGGTGGCGGCGCTGATCGGCGCGTTCTACGGCGCGTTCGCGAGCGGCCTCAACCTGCGCTTCCCGGACCCCAGCCTCACCACCGCGCAGATCCTCGCCGCGATCGGCACGCTCGGCTTCGTCGCGTACCTCGCCGAGCCGGTGCGCGACGCGCTGATGCCGTTCTACTGCATGGCGCTGCTCTTCGGCGCGTTCCGCTACGGCCGCGAGCGCATGCTGGTGCTCGCCGCCGCGGCGATCGCCGCGCACGGCGCCGCGCTCCTCGCGTGGCATGCGGCGAATCCGGGCGCGGAGCCCGCGCGCTCGTTCGTCGCCATGCTGGTGATGCTGGTGGTGATGCCGTGGTTCGCGATCATGGCCGGCTACGTGCACGCGCTGCGCGAGCGCATCGTCGACAGCCACCGGCGCCTGCGCGCGGCGCTGGCGCGCATCGAGGAGATCGCCGCCAAGGACGAGCTCACCGGCGTGCTGAACCGGCGCTCCATCATGGAGGCGCTGCAGCGCGAGATTTCGCGCATGCAGCGCGCCGGCGGCCGCTTCTCGATCTGCCTGCTCGACCTCGACCACTTCAAGTCGGTGAACGACACCTACGGCCACGCGCGCGGCGACCTCGTGCTGAAGCGCTTCACGCGCGTCGCCGGCGACGCGCTTCGCGACGTCGACCTGCTCGGGCGCTACGGCGGCGAGGAGTTCCTCGTCGTGCTGCCGGGCGCGGACGCGCGCGGCGCGGTGGCGTGCGCCGAGCGCGTGCGCGTCGCGCTCGAGGCCTGCGAGTGGCCCGAGCTGGTGCCGGCGCGCACCATCACCGTGACCGCCGGCCTCGCCTCGTGGAAGGAGGGCGACTCGGCGTTCTCGATCCTCGCGCGCGCCGACGAGGCGCTCTATGCCGGCAAGGGCGGCGGGCGCAACCGCGTCGTCCATATGGCATAAATCCGCCGCCGGCATAGAATCCCGGGCCATGAAGACCACGTTCCTCGACTTCGAGCAGCCGATCGCCGACCTGGAGGCGCGCATCGACGAGCTGCGCTTCGCGCAGGAGGACAGTGCGGCCGACATCTCGGACGAGATCGCGCGCCTCGAGAAGAAGAGCGCCGCGCTCACCAAGGACGTCTACGCCAAGCTCACGCCGTGGCAGGTCGCGCAGGTGGCGCGCCACCCGCAGCGGCCGTACACGCTCGACTACGTCGGCATGCTGTTCACCCACTTCGAGGAACTGCACGGCGACCGCGCGTTCGGCGACGACCTCTCCATCGTCGGCGGCCTCGCGCGATTCGGCGGCGAGCCGTGCGTGGTGATTGGCCACCAGAAGGGGCGCGACACCAAGGAGAAGATCCTGCGCAACTTCGGCATGCCGCGCCCGGAGGGTTACCGCAAGGCGCTGCGGCTGATGAAGACCGCCGAGAAGTTCCACCTTCCGGTGTTCACTTTCGTCGACACGCCGGGCGCGTATCCGGGCATCGACGCGGAGGAGCGCGGGCAGTCCGAGGCCATCGGCCGCAACCTCTACGAGATGGCGCGGCTGCGCGTGCCGATCATCGTCACGGTGATCGGCGAAGGCGGCTCCGGCGGCGCGCTCGCGATCGCGGTCGGCGACGTGGTGCTGATGATGCAGTACTCGACGTATTCGGTGATCTCGCCCGAGGGCTGCGCGTCCATCCTCTGGCGCAGCGCCGAGAAGGCGCCCGACGCGGCCGACGCGCTCGGCATCACCGCGTCGCGGCTGAAGACGCTGGGCCTGGTCGACAAGGTGATTCCCGAGCCGCTCGGCGGCGCGCACCGCGATCCGCAGGCCACCGCCGCCGCGCTGAGGAAGGCGCTCGCCGAGGCCCTGAAGTCGCTGCAGGACAAGAAACCCAGGGAACTTGTCGAGGAGCGCCTCGAGCGCCTCATGAACCATGGCAAGTTCAAGGAACCCGCCGAGCGCTGAGCTGCTCGATGCGGCGCGGCGTTCCGCGCGCGCGCTCGACCTGCGGGGCCGTCTCGTCGTCGCCGGGCTTTCCGGCGGCGTGGATTCCGTGGTGCTCCTCGACGTGCTGCGGCGCCTCGGGCCCGAGGCGGGCTTTCGGCTCGCCGCGCTGCATGTCAACCACGGCCTGAGCTCGAACGCGCCTCGCTGGGAACGCCACTGCCGCGCCTTGTGCCGCGAGTGGCGCGTGCCCTTGTCGGTGCGGCGCGTGCGCGTCGTGAAGGGGAAGGCGGGCCCCGAGGCCGCGGCGCGGACGGCGAGGCGAGAAGCCTTCGCGGCCGCGAAGGGCGACGTGCTCGCGCTCGCGCACCATCTCGACGACCAGGCGGAAACGGTGCTCTTCAACCTGCTGCGCGGCGCGGGCTTGCGCGGCGCGAGCGGCATGCCGGAGGTTGGCGAACTCGGGCCGAAGCGTGCGTGGCGGCCGCTGCTCTCGGTCCCGCGCGCGGAAATCGAGCGCCACGCGTGGCGCGAGGGGCTGGCGTGGATCGTCGACGAGTCGAATGCCGACACGTCCCTGACGCGCAATTTCCTGCGCCACGAGGTCGGTCCGCTGGTCGCGAAGCGCTTCCCGCGCTGGAAGGAGAACCTCGCGCGCGCCGCGCGGCACTTCGGCGAGCGCGACGCCGCCAAGGCCGATGCGGTGCGCCTGCTGCTGGCGGAGCGAGGCCTGCGCGCGCCGAGCGAGGCGAAGCTGGCCGACATGCTGCGACAGTTCGAGCGCGCCCGGCCGGGCGCGCGCGTCGCGATCGCGCACGACGGCGCGACGCTGCGGGTCGCGCGCGGCAAGCTCATGGTGACCGATGCCGAGGCGTCGCCAACGCTCGCGCGCACGCCGACGCTTGCACGTACGAAATGGCGAGGCGAGCCGCGTCTCGTGCTGCCGTCGCTGGGCGGCGAGTTGCGATTCGCCAAGGCCGCGGGCGGCATCGACCCGGCGCGCATCCCGCGTGGCGGGCTCGAGGTCGCGCTGCGGCGCGGCGGCGAGCGCCTGCGACCGCGGGTCGGCGGGCCGAGCCGCACGCTGAAGAACCTGTTCCAGGAAGCCGGCGTTCCCGAGTGGGAACGCAGCCGCTTGCCGATGCTCTATTGCGGCGAGCGTCTCGTCTGGGTGCCCGGGCTCGGCGTGGATGCCGATTTCGCCGTTCCCGAGGGCGCGAAGGGCTGGCGCCCGGCGTGGGTGCCGGCGCGCGGCATCTAGGGGAGAAGAACTACTTTTTCAGCTTCGCCGCGCGCGCCGCCGCGGATTCCGGGCTTGCCGCCGACAGCATCAACTGGTCGTGCCCGGCGTAGCTCACCGCGTGCGCGCCGATGCTGGCGTAGAGGTTCGCCGTTTCCTTCGACATGCGCACCGAATGGCGCGGCAACGCGACCGCCGCGCGCGCGATCTCCGTGGCCTTGGCGAGCGCGCCGCCGGGCGCCGTCACGTAGTCGACGAGGCCCATCGACAGCGCCTCGTCGGCGCCGACCTTCTCGCAGAGCATGGTGAGGCGCTTGGCGCGCGACAGGCCGACGAGGTTCACCAGGCGCGGGATGGTGCCCCACGTCAGCGGGATGCCGAGCGCGATCTCCGGCAGCGAGACGTACGCGTTCGACGCGATCACGCGCCAGTCGAGCGCGGCGAGCAGCGCCAGCCCGCCGCCGATCGCGTAGCCCTCGACCGCGCCGATGGTCGGCTGCGGCAGTTCCTCCCATGCACGCGCCATGCGCAGGCCGAGGGAAGCCGTCTCCCGGCGCTCGATCAGCGACTGGTCGTCGTTCTGCCAGCGCGTCGGATCCTTCAGGTCGGCGCCGGCCGAGAACACGCCGCCCGCGCCGGTCACCACCACGGCGTCTACGTCGTCGCGCGCCGCCAGCTGGTGCGCGCAATCCATCATCTCGCGCAGGAACTGCGCCGACATGGCGTTGCGCCGCTCCGGGCGGTTCAGGGTGACGGTAGCGACGCGCTCGGCGACGGCAAGGAGGAGGGTATCGGCCATGGGGTCTTTCCGGGCTGGGGGCGGCTGCAAGCCCTTGTTTTTCCTGAAACAGCCGCCCTGCGATGGTACAATTTACGGTTGATTTGAATGCTGTTCACCACTTAGCTACGGGAGTCGCAAGCATGCCGTCGGAACGCACCCTTTCCATCATCAAGCCGGACGCCGTGAAGAAGAACGTCGTCGGCCAGATCGTCTCGCGCTTCGAGGCCGCCGGCCTGCGCGTCGTCGCCATGCGCATGACGCACCTGTCGCGCGCCGAGGCCGAGGGATTCTACGCGGTGCACCGCGAGCGCCCCTTCTTCAAGGACCTGGTCGACTTCATGATTTCCGGCCCGGTGGTCGTGCAGGTGCTCGAGGGCGAGGGCGCGATCGCGAAGAACCGCGACCTGATGGGCGCCACCGACCCGAAGAAGGCCGCCAAGGGCACCATCCGCGCCGACTTCGCCGACAGCATCGACGCCAACGCGGTGCACGGCTCGGACGCGCCGGAGACGGCGGCGGTCGAGATCGCGTACTTCTTCCCGGCGAGCCACGTCTACTCGCGCTGAGCGCACGCCCGCGGTGACGCCCAACCTCCTCGACTACGACGCCGACGCGCTCGCGACGCTCTTCGCCTCCATGGGCGAGAAGCCGTTCCGCGCGCGGCAGGTGCTGCGCTGGATGCACCAGCGCGGCGCGGCGTCGTTCGAGGACATGAGCGACATCGCCAAGGACCTGCGCGCCAAGCTCGCGCAGGGCGCCCGCATCGAGGCGCCCGCGGTGGTCGGCGACGACACCGCGCCTGACGGCACGCGCAAGTGGCTGGTGAAGGTCGACGGCGCCAACGCCGTCGAGTGCGTGTTCATCCCCGAGACCGACCGCGGCACGCTCTGCGTGTCGAGCCAGGCCGGCTGCACGCTCGACTGCGCGTTCTGCTCCACCGGCAAGCAGGGCTTCAACCGCAACCTCACGACCGCCGAGATCGTCGGCCAGCTGTGGATGGCGAACCGCCTGCTGCAGCCCGTCCACGCGGCGAATTCGCCGCGTCCGGTCACCAACGTGGTGATGATGGGCATGGGCGAGCCGATGCTCAACCTCGACGCGGTGATTCCCGCGCTGCGCCTGATGCTCGACGACAACGCCTATGGTTTGTCGCGCCGGCGCGTCACCGTGTCGACCTCGGGCGTGGTGCCGGGCATGGACCGCCTGCGCGACGAGTGCCCGGTGGCGCTCGCCGTGTCGCTGCACGCGCCGAACGACGCGTTGCGCGACGAGTTGGTGCCGGTGAACCGCAAGTACCCGATCCGCGAGCTGCTGGCCGCGTGCAACCGGTACCTCGAGCGCGCGCCGCGCGACTTCGTCACCTTCGAGTACGTCATGCTCGACGGCGTCAACGACAGCGATGCGCACGCGCGCGAACTGGTCGCCATCGCCTCGCAGGTGAAGTGCAAGTACAACCTGATCCCGTTCAACCCGTTCCCGCAATCCGCGTTCCGGCGCTCGCCGGCGGAACGCATCCGGGCGTTCGCGCGCGTGCTGCAGCGCGCGGGCCTCACCGTCACCACGAGGAAGACCCGCGGGGACGGCATCGACGCCGCCTGCGGGCAACTCGCGGGCGACGTCGCCGACCGTACGCGCCGCTCGTCGCGCGTGATTCCAGTCAGGGAGCTATCCGCATGATGAAGAATCTCGTCGTCGTCCTCGCACTCTTCGCCGCCGCTTGTGCCGAGATGCCGGGCAGCAGCGCGCCCGTGGTCCCGACGTCGGAGTCGACCACCATCGTCGGCGACGTCAGCGACCCGCGCAACCGCGCCAAGGCGCGCACCGAGCTCGCGGCGCTGTACTACGGCCGCGGCAACATGGCGGTGGCGCTCGAGGAACTGCGCAATTCCGTCGCCGCCGACCCGAACTATCCGCCCACCCACAGCATGTTCGGCCTGGTCTACATGGAATTGCGCGAGAACGCGCTCGCCGAGCAGAGCTTCCGCCGCGCGCTGTCGCTGGCGCCGAACGACGCCGACATCAACCACAACTACGGCTGGTTCCTGTGCCAGACCGGGCGCGAGGAAGAGTCGCTGAAGTTCTTCCTGCAGGCGATCCGCAACCCACTGTACCCGACCCCGTGGCGTTCGTATTCCACGGCCGGGCAGTGCGTGCTCAAGAAGGGCAAGACGCAAGAGGCCGAGGCCTACTTCGCGCAGGCGCTCAAGCTCGAGCCCGACGAACCGACGTCGCTGCTCAAGCTGGGTGACATCCGCCTGAAGCAGGGCAACCTCGACGAGGCGCGGCGCATGGTGGCGCGCTTCCAGAAGCTCTACGACCCGAACGCCGAGTCGCTGTGGCTCGCGACGCGCGTGGAGAGGAAGCTCGGCGAGAGCGTCGCCGAGCGCAGCTTCGCCAACCAGCTGCGCCGCCGCTTCCCGACCTCGCCCGAATACCAGCTCCTGCAACGCGGCGAATATGAGTGACACGGCCTCGACCGAGGCGCCGGCGGCCGGAGCCACGCCGGCCGGGACCGCCGGGCCGGATGCGGCGGTCGCGACCGTCGCGCCGAGCGTCGGCGCGATCCTCTCTCGCGCGCGCGAGGCGGCCGGCCTGTCGATCGAGGAGTGCGCGCAGCAGCTGAAGTTCCCGGCCAAGCGCCTGCAGGCGCTGGAGCAGGAGCGCTACGACGAACTGCCCGGCGGCACCTTCGCGCGCGGCATGCTGCGCGCCTATGCGCGCCTGCTGAACCTCGACGCCGACGCGCTGGTGCGCCAGTCCGCCGACCGCATCGAGGTGCGCGACACCTCCGACAGCGCGGTGTCGCTGCGCCGCCCGATCCCGTTCTCCGAGGCCGGCAAGCGCTCCAACGTGCTCTATGCCGCGCTGTCCGTGTTCGCGCTCGCCGTGGTGGCCTGGGTCGCCTGGGGCTGGATGCACGAGCGCCAGGGCGCGACCAAGCTCACCTTCGTGCCAGCAGGGCAGGCGCCGGCAGGCGGCAGCGCGCCGGCGACGACCGAGTCCGCGCCCGCGAAGTCGCCCGATGGCACCGTGGTCGCTTCCGTGACGCCACCTGCAGCTCCGATTCCGCAGGAGGCCCAGCCTGCGCCGGCGACCGCGCCCGCTGCCCCGGCAGCGCCGGTCGCCGCGGCACCTGCTGCCCCCGTCGCAGCGCCGGCCGCCGCGCCGGCGCCGGCCGCCGAAGCCGCCGGGCCGGTGGCTGCAGGCCGCCGCCGGGTGGTGTTCGCCTTCGAGCGCGAATCCTGGGTCGAGGTGCGCGCGGGCAGCGAGAAGCGCGTGATCGCGACCTTCATGGGCGCGCCCGGCACGCAGAAGGCCGTGGACGGCACGCCGCCGCTGGTGCTGCTCGTCGGCAACGCCTCGTACGTGAAGCTGACCTACGACGACAAGCCGGTCACGATGAAGCCGCACGCGAAGACCGACGTCGCGAAGGTCACGCTCGAGTGAGGAATTCGTGATCGCGCGCCGCCAGTCCGTGCAGGTGAAGGTCGGCCATGTCGCCGTCGGCGGCGACGCGCCGATCGTCGTGCAGTCGATGACCAACACCGACACCGCAGACGCCGCCGCGACCTCGCAGCAGGTGCTCGACCTCTGGCGCGCCGGCTCGGAGATCGTGCGCATCACCGTGAATTCGCCGGAAGCGGCGGCCGAGGTCGCGGGCATCCGCGAGCGGCTCGACCGCGCCGGCTGCGACGTGCCGCTGGTGGGCGACTTCCACTTCAACGGCCACAAGCTGCTGCGCCAGTATCCGGACTGCGCGAAGGCGCTCGCCAAGTACCGCATGAACCCCGGCAATGTCGGCCGCGGCGCGAAGCGCGACGAGCAGTTCGCCACCATGATCGAGTGCGCGATCGAGTACGGCAAACCCGTGCGCATCGGCGTCAACTGGGGCAGCCTCGACCAGGCGCTGCTCGCGAAGCTGATGGATGACAACGCCTCCGCCGCGAAACCGCTCGCGCCCGAGGCCATCATGCGCGAGGCGGTGATCCGCTCGGCACTCGACTCCGCCCGGCAGGCCGAGGAGTGGGGCCTGCCCGCCGATCGCATCGTCATCAGCTGCAAGATGAGCCAGGTGCAGGACCTGATTGCCGTCTACCGCGAGCTCGCCAGGCGCTGCACCTACGCGCTGCATCTGGGTCTCACGGAAGCGGGCATGGGCTCGAAGGGCATCGTTGCCTCGTCCGCCGCGCTAGGCGTGCTGCTCCAGGAAGGCATCGGCGACACCATCCGCATCTCGCTCACGCCCGAGCCGGGCGGCGACCGCACGCGCGAGGTCGTGGTGGCGCAGGAACTGCTGCAGACCATGGGCCTGCGCTCGTTCACGCCGATGGTCACCGCTTGCCCCGGCTGCGGCCGCACGACGAGCACCGTATTCCAAGAGCTCGCCGAGAAGATCCAGTCCTACCTGCGCGCGCAGATGCCGGTGTGGAAATCCAGCTACCCGGGCGTCGAGGAGATGCGCGTGGCCGTGATGGGCTGCGTGGTCAACGGCCCGGGCGAATCCAAGCACGCCGACATCGGCATCAGCCTGCCGGGCACCAACGAGCTGCCCGTCGCGCCGGTGTACGTCGACGGCGAGAAGACCGTGACCCTGAAGGGCGATCGCATCGCCGAGGAGTTCCAGGCGATCGTGGAGACCTAGGTGCAGAAGAACTACGCCGAGGGCGCCGCACGGCGGCGCCCGCGCACCATCCCCATCAAGGCGGCTTGAAGATGTCGTCGCAGACCATCCAGGCCGTGCGCGGCATGAACGACGTCCTCCCGGCCGACGCCGACACGTGGCTGTGGTTCGAGGAAGTCGTGCGCAACTGGTTCGCGCGATACGGGTACCGCAACATCCGCACGCCGCTGCTCGAGCAGACCGGGCTCTTCCGCCGCGCGATCGGCGAGGTGACCGACATCGTCGAGAAGGAGATGTACACCTTCGTCGACGAGCTGAACGGCGAGAACCTGACGCTGCGCCCCGAGGCCACCGCGTCCACGGTGCGCGCCGCGATCGAGCACAACCTCGTCTACGACGGCCCGAAGCGCCTCTGG
>CAZTXP010000113.1:0-3703 GCA_964617355.1 uncultured Enterobacteriaceae bacterium
TGGCGATGATGACGTTCTTCGCCTCGTGCACCTCGACACCCTTGTCGCCCTTCACCTCGACCTTCCAGGTGGTGCCGCCCTCGACGAGGCGCCCGTGGCCCTGCAGCCAGGTGACCTTGTTCTTCTTGAACAGGCCCGCAATGCCGCCGGTCATCTTCGAGACGATGCCGTCCTTGCGCGCCAGCATGGTCGCGAGATCGAACTTCACCCCGGTGGCGGAGATGCCGTGCACCTTCAGGTGGTGCTGCGTCTTCTCGTAGTTCTCGGAGGACTCGAGCAGCGCCTTGGACGGGATGCAGCCCACGTTCAGGCAGGTGCCGCCGAGCGCGTATTGGCCCGCGGGGTTCTTCCAGCCCTCGATGCAGGCGGTGGAAAGCCCCAGTTGCGCGGCGCGGATCGCGGCGATGTAGCCGGCCGGGCCGGCGCCAATGACGACGACGTCGAACGAGGCCATCTCAAACCTCCAGCAGCAGGCGCGCCGGGTCTTCCAGCGCATCCTTGATGGCGACTAGGAACAGCACCGCCTCGCGGCCGTCGATGATGCGGTGGTCGTAGGACAGCGCGAGGTAGTTCATCGGCCGCACCACGACTTGCCCGTTCTCCACCACCGGCCGGTCCTTGGTCGCGTGCACGCCCAGGATCGCCGACTGTGGCGGGTTGATGATCGGCGTGGAGAGCATCGAGCCGAACACGCCGCCGTTGGAGATCGAGAACGTGCCGCCGGTGAGGTCCTCGATCGACAGCTTGCCGTCCTGCGCGCGCTTGCCGAACTCCGCGATCTTCTTCTCCACGCCGGCGAACGACAGCTGGTCGGCGTCGCGCAGGATCGGCACCACGAGGCCGCGCGGGCTGCCCACGGCGATGCCGATGTCGAAGTAGCCGTGGTAGACGATGTCGTTGCCGTCCACCGAGGCGTTCACCACCGGGTACTTCTTCAGCGCCGCGCCGGCCGCCATGACGAAGAAGGACATGAAGCCGAGCTTCACGCCCCACTCCTTCTCGAAGCGGTCCTGGTAGCGCTTGCGCATGTCCATGACCGGCTGCATGTTGACCTCGTTGAAGGTCGTCAGGATCGCGGCCGTGGACTGCGACTGCACGAGGCGCTCGGCGACGCGCGCCCGCAGGCGCGACATCGGCACGCGCTGTTCCGGCCGGCTGCCGAGGAGCTTGTCGGTGTTCACGGGCGCGGCCGGTTGCTGCAGCGTCGGGCGCGGCACCGGAGCCGCCGCCGATGCGGCCGGAGCCGCGGCGGGCGACGCGGGCTTGCCGATCTCGCCCAGCACGTCAGCCTTGGTCACGCGGCCGTCACGGCCGCTGCCGAGGAGTTTCGACGCATCGATGCCGGCTTCCGCGGCGAGCTTTTGCGCGGCGGGCATCACCGGGGGCGCGGCGCGCGGCGCCGCGGGGGCTGCAGCCGGAGCGGATGCGGCGGGGGCCGGCGCGGCGGCGCCAGCGGCGGCCTTGGCCTCGGTATCGATCACGGCGATCACCTCGCCGGCGACCACCGTGCCGCGGTTGGCCTTCTTCACCTGCACCAGCACGCCGTCGGCGGGCGCGGGCAGTTCGAGCACCACCTTGTCGGTCTCGATGTCGATGAGGTTCTCGTCGCGCGCGACGGCCTCGCCTTCCTTCTTGTGCCACTCGAGCAGCGTCGCTTCGGCAACCGACTCCGACAGCTGCGGCACCTTCACTTCGATCAGCATCCTTCACCCCGTTCGGTTTTCACCGGCTTGGGCCTCACCCGCCCCGGCTTGTCGAAAAACCAGCGCGTAGCGCGCCGGGTCTGCAAGTTTTACGACCTCGTCCGCGTTACTTCAATTTCCCCAGCGCCTGGTCGACCAGCGCTTTCTGGCGCTCGTTGTGCTTCGAGAGATATCCGCCCGCCGGCGCGGCCGAGGCCGGGCGCCCGGCGTAGTGCAGCTTCTGGTCGCCGCGCATGTTCTCCTGCAGGTAGTGCGCCGTCTGGTACCACGCGCCCTGGTTCTGCGGCTCTTCCTGGCACCACACGACCTCGTGCGCGTTCGGATAGCGCTTCATCTCGGCCGCGAACGGCTTGTGCGGGAACGGATAGAGCTGCTCGACGCGGATGATGGCAATGTTGTCCAGCTTGCGTTCGCGCCGTGCCGCCAGCACGTCGTAGTAGACCTTGCCGCAGCACGCGATCACGCGCGTGACGTCCTTCGCCGGCAACTCGTCGACTTCGGGAATCACGGTCAGGAAAGAGCCCTTGGCGAGATCCTTCAGGGGCGACGCCGCCTCCTTCTTCCTCAGCAGCGACTTCGGCGTCATCACGACCAGCGGCTTCCTGAACGGCCGCAGCATCTGGCGGCGCAGCAGGTGGAAGATCTGCGACGCGTTCGACGGCACGCAGACCTGCATGTTGTGGTCCGCGCAGAGCTGGAGATACCGCTCCAGGCGTGCCGACGAGTGCTCGGGCCCCTGCCCTTCGTAACCGTGCGGCAGGAACTGCACCAGCCCGCAGACGCGGCCCCACTTGGTCTCGCCGGAGCTGATGAACTGGTCCATCACGACCTGCGCGCCATTGGCGAAGTCGCCGAACTGCGCCTCCCAGATCACCAGCGCGTTCGGCTCGGCGGTCGAGAAACCGTACTCGAAGCCGAGCACCGCTTCCTCGGACAATACCGAGTCGATGACGACGAAGTCGCCCTGGTCCTTGGAGATGTTCTGCAGCGGCACCCAGATGCCGGCGTCCCAGCGCTCGCGCTCCTGGTCGTGCAGCACCGCGTGGCGGTGCGCGAACGTGCCGCGGCCGCCGTCCTGCCCCGAAAGGCGCACGTCGTAGCCGTTGGACACCAGCGACGCGTAGGCCAGGGATTCGGCCATGCCCCAGTCGACCGGCTGCTTGCCGGCGGCCATCTGCTTGCGGGCCTCGATGACGCGCCCGACCGTCGGGTGGACCTTGAAGCCCTCCGGCACGAAGGTCAGGCGTTCCGCGAGGCGCTGCAGCTCGGCCACCGGGACGTGCGTGTCCGCGGCGTCGGTCCACTTGGTATTCAGGTACGGCGCCCAGTCCACCGCGAACTTCGACTTGAAGTTCGAGATCACCGGGTTGCTGCTGTTCTGGCCGGCATCGAGGTCGGCGCGCACCTTCTTCACCAGCGCGTCGCCGTCCTCGGGCCCGATCACGCCCTGCGTCGCGAGGCGGTCCGCGTACAGCTTGCGGGTGCCCGGGTGCTGCGCGATCCGCTTGTACATCAGCGGCTGGGTGATGAACGGCTCGTCCTGCTCGTTGTGGCCGAGCTTGCGGAAGCAGACGATGTCGATCACCACGTCGCGGTGGAACTTCTGGCGGTAGTCCAGCGCAAGCTCGGTGACGAACAGCACCGCCTCGGGATCGTCGCCGTTGACGTGGAAGATCGGCGCCTCGACCATCTTCGCGACGTCGGTGCAGTAGATCGTCGAGCGCGAGTCGCGCGGGTCGGAGGTGGTGAAGCCGATCTGGTTGTTGACGATGATGTGCACCGTGCCGCCGGTGCCGTAGCCGCGCGTGCCGGAGAGGTTCAGCGTCTCCATCACCACGCCCTGCCCCGCGAACGCGGCATCGCCGTGCACGAGGATCGGCAGCACCTGGTCGCCGGTCTTGTCGTCGCGGCGGCGCTGTCGCGCGCGCACCGAACCCTCGACCACCGGGTTCACGATCTCGAGGTGCGAGGGGTTGAACGCGAGCGACACGTGCACCGGA
>CAZTXP010000114.1:0-28720 GCA_964617355.1 uncultured Enterobacteriaceae bacterium
CCTTGCCGTCGCAGACGATGACGTCGCCGGGCTTCGCGAGGTTCAGCGCCGCGTGCAGCAGCAGGGTGTCGCCGCCGCGCACCTCGACGGTGAACGCGGGGCCTGCGAACGCCATGCCGTCGCCGATCGCGGCGACGCGGCTGTTCATGGTGCCGCGCCGGCCCTGCACGTCGGCGAGGATCGCGGCCGGGAACTTCGCGGCCTCCTTCACGAGGTCCGCCGGCACGCGCTCGAAGTCGCGGCGGATGTCGGCTAGCGTGTCTTGCGGTACGGCCATGGCGGTGTTCTCCCTTATTCGACCTTGATGTTGCCTTCGCGGATGATGCGGCCCCACTTCGCGGTCTGGTCCTGCACGAACTTCGCGAAGTCCTCGGGGGTGTTCGGCTTCGACTGCACGCTGAGCGCGGCGAGCTTCGCGCGCACGCCCTCGTCCTTCTGCGCGGCGTTCAGCGCCGCGGAGAGCTTGTCGACGATTTCCCTCGGCGTGCCGGCAGGCAGGAGCACGCCGTTCCACTCGAAGGCCTCGAAGCCGGGCAGCGTCTCGGCGACCGCGGGCAGGTCGGGGAAGGTCGCGAGGCGCTCCGTGCCCGTGTGCGCGACCGCGCGGATGGTGCCGGCCTTCACGTGCGGCGTGGACGAAGCGGTGTTGCTGAAGAAGAACTTGATGTGCCCGCCGGCAAGATCGCCGATGGCGGGCCCGCCGCCCTTGTAGGGCACGTGGTTCAGCTTGATGCCGGCCTGCCGCTTGAACAGTTCCAGCGCAAGGTGCTGCGCCGAGCCGTTGCCCGAGGACGCCCAGTCGAGCCCCGAGGGCGTGGCCTTGCCCAGCGCGATGATGTCGGCGACGTTCTTCACCGGCACCGCCGGATGCACGACGAGCAGGTTCGGCACCACGCCGGCGAGGAACACCGGGATGAACTCCTTCGCGCTGTCGTAGGGAAGCTTGGGCAGCAGCGCGGGGTTGATCGAGAACGCGGTCGCGTCGTGCAGGATGGTGTAGCCATCGGCCGGCGACTTGGCGACGATCGACGGGCCGATGGTGCCGGCGCCGCCACCGCGATTCTCGATGTTGAACGACTGCCCGAGGTCGGCCGCGACCTTGCCGAAGTAGATGCGCGAAATCGCGTCCGCGCCGCCGCCGGGCGAATACGGCACCACGACGCGCACCGGCTTCGACGGCCACGCCTGCGCGTGCGCGACGGTTGCAAGGAAGGGCAGGACGATCGCGGCGAGCAGTCGACGCATGGGGCGGCTCCGAGGGTTTCCCGAATTATAATTTGCCTCCCTCCCTCGCAGGTTCCCCGATGAAACTCGCCACCCTCAAGGACGGCACGCGCGACGGCACGCTGCTCGTGGTCTCGCGCGACCTGCGCTTCGCGGTGAAAGCCGACCACCTCGCGCCCTGCCTGCGCGACGCGCTCGACGACTGGGACTACGTCGCGCCGCAGCTCGAGGCGCTGTCGGAAGCGCTGAACGCCGGGCAGGTCGAACGCGCGTTCGAGCTCGACGTCGCGCAGCTGATGGCGCCGCTGCCGCGCGCGGCGCAATTCTGCGACGGCTCCACGTACCTGATCCACGCCGAGCTGATCCGCAAGTCGAGGAAGACCGAGATCCCGCCGTGGTGGAAGTCCGACCCGCTGATGTACCAGGGCTGCGCGGACCCCTTCCTCGGCCCCTGCGACGACATCGTCGCCGACGAAGCCCACGGCATCGACCTCGAGATGGAGATCGCGATCGTCACTGGCGACGTGCCGATGGGCATCGAGCGCGACAAGGCCGGCGCGCACATCCGGCTCGTCCTGCTGCTGAACGACGTCAGCCTGAGGGAACTGGTGCCGCAGGAGCTCGCCAAGGGCTTCGGCTTCTTCCAGTCGAAGCCGCCGTCGGCGCTGTCGCCGGTCGCGGTGACGCCCGACGAACTCGGCGAGGCCTGGGACGGCCGGCGCCTGCACGGCCCGATCCGCGCCACGATCAACGGGGAACTTCTCGGCGAACCCGATGCCGGAAAGGACATGCACTACGACTTCCCGCGACTCATCACCCACGCCGCCCGCACCCGGCCGCTGCCCGCCGGCACCGTGATCGGCACTGGCACGGTGTCCAACCGCGACCGCTCCACCGGCGCAGGCTGCCTCTTCGAGCGCCGCGCCGAGGAGATCCTCGCGCATGGCGAGGCGAAGACGCCGTGGCTGAAGGGTGGAGACCGCGTGCGCATCGAGATGCGCGACGCCGAGGGCCGCTCGATCTTCGGCGCCATCGACCAGCAGGTGCGCGCGCTGGTGGACGAGCGCGCGGCGAAGGCGCCCGAGTGACGCTGCCGGGCTTTCGCGCCGGGGCCGCGCTCGCGTCCGCGTTCTGCGCCAGCCTGCTCGGCTACGGCCTGTGGCTGCAGTACGGCAAGGGCGAGATCCCGTGCCCGCTGTGCTACATCCAGCGTGGTTTCTACCTGCTCGTCATGATCACGCTCGCGATCGGCGCGCTCCACGGGCCGCGCGGTGGCGGGCGCATCGCCTATGGCGTGCTCGGCGCACTCTTCGCGCTGGGTGGCGCCGGTACCGCGGCCCGGCAGGTCTGGCTACAGCACCTGCCCAAGGACCGCGTGCCGGCCTGCGGGCCGGACCTTTTCTTCATGCTCGACAACCTGCCGCTCGCGCGCGTGTGGCAGAAGCTCGTGCAAGGCTCCGGCGAATGCGCCGAGGTCGGCTGGACCTTTCTCGGACTCTCGATCGCGGAATGGTCGCTCGCCTGCTTCAGCGGGCTCGCGCTGTGGTCGCTTTGGCTCGCCTTCCGCCCGCGGGGCCGCGCCTAGCCGATTTGCTTTTTGTGCGGTGCGGGAGTAGCGTGCCGCCACCTGCCGTCCCCTCGCCTTCCCGGGCTTGAGCTCCGCCAACCCCTCCAGCAAGCAATCCACCGCCGCGATGGCGCTGCTCGCGCTCGGCGTCGTCTATGGCGACATCGGCACGAGCCCGCTGTACGCGGTGAAGGAAACCTTCGCGCCCGGGCACGGCATCCCGCTGAACGAGGCCACCATCCTCGGCGGCCTGTCGGCGATCTTCTGGGCCCTGATGATCGTGGTGTCGCTGAAGTACGTCACCCTCGTGATGCGCGCCGACAACCGTGGCGAGGGCGGCATCATGGCGCAGCTCGCGCTGGCCTCGAAGTACACGCAGGGACTCGGCGCGATGCGCACGCCGATCCTGCTGGCGGGCGTGTTCGGCGCGTCGCTGTTCTACGGCGAGGCGGTGCTGACACCGGCGATCTCGGTGCTCTCGGCGGTCGAGGGCCTCGAGATCGGCACCGCGGCGTTCAAGCCCTACGTGCTGCCGATCTCGCTCGGCGTCATCGTCGCGCTGTTCTTCATGCAGCAGTACGGCACGGCCAAGGTCGGCGCCCTGTTCGGGCCGATCTGCGTGCTGTGGTTCCTGTCGCTCGCCGCGATCGGCGTCTGGAACATCGTGCGCCACCCGGCAGTGCTCGCCGCGGTCGACCCGCGACACGCGTTGCACTTCATCACGGGCTACGGGCTGTCGTCCTTCCTCGTGCTCGGCGCCGTGCTGCTCGCGCTCACCGGAGCGGAGGCGCTCTACGCGGACATGGGCCACTTCGGCAAGCGCGCGGTGCGCATCGCGTGGTTCGGCGTCGTCGCGCCCTCGCTGGTGCTGAACTACTTCGGCCAGGGCGCGCTGCTGATGCGCGACCCGAAGGCGATCGAGAACCCGTTCTACCTCGCGGTGCCGGAGTGGGGCCTCTACCCGATGGTGGGCCTCGCCACGCTGGCGACGGTGATCGCCTCGCAGGCGACGATCACCGGCGCCTACTCGATCACGCAGCAGGCGGTGCAGCTGGGCTACCTGCCGCGCCTGAACATCGTGCACACCTCGGCCAGGACGATGGGGCAGATATACATCCCGGCGGTGAACTGGGTGCTGCTGGTCGCGGTGCTCGCCGCGGTGGTCGGCTTCGGCTCCTCGTCGAAGCTCGCGCACGCGTACGGCGTGTCGGTGATGGGCACCATGCTCGTCACCTCGTTCCTCACCTTCTTCGTCATCCGCTACGGCTGGGGCTACCCGCTCGCGCTGTGCATCGTCGCCACCGGCTTCTTCGCCGCCATCGACCTTGCGTTCCTGTCGGCGGCGATGTTCAAGATCCTCGAGGGCGGCTGGTTCCCGCTGGCGCTCGGTATCCTGATCTTCATCGTGATGACGACCTGGCGCGCCGGCCGCGCGATCCTGTTCCGCCGCCAGCGCGAGCAGTCGATCCCGCTGAAGCCGTTCCTCGATTCCCTCTTCCTCGCGCCGCCGCAGCGCGTGCCCGGCACCGCGGTGTTCCTCACCGCGCAGCCCGACGCCACGCCGCACGCGATGCTGCACAACCTGAACCACAACAAGGTGCTGCACGAGCGCGTGATCTTCCTCACCGTCGAGATCCACGACGTGCCCTGGGTGCCCTTCGAGGACCGCGTCGAGCTGCGCCGCCTCGGCCACGGCTGCTTCGCGATGACCGTGCGCTACGGCTTCATGAACCGGCCGGACGTACCGAACGCGCTGTCGATCGCCGCCGCGCAGGGCTTCGACTTCGAGATGATGGAGACCTCGTTCTTCCTCAGCCGCGACACCGTGGTGCCGGTCTCGGCCGATTCCGGCATGGCGCTGTGGCGCGAGAAGCTGTTCGCCGCGATGGCGAGGAACGCCGGCAACGCCGCCGACTACTTCAACATCCCGGCAAACCGCGTGATCGAGCTGGGGACGCGGGTCGAGATCTGAGCGCGCTCGCGCGCGAAGACCTCGCCCAGCAGGATCACGGCAGGACCGCCCCCCAGGCCCTCGGCCAGAGTCGGGAGCTCGTGCAGTTCGCCAGCGATCCGGCGCGAGTCCTCGAGCGACGCGCCCTCCACCAGCACGACGGGCGTCGCAACGTCCCGGCCGGCGCGCACCAGCGCATCGACGAGTGCCTGCGCTTGCCCCGAACCCATGTAGATCGCAACCGAATCGGCGGCCGCAGCGGCACGCGCCCAATCGCTGTCGTCTTCGCCCTCGCCGCTGCGCGGCGTGACGAACGCGACGCTGCGCGCCACGCCGCGACGCGTCAGCGAGACGCCGAGTTGCGCGCTCGCCGCGAGCGCCGCGGTAACCCCGGGCACCACCTCGCAACGCACGCCGGCCTCGGTGAGTGCGTCGAGCTCCTCCTGTGCGCGACCGAACAGCATCGGGTCTCCGCCTTTCAGCCGCACGACCACCGCGTGGCGCCGCGCCGCGTTGACGAGATGCCGGTTGATGAAGCGCTGCGCCACCGAGTGCCGGCCGCAGCGCTTGCCGACGGCGACCTTCTCGGCGCGCGTCGCGAGGGCGACGACCTCCGGATGCACCAGCGCGTCGTGGAAGACGATGTCGGCGCGCTCCAGCAGGCGGGCGGCGCGCAGCGTGAGCAGGTCCGGCGTGCCGGGCCCGGCACCGACGAGGTAGACCGTGCCGCTCATGCCGCCCGCCGGCGAAAGAGCGGCTGCGGCCGCTCGACGGAGGACTGGTAGCCCTCGCTGAAGTCGTCGAGGCCGGCCAGCGCCTCCTCGAGGCGCGAGGCGTCCTTCAGCACGAAGGCGTCGAATCCGCACCGCGACAGGTACAGGAGCTGGTCGCGGCCGACGTCGCCGACGGCGCGCAGTTCACCCTTCCAGCCGAAGCGCTCGCGCAAGAGGCGCGCGTGCGAGTAGCCGCGGCCGTCGGTGAAGCTCGGGAACTCGATCGCGATCGCGCGCAGCTCGCCGAATCGCGGTGCCAGGGTCGCGGGATCGTCGGCCGGCTTCAGCACGACGATGCCCTCGCCCTCAAGCGGCGCGTCGACGATCGACCGGTTGCGGATGAATTTCGCCATAGACGGCTTCCCTGAAGGGCTCGAGGCCGATGCGCCACACGGTGTCGACGAAGCGCTCGGCGTCGCTGTCGCGGCGCTCAAGGTAGACGCGCACGAGGCGCTCGACGACGTCGGGGATCTCGTGCTGCGCGAACGCGCGCCCGATGATGCGGCCGATCGCGGCGGGTGCGCGCGGCAGGTTTTCTCCCGTCCGGGTTTCGCCCTGGTTTCCGCCGATCGTCACCTGGTACCACTCCTCCCCGCCCTTGTCGACGCCGAGGATGCCGATGTGGCCCACGTGGTGGTGGCCGCACGAGTTGATGCAGCCCGAGATGTTGAGGTCGAGCTCGCCGATGTCGTGCTGGTAGTCGAGGTCGTCGAAGCGCTGCTGGATCGCCTCGGCGACCGGGATCGACTTCGCGTTGGCGAGCACGCAGTAGTCGCCGCCCGGGCAGGCGATGACGTTCGTGATGAGGCCGATGTTCGGCGTCGCGAGGTCGAGCGCGCGGGCGCGCTCCCACAGCTCGCGCAGGCGGTCCTGCCGCACGTCGGCGAGGATCAGGTTCTGCTCGTGCGAGACGCGCAACTCGCCGAAGCTGTAGGTGTCGGCAAGGTCGGCCACGGCGTCCATCTGGTCGGCCGTGGCGTCGCCCGGCGGCACGCCGGTCTTCTTCAGCGACAGCGTCACGGCGGCGTAGCCGGGCACCTTGTGCGGATGGACGTTGCGCTTCAGCCACGCGGCGAACGGGCCCGGCGCGCCGGTGCGCAGGTCGAGGTCCTGCAGCCGCTCGTAGGCCGGGCGCGTGAAGCGGCCCTCGACGCGCTCGACTTCCGCGCGCGTCAGCGTCGAGGGGCCGTCCTTCAGGTGCGCCCATTCCGCCTCGACCGCGTCGCGGAAGGCCTCGATGCCCAGTTCGCGCACGAGGATCTTGATGCGCGCCTTGTACTTGTTGTCGCGGCGGCCGTGCAGGTTGTAGACGCGCAGGATCGCCTCGAGGTACGTGAGGAGGTGCGGCCACGGCAGGAACTCGCGGATCACGCTGCCCAGCACCGGCGTGCGACCCATGCCGCCGCCGACGATCACCCGGAAGCCGACCTTGCCGTCGATCCCGCGCTGCGCGTGCAGGCCGATGTCGTGCGCGTAGGTCGCGGCGCGGTCGCCCTCGGCGCCGTTGACCGCGATCTTGAACTTGCGCGGCAGGAAGGCGAACTCGGGGTGGAAGGTCGACCACTGGCGCAGCAGCTCGCACCACGCGAAGCTGTCGACGACCTCGTCGCGCGCGACGCCGGCGAAGTGGTCGGTGGTGACGTTGCGGACGCAGTTGCCCGAGGTCTGGATGGCGTGCATCTGGACCGTCGCCAGCTCGGCGAGGATCGCGGGCACGTCCTCGAGCCTGGGCCAGTTGAGCTGCAGGTTCTGGCGCGTGCTGAAGTGGCCGGTGCCCCGGTCGTAGGTGCGGGTGACGTGCGCGAGCTTGCGCAGCTGCACCGAGGACAGGAGCCCGTAGGGAATCGCGATGCGCAGCATCGGCGCATGGCGCTGCACGTAGAGGCCGTTCTGCAGCCGCAGCGGGCGGAAGTCGTCCTCGGGGAGTTCTCCGGCGAGGAAGCGCCGCGTCTGGTCGCGGAACTGCACGACCCGTTCGTCGACGAGGCGCTGGTCGATGGCGTCGTAGCGGTACATGGCGGGGCGAAGGATAGCCCCCGCTTATGCGCACACAAAGACCATGTTGGCATCCACATATGCCTGTCGATAATATAGGCCCATGAAGCTCCAGCAACTGCGCTACCTGGCCGAGGTCGCCCGGCACGGCCTGAGCGTGTCCGCCGCGGCGGAGGCGCTGCACACCTCGCAGCCCGGCGTCAGCCGCGCGATCGCCGACCTCGAGGACGAGCTTGGCGTGCAGGTGTTCGCGCGCCACGGCAAGCGGCTCGTCGCGGTCACCGAGCCGGGCCGCGACGTGCTCGCCCTCGCCGGCCGCATTCTCGCCGACGTCGCCAGCCTGAAGCGCGCCGGCGAGGACCACGCCGACAGCAAGACCGGCACGCTGGTGATCGCCACCACGCACACGCAAGCGCGCTACGCGCTGCCGAAGGCGGTGGCGGCGTTCAAGCGCCGCTACCCCGGCGTGCAGCTGCAGATCCACCAGGGCAACCCGACGCAGATCTGCGAGATGGTGCGCGCCGGCGACGCCGACCTCTGCGTCGCGACCGAGGCGATCGCGGAGTACGCCGACCTCGTCTCGCTGCCCTGCTACGAGTGGAACCGCAGCATCGTGGTGCCGGAGAAGCACCCGCTGCTGAAGGAGAAGCCGCTCACGCTCGAGGCGGTGGCGCGCTATCCGATCGTCACGTACGATTTCGCGTTCGCCAACCGGTCGCTCGTGCAGACCGCATTCGAGCGTCGCGGGCTTTCACCGAACGTGGTGCTCGCGGCGCTGGACGCCGACGTCATCAAGACCTACGTGGAGCTCGGGCTGGGCGTCGGCATCATGGCCTCGATGGCCTTCGACGCGCGGCGCGACGCGGGGCTGAAGGCGATCGACGCCTCGCACCTCTTCCCGCCGAGCACCACGCGACTCGGCATGCGCCGCGGCGCCTACGTGAAGGGCTATGCGTACGACTTCATCGAGCGCTTCGCGCCGCGCCTGACGCGGGCCGTGGTGCAGCGCAGCCTCGAGGGCGGCGCCGCGGAGGATTACTCGCTGTAGCTACGCGTGCTGGCGAATGAATTCGCCGATGCGGGGGCAGATCACTTCGCGCCAGCGGCGACCGCTGAAGATCCCGTAGTGGCCGGCCTTCGGCACCAGGAAGTGCTCGCGGCGCTCCTTCGGGATGTTCAGGCACAGCAGGTGCGCGGCCTCGGTCTGGCCGTTGCCCGAGATGTCGTCGAGCTCGCCCTCGATGGTGAGCAGCGCCGTGTCGCGGATCGCCTGCGGGCGCACCAGCTCGTCGCGCACGAACATGCGGCCCTTGGGCAGCGCGACGTCCTGGAACACCGTGCGGATGGTGTCGAGGTAGTACTCCGCCGGCATGTCGAGCACCGCGTTGTACTCGTCGTAGAAGTCGCGGTGCTTCTCCGCCGACTCGCCGTCGCCGACCACGAGGTGGTTGTAGTAGTCCCAGTGCGCGTCGAGGTGCCGGTCGGGGTTCATCGCCACGAAGCCCACGTGCTGCAGGAAGCCGGGGTACACGCGGCGCATGAAGCCGGGATACTTCGCCGGCACGCGGTGGATCAGGTTGCGCTCGAACCACGAGTACGGCCGCTTCATCGCGAGGTTGTTCACCGCGGTAGGGCTCTTTCGCGCGTCGATCGGGCCGCCCATCATCACCATGGTCTTCGGCGGGTGCGGCTCGCCCGCGTCGGCCATTAGCGAGACCGCGGCGAGCACCGGCACCGTCGGCTGGCAGACCGAGATCACGTTCACGTCCGGCGACAGGAAGCGGATGAACTCGCGCACGTAGTCGACGTAGTCCGCGAGGTGGAACGGCCCGGCCGACAGCGGCACGAAGCGCGCGTCCACCCAGTCGGTGATCCAGACCTCGTGGTTCGGGATCAGCGCGCGCACCGTGTCGCGCAGCAGCGTCGCGTGATGCCCGGAGAGCGGCGCGACGATCAGCACCTTGGGGTCGTTGCGCGGCGCGGTCAGCCCGCGCTTGAAGTGCAGCAGCTTGCAGAACGGCTTGTCGACCGCGGTCTCGATGTCCACGAGCACCGGGATGCCGTCGACCTTCGTGCGGTCGATGCCCCAGGCCGGCTTCTCGTAGCGCTGCGTGACGCGCAGGAAGAGGTCGTTGCCGGCCGTGAACTCCTTCGACAGGGGCACGAAGGCGAGCGGGCTGAAGGGATTGCCGAACCAGCCGCGCCAGAACTCGGCGAGGCTGCGGTAGGGGGCGAGCGCGGCGTGCTGCGCTTCGTACAGGCTGTAGAGCAAGCGACGTCCTCCGGGGACGACTTAACCGTCTGTTTATAGCAGAATTGCCGCACCGCCGCATCGACGGGCGCGAGACGAGGACGGTATCCTGCCCCGCATGCGTATCCTGCTCCGCGCGGGCCTTGCCCTGGTCGTCCTGCTGCTGGCGGGGCTGGGCGGGGCCTACGGCTATCTACGGCTGTCGCTGCCGGATCTTGAGGGCCGCGCGAGCCTGCCCGGGCTCGCCGCGCCGGTCGACGTGCTGCGCGACGCGTACGGCATCCCCCACATCTACGCCGCGAGCGCGGACGACGCGATCTTCGCGCTGGGCTACGTGCACGCGCAGGACCGGCTGTGGCAGATGGAAATGAACCGGCGCATCGGCGCCGGCCGCCTGTCGGAGGTGGTCGGCCCGCCGGGCCTCGAGACCGACCGCTTCCTGCGCACGCTCGGCGTGCGGCGCGCAGCCGAAGCGACCGTGGCGAAGCTCGACGCCGCGACGTCGCGGCTGCTCGAGCGCTACAGCGCAGGCGTCAACGCCTTCCTCGGCACCGATCCCGTGCTGCCGCCCGAGTTCCTGCTCACCGGCATCCGGCCGGAGCCGTGGACGCCCGTCGACTCGCTCGCGTGGGTGAAGATGATGGCTTGGGACCTCGGCGGCAACTGGCGCACCGAGCTGCTGCGCCTGCGGCTCGCGAAGACGCTGCCGATGGAGCGCATCCGCGAGTTCCTCCCGCCCTATCCCGGCGATGCCGCGCCGCGCATCGCCGACCTGCGCGAACTCTATGGCGGCCTCGAGGAAGCCGCGGTGCGCCTCGCGGCGCTCGCGCCGATCGCGGACGAAGGCATCGGCTCCAACAACTGGGTGGTGAGCGGCGCGCACACGGCCTCGGGCAAGCCGCTCCTCGCCAACGACCCGCACCTCGGCCTGTCGGCGCCGGCGGTGTGGTACTTCGCGCACCTCAACGCGCCGGGACTGAATGCGATCGGCGCGACGCTGCCCGGCGTGCCCTTGGTGGTGCTCGGTCGCAACGACCGCGTCGCCTGGGGCTTCACCAACACCGGCCCGGACGTGCAGGACCTCTACCTCGAGCGGCTCGATCCCGCGGGCGGCTACCTCGCGCCCGACGGGCCGAAACCCTTCACCGTGATCGAGGAGACGATCCGCGTGAAGGGCGCGGCCGACGAGAAGCTGCAGGTGCGCGCGACGCGCCACGGGCCCGTGGTGTCCGACGTGCTGAAGCCCGCCCTCGACGCGATGCCGCGCGGCTACGCGCTCGCGCTGCAATGGACCGTGCTGCGCGACGACGACCTGTCGCTGCAGGGCCTCTCTCGCTTCGCCACCGCGCGCGGCTGGGACGACGTGCTCGCCGCGGGGCGCGAGCTGCACTCGCCGCAGCAGAACATCGTCTACGCCGACGTGGACGGCAACATCGGCTTCCTTGCCCCTGCCCGCATTCCGGTGCGCGCGAAGGACAACGACCTGATGGGCCACGCACCGGCGCCGGGCTGGCTCGCGCGCTACGACTGGCAGGGCTTCCTCGAGCCGTCGCAGCTGCCGGTGTCGTACAACCCCGCGTCCGGTCGCGTGGTGACGGCGAACCACAAGGTGGTGGACGCGTCCTACCCGCATTTCCTCACCAGCGAATGGCAGCCGCCGTACCGGGCTGCGCGCATCGAGTCGCTGCTCGCGGCGACGCCGAAGCACACCGTGCAGAGCTTCGCGCGCATCCAGTCGGACGTCGTCTCGGGCGCGATGCGCGAGGTGCTGCCGCGCATGCTCGCCGTGCCGCCCTCGAGCGAGCGCGCCCGCGCCGCGCAAGCGCTGCTCTCGAAGTGGGACCACGCGATGTCCGTCGATCGCCCGGAGCCGCTGATCGCGGCCGCATGGTGGCGCGAATTCACGCGGCGCCTGTACGCCGACGAACTCGGCGATGCGTTCGCGACCAACTGGCTGCTGCGCCCGCAGTTCGTCGCCGCGGCGCTCGGCGGCGGCCCGGAGGCGCGCTGGTGCGACGACGTGCGCACGCCGGCCGCCGAGCCCTGCGAGAAGCTCGTCGCAGACGCGCTCGACGCGGCGCTCGCGGAACTGTCGAAGCGCTACGGCGAGGACATGGCCGCGTGGCGCTGGGGAACCGCGCACGTCGCGCGGCACGAGCACCGGCCGTTCGGGCGTCACCCGCAGCTGTCGAAGATTTTCGACATCGTCGAGCCCTCGCCGGGCGACGCCTTCACCGTCAACGTGGGACGGCACAACCTGAACGACCCGGTGAACCCCTACGCCAACCGCCACGCCGCCAGCCTGCGCGCGATCTACGACCTCGCCGACCTCGAGGGCTCGCTCTTCATCCACTCCGGCGGGCAGTCGGGCAACGTGCTCTCGCCGCACTACCGCTCGTTCACCGAGGCGTGGGCGAAGGGGGAGTACATCCCGATGAAGACCGCGCGCGCCGCGATCGCGGCCGCGCCTCACGCCGCCTTGCGGCTCGAGCCCCAGCGCAGGTAGAGGTTGTTGGCCACCAGCGCGCCGATCACGATCGCGGCGCCGGCGATCTCGAGCGGCACGTAGCTGCGCCCGAGCGCCGCCTCGATGCCGAACACGGTCACCGGGATCAGGTTCAGCATCAGCATCGTGTTGAGCGGGCCGAGGTGGCGCACCGTCTGGTTGAACGCGACGATGCCGAGCACCACGCTGCCGATGACGAAGTAGACCAGCGGCCAGAAGATCGTGCCGATCGCGGATAGCGAGGGCACGTGCGCGACGCCCGCCGCCACCATGCCGGCATTCACCGCGGCGAGGCCGATGCCGCCCGGGATGCAGGTCAGCACCGTGAAGCGCAGCGGGCTCCAGCCGGTGAAGCGAGCGCCGCGCAGGGTGTAGGCCACCCACACCGTGGCGCCGGCGACGATCAGCGCGTCGCCGAGCAGCGTGCCGCCGCCGAACGCGTGCGCGGGATCGCCGCGCGTCACCACGAGCGCGACGCCTGCGATCGCCACTGCGGTGCAGCCCAGGGTGAAGCTGGCAGGCCGCTGGCCGTTGACGAGCCACACGGCGATCGCGGTCATCGGCGATTGCAGCGCCATGATGATCGCGGCGTGCTCCGGGCGCGTGCTCATCAGGCCGAACCAGACCAGCGCGTTGAAGCCGGTGATGCCGAGCAGGCCGGCGAACACCGCCTGCCCGAGGCGACCCTCGTAGCGCAGCGCCCGGGGCCCTTCGACGATCGCCAGCAGGATCGCAAGCAGCACCAGGCCGAAGCCGTAGCGCAGCGTGCCGAGCGCGAAGGCGTCGACGTGGTCCATCGCGCGCTTGGCGATCGGGAACATCGGTCCCCAGCAGACGATGGTCAGCGCGGCCCAGCCGAGGCCGCCCTTCAGCTTCATCCGCGACTCACCGCGCGCTGCGCGCGGTGTCGGCGCCCGAGCGCAGCGCGCGCAACCGGGCCGTCAGCCACTGGGCGCTGGTCACTTCGGCAGCATCGCCGCAGCGCACGAGGTAGGGCTTGCCCGAGAGGCTGCTGCCGCTCGCGGCCTTGTCGATGAACTGCTCCGTGCTGGCGAGCGTGCCGCGCGCCTCGATTGCGGATAGCTTCTGGCGCAGGTGGTCGCGCGCCTCGGCGGCGGTATGCCAGTCGCCGTTGCGCTGGAAGCGGCAGCCCGAGGACGCGAGCGCGCCGAGCAGCGCGTCGATCTCGGCACGTACCGCGCCCGCGGGGGGCGCGGCCGGCGCCGGCATCGCCGCCGCCAGCGCGACCAGCGCGACGGCGAGCCGCGCCCTCACTCGGTGAGGAAGTCGGTGACCGTCGTCCACTTGCCGTTCGCGATCTGCGACACGCGGGCGCGGTTCGACCCGAGGTGCTTGGTCTTCGAGAAGCTCATCGCGTCGGCGCCGAACATGTCGCGCGTCGAGGTGAACGACTCCAGCGCGCCGATGAACGAGTCGGTGGTGAGCTTCGGGCCCGCCTTGGTGGCGATCTGCGCGAACAGGTCGACCACCTGGTAGCCGTACACCGAGAACACCGCCGGGTCTTCCTTCGCGCGCTCCTTGTAGCGCTGGCCCCAGTCGCGCACGTTCTTCGACGCGTCGTCGAGGTAGGGCACGTTGATGGTGTTGGTGGCGTAGAAGCCGTTCATCGCCGGTCCGCCGAGCTTGTGGATCAGCTCGGTATAGGCGGCCGACGAGCCGAGCATGTCGACGTTCCAGCCGAGCTTGCGCGCGGTGCCGATGGCGCCAATGGTCTCGCGGATGATGGTGCCGAGCACGACGAGGTCGCAGCCGGCGTCCTTCATCTTCGCGACCTGCGACGAGAAGTCGGTCGCGCCGCGCTTGTAGGTGGTTCGCTCGGCGAGCTGCAGGCCGATCTCCTTCAGGCCGGCCTCGGCGCCGCGCATTACTTCCAGCCCGAAGTCGTCGTCCTGGTACAGGGTGCAGACCTTCTTCGAGCCCTTCTGCTTGGCGAGGTACTTCACGCCCGAGCGGATCTGGTCGAAGTAGGTCGCCGCGAACGACCACTTCAGGCGGTGCACCGGCTCGTACATCTCGCGCGCCGCGGTGAGCGGGAAGAGGTGCGGCACGTTCTTGTCGAACAGGATCGGCATCGACGCGAGCGACGGCGCGGTGCCGATGGTGCCGATCATGGCGAAGATCTTGTCCTTCTGCACCAGCTTCTGCGTCGCGAGCACGGCCTTCTTCGGGTCGTAGCCGTGGTCTTCCACCACGAGCTTGAGCTTGCGGCCGTTGATGCCGCCGGCGGCGTTGATCTCGTCCACGCGCATCTCCATGCCGAGCTTCAGCTGCTTGGAGAACGCGACGATCGGGCCGGACAGGTCCTGCATCGAACCGATGACGATTTCCTTGTCGGTGACGCCTTGCGACTGCGCGGACGCAGCGGTGGCGCCGAGCGCCAGCGCGGCGGCGATGATGAGCTTCATGGGGTTTCCTCCTCGGGGAAAGTGGCCGCGACTTTACCGGAACGCCGCGGATTCGGGTAGCGCGCCGCAGGCGCCCGGCAGTCAGCGCAGCGTGCGCGCGAGCAGTTCGAGCGCGGCCGGGGTCGTGCGGCCGAACAGCATGCTGCCGACCTCGCCGCGCCCGGCCGCGTCAAGCCAGCGCCTGGCCCGGCTGCGGATGCGGTCGGCCGGGCCGACGAGGTGGCAGGCGTCGACCAGTTCGTCGGGCACCGCGGCCGCGGCTTCCGCCTTCCTGCCGTCGAGATAGAGGTCCTGGATGCGCGTCGCGGCGTCGCCGTAGCCGAGGCGGCGCGCGTAGTCGTTGTAGAAGTTCTTGCCGCGCGCGCCCATGCCGCCGATGTAGAGCGCCATGTGCTCCCGCAGCGGCGCCATGCACGCCTTGACGTCGTCGCCCATCACGGCCGAGACGAAGGGCGCGACGTCGAACGAGTCCATCTTGCGCCCGCCCGCGCGCGCGAAACCCTTGTCGATCGGCTCGCGGAAGAGGTCGAAGCGTTCCGGGTCCATCCACACCGGGAAGAAGCCGTCGGCGACTTCCGCCGCGGCCTCGACGCCGGCCGGCGTCAGCGTGGCCGCGTAGATGGGGATGGGTGCGTCGCAATGCAGGATGCTCTTCAAGGGCTTGCCGAGACCGGTCGCGCCCTCGCCGCGGAACGGGATCTGGTATTCCTTGCCGTCGAAGGCGAGCGGCGCCTCGCGCGCGAAGATGGCGCGCAGGATCTGGATGTATTCGCGCAGGCGCGTCACCGGGCGGCCGTAGCGCACGCCGTGCCAGCCCTCGACCACCTGCGGGCCGGAAGCGCCGACGCCGATGATGAAGCGATTGCCCGAGAGCTGCGCCAGCGTCATCGCCGTCATGGCCGCGCAGGCCGGCGTGCGCCCGGCCATCTGCATGATCGACGTGCCGACGCGGATCTTCGAGGTATTGGCAAGGATCCACGCCGCGGGCGCCACCGCGTCCGAGCCGTAGGCCTCGGCGGTCCACGCCGAGTCGAAGCCGACGCGCTCGGCCTCGCGGATCAGGTCGATCGGCAGGCCCATCTCGCGCCCGGAATAGCCCACCAGGATGCCGAGTTTCATCGTCGCTTCCTTTCGCTGGGCCGGCGGCTCAGGCCGCGGCCTTGTCGGAGTACATGTCCTCGATCAGCGCCTTGTACTTCTCGTTGACGAGCTTGCGCTTCAGCTTCATGGTCGGCGTCAGCTCCTCGTCCTCGGCGGTGAGCTTCTGCTCGATCAGGCGGAACTTCTTCACCTGCTCGACGCGCGCGAAGAGCTTGTTGACCTTGTCGAACTCGGCCTGGATCAGCTCGGCGATCTCGGGCCGGCGGCACAGGCTCGCGTAGTTCGAGAACGGGATCGCGCGCTCCTGCGCGTACATCTCGACGTTCTCGTGGTCGATCATCACCAGCGCGACGAGGTAGGGCCGCTTGTCGCCGATCACCACCGCGTCGGTGATGTAGGGCGAGAACTTCAGCTGGTTCTCGAACTCCGAGGGCGTGATGTTCTTGCCGCCCGCCGTGATGATGATGTCCTTCATGCGGTCGGTGATCGAGAAGTAGCCCTCCTCGTCCACCCTGCCGACATCGCCGGTGTGCAGCCAGCCGTCCTTCAGTGTCTCGGCGGTCTTCTCCGGCAGGTTGAGGTAGCCCATGAACACCGTGGGCCCGCGCACCAGCAGCTCGCCCTCGTCCGACAGCTTCACTTCGGCGTGCGACATGCGCGGGCCGATGGTGCCGGGCTTGGCCTTGCCCGACGGATTGGCGGTAACGGCGCCGCAGGACTCGGTCATGCCCCACACTTCGTACATCTCCAGCCCGAGCGCCATGTACCAGCGCAGGAGGTCCGGCGAGATGGGCGCAGCGCCCGTGATGAGCGCGCGCGCGCGATGCACCCCGATCACCCGGCGTACGTTGTCGAGCACGAGCTTGCGCGCCAGCCAGAACGCGAACGCGAGGCCGGGCGGCACCGGCTTCTGCTCTTCCCGGAGCTTCGCCTGCCGCATGCCGATGCCGATCGCGACCTTGTACGCCCACTGCTGCAGGCGACCGGCCTCGCGGATGCGGATCAGCACGCCGGAGTAGAACTTCTCCCACACGCGCGGCACCGCGGTGAACACCGTCGGCGCGATCTCGCGCACGTTCTCGGGCACCGTGTCGGGGTTCTCGACGAAGTTGAGGATCGAGCCCGCGTAGAGGCCGTGGTACTCGCCGCCAACGCGCTCCGCGATGTGGCACAGCGGCAGGAAGGCCATGCGCTCGTCGTCCTCCTGCTGCGGGAAGGACTGCTGGTAGGCCTCGCAGGTCAGCAGGATGTTCCGGTGCGAGATCATCGCGCCCTTGGGCTTGCCGGTGGTGCCCGAGGTGTAGACGAGGATCGCGAGGTCCTCCGGGCGGCGCGACTCGATGCGACGGTCCCATTCGCCGGGGTTCTTCGCGTCGTGCTCGCGGCCGAGCGCGCGCAGGGCGTCGAGGCTCATCACCTGCGGGTCCGACAGCTCGTGCAGGCCTTCCATGTCGAGCACGACGATGCGGCGCAGGCCCGGCAGGCGGCCGCGCACCTCGAGCACCTTGTCGAGCTGCTCGTCGTCCTCGACGAACACGAACACCGACCCCGAGTCGGCGAGCAGGTATTCGCACTGCGCCGCGGCGTCGGTCGGGTAGATGCCGTTCACCACGCCGCCGGCGCAGAGCGCGCCGAGGTCGGCGCTGACCCACTCCTTGCTGGTGTTCGACAGGATCGACACCACCTCGCCGGGCTGGTAGCCGAGCGCGGCGAGGCCCATGCCGATCTCGCGCACCACGGTCTCGAGCTCGCGCCAGGTCTCGGCCTTCCAGATGCCGTGGTGCTTCTGGCGCAGGATGGTGCGGTCGGCGCGGCGCTTAGCCGCCTCGCGGAACATGCGCGGCACCGTGAGCGAACCCGGGTCGCCGAAGGGCTGCGCGGCGGTGGCTGCGGGCGCTAGCGCCATTGCTTCTTCTTCTTCCATCGACGGTGCCCCCGCACGCCCTCGGCCTTCATGCCGAGGTAGAACTCCTGGATGTCCTGGTTCTGGCGCAGCCGCTCGCAGGAGTCCTCCATGACGATGCGGCCGACCTCCAGCACGTAGCCGATATCGCCCACCTGCAGCGCCATGTTGGCGTTCTGCTCCACCAGCAGGATCGTCGTGCCGCGCTCGCGGTTGATGCGCACGATGATCTCGAAGATCTCCTTGGTGAGCCGCGGCGACAGCCCGAGGCTCGGCTCGTCCATCAGCATCACCGCCGGGCGCGACAGCAGCGCGCGCGAGATCGCGAGCATCTGCTGCTGGCCGCCCGAAAGCTTGCCCGCCTCCTGCCTGGCGCGTTCGCGCAGTACCGGGAAGTACCCGTACACCGCTTCCATGTCGCGCGCGACGCCGTCCGCGTCGTGGCGCGTGTAGGCGCCCATGCGAAGGTTGTCCTCGATCGACAGCAGCGGGAACACCTCGCGGCCCTCGGGCACGTGGCCGATCCCGGCACGCACGATCCAGTCGGGCGTGCGGCGCTGGATCTCCTCGCCGCGGAATCGGACCTGCCCCTTCTGCGGGTCGATGATCCCGGAGATGGTCTTCAGGATGGTGCTCTTGCCGGCGCCGTTCGCGCCCAGCACGGTGACGATCTTGCCCTCGGGCACGGCGAGCGACACGCCGCGCAGCGCCTGCACGGGGCCGTAGGACGACTCGATGTTCGCGAGTTCGAGGATCGGGCCGCTCACGACACCTGCTCCGCGCCGCCGAGATAGGCCTCGACCACCGCCGGGTGCGACTGCACCTCGGCCGGCGTGCCCTCGGCGATCGGCTTGCCCTCGTTCAGCGCCAGCACGCGGTCGGAGACGCGCGACACGAGGTTCATGTCGTGCTCGACCATCAGCACCGTGATGCCGAGGACCTTCTTGATGTCCTCGATCCAGAACGCCATGTCGTCGGTCTCCTCGGGGTTGAGGCCCGAGGAAGGTTCGTCGAGCAGCAGCAGCTTCGGCTTCGTCGCCAGCGCGCGCGCGAGCTCGACGACCTTGCGCACGCCGTAGGGCAGGCCGGCGACGACGCTGTCGCGGTACTTCGCCAGGTCGAGGAACTCGATCACCTCCTCGACCGCCTCGCGCATCTCGATCTCGGCGCGACGCACCGAGGGCAGGAAGAGCAGTTCCTCCCACAGGCCGGTGCGACGATGCCGGTGGCGCCCGATCAGCAGGTTCTGCAGCACCGACGCGTGCTCGAAGAGCTCGATGTTCTGGAAGGTGCGCGCGATGCCGTACCCGGCCACGCGGTGCGGCGGCAGGCCGTTCAGCACCTTGCCCTCGAACGTGATGGTGCCCGAGGTCGCGGGATAGATGAGGCCGATCAGGTTGAAGATCGTGGTCTTGCCCGCGCCGTTCGGGCCGATGATCGTGAAGCACTCGCCCTTGGCGACCGAGAACGACACGCCGTCGACGGCGACCACGCCGCCGAAGCGGATGCCGATGTTGTCGACGGCAAAGAACGCGCCGCTCACCGCAGCCGCTCCGACTTCGTGTAGGTGCGCTGCCGGCGGAACATGCCGCGGCGGTAGAACGGGAACAGCTCGAACCAGGTGCGCACCTTCAGCCAGCGGCCGTACAGGCCCATCGGCTCGAAGATGATGAAGGCGACGAGCACCACGCCGAAGACCACCGCCTGCAGCCCCGAGGGTGCGAGGCCCGCGGGCAGGTAGTCCTTGGCGAGCGAGATCAGCTGCGGCAGCACGATCACGAAGGCGGCGCCGAGCACCGCGCCGTGCAGGAAGCCGACGCCGCCGAGGATCACGATGGTGACGAGTTCGATCGACACCAGCAGCGTGAACTGCTCCGGCGAGATGAAGCTCACCTTGTGCGCGTAGAGCGCGCCGGCCACGCCGGTGAGCGCCGCCGAGAACGCGAAGGCGAGCGTCTTGTACCAGGCGAGGTTCACGCCCATGCATGAAGCCGAGATCTCGGAGTCGCGGATCGCGACGAACGCGCGCCCGGTCGGCGAGCGCAGCAGGTTCACGCACGCCAGGCACGAGAGCACCGCGAGGACGAGGCACACCGCGTAGAACTGCCCGTCGGACTCCATCTTCCAGCCGAAGAGATCGATCGCCTTCAGGTGCTTGCCGGAGTTGCCGCCGGTGAGGCTGTCCCAGCGCGCGATGATCTCCTCGATGATGACGTTGAACGCGATGGTCGCGATGGCGAGGTAGATGCCCTTCAGGCGCAGCGCCGGCAGGCCGACGATGATGCCCACGACGCCGGCGAACAGCGCCGAGCACGAGATGGACACGACGAACGGCACGCCCGCGGCCTGCATCAGCGCCTCGGTGTAGGCGCCGACGGCGAGGAAGGCCGCGTGGCCGAGCGAGATCTGCCCGGTGTAGCCCACCAGCATCATCAGCCCGAAGCCGACGATCGAGTAGATCAGCACGAACTGCAGCTGCGACATCACGTACTCGCTCGCCCACCATGGCGCCGCGAGGAGCGCGAGGCCGAGCATCGAGTACCAGAACACCTGCCCGCCGTGCTTGAAGAGCCGGATGTCCTGTTCGTACGAAGTCTTGAAGATGAAGCGCACGCTTCAGACCTTCTTCCGGATGGTCTCGCCGAAGATGCCCGAGGGCTTCACCAGCAGCACCGCGAGCACCACGACGTAGGCGGCGATGTCCTTCCAGCCCTCGGGCAGGTAGAAGCCCGCCAGCGCCTCGACGATGCCGATGATGAGCCCGCCCACCACCGCGCCCGGCACGCTGCCGAAGCCGCCCACCACCGCCGCGGGGAAGGCCTTCAGGCCGATGAAGCCCATGTTCGAGTGCACGAAGGTCACCGGCGCGAGCAGGATGCCGGCGAACGCGGCGACCGCCGCCGAGATGCCCCAGATCAGGTTGTTCACGCGCCGCACCGGGATGCCCATGTAGTACGCGGCGAGCTGGTTCTGCGAGGTCGCCTGCATTGCGATGCCGATGCGCGTGCGGCTGAAGAAGAGATACAGCACCGCGCACAACGCCATCGTCATCACGATCACCGCGGCCTGCTGCACCGGCACCACGAGTCCGCCCAGCTTCCAGACCTCGTCGGCGAACGGCGTGCGGATCTGGTAGGTGTCGGTGCCCCAGCCAGGCACCATGGTGACGATGCCGCGCATCACGTAGCCGACGCCGATGGTGATCATCACCACGGTGAACTGCGGGTAGCCGAGCACCGGGCGCAGCACGATGCGCTCGACGAGCATGCCGACCACGGCCATCACGCCGAGCGCGAACAGGATCGTCGCCCAGTATGGCCAGCCGAGCGCGACGCTGGCGGTGAACGCGAAGAAGGCGCCCAGCATCATCAGGTCGCCCTGCGCGAAGTTGACCGTCTCGGTGGCCTTGTAGATCAGCACGAAGCCGAGCGCGACCAGGGCGTAGACGCAGCCCTGGGCCGTGCCGGCAAGCAGCAATTGCAGCAGCTGGATCAGAAACGCCCTCCTCCAGAGCGTCCCCGGCGCGCGGCCGGCGGATCAGGTCGCGGCGAAGCGCCCCAGGTGGTAGTCGGCGTCGCCGAACTGCTGGCCGATCATGGTGAGGCGCCGGAAGGTGTGCGACACCTTCATCTCCTCGGTCATGCCCATGCCGCCGTGCAGCTGGATGGCTTCCTGCGAGACGAGGCGCGCGGCGTCGGCGATCTTGATCTTCGCCGCCGAGATGGCGTGCGCGCGCTCGCGGGAATCCGCCGGGCTGTCGACCTTGCAGCAGGCGAGGCAGGCCATCGAGCGCGCCTGCTCGGTGGCGACGTACATGTCCACCATGCGGTGCTGCAGCGCCTGGAAGGTGCCGATGGTGACGCCGAACTGCTTGCGCGTCTTCAGGTATTCGAGCGTGGTGTCGCAGGCGAACTTCATCGCGCCCACGCCTTCGGCGCACAAGAGCGCGCTGGCGAAGTCCACTGCCTCCTCGATCGCCTCGAGCGCCTTGCCCTCCGCGCCGACGAGCGCGTCGGCGCCGAGCTTCACGCCCTTCAGCACGACGTCGGCCGCGCGCGTCTCGTCGAGCGTGCGATAGGCCTTCAGCGTCACGCCGCCGGCGTTGCGGTCGACGAGGAAGAGCGAGATCCCGCCCGGCGTGCGCGCCGAGACCAGCAGCTTGTCCGCCGCCGGCGCACCGAGCACGACGAGCTTCTCGCCGTCGAGCGTCCAGCCGTCGCCGGCCTTCGCCGCCTTGGTGCCCACGCACGACAGGTCGTAGCGCGCGCCCGCCTCCGTCTGCGCGAGCGCGAGGCGCATCTTGCCTTCCACCACCGCGGGCAGGATCGCCTTCTTCTGCGCCGCCGAGCCGAGGCGCCCGACCAGTCGCGCGCCGAGCAGCGTCGGCACGTAGGGCTCGACCACCAGCGCCTCGCCGATGATCTCCATCACGCCCATCAGGTCGACCGCGCCGCCGCCGAAGCCGCCGAACTCGTCGGCCACCGGCAGGCCGAGCAGGCCCATCTCGGCGAACGTCGCCCAGGCCTCGGCGCTCCAGCCGTCCTTCGAGTTCACGACCTTCTTGCGCGACTCGAAGTCGTAGGACTTCTGCGCGTATTTCTTCACCGAATCGGCGAGGAGCTGCTGCTCCTCGGAATGTTCGAAGTCCATGGCTACAGTCCCAGGGTCATCTTGGAGATGATGTTGCGCTGGATCTCGTTCGACCCGGCGTAGATGGTGGTCTTCCTCATGTTGCAGTAGCGCGGCGCGAGCAGCGCGTTGAACTCGTCGAAGTCGTCGCGCGCGTCCACCGGGCGGAAGGGCTGCGCGAGCGGGCCGACGGCCTGCATCATGAGCTCGGTCAGCGCCTGCTGGATCTCGGTGCCCTTGATCTTCAGCATCGAGACGTCCGCGCCCGGCGGCTGCTTGGTGCGCCGCATCTGGTCGAGGAACCGCAGGTTGGTGATCTCCAGCGCCATGAGCTCGACCTCGACGCGCGACACGCGGTCGCGGAAGCGCACGTCGTCCATCAGCGACTTGCCGTTCGCGTTCGGGCGCGAGGCGAACTCCTTCAGCTTGGCGAGCTCGCGCTTCGAGCCGCCGATGCGGCCGGTGTTCATGCGCTCGTGGCCGAGCAGGTACTTGGCCACCGTCCAGCCCTTGCCCTCCTCGTGCACGAGGTTGCCGACCGGCACCTTCACGTTCTCGAAGAACACCTCGTTCACCTCGTGGCCGCCGTCCATCAGGATCAGCGGGCGCACGGTGATGCCCGGCGTCTTCATGTCGATCAGCAGGAACGAGATGCCCTCCTGCCGCTTGGAGGTGCCCGAGTCGGTGCGCACCAGGCAGAAGATCCAGTCGCCGTAGTGCGCGAGCGTGGTCCAGATCTTCTGGCCGTTGACGACGTAGTGGTCGCCTTGCCGTTCGGCCTTGGTCTTGAGGGACGCGAGGTCGGACCCCGAGCCCGGCTCGGAGTAGCCCTGGCACCAGAAGTCGTCGCCGTTGTAGATGCGCGGCAGGAAGCGCTGCTTCTGCTCGGGCGTGCCGAAGTGCAGCAGCACCGGGCCGCACATCGCGAGGCCGAAGGGCACCAGCGGCGGCGTGCCGGCGTAGCCGCACTCCTCCTCGAAGATGTACCGCTGCGTGACGTTCCAGCCGGTGCCGCCGAACTCCTTCGGCCACGCGGGCGCGACCCAGCCTTTCTTGGCGAGGATGCGGTGCCAGCGCAGCAGGTCGTCCTTCGACAGCTCGCGGTAGTTGACGACCTTGTCGCGCAGGTCGCCGGGCAGGTTCTCGCGCAGCCAGCCGCGCACTTCGTCGCGGAAGGCGAGTTCTTCGGCCGAGTAATTCAGGTCCATCGGGTTCCTCCTTCGGGTACGGCGAGTCTAGCGCAGGGTGCGCCGGCGCCGAAGTTTCAAACGATCGTCACGCCGCCATCGGCGACGATCACCTGCCCGGTGACGAAGGCCGCGGCCTCGGAGGCGAGGAACACCGCGATGCCGCCGATGTCCCGCGGCGCGCCGATGCGCCGAAGGGGTGTCGCCGCCTCGCGATCCTTCCTCAGCTTGTCGTCTTCCCAGAGGGCGCGCGCGAAGTCGGTCTTCACGAGTCCCGGCGCGATGGCGTTCACGCGCACGTTCTTCGGCCCCCACTCGGCGGCGAGGTTCTTCACCAGGTGGTGGTCGGCGGCCTTCGAGATGCCGTAGGTGCCGATGATGGTGTTGGCCTTCAGCCCCGCGATCGAGCCGACGGTAATGAACGAGCCGCCGCCCACCGCGGCCATGCCGGGCAGCGTCAGGTTGGCCAGCCAGAGCACGCTCTTCACGTTGTTCAGCATCACCTTGTCGAAGGTGTCGTCGGGCAGGCCGGAAAGCGGGCCGTAGTAAGGGTTCGCCGCGGCATTGGCCACCGCGATGTCGATGCGGCCCCAGGTCTTCATCGCCAGTTCGACCAGCGACTGCAACTCTTCCTTGCGCGACACGTTGCACGGCTGCGCGACCACCTCGAAGCCCTGCTCGGCGAACTCGCCGCGCACCGCCTCGACCGCGTCGGCCTTGCGGCTGGAGACCACCACCTTGGCGCCGGCGCGGGCCATTTCCTCGGCGATCGACTTGCCGATGCCCTTGGTCGAGCCGGTGATCAGGGCGACTTTGCCGTGCAGGTCGAAGAGCGACGAGGCCATGGGACTTCCATCCATAAGGGAGCGGGGGAGCAAGGGTAATGGGGCCGCCTCTCCTTGTCAGGAGAAATCGGCGCAGAAGGGCGCATTAGAGTTTCGCGCTGCAGCAATTCCTTGTTTTTATGGCAATCAAGATTCCACATGTCGAAATTTGGAACAACTTAATTGACAGCGAAATCGTCGGAAGCGAACAATCCCCCAGACGTTTTCGCTGTCCGCCCCCGCAGGAACACCCTCCCGCAGGTCCCCCGGTGCGAAGGACGCACCACAGGCGACAGCCCGCTTTTTCCAATCCGAGGCCAGAAGGAGAGACCGCATGGGCGCCCCCGAGTCCGCTGTACCGCTTTCCCCCCCAGCCACCCCGCAGTACAGCTACGAGCACGAAGGCGACCGCCAGTTCGCCACCACGCTCGCGCGAGGGCTGGAAGTCCTGCGCTGCTTCACGCCGCTCGAGCCGATGCTCGGCAACAAGGAAATCTCGGTGCGCACCGGGCTGCCCAAGCCGACGGTCTCGCGCCTCACCTACACGCTCACCAAGCTCGGCTACCTGCGCCACAACATGCGCATGGGCAAGTACCAGCTCGGCTCCGCGGTGCTGTCGATCGGCTACCCGCTGCTCGCCTCGATGAGCCTGCGCCAGGTCGCGCGCCAGCACATGAAGGAGCTCGCCGACTACTGCAGCGGCTCGGTGTCGATGGGCATCCGCGACCGCATGAGCATGGTGTACGTCGAGTCGTCGCGATGCGGCAACGGCATCGCCACGCTGCCCGACATCGGCACCGCGGTGCCGATCGCGCAGTCGGTGATCGGCCGCGCCTTCCTCGCCGCGTGCACGCCGCCCGAGCGCGAGGCGGTGCTGAACCAGATGAAGGTCAAGGAACCCGAGATGCTGCGCAAGTACAAGGCGCAGATCGACAAGGCGCTCGAGGACATCCGCACGCGCGGCTTCTGCATGGCGATGGGCGAGCTGCGCCGCGAGGTCTTCGCGGTCGGCGTGCCGATGCGCCGCACGGTCGACGGAGAGATCATCTCGTTCAACTGCAGCGTGCCGGCCTTCATGCTGAAGAAGGGCCAGCTCGAGGAAGACCTCGGCCCGCGCCTGGTGGCGATGGTGCGCAACATCGAAGCCTCGCTCGGGATGCACTGAGGGCCGTGTCCACCGTTCCCGTCGTCGAACGCCGGCTCGGGCGCGTGCTCGAGCTGACGATGGACAATCCGGCGCAGAGGAACGCGCTCACGCCGGACACCTCGCAGACGCTGACGCGACTGCTGCGCCTCGCGCACGACGACGCCGGCATCGGCGCGATCGTGCTGCGCGGCGAGGGCGAGCACTTCTGCGCCGGCGGCAACCTGAAGACGCTCTCGGAGATGCGCGCCACGCAGCCTCCGCAGGCGATCGTCGCGCGCATCAACCACGTGAACGAACTCGCACGCGCGCTGCGCGGCATCGGCAAGCCGGTGATCGCGGCGGTCGAGGGCCACGCCGCCGGCGCCGGGTTCTCGATCGCGCTCGGCTGCGACCTGGTCGTCGCCGCCGAGAACGCGGTGTTCACGCTGTCGTACGTGAAGATCGGCGTCAGCCCGGACGGCGGCGGCTCGTGGTTCGTCGCGCGCGCGCTGCCGCGCCAGCTCGCGGCGGAGCTCGCGCTCACCGCGCGCCCGGTCGATGCGAAGACGCTCGCGGCGCACGGCGTGGTCAACCGCGTGGTGCCGGCCGGCACGGTACGCGACGCAGCGCTCGCGTGGGCCGCCGAGATCGCCGAGGGCGCCACCGGCGCCATCGGCCGCACCAAGCGCCTGCTCGAGGAAGCCGGCTCGCAGGACCTGCCGCGGCACCTCGAGCGCGAGCGCGAGTCGTTCGCCGAGGCGTTCTACGGCCCCGAGGGCGGCGAAGGCGTCGGCGCCTTCCTCGCCAAGCGCAAGGCGAAGTTCCACGGATGACGCGCCTGCGCGGACTCGCCCTCGCGTGCCTCGTCGCCTGTTCGGGCAGTGCGCTCGCGCAGGCGTGGCCGGCGAAGCCGGTGCGGCTGGTGTCGCCGTATGCGCCGGGCGGCACCAACGACCTCACCGGCCGCATCGTCGCCGAGAAGCTGCAGTCTCGGCTCGGCCAGCCGATCGTGTTCGAGAACCGGCCAGGCGCCAACACGCGCCTCGCCACCGAGTTCATCGCCAAGGCGGCGCCGGACGGCTACACGCTCTACTGGGTCGCGGCGCCGTTCACCGTGAACCCCGCGCTCTACGGCAAGCTGCCCTACGACACGGTGAAGGACTTCGCTCCGGTCGCGCAGACCGTGCTGCTGCCGATCCTGTTCTCGGTGCCCGCGTCCTCGCCGGCGAAGTCGGTGCAGGAATACCTCGATCTCGCTCGGAAGGATCCCCAACAGGCCACCGTCTGCTCGCCCGGCAATGGCAGCGGGCCGCACCTCGCGATGGAGCTGCTCGCCTGGGCCGGCAACGCGCCGCTCGCGCACGTGCCGTACAAGGGCGACGCGCCCGCGGTGAACGACCTGCTCGGCGGCCGCGTCGGCGCCTGCATGAACGCCGTCGGCACGCCGCTGCCGCACGTGAAGGCGGGCAAGGTCCGCCCGCTCGCCATCGTCGCGCGCGAGCGCCTGCCGCAACTGCCGGAGGTGCCGACCTTCGCCGAAGCGGGACTGCCGCAGGTGGACGCCTATGCGTGGTTCGGCCTGCTCGCGCCCGCCGGCACGCCGAAGGAGATCGTCGAGCGCCTGAACGCCGACGTGAACGCAGTGTTGAAGCTGCCCGACGTGCTGGAAAAGTTCGCCGGCCTCGCCGCGGTCGCGGTCGGCGGCTCGAGCGCGGACTTCGAGCGCTTCATCCGCGCCGACCTCGAGAAGTGGTCGCGCGTGGTGCGGGAGCGCAATATCCGCCCGGACTGATCACCCCGCCTCGCGGTAAGCTCTCCGCCGAGGAGGAACCACCCATGCTTCGCATTGCACTCGCCGCGGCGCTCGCGCTCGCCGGCTTCGCGCACGCCCAGCCCTATCCACAGCCCGGCAAGCCGGTGCGCATCGTCGTGCCCTTCGCCGCCGGCGGCCAGACCGACATCCAGGCGCGCGCGCTCGCGCAACGCATGTCGGAGTCTATGAACGGCCACCCGGTGATCGTCGAGAACAAGCCCGGCGCATCGACGCTGATCGGCGCGCGCGAGGTGCAGAAGGCCGCGCCCGACGGGCACACGCTGCTCTACACGATCGCGATCCACGTGCAGTTGCCGCACCTGCAGAAAGTGCCGCCGTTCGACCCGTTCAAGGACTTCACGCCGATCACCTCGGGCGCGAAGTCGGGCACGGTGCTCACCGCGCACGCGTCGATGCCGTTCTCGACGGTCGCGGAGCTCGTGGCCTACGCGAAGGCCAATCCCGGCAAGCTCAACTTCGCCTCCTTCGGCCCCGGCACCACCTCGCACCTGAACGGCGAGCGCCTGAAGCGCGCTGCCGGCATCGACATCGTGCACGTCCCCTACAAGGGCAGCGGCGACGCGATGAAGGACCATCTCGCCGGCGTGGCGCAGCTCTTCTTCGACGGCCCGACCACCGCGATCGCGAACGCGAAGACCGGCAAGGTGAAGCTGCTCGCGACCGCCACCAGCGCGCGGCTCGCGGCGCTGCCCGACCTGCCGACCATGAAGGAAGCCGGCTACGACGTCGGCGTGGACGGCGTGCTGTGGTTCTGGGGGCCGGCCGGGATGTCGCCCGCGCTGCTGGACGCGGTGTACGGCCACATCGCGAAGGCCGCAGCCGCGCCGGCGATCAAGGAACTCTTCGCCCAGGGCGGCTCGGAGGCCTATGCGCCCCCGCCCGCCGAGATGGCCCGCTTCGCGCGCGACCTCTACGACCGCTGGGGCGTGGTGATCCGCGAAGCGGGCGTGCAGCTGGACTGACGGATCAGTAGCCGCCGCCCAGGATGCCGCCGATCACCGCGCCGGCTGCGGTGGACACCACGCGGCCGTTGCCGTGGCCGAACTGGTTGCCGATCACCGCACCGGCGACCGTGCCGACCACCGCGCCCGCGGTGTTGCGCGGCACGACGGCCACGGGGGCCGCGTAGACCGGTGCGGGGGCGTAGACGGGCGCCGGCGCATAGACCACGGGCGGCGCCGCATAGTAGACGGGCGCGGGCGCGTAGACGACGCGCGGCGGCACGTAGGCCGGGTAGACGACGACCGGCGCCGCGTAGTGCCGGTGATGCCCGTGGCGGTGGCCGTAGCGGTACGGATCCGCGGACGCCGTGGTAGCGGCGCCGAGCGAGGCGGTGGCGATCAACGCGAGGGCAATCTTCTTCGTGGCAGTCATGTCGGTCTCCTTTTCCGTGAAGCCATCCCGATAACGCCGGGATGGGTCG
>CAZTXP010000115.1:0-12365 GCA_964617355.1 uncultured Enterobacteriaceae bacterium
GCGCCTCGGGGGCGGCGAGGCGCAGCACCTCCGAGACGAGGAAGTTCACCTCGACCGCGGCGAGCTGGCCTTCCTCGCCGCGCACGAAGCCGCGCATCTTGCGCACGATCTCGCCGGCGCGCTGCGATTCGGCGGCGACCCGCTTCATCATCTCCACGGCCTCGGCGAGGGAGACTTCGCCGCGTCCGAGCATGCGCAGGCAGGCGGAGGCGTAGTTCGAGATCGCGGTGAGCGGCTGGTTGATCTCGTGCGCGATCGCGCTCGCCATTTCGCCCATCGAAGAAACCCGCGACACGTGCGCGAGCTGCTGCAGGTGCTGGCGCGACTGTTCCTCGGCTCGGCGGCGGTCGGTGACATCGCGCCCGACGGTGATGACGAAATCCGGCTTGCCGTCGCGGTCGAGCACGGCGCGTGCCGACCACGCGAGCCAGCGCCAGCCCTGCGCGGTCATCACGCGGCTCTCGTGCGCGGCGGCGAAGGGCGCGCAGCACACCGCGCTCCACGAGCCGGTGACCGCGTCCCGGTCGTCGCGGTGCACCTCGATCGCGTCGCCGAACTCGCGCCCGAGCAGGTCGGCCACCGGCCTGCCGAAGAAGGCCTCGTGCGAGGGGCTGGCGTAGAGCACGCGGCCGGTCTTCGCGCACAGGCGCATGACGAGGTCGGTCTGGTTGTCCACCAGCAGGCGGTACTTCTCCTCGCTCTCCCTCAGCGCGGACTCGCTCGCGCGCAGCCGCGCCTCGGCGGCCTGGCGCTCCTGCTGCGCGACCGCGAACAGCATCGACGTGACCGACAGCACCGCGAGGAAGAGGTACAGGCTCGCCACGTCGGCGAGCGTGAGGTGGTTGGCGATCGTGCGGTGCACGAACGGGCCCTGCCCCATGCCGTGGCACAGGATCGCGGTGAGGCCGGCGAGCGCCATCACGGTGGCGGTCTGCCGCGGCCCGTAGCGGAACGCCGCCCAGAACGCGAGCGGGAAGAGCGCGAACGGCAGCGAGTCGGCATGCATCATCGGCCGCAGCATCGAGCCGAACACCGCCACCGAGGCGATCACCGTGACGAGGTAGAGCGTCCATTCGCCGGTGCAGCGCGGCTCGCGGGCCGCGCCGGGGCGCAGCCACAGCAGGACGACCGGCGCGACGAGCAGGATGCCCACCACCTCGCCGAGCGACACCACCTCGGCGAAGCCGACCCACATGTCGGGCAGCCCGCCCTCGCGCCACCACGTGGCGACGAGGATGCGCAGCGCGTTCACGGCCGGCGACACGGTGGCGCCGACGAGCGCGAGCAGCAGCACGTCGCGCACGCGCTTGAGCGTCGTGTCCATCTTCAGCACGCGCACCAGCAGCCACCACGTGGCCGCGATCTGCAGCGTGGTGAGCGCGGCGATCGCCGGCGCGACGAGCGGGCTCTTGCCGCCGAGGAAGGCGCAGACGAGCGCCCCGGCGGCGACGCCGGGCATCGCCGCGGGCCCGCGCAGCAGCAGCGCGGCGAGGCCGACCGCCGACGCGAACCAGACGATCGCCGCCTCCTGGTGGCGCAGCAGGCCGAGCGCGAGCTCCGAGGCGAGCACGTAGGCCGCCGCGACGACGAGGTTCAGGCCGAGCAGGTTGCGCGACGTGGCGCGGACGGCGGCGGGCGCGGACGGCTGCATGGGCGCAACGATACCGGCAATCCCGCGTGCGGGCTGTAGGTACTGCTACGTAGGCTAGGTAGTTCCCGCAAGGCGGCTGCGTAGCGGCGCGAATATCGCGCGGCGACGCCGCTCGCGATGATGCGTCCCATGCAACCGGACGGGAACACCAGGGAGCGCATCGTCGGCGAGATCGCCGGCGCCGCGGCCGCGGCCGCGGCGGCCGGGCGGCGCTGCGCGATCGCGCTGTCGCCGTCGGTCCTCGACGCCGAAGTGCTGGCGGCGCTCGCGCCGCAGGCCGGCTCCTGGCACGCGGTGCACGTCTTCCTCGCCGACACGCGCTTCGACGCCGGCGGGCGGGATCCGGCCGACGTGCAGGCGATGCTGCGCGCGCTGCCGGTGCCCCGGGCGCAGCTGCACGTCGACGTCGCCGACCACGCCGACCCGGCGCGCGCCGCCGCGGCCTACGAGCAGGAACTGCGCGCGTTCTTCGGCCTCGTCGTCGGCGCGCTGCCGCGCTTCGACGCCGTGGTGCTGCGCATGGCGCCGTGCGGCAACCTGCCGGGGCTCGCCGGCGGCAGCGACGCGCTCGACGAGACCTCGCGCCTCGCCACCGTGAACCGCGCCCCGGGCGGCGCGCGCTTCGTCACGCTGACGCCGCCCGTGATCCGCCATGCGGCGCGCGTGCTCGTCGCCGCCTGCCCCGAATCGGCCGCGCGCCGCCCCTCGCAGGGCGTCGATGGCGGCCTGATCGCCGCCGCCAACACGACGCTGATCGTGCACTGAATCCACGAAGAAGAACGGAGGAACCGCATGCCAACCCGCCTCGACGCCGCCCAGCTGGACCAGCACCGCGCCGCGCTCACCAAGTACGCGATGCGCGCGGTGTCCGACGCCGACCTCGCGCAGGACCTGGTGCAGGACACCTTCGTCGCGGCGCTGTCCTCGGGGGGCTTCCGCGGCGAGAGCTCGCTGCGCACGTGGCTCACCGGGATCCTGAAGCACAAGATCACCGACGCCTACCGCGAGCGCTCGCGCGCGATGCTGAGCCTGGACGCGTCGGGCGACGACGAAGAGAACGGGCCGCCGGCGATCGAGGCGGTGGGCAGCGAGGCCGACAACCCCGAGGCGCGGCTGGAGCAGAAGCGCTTCTGGGAACAGTTCCGCCGGCTGCTCGAGAAGCTGCCCGAGCGCACCGCGCAGGCCTTCGTGCTCGCCGACTTCGGCGACGAGAGCACCGACGAGATCTGCGCGCGCCTCGGGGTGAGCCGCAACAACCTGTGGGTGCTGCGCCACCGCGCGCGGCAGTTCCTGCGCGGCGCGATGGCGCCGGCGCCGGCGGGCTGAGCGGCGCGCGCCGCGACGGTCAGCCCGAGAGGTGCTCGACGAGGCGGCCGCTGGTGGCGCGCAGGCGGCGGCTGATGAGGCGCGCGACCCGGTGCATCACCTCGAGCGCGAGCGCCGGCCGCTCGCGCGACAGGCGCTGGAAGCTCTCGCGCGTGAGCGTCAGCAGCGACGCGTCCTTGCTCGCGATGCAGGTCGCCGAGCGCGGCTCGCCGTCCACCAGCGCCATCTCGCCGATCGCGCGCCGGTGCGTCTCGACCGCCACCACGCGCACGTCGCGCGCGTCGGCCTCCTTGCAGATGCGCACTTCGCCGCCCGCGAGCACGCCCATCCAGTCGCCCGGGTCGCCCTCGCGGAAGATCGCCTCGCCCTCGGCGAACTCGCGCAGGCGCATGTGCGCGCCGAGCGCGCGCAGCGCGGGGCCGTCGAGGCCGTCGAACAGCTCGACCTCGGCGAGCAGGTCGCAGATCGCGGCGAGGTCGGTCGGGGCGGGGGCGGGGGCGAGCGCGTGCACGGGAATCCTCTCCCCCGGGGTATCGGCGCGACGCGCCGGAAGTTGAGCGGCCCGCCCCGGCGCGCGGGCCGGGGAGATCAGAGCCGCTTGTAGAGGCTCGGCCACTTGTCGCGCAGGTAGCCGATCTCGCGGTCGAGGATCACCAGCAGCCGCTGCGCGCAGGACTCGGCGCGGTCGCGCCCGCAGTCGTAGACGTGGGTGAGGATCAGCGCGCCGTCGATCGGCACGTCCTTGTCATCGTAGACGTAGGCGGTGGCGAGGGCCGACGAGGCCTCGGGGTCCTTGGTGGTGCCCGAGGTCACGCTCGTGATCACCATCTTCATGCGCGGCGTGTCCACGCCCTGCACCAGCGACATGCGCTGCGAGGCGCGGATCTTCTCCTTCAGGTGGAACACGATGTTCTGGCCCACCGGGTCCTTGCCGGTGTGGTTGATCTCGACCGGGATCACCTTGTCCTGGGCAAGGGTCGCGAGCGGGGCCAGCGCGGCGAGCGCGAGGATCCGGATCAGGCGCATGGGAAGCATTCTCCTTGTTCGTGTCGGGGCTTCCCGATGCTGGCACAGGTCGGCCGGCGGGTTCAATCCGAAAAAGCGGGCATTTTGCCGTCGGTGAATTTCCTTCGCGTCCGGCGGCCGGCCGCCGGTGCGCTACGATTCCCCCCGGAATCATGCGCTTGCGGATCGGCATCGACCTCGGCGGCACCAAGATCGAGGGCCTCGCGCTCGACGCCGACGGGCGCGAGCTCGCGCGCCGGCGCGTGCCGACGCCGCAGGGCGACTACGCCGGCACGGTGCGCGCGATCGCGGCGCTGGTGGCCGCGATCGAGGCCGAGGCGGGCGGGCGCGGCACGGTCGGCGTCGGTATTCCCGGCGCGCTGTCCCGCGTCACCGGGCTGGTGAAGAACGCCAACTCCACCTGCCTGATCGGCCGTCCGCTGCAGCAGGACCTCGAACGCGCGCTCGGGCGCGAGGTGCGGCTCGCGAACGACGCCAACTGCTTCGCGCTGTCCGAGGCGAGCGACGGGGCCGGGCGAGGTGCGCGCGTCGTGTTCGGCGTGATCCTGGGCACCGGCGTCGGCGGCGGCATCGTCGTGGACGGCCGCGTGCTGGAGGGCCCGAATGCGATCGCGGGCGAGTGGGGCCACAACCCGCTGCCGCTGCCGGCGGGCGACGACCTGCCGCTGCGCCCGTGCTACTGCGGGCGCGCGGGCTGCATCGAGACCTATCTCTGCGGCCCGGCGCTCGAGCGCGACGGCGGCGCGGCGCACGAGCCGGCGATGGCGCGCTACGAGGCGCGCCTCGCGCGCGCGCTGGCGGGCGTGATCAACCTGCTCGACCCGGACGCGATCGTGCTGGGCGGCGGCGTGTCGAACCTGGACCGGCTGTACGACCACGTGCCGCGTCTCTGGGGCGCGCACGTGTTCTCCGACCACGTCGCGACGCGCCTCGCGAAGCACGCGCACGGCGACTCGAGCGGCGTGCGCGGCGCGGCCTGGCTCTGGCCGCCGGGCTGACGGCTACGCGGCGGCGTGGGCCGCCTCTTCCTTGTGGATCAGGTTGCGGGCGGTGGATTCGCTCGACTGCATCAGGTCGGCGAGCGCCTTGAAGTCGTCGGGCAGCGCGGCGTTGTCCCAGCCCGACGCCGAATGCCGCGCGAGGCTGACCGCGAGGATCGCGTTGCGCACCCGCGGAGTGTCGGCGTGCCGGTCGTCCATCAGGCGCACCAGCAGGTCGGGCAGGTGCCAGAGCTTGGCGAGGCGCAGCTGCAGGTCGTTGACGGTCGTGCCGAGCACCACGCGCTGCGCGACCGCGCTGCGCACCTTGGAGTCGGCCGCGAGCATCTGCTGCACGCGCTCGGCGAGGTCGGGGGCGAAATACCAGATCAGCATCTCGGCGGCGTCGTGCAGCAGCGCGGCGAGGCCGATCTCCTCGGCGGCGACGTCGTTGCGCCACGCGGCGATGCGGATCGCGTAGTCCTGCGCGTGCTGCGCGCGCCGCAGCACGCGCAGGAAGCCGCGGTAGGCGCCGCGGTCGGCGGCGGCGCCGGTCTCGACCGTCGGCAGGTCCTTCACCGCGTCGAGGAACGGCGACACGCCGAGCATGACGATCGCGCGGTCCAGCGTCGAGATGTCCGCGGCCGGGCGGTTGCCGCGCTTCCTCGCGATCAGCGCGAAGGTATGCAGCACCATCAGCGGGTCGCCGCAGAGCTTGTCGGCCATGGCGCGCGCGTCCACCTCGTCCTCGTGGTCGCGCATGCGGGCGAGGTGCTCCGCCGTGTAGTGCATCACGGGCAGGCGCTGGCGGGCGATATAGGCCGCCCAGCCATCGAGCGTCTTGGGATAGGGCGCGGGCATGGTTCCTCGATCCCTTCAACGGCCGCCGATGCCAGCGACTTGAGGGGGAACCGCGCCGGAAATGAAAAAGGGCGGGGAAAACCCCGCCCCGAATCAGGGACTTGCGCTGCCGGGGGCTTACTTCGCCTCGGCCTTCGGCTTGGCCTTCGCCTTGCCCTTGGCCTTCGACTTGCCCTTGGCCTTGCTGGCCTTGCCCTTCTTCGCCGGCTCGGCGGCCTTGGCGGGCTCGGTGGCGGGCGCCGGGGTCGGCGCCGCGGCGGGGGCCGGCGTGGGCGCGGCCGGCTTGGTCTGCGCGGACGCGGTGAAGGCGGCGCCGGCGAGGGCGGCGGAAAGGGCGAGGGCGATCAGCTTCTTCATTGTGGCGGTCTCCGGAGATGGGCGGCCAGATGCCGCCTGTGCACGATAACGCCCCAGCAGGGGCGTGGTTGACAAGGAGGTGGCGCCGCGAGGCATCGCCGTGCGAGCTAGCCGAGCGCCTTGACGACGATCTCGGCGACGTCCTTCGACAGCCCCTTGGCGTCGCGGATGCGCGACAGCGCGGCGCGCGCCTTCGCCTGCCGGCCGGCGTCGAACTTCTTCCAGCGGTCGAAGGCTCGCGCCATGCGCGCGGCGACCTGCGGGTTGAGGCGGTCCAGGCGCAGCACCTGCTCGGCGAGGAAGTCGTAGCCGCCGCCGTCCTTCGCGTGGAAGCACACGTGGTTCGACGCGAAGCCGCGGATCAGCGCGTAGACCTTGTTCGGCACCTTGAGGTCGAAGGCCGGGTGGCCGAGCAGCTCGCGCACGCGGGCGAGCGTGCCGGGCAGGCGCGACGTGGCCTGCACCGCGAGCCACTTGTCGAGCACCAGCGGCTCGTCCTTCCAGCGTGCGTAGAACGCCTCGAGCGCCGGGCCGCGGCGCGGCGTCTCGCTGTTGGCGAGGCAGCCGAGCGCGGCGAACTGGTCGGTCATGTTGCCGGCGTCGCGGAACTGCGCGTCGGCGAGCGCCAGCGCGGCCTCGGTTTCCAGCTCGACGAGGTAGCCGAGCGCGAGGTTCTTCAGCGCTCGCTTGCCGGCCGAGCGCGCGTCGGGCGAGTAGGGGCCGGGCGTGGCGTTCGCGCGATACGCAGCGGCGAAGCCGGCCTCGAGCGCCTTGGCGAGCGCGCGCTTCAGGCGGTTGCGCGCGGCGTGCAGCGCATCCGGGTCGACCACCGCCACCTGCTCGGCGAGGAAGGCCTCGGCGGGCAGGGCCAGCACCTCGGCGGCGAACGCCGGGTCCGCCGGGGACTGCTCGAGCACGCGGCCGAGCGCCGCGACGAAGGCGGGCGAGGGCTCGCCGCCGCGCTCCAGGATCGTCTGCGTGGCGAGGCGCTGCGCGGCCTCCCAGCGGTTGAACGGGTCGTCGTCGTGCGCGAGCAGGTGCACGAGCTCGTCGCCGGTGTACGGGTAGTTCAGGATCACCGGCGCCGAGAAGCGGCGCAGCAGCGACGGTACCGGTTTCGCGGCGACGCCGGCGAAGGTGAAGGATTCCTGCTTCTGCTTCACCGACAGCACGTGCTCCCTGGCGCCGACCTTCACCGCGAGCGGGATGTGGAAGGGCGGGTCCATGGACTGCGTCACCGACAGCGTCCAGGTCTTCGCGGCGGCGTCGTAGCGGCTGGAGCAGTCGAGCACCGGCGTGCCGGCGACGTCGTACCAGCGCTTGAACTGCGACAGGTCGATGCGCGAGGAAGCGTCCGTCCCGCTCGCGTCCTGCATCGCGGCGACGAAGTCGTCGCAGGTCACGGCCTGCCCGTCGTGGCGCTGGAAGTACAGCTTCATGCCGGCCTGGAACTTCGCTTCCCCGAGGAGCGTGTGCTGCATGCGCACGACCTCCGCGCCCTTCTCGTACACCGTCATGGTGTAGAAGTTGCGGATCTCCATGTATGACTGCGGCCGCACCGGGTGCGCCATCGGGCCGGCGTCCTCGGGGAACTGCGCGGATCGCAATCCCCGCACCTCCTGGATGCGCGTCACCGCGCGCGAGTAGGTGTCGGCGCCGTACTCCTGGTCGCGGAACACCGTGAGGCCTTCCTTCAGCGACAGCTGGAACCAGTCGCGGCAGGTGACGCGGTTGCCGGTCCAGTTGTGGAAGTACTCGTGCGCCACGACGCGGTCGATGTTCAGGTAGTCGGTGTCGGTGGCGGTGTCGGGCCGCGCCAGCACGTACTTGGCGTTGAAGATGTTGAGGCCCTTGTTCTCCATCGCGCCGGAGTTGAAGTCGCCGACCGCGACGATGACGTAGCGCTCGAGGTCGAGCGCGAGGCCGAAGCGGCGCTCGTCCCACGCGATCGCGCGGCGCAGGCAGTCGAGCGCCCACGACGCCTGGTCCACCTGGCCGGGCTCGACGTAGACCGCGAGGTCCGCCCAGCGCCCGGAGCCGAGCCGCACGCGCGCGCCGAGCGCGTCGAGCCGCGCCGCGACCATCGCGAAGAGGTACGAGGGCTTCGGGAACGGGTCGTCGAAGCGCGCCCAGTGGCGGCCGCCCGGCTCGTCGCCGGCTCCCGCGGGGTTGCCATTGGCGAGCAGCACCGGGTACTTCGATCTTTCGGCATGGATCGTGGTGACGAAGCGCGCGAGCACGTCCGGGCGGTCGGGATACCACGTGATGCGCCGGAAGCCCTCGGCCTCGCATTGCGTGACGAAGCCGCTCTTGGTCGGGTAGAGGCCTTCGAGCTTGGTGTTCTTCTGCGGCGCGATGCGCGACACGGTGACGAGCGTGAAGCGCTCGGGCACCTCGGGCACCGTCAGCGAGGTCGCCGCGGCCTTGTACTTGCGGCCGGAGAGCTTCTTGCCGTCGAGCGACACGGACTCGAGCTTCAGCTCGTCGCCGTCGAGCACCAGCGGCGCGTCCTTCGCCTTGGAGGCCGGGTTGCGGCGGATCTCGAGCGTCGCGGTGACCATCGCGTAGTCCTCGCGCAGGTCGACGTCGAGTTCGACGCGGTCGACGAGGTGCGCCGGCGGCGCGTAGTCCTTCAGGTGGATCGTGCGGGGGGTGGGCTCGCGCATGGCCGCGCCTCCTCGGGAATCAGGTGCCGTAGCGGACCTTGCCGGAGAACTCCTTGAGCGCGGCGAGCGCGCTCACCGCGGCGAGGTACGAGGTCTTGGGGTTGTCGGGGAAGGCGAGCGACTCGAAGCGGATGTCCACCGTGCCGGTCTTGCCCTTGAAGGTGATGAAGTGCGTGTTGAACTTCAGCGCCGGGTCGGCGACCACCTTCAGCCGCGTGCGGTCGAAGCCGATGCCGGCGAGCGACAGCGCGGCGGCGATGTTCACGTTCGCCGGGAAGTACGGCACGCCCTCGCGCGCGGTGCCCTCGAACAGCACGGTCGGGCCCTTCAGCGAATCGAGGTCGATGCCGAGTTTCTCGACGTAGGCGATACCCTTCCAAGCTGCGGGTGGTTTCGTCACCGCGATCTCGGCCTCGTCGCAGCCCGCGACCACGACCGCCTTCAGCGTGTCGAGGCCGCCGATGCCGCCGGAGGGCACGTAGAGCATGGCGCCACTCTTCGCCGCGGCCGACTCCAGGCGCTCGCGCAGCGCGTCGTTCGACAGCGCGCCGCAGGAAAGCACGAGGAAGGACACGCCGGCGTCGAGGATCGCGGGGCCGAAGTCGCGCACCGCGTCGTGCGAGGCGGCCTCGACGATGACGTCGGGCTTCAGCGCCAGCAGGTCCTCGAGTCGCGTGACGTACGCGAGGCCGTTCGCCTCGGCGATCGGGCGGCCGCGCGACTGCGCGTTGCGCCCCATGATGGCCACGGGCTCGATGCCCTTCAGTTCCCCGCGCTTCACGGTGTCGAGGATGAGGCGGGCGATGACGCCGCCACCGAGGATTCCCAATCTCATGAGCGGCATTATAAGATGCGAAGAGGAGGCGGACCCCTTCCGCCGTCGAGGAGAATCCCCGCATGAACCGTGTCCTCTGCACCGCGCTCGCCGCCGCGTTCGCCGCGCCCGCGCTCGCCGCCGACTTCCCCGATCGCCCGATCAAGCTCGTCGTGCCCTGGGCCGCGGGCGGCGACACCGATAACATCTTCCGGCCGTTCGCGCCGGCGTTCCAGAAGCACCTCGGCCAGACGGTGGTGATCGCCAACGTCGGCGGCGCCTCGGGCACCAAGGGCGCGAAGGAAGTGAAGGACTCGCCCGCCGACGGCTACACGCTCTGGGCCGCGCACGACTACATCCACCAGACCTACTACCTCGGCGTCGCCGACATCGCCTACACGGACTTCGAGCCGATCTGCCTGATCACCTCGACGCCCTCGGTGCTCACGGCGAGCCCGAAGACCCCGTGGAAGGACTGGGCCGGCTTCCTGGCCGACGCCAAGGCGCGCCCTGGCCAGATCACGGTCGGCGCGACGCTCGGCTCGACCAGCCACTTCTTCCCGGCGCTGATCGAGAAGAACGCCGGCATCAAGCTGAAGTACGTCACCTACGACGGCCTCGCGCCGCGCATGAACGCGATCCTCGGCGGCCACATCGACCTCACCGACTCGAACCTCACGCAGAAGGGCAAGGTCGAGGCCGGGCAGTTGAAGTTCCTCGCCATCGCCACCGAGAAGCGCAGCCCGGAGATGCCGAGCGTGCCGACGCTGAAGGAACTCGGCGTCAACATGACCTTCGACGTCAGCCGCGGCGTGCTCGCGCCCAAGGGCACGCCCGCGCCGGTGCTCGCGAAGCTCGAGTCGGCCTGCGCGGCGGCGGCCAAGGAGCCGGCGTTCCAGGACTCGATGAAGAAGCAGGCCACCGACGTGAAGTTCCTCGACCGCGCCGGCTACGCCAAGTGGCTGAAGGCGACCGACGACGCCAACAAGGCGATCGCGAAGGACCTCGGGCTGCTGAAGCGCTAGCGGTTCGTCGGGAAGCGGCGTGAAGCTGACGCGGGACGGCTGGGGCGGCATTGCCGTCTTCGGCTTCAGCGGGGTGCTGTTCTGGATGACGTTCTCGATCCCGGACAACCCGCTGGTGCCGCTCGGGCCGGCGTTCTACCCGCGCATCGTGCTCGCGCTCTCGGGCGCGCTCGGGCTCTGGATGCTCGCCGGCGACCTGCTCGCGCGGCGCGCCGCCGCGCCGTCCGCGCCGGGCCCGCGCCTGAACTACTGGGCCGTGGTGGCGCATTTCGCTGTGTTCGGCCTCTACGTCGGCGCGCTGCCCTACCTCGGCTTTCGCATCACGACCTTCGCCTACGTCTGTGCCGCCAACGCAATGATGGATCCGCCTCGGGGCGCCAGGGGCTGGGCACGCGTGCTGGTGCTCGGCCTCGCCACGGCAGGGCTTACCTGGCTCGTGTTCGAGAAGAACCTGTCCGTGCTGATGCCGCGCGGGCGCTGGACGGGGTTCTAGCCGATGTTCGAACTGCTCGGGCAGGGCCTCGCCGGCATGATGGCGGTGAAGTACCTGGTGCCGCTCGTCATCGGCACGCTGATCGGCGTGGTCGGCGGCGCGCTGCCGGGCATCACGATCACCATGACGATCATCGTCGTGCTGCCGTTCACCTTCGGCCTCGAGCCGCTGCAGGGCCTCGCGGCGATGATCGGCGTCTACGTCGGCGGCGAGACCGGCGGCCTGATCACCTCGTGCCTGCTCGGCATCCCCGGCAAGCCCTCGGCGGTGGCGACGATGTTCGACGGCCACCCGATGGCGAAGAAGGGCGAGCCCGGCCGCGCGCTGTGGCTGGGCATCTGGGCGTCGATCTTCGGCGGCCTGCTCGGCGCGGTGGTGCTGGTGGGCAGCACCGGGCCGCTGGCGAAATTCGCGCTCGAGTTCGGGCCGTGGGAGTACTTCTCGCTCTTCGTGCTCGCGTTGTCGATGGTGGCGGGGCTGGTGGAATCGTCCCTGGCGAAGGGCCTCGCCTCGGGCGGACTCGGGCTCATCATCACCATCCTCGGCGCCGACCCGGTGATGGGCAAGGAGCGCCTGACGATGGGCATCTCGGCGCTCGACGGCGGCGTGCCCTTCCTGCCGGTGCTGATCGGCGTGTTCGCGTTCGCGCAGATCATGGGCGAGGTCGAGCGCATGCGCCCGGGCGCCGCCGAGGAAAAGATCGAGGCGGGCCTCAGGCTAGCGGTGTCGCACACCAAGGTGATCGGCGAGATCCTCGCGCGTCCGTTCACGCTGCTGTGGGCCTCGTTCATCGGCCTCGTGATCGGCGTGCTGCCGGCGATCGGCGGCAGCGCGGCGAACATGCTGGCCTACGACCAGGCCAAGAAGTTCTCCAAGTACCCCGAGAAGTTCGGCACCGGCGTGCCCGAGGGCATCATCGCGTCGGAGGCCTCGAACAACGCCAACGTCGCCGGCTCGCTGGTGACCATCATGGCCTTCGGCATCCCCGGCGACGCGGTCACCGCGGTGATGCTGGGCGCGCTCACCATCCACGGCATCCAGTCGGGGCCGCTCTTCATCTCGCAGAACCCGCAGCTCGCCTACGGCATGTTCGCCGCGTACATCATCGCGCACGCGGTGGTGCTGGCGATCCTGCTGGTCGGCGTGCGCTGGATGCTGCGCATCGTCAC
>CAZTXP010000116.1:0-27586 GCA_964617355.1 uncultured Enterobacteriaceae bacterium
TCTAACGTGGAGCCCAAGCGCGCCACGCGCTAACGCCAATGGAGGCGATGCGCTTCATGGCGTCGCGTTGGGGCGTAGGGTTAGGCATCGCGCTCACCTGAGATATTGCGCTTTAGCGTTGACGAACCAAATGCAGCGACAAGCGCCCAGCATACGACGAGCATGGCACCGCCTGCGAGAACCCAACTCAACGACCAACCGAAGCGCAGGAGCAGGACCGCGATTGCGACGGGCACTGCGAGAACAAAGATCAGTACTGCGTCTGTGCCCGAATTGCCTTTGGAAGGGGCCGAAGACGCGGCCCCAGACCCCGCACGAAACGATGCGAGTTCGTTGGCCGACACCACTGCAGGGCACCCGCACGCGGGACACTTGTCAGTACCCATCGGGCACTGGCGATCGCACGAATGGCATGTCCATGCGTAAGCGGGCATCGTGATGCCTAACGTGGAGCCCAAGCGCGCCACGCGCAGGTGCCAATGGAGGCGATGCGCTTCATGGCGTCGCGTTGGGGCGTAGGGTTAGGGTGCATTTAGCAATGCCGGAACGATAGCCAAGAAACCCGTGGCGAAGGCGACCGCACCTGATATGCAGATGAGGCCCTCAGCAAATGTTAGGGGTGCCACGCCAAACTGCCACCATTGCCACTTCTTTGTACGAAACGGAACCCTGAGCCACACGGCGCAACATGCCAGTGCTCCTAACATTTGAAGAACGAACGAGGCAGGGGGGAACGTAAGCGCCAGCAGCGCAGTTGCTATGGCGAGGATTGCCAGCCAAGCGATCACGCGCCCAGAGAATTGAAATGTCGATGCCATGCAGCCTAACGTGGAGCCCAAGCGCGCCACGCGCAAACGCCAATGGAGGCGCAGCGCTTCATGGCGTCGCGTTGGGGCGTAGGGTTAGGCATGTTCTACCGACAGTACCAATTTGCCGTCCCGAAAGACGCGCGCCTCGTGGTGCGGGAAGACATGGTGCCCGCAATGCTCGGAAAACACGGCGATGGCTTTCTTCGACGGACTATGAATATGGAAGGCCCACTGAAACTCGAGACTTGAGCCGTCCATCAATTCGACGAGCAATTTGCCGCTCGGGTAGTCCAGCACCCTAGTGGGTGATTCGCGCAGTTGAGCGACCGAGACGCCGAAATGGGCAGCGAGCTCCTCAGCCCACTCGTGCTGAAGTTGCTGTGCGAGGCGAGGAACTGGAAACATGCCTAACGTGGAGCCCAAGCGCGCCACGCGCTGACGCCAATGGACGCGCAGCGCTTCATGGCGTCGCGTTGGGGCGTAGGGTTAGTTGGCATTTCGTGCCTTGCCTTCCGTTTGAGCGATGAGTCTAGCCAGGCGTTTGGCCTGAATGCGCCGCACCAAGAAGAGCGAGCCCCAGAAAAGGGCGGCTCCAGCGATGACGCAAGCTAGCCCGAAAAGGTCAATGCTTGGGGGGCAGCAATCTGTTACGAGGAAGCGCGAAGAAAGGACGGCAAGCAGACCGACCGCACCTAGGGCATGAATCACCCATTCGATGGCCGTCGGTCGTTCGAAGTGGTCTGGTGGCATGCCAACTAACGTGTAGTGAACTTCCTAAAAGAAGCCTAATTAGACGCCCGGCGCCGCGCGCTTGTCATCCGCCCTCGAATCAAATACTTGGGTGCGTGTGCGTTTTCACACCGGCTTGTGCGGCGCGATTCCTGCGGATTAAACACAGGATAGGCTTCTCGCTCGAGATTTACGCTCGCCCAATCAAGGCGATACCGATCCAGCAAGATTGCGCCATCAGCGGGGCGCGCCGCTCGGCTCGCGAGGGAGCCCGCTTTGCAGGCGGTGGTTACTTCGGGAGCGACTTGGACAGTCGTTCCGCCATTCTCGTCTGCCAACCTGGCCCGGTAGAGCGCCAGCGTTCGATGACGTCCTCCGGCAGGCGGATCGAAATCAGCTTTCGTGGATTCGCCAAGCGCGGACGGCCGCCCTTGCGAACGGTGCCTCGCTCGAGCATGTCGTCGGTCAGTTCGGGAAGCTCGTCGTACTCGTGCCGACGCACGACATGGGCATCGACCTTGCGGAGGTCAGAGCCCAAGGAGCGGCGCGATGCGCGCTTTTTCGCGGTCATTTGCCTTCCTCATGCTGAACACGTGGCGATCCGCGCCACGCGGGGTATATCCAACGACGACGATCCGCCCTTCAAGCACGCCGAAGCAGAGGATGCGCACTTCGCCGTAGTCCCTCCGCGTATCCTCGACCTCGAAGGTCGTGCCGGCAAACACCAGTTCCGCGTCCTTGAAATCGAGTCCGCGTTCGGCCAGGGTTGCGGCACGCTTCCCGGGATCGAACGTGACGGCCATCAGTTATTGTAGATACAGAAACCAGCGCCCGCAACGGGCGCGCGATGAACGGCGCGCGCCGCGCGGCGGTCGGTCAATCGAGGTCGGTCTCGCGCGTCCGTTCGATCGCGCGCAGGCGGCGCCGGCGCCCCGGCGCTCCTGCGCCCGGGGCGTCCGGCCCCGCCCCTACTTGAGGATCTGGACGAGGTTCGAGTAGTCGTCCGTCCAAGTCCGCCACTCGGGCTTGTCCTCGGGCGCCTCGGCGGACACCTCGTCGAAGAGCTTGCCCTTCAGCGCGTTCGGGTCGCGCGAGACGAGCACCCAGTCGGACTGCGTGCGGTCCTCGTCGCCCTTCTCGTAGACCACGACGGCGTGCGCGCCGGCTTCCTTGGCGAGCCGGCCGACGACCGGCACGAGTTCCAAGAACCGGTTGGAGACGTGGAATGCGACGATGCCGTCCGGCTTCAGGTGCTTGAGGTAGGTCTGCAGCGCCTCGCGCGTGATCAGGTGCACGGGGATCGCGTCCGACGAGAACGCGTCGACCGCGAGCACGTCGAAGCCCTGCGGCGCCTCGCGCTCCAGGCTCAGGCGCGCGTCGCCGAGTACCTTCTCGATGGTCGTGCCCTCCTTCGCCGCGTCGGCGAGGTAGGTGAAGCGGCTCTGCGCGAGCTCGATCACCTGCGGGTTGATGTCGTAGAAGCGGTAGGTGTCGCCCTTCCTGCCGTAGACCGCGAGCGTGCCGGTGCCAAGACCGATTACGCCGACCTTGACCGAGTGCCGGTCGGCACGCGAGCGGATCGCGACGCCGACGCCGGACGTGGTCTGGTAGTAGGTGGTGGCGTTGCGGCGCTTCTCGGGGTCGAGGCTTTGCTCGCCGTGCATGATCACGCCGTGCAGCATGCGGCGCAGGTGGCCGGATTCGCCGGGCGTGCCGTACTCCTTCACGCGCACCATGCCGTAGAAGTTGCGGCGCGACTCGACGACGTCCTTCTGCAGCGCGATGCCCTCGTGGACGCACGCGGCGACCACCCCGGCCAGCACCGCGAGCGAGGCGAAGCGCGCCACGAGGTTGACGTTGCGCAGGCGCAGCGCGGCGAGCAGCGCCACCGCGGCGATCGACAGGCCGAGCTCGTAGTGCAGGTTGAACGCGAGCGGCGCCACCACCGCGACGAAGAAGCCGCCGAGCGCGCCACCGGCCGAGATCGACAGGTAGAACGCAGTGAGGTGGCGGTTCGACGGCCGCGAGCGGTACAACTCGCCGTGGCAGAACACGCAGGCGATGAAGAGCCCCGGCAGGTAGGTGCCGAGCTGCACCATCAGGTTGAACTGGTAGTCGCGATCGTAGAGCAGGTAGGCCATGCCGCCGAGCGCGGCCAGCACCGCCGCCCACATCCACTGCGGGCGGTAGAAGCCCTGGCCCTCGAAGCAGACGATGAAGGTGAGCAGGTACAGCGTCAGCGGTGCGAGCCACAAGAGCGGGATCGCGGCGACGTCCTGCGTGACGTGGTTGGTGACCGCGAGCAGCAGCGCCGAGGCGGCGGCACCGAGCGCGATCCACGACGCGTAGTCGCCGCGCGCCGGCGCGCGGCCCTCGTCCTGCGCGGCCTGCGCGCCGGCGGGGAGCGGCTTGGCGCTGGTCCACGCGAGCAGCGCGCAAAGCACGGCGAAGGCGGCGAAGAGCCACGACCAGGTGCCGACCTGCGCGGCGTTGCCGAGCAGTGGCTCGACCACCGTGGGATAGCCGACCAGCGCGAGCAGCGAGGCGAGGTTCGACACCGCGAAGAGGCGGTAGGGGTTCTCGCCGGGCTTGGCGCGCGCGAACCACGCCTGCACCAGCGGGCTGGTCGACGACAGGAGGAAGTACGGCAGGCCGACCGCCGCCACCAGCATCAGCAGGATGTACGAGATCGGCTCTTCGCTGCCGGTGGGCTTCCACGACTCTCCGGGCGCCACCGGCATCAGCAGCACCGCGGTGGCGAGCAGCACGGTGTGCAGCAGCGCCTGCGCCCTGGGCGCGAGCTTCGCGTTGGTGGCGTGCGCGTAGGCGTAGCCCGCGAGCAGCACCGTCTGGAAGAACAGCATGCAGGTCGTCCACACCGCCGCGGTGCCGCCGAACCACGGCAGGATCAGCCGCGCGATCAGCGGCTGCACGAGGAACAGCAGGAACGAGGAAAGAAAAATGACGGCGACGTGCAGCATCTATTCGATTTCCTTCTGGAACGGCTTGCCGAGCATCCACGCGGCGATCGCGTCGACCGTCGGGGACTCCATGCCCCAGAAGCCGTGCGCGTGGAATGGATCGCAGGGGCCGGACTCGGGCGGCTTGCCGCCCTTCACCGAGACGAGCGGGAAGCGCGCGGCGAGCGGCGCCGCGCTGGCATACGGCGTCGCGCCGCAGGCGTCCTCGCGGTGGTGCACGAAGAGCAGCGGCAGCTTCGCCTCGCTCCAGTCGAAGGCGCCGAGCATCGGCGCGGCGCGCGGCCCGGTGCCGGCGCGGAACAGCGACGAGGACAGCACCGCGCCCTTCACCTCGTCGGACCCCATCTTCCGGGCGAGGTAGGCGATCGACACGGTGCTGCGGCTCGTGCCGACGAGGAACACCGGCAGCCCCGGGAAGCGCTTCTTCACCTCGGCGACCGCGGCGCGCACGTCGGCGAGGTGCGCCTCGCCCATGCGGAAGCCGTCGCCCATGCCGCCGCTGGTGTTCTGGTCGCTCGGCACATCCATGATCACCGGCTGGATCCCGTTGCGGATGAACTCGGCGCGCGCGCGCGGCAGGAAGTTGTTGGCGCCGAAGCGCACGCGGCCTTCCTCCATGCGCAGGTTGATGTTGCCGCCTCCGCCGATGAAGAGCAGCGCCACCGCCTCGCGCTTCACCGCGCCCATGTCGGCGAGGAAGAAGGACTGCGTCGCGCCCTCGCGCGCCGAAACGGTGACGATCTCCTGCGCCGCAAGCGGCCCCGCGAGCGCGAGGCCCGCGGCAAGGGCGAGCGCGCAGCGCATCAGATGCGCTTCGCGAGCTCTGCGGCGAGGCCGGTGTAGCCGGCGGGCGTGAGCGCGAGCAGGCGCTTCTTCGCCTCGGCCGGGATCGGCAGCGTGCGCACGAAGGCAGCGAGGCGCTTCCGGTCGATGCGCTTGCCGCGCGTCAGCGCCTTCAGCTTCTCGTAGGCGTCCGGCACGCCGTGGCGGCGCATCACCTGCTGGATCGGCTCGGCGAGCACTTCCCAGTTGGCGTCGAGGTCCTCGGCGAGGCGCTTCGGCTCGACCTCGAGTTTCGCGAGGCCGCGCAGCAGCGACGCATAGGCGAGCATCGTGTGGCCGAAGGCGTTGCCGACGTTGCGCAGCGCGGTCGAGTCCGACAGGTCGCGCTGCCAGCGCGACACCGGCAGCTTGTCGGCGAGGTGGCGCAGGATGGCGTTGGCGACGCCGACGTTGCCCTCGGAGTTCTCGAAGTCGATCGGGTTGACCTTGTGCGGCATGGTCGACGAGCCCACCTCGCCCGCCTTCAGCCGCTGGCGGAAGTAGCCGAGCGACACGTAGCCCCAGATGTCGCGGTCGAGGTCGAGCAGGATGGTGTTCGAGCGCGCGATGGCGTCGAAGAGCTCAGCGAACGAGTCGTGCGGCTCGATCTGGATGGTGTACGGGTTGAATTCGAGCCCGAGCTTGGTGACGAAGCGGCGCGCGAAGCGCGGCCAGTCGAAGCGTGGGTACGCGGCGAGGTGCGCGTTGTAGTTGCCCACGGCCCCGTTGATCTTGCCGAGGATGGCGACGCCCGCCACCTTGGCGCGGGCGCGACGCAGGCGGTGCACGACGTTCGCCATTTCCTTGCCGAGGGTCGTCGGCGACGCGGGCTGGCCGTGCGTGCGCGATAGCATCGGCAGCTCGGCGTGGCGGTGCGCCATGCCGCGAAGCACCGAGACGATCTCGTCGAGCCTGGGCAGCAGCGCGCGGTCGCGCGCGTCGCGCAGCATCAGCGCGTACGAGAGGTTGTTGATGTCCTCGGACGTGCACGCGAAGTGGATGAACTCCAGCGACCGCTGCACCTCGGCGTTCGCGGCGAGCTTCTCCTTCAGCCAGTACTCGATCGCCTTGACGTCGTGGTTGGTCTCGGCCTCGATGGCCTTGATGCGCTCGGCGTCGCGCTCGGAGAAAGCATCGACCAGCGCGTCGAGCTCGGCGACGGTGGCCTTCGAGAACGGCTTCAGCTCGCGGATCGCGGGCTCGGCGGCGAGCGCCTTCAGCCACGCGAGCTCGACCAGCACGCGGTAGCGGATGAGCCCGAACTCGCTCAGGAACGGACGGAGGGGATCGGCGGTACGGCTGTACCGGCCGTCGAGCGGCGACAGCGCGGCGAGGGTGGAGGGCATGGGCGTGGATTCTATAAGGTTGCTCAGGCGATGATGCCGCCGCCGAGGCACGCATCGCCGTCGTAGAGCACGGCGCTCTGCCCCGGCGTCACGGCCCACTGGGGCTGGGCGAACTCGAGCGCGAAGCCTTCGTCGTCGGAATGCGACACGAGGCAGGTCGAGTCGGCCTGCCGGTAGCGCGTCTTCGCCGAGTGCGTCGAGCCCTCGGCCGGCGGGTCGCCGGAGATCCACGACGGGTTCACCGCGCGCAGCTCGCGCTTCATCAAGAGCGGGTGGTCGTGGCCCTGCACCACCGTGAGCACGTTGGTCTCGAGGTCCTTGGCGGCGACGTACCACGCATCACCTGACCCGTCTTTCTTGCCGCCGATGCCGATGCCCTTGCGTTGCCCCAGCGTGTAGAACGCGAGGCCGATGTGCTCGCCGACGGTCTTGCCCTCGGGCGTGCGGATCGGGCCCGGCTCGCGCGGCAGGTAGCGGTTGAGGAACTCCCGGAACGGGCGCTCGCCGATGAAGCAGATGCCGGTGGAGTCCTTCTTGGCGTGGTTCGGCAGCTTTGCTTCCTCGGCGATGCGGCGCACCTCGGTCTTGCGAAGGTGCCCGATGGGAAACATCACGCGCTCGAGCTGCGACTGCGAGAGGCGGTGCAGGAAGTAGCTCTGGTCCTTGGTGCCGTCGGCCGCCCGCAGCAACTGCTTCAAGGGACCGTGGTCTCGCAGGCGCGCGTAGTGGCCGGTGGCGATCCGCGTCGCGCCGAGCGACATCGCGTGGTCGAGGAAGGCCTTGAACTTGATCTCGGCGTTGCAGAGCACGTCCGGGTTCGGCGTGCGGCCGGCCTGGTACTCGGAGAGGAACTCGGCGAACACGCGGTCCTTGTACTCGGCGGCGAAGTTCACCGCTTCGAGTTCCACGCCGATGACGTCGGCGGCGGCGGCGGCGTCGACCAGGTCCTGCCGCGTGGAGCAGTACTCGTCGTCGTCGTCGTCTTCCCAGTTCTTCATGAACAGGCCGACGACGCGGTAGCCCTCGCGCTTCAGGAGCAATGCCGCGACGGAGGAATCGACCCCGCCCGACATTCCCACGACCACGGTCTCAGGCATAGGCGGCCGAAAGGACGTCGATCGGGAAGCGCTTGCCGGCGACGTAGTCGTCGACGCACTGCTGCAGCAGCGGCGAGCGGTGGTCGGCGGCACGCGCGCGGATCTCGGCGGGCGTCATCCAGTGCAGCGCGCGGATCTCGTGGTCGAGCGCGCGATCCTTCTCCACCCCCTCGACCATGCCGGCGAAAGCGAAGCGGAAGAACGTGACGTTCTCGGGGGCGTAGATCCAGCGGTAGATGCCGACCAGGGCCGTCGGCTTGAAGCGATGCGCGGTTTCCTCCAGCGCCTCGCGCGCGCAGGCGTCGACCAGCGACTCGTTCGGCTCGAGGTGACCGGCGGGCTGGTTCAGCACGAGGCGGCCGTCGGCCTCCTCCTCCACCAGCAGGAAGCGGCCGTCGCGCTCGATGATCGCGGCGACCGTGACGCTCGGCCGCCACACGCCGCTCATGCGGCCTTCTTGGTGTTCTTGCGGATGAAGTCCGCCATGCGCGCGACGCCGGCCTCGATGGCCTGGTTCGACGTGGCGTAGGAAAACCTCAGGTGCTGGCCCTCGCCCGCGACGCGCGCGCCGAAGTGGATGTCGGCGAGCAGCGCCACGCCGGCCTCGTGCAGCAGGCGCTTGCGGAACTCCTCGGAGTCCGCGGCGCCGATCATGCGGCAGGCCTCGGTGACGTTCGGCCACGCGTAGAACGCGCCGCCGGGCACGAGGCAGGTCACGCCCGGCACCTTGTTCAGCAGGCCGACGATCAGGTCGCGGCGCTCGTGGAAGCTCTTCTTCATGCGCTCGGCGGCGTCCTGCGGGCCGTTGACCGCGGCGACGGCGCCCCACTGGGAAATCTGCGACGCGCAGGAGTCGGTGTTGGTGATCCAGCGCGTGAACACCGGCGCAAGGATCGGGTTGGACGCGAAGCCGATGCGCCAGCCGGTCATCGCCCAGGTCTTGGACGCGCCGTCCGAGATGATGGTGCGCTCGTACATGCCCGGCACCTGCGCGATGGAGAAGAAGTCGCCATCGAATACGAGGCGCGAGTAGATCTCGTCGGCATAGACCCAGACCTGCGGGTGCTTCTGCAGGATCGCGGCGATGGCCTCGAGGTCCTTGCGGGCGAGGATGCCACCGGTGGGATTGTGCGGCGTGTTGAGGATCAGGAGCTTGGTCTTCGGCGTGATCAGCTTCTCGAGTTCCGCCGGGTCGAAGCTGAACGCGCGCGACTCGCGCAGGCCGATCGGCACGGGCTTCGCGCCGTTGGCGATGATCTGCGATTCGTAGATCGGGAAGCCGGGGTTCGGGTAGATCACCTCGTCGCCGGCGCCGAAGTCGGTGGTCGAGAGGATCGCGTAGGCGATGAAGGGCTTGGCGCCTGCGCCGACGACGACGTCCTCGGCGCGGATCGGCAGGCCGCCGCGCATCCTGGCCATGTACTTCGCCGCGGCGTCGCGCAGCTCGTCGATTCCGGCCGAAGGCGTGTAGCCGTGCTTGCCGCCCTTGATCGCCGCGATCGCCGCCTCCTGCACGTGGTCCGGCGCCGGAAAGTCGGGCTGGCCGATGCAGAAGCTGATGATGTCCTTGCCCTGGCGCGCGAGCGCGTTGACTTCCGCAAGGACGACGAAGGCATTCTCGGTGCCGAGGGACTGGGCGCGTTGGCTGAGGGCGGGCATGGTCGATTCCGTTCGATTCATCGAGGCCGACATTCTAGCTTCCGGCCGGTGCTACGATCCCGCGCATGGACGTGCTGATCGTCGGCGCCGGCTTCGGCGGCCTCTACATGCTGCACCGCGCGCGGTGCATGGGGCTCGAGACCACGGTGCTCGAGGCGGCCGACGGCGTCGGCGGCACCTGGTACTGGAACCGCTATCCCGGCGCGCGCTGCGACATCGAGAGCCTGGAGTACTCGTTCGGCTTCGACGAGGCGCTGCAGCAGGAATGGCGCTGGACCGAGCGTTTCGCTGCGCAACCCGAGATCCTCGCGTATGCGAACCACGTGGCGGACCGCTTCGGCTTGCGGCCGCATATCCGCCTCGGGACGCGCGTCGCGGCGGCGACGTTCGATGATGCGGCCGCGCGCTGGCGCGTGACGACCGACAAGGGCGAGACGCTGGAGGCGCGCTTCCTCGTCATGGCGACCGGATGCCTGTCGTCGGCGAACCTGCCGGATATCGCCGGCCGCGACAGTTTCGCGGGACGAACCTTCCACACCGGCCGCTGGCCGCACGAGGCGGTGGACTTCACGGGCCGGCGGGTCGGCGTGATCGGCACGGGCTCGTCGGCGGTGCAGTCGATCCCCTTGATCGCCGGGCAGGCGAAGGAACTGGTGGTCTTCCAGCGCACCGCCACCTACTCCGTCCCGGCGCGCAATGCGCCGCTCGATCCGGCGGAGGATGCCGAGGTGAAGGCGAACTACGCCGAGCTGCGTCGCCGCAACCGGCAGATGCTGAACGCCTTCGGCGCGCGCACGCCGCGCCGCGACATTGCCTGCGCCAGCGCGTCGGCGCAAGAGCGCGAGCGCGCCTTCGAGGAACGCTGGCAGCTTGGCGGGCTCTTCTACCTCGGGGCGTTCAATGACCTGATGCTCGACGCCGGCGCGAACGCCGCGGCGGCGGAGTTCGTGCGCCGCAAGATCCGCGCGGTGGTGCAGAACCCCGAGACCGCGATGCTCTTGACGCCGACGCAGCCGATCGGCTGCAAGCGCCTGTGCATCGACACCGGCTACTACGAAACCTTCAACCGGCCGAACGTGCAACTGGTGGACGTGACCGACACGCCGATCCAGCGCATCACCGCCAAGGGCGTGATCGCCGGCGGCCGCGAGTTCGTGCTCGAAGACCTCGTGTTCGCCACCGGCTTCGACGCCATGACCGGCGCGCTGGCGAAGATCGACATCCGCGGCAAGGGCGGCGTATCGCTGGCCGAGCGCTGGGCCGCCGGGCCGCGCAACTACCTCGGCCTCGCGGTGGTGGGGTTCCCGAACCTCTTCATGATCACCGGCCCCGGCAGCCCTTCGGTGCTGACCAACATGATGGTGTCGATCGAGCAGCACGTGGAGTGGATCTCCGCCTGCCTCGCCGCGATGGCGAAGGCGGGGCACGCGCGCATCGAGGCGCGGCCCGAGGCCGAGGACGCGTGGGTCGCGCACGTGAACGCGGTCGCCGACCGCACGCTCTTCCCGGGCTGCAACTCGTGGTACCTCGGCGCCAACGTGCCGGGCAAGCCGCGCGTGTTCATGCCGCTGGTCGGCTTCCCGGCCTACGAACAGAAGTGCGCCGAAGTGGCGGCGCAGGGCTACGAGGGCTTCGCGCTTCAATGAGGAACAGCATGGACGTCGCCATCATCGGTGCGGGCATGGGCGGCCTGACGCTCGCACTCGCGCTGCACGCCGCCGGCATTCGCTGCCGCGTGTACGAATCGGTCACCGAGATCAAGCCGCTCGGCGTCGGCATCAACGTGCTGCCGCACGCCACCAAGGAGCTCGACGACCTCGGCCTCTTGCCGGGGCTGGAGCGCATCGGCGTGATCACGAAGGAAGTGGTCTACGCGACGCGGCGCGGCGACGTCATCTGGAGCGAGCCGCGCGGGCGCTACGCCGGCTACCGCTGGCCGCAGGTGTCGGTGCATCGCGGCGCGCTGCAGATGCTCCTCTTTGATGCGGTGCGCGAGCGCCTCGGCGCCGATGCGGTGGTGCCAGACCACGAGGCGGTGCAGGTGACTCAGGAAGCCGGCCGCGCGACGATCCACTTCCGCCGCCGCTCGAACGCAGACGCGCTGCCGCCGGTGACCGCGGACCTCGTGGTCGCCGCCGACGGCATCCACTCGACGATCCGCGCGCAGTTCCACCCGGACGAGGGCCCGCCGAAGTGGGGCGGCATGACGCTGTGGCGTGGCACCACCATCGCCAAGCCCTACCTCTCGGGCGCGACGATGGTGATCTCGGGCAACGCGAAGACCAAGTTCGTCTGCTACCCGATCCGGCAGCTGGATGACGGCCGACAGCTGATCAACTGGATCGCCGACATCGCGACCAGGGAGTCCGACTTCAGCACGGTTGCCGACTGGAACCGCAAGGGCTCGCGCGAGGCGTTCCTGCCGACCTATGCGTCCTGGTCCTCGAAGGTGCTCGACATCGCGGCGCTGGTGAACGCGGCCGAGGCGATCTACGAGTACCCGATGAGCGACCGCGACCCGCTGCCCTCGTGGGTGTTCGGCCGCGCGACGCTGCTGGGCGACGCGGCGCACGCGATGTACCCGATCGGCTCGAACGGCGCGGCGCAGGCGATCCTCGACGCGCGCACGCTGGCACTGCAGCTCGCCACGCAGCCCACGGTCGAGGCCGCGCTGGCCGCCTACGACGCGGCGCGCCGCCCGGCCATGGCGGGCCTGCTCGCCGCGCACCGCGCCGAGGGCGCGGACGTGATCCTCGACACGCTCGAGGAGCGCGCGCCGGACGGCTACGACGACCTCGAGAAGGTGCTGCCGTACGCCGAGCGCGAGGAAGTCGCGCTGAAGTACAAGCGCATGGCCGGCTTCGACCTGAAGAAGCTCAACGAGTCGCCTGCGATGACCCCGCCCCGGCAATCGCCGGGGGTATGATCGCCGCCCATGCTCGTCACCTGCGTCGCATACGAGAACGGCCGCAAGATCGGCGACGTGCCGCCGGCGGAAGTCCACGACTACCTGAAGCGACCCGGCGTGTTCGTCTGGATGGCGCTGCGCGACACCGACGACGCCGAACTGGTGGCGATGCAGGACGAGTTCGACCTGCACGAACTGGCGGTCGAGGACGCGCGCCACGGCCACCAGCGGCCGAAGATCGAGGAGTACGGCGACTCGCTCTTCTGCGTGGTGCACACGGTGGAGTCCGATGGCGACAACCTGCGCATCGGCGAGATCGACATGTTCGTGGCGAAGAACTACATCCTGTCGGTGCGCAACCGCTCGCAGCGCGGCTTCCAGGAGGTGCGCTCGCGCTGCGAGCGCGAGCCGGAGTTGCTGAAGAACGGCACCGGCTACGTGCTGTACGCGCTGATGGACGCGGTGGTGGACCGCTACTTCCCGGTGCTCGACGCGATCGAGGCCGAGCTCGAGCAGATCGAGGAACGGCTCTTCACCAACAAGGGCATGCGCGAGAACATCGAGGCCCTCTACTATGTGAAGCAGAAGCTCGGCACGCTGAAGCACGCCACCGGGCCGCTGCTGGAGACGGTGGGCAAGCTCTACGGCGGACGCGTGCCGAACCTCTGCCAGGGCATGGGCGAGTACTTCCGCGACGTCTACGACCACCTGCTGCGCCTGAACCAGTCGATCGACGCGCTGCGCGACACGGTGAACACCGCGCTGCAGGCGAACCTCGCCATGATCACGCTCTCGGAGTCCGAGGTGACCAAGCGCCTCGCGGCCTACGCGGCGCTGGTGGCGGTGCCGACGATGATCGCCGGCATCTACGGCATGAACTTCAAGAACATCCCCGAGCTGTCGTGGACGTTCGGATATCCGATGGCGATCTCGATCATGGTCGCGATCGACTCGTATCTCTTCTACCGCTTCCGGAAGGCGGGCTGGTTGTAGTAGTCTCGGCCCTGTACCAAGCAGGGTCCGGCGGGAGAGCGCCTCCGTAGGTCGAACGCGGAGGTCGCCGAAGGCGTAACCCACCCGCAATCGCTCAGGCAAAAGAACCGCCGGCGCCCGGTACCTCTGGAGAGCCCGGCTTCGGCCGGCACCGAAGGGGCAGGCTCGCAAGGGCCTCAACTCTCAGGTTCCAGGACAGAGGGGTGACGCGACGCGTCGTGCACGCGCCTCTGTCACTCGGGCTGTCCATGTCGAAGAGAACCCCCCTGTACGACGCGCACCTCGCGTGCGGCGCGAAGACCGTGGACTTCGGCGGCTGGGACATGCCGCTGCACTACGGCTCCCAGATCGACGAGCACCACGCGGTGCGCCGCGCCTGCGGCATGTTCGACGTCTCGCACATGCTGGCGGTGGATTTCGAGGGATCCGGCACCACGGATTTCCTGCGCAAGCTGCTCGCCAACGATGTCGCGCGCCTCGTCGACGGCAAGGCGCTCTACAGCTGCATGCTGAACGAGGCCGGCGGCGTGGTCGACGACCTGATCGTGTATCGCCTCGCGCCCGAGCGCTACCGCATGGTGGTGAACGCCGGCACGGCGGACAAGGACCTCGCCTGGATGCGCGCGCAGGGCGGGCAGCCGCGCGAGCGCCGCGACCTCGCGATCCTGGCGGTGCAGGGCCCGCAGGCGCGCGCGAAGCTCTGGGGCGTGCGCCCGCAATGGCGCGACGACGCACTCGGCACCTTCCGCGCGATCGAGCGCGGCGCCACCACCATCGCGAGCACCGGCTACACCGGCGAGGACGGCGTGGAGATCGTGCTGCCCGCGGGCGAGATCGCCGCGCTGTGGAACGACCTGCGCGCCGCGGGCGTCGCGCCCTGCGGCCTCGGCGCGCGCGACACGCTGCGGCTCGAAGCGGGAATGAACCTCTACGGCAACGACATGGACGAGACCGTGTCGCCGCTCGACGCCGGCCTCGCGTGGACCGTGGCGATGAAGGACGCGCGCGCCTTCAACGGCCGCAAGGCGCTCGAGGCAAACGGCCAGCGGCACGCCTTCCTCGGCCTCGTGCTCGCCGAGCGCGGCGTGATGCGCCAGCACATGAAGGTCTCGGTTGCAGGTGGCGAGGGCGAGCTCACCAGCGGCACCTTCTCGCCGACCATGAACGTGTCGATCGCGCTCGCGCGCCTGCCGCGCAATGCGAAGCCCGGCGACGCGGCGCAGGTGGAGATCCGCGGCAAGCCCGTCCCGGCGCGCGTGGTGCGGCCGCCGTTCGTGCGCAATGGCAAGACGCTCGTCCAATAACAGCGAACAACGACAGGAGAAGACCATGCAGTTCCCGAAGGACCTCAAGTACACCAAGACCCACGAGTGGGTGCGTGCCGACGGCGACTCGCTGCTGGTGGGCATCACCGACGCTGCGCAGGACATGCTGGGCGAGCTCGTCTTCGTCGGCGACGTGAAGGTGGGCGACACCCTCGCCGCCGGCGACACCGCCGGCGTGGTCGAGTCGGTGAAGGCCGCCTCGGACATCTACGCGCCGGTGGCGGGCGAGATCCTCGAGTTCAACGGTGCGCTCGAGACCGAGCCGCAGTCGCTGAACGGCGCGCCCTACGAGAAGTGGATCTACCGCCTGAAGCCGGCGTCGATGGCCGACGTGGCCGCGCTGATGGACGCCGCCGCCTACGAGGCGACGCTGAACTCGGAGAAGTAGCCATGACCCGCCTCGCCGACGACTTTACCGCCCGCCACATCGGCCCCTCGCCCGCGGACCAGCGCGCGATGCTCGACGCGGTGGGCTGCGCGACGCTCGACGAGCTGGTGTCGCGCGTCGTGCCCCGGTCGATCCGGCAGGCGATGCCGATCGCGCTGCCGGGCGCGCGCGAGGAAGGCGACGTGCTCGCCGAGCTCGCGCGGCTCGCGGCGAAGAACCGCGTGCTGAAGAGCTTCATCGGGCAGGGCTATCACGGCACGGTGACGCCGCCGGTGATCCTGCGGAACATCCTCGAGAATCCGGCCTGGTACACCGCCTACACGCCCTACCAGCCGGAGATCGCGCAGGGCCGGCTCGAGGCGCTGCTCAACTTCCAGACCATGGTCTGCGACCTCACCGGCATGGAGATCGCAAACGCCTCGCTGCTCGACGAAGCCACCGCCGCGGCCGAGGCGATGACGCTCGCGCAGCGCTCGGCGAAGTCGAAGTCGAACGTGTTCGTGGTCGCGGCCGACTGCCACCCGCAGACCATCGCCGTGGTGAAGACGCGCGCGGAACCGCTCGACATCGAGGTGAAGGTCGGCGATCCCGAGGCGCTGCTCGCGGCGGGCGAGGCCTTCGGCGTGCTGGCGCAGTACCCGGCCACCGACGGCCGCGTGCGCGACCTGCGCGCGCTCGCCAGCGCGACGCACGCGAAGGGGGCGCTTTTCATCGCGGCCACCGATCTTCTTGCGCTCACGCTCCTGGAAGCGCCGGGCGCGTGGGGCGCCGACATCGCGGTGGGCAGTTCGCAACGCTTCGGCGTGCCGATGGGCTATGGCGGGCCGCACGCCGCCTTCCTCGCCTGCAAGGACGCCTACAAGCGCTCGATGCCCGGGCGCCTCGTCGGCGTTTCGGTGGACGCCGAGGGGCGGCCCGCGCTGCGGCTGACGCTGCAGACGCGCGAGCAGCACATCCGCCGCGAGAAGGCGACCTCGAACATCTGCACCGCGCAGGTGCTGCTCGCGGTGATGGCGTCGATGTACGCGGTGTACCACGGCCCCGAAGGGCTGCGCCGCATCGCGTCCAACGTGCACGCGCTCGCACGCCGCTTCGCCGCCGGCGCGAAGGCGCTCGGGCTGCAACTGGCGTCGGATGCGTTCTTCGACACCGTGACAGTGAAATGCGATGCCGCCAAGGTACTGGCGGCGGCGCGCGCGCAGGGCATGAACCTGCGCGACCTGTCCGCGCAGGGCGCGGTCAGCGTGACGTTCGACGAAACGCATGCGGGCGTGGACGTCGAGACCCTCCTGTCTGCATTCGCGGCCGGGCGCGCCGTGGCGCCCGCGGGCGAAGGCCCAGCGGCGATCCCCGAGACGCTGGCCCGCAAGACGCCGTTCCTCGTGCACCCGGTGTTCCACCGCCACCGCTCCGAAACGGCGATGCTGCGCTACCTGCGCGCGCTGTCGGACCGCGACCTCGCGCTGGATCGCACGATGATCCCGCTCGGCTCGTGCACCATGAAGCTGAACGCGACCGCGGAGATGATCCCGATCACCTGGCCGGGCTTCGCGAACTTGCACCCGTACGCGCCCGCGGACCAGGCCGAGGGCTGGCGAGAACTGATCCTCGGCCTCGAGCGCGCCTTGGTCGCGATCACCGGCTACGACGCGGTGAGCCTGCAGCCGAATTCCGGCGCGCAGGGCGAATACGCGGGCCTGCTCGCGATCCGCGCGTACCACCGCTCGCGCGGCGACACCGGGCGGGACGTGTGCCTGATACCCTCCTCCGCGCACGGCACGAACCCGGCGTCCGCGCACCTCGCGGGCATGGAAGTCGTGGTCGTCGCATGCGATGCGCGCGGCAACGTCGACCTTGCCGACCTGCGCGCGAAGGCGGCGCAATATGCGCCGCGGCTGGCGGCACTGATGGTGACGTACCCGTCGACGCACGGCGTGTTCGAGGAAGCGATCGGCGAGATCTGCGACGTCGTGCACGCCGCCGGCGGGCAGGTATACCTCGACGGCGCGAACCTGAACGCGCTCGTCGGCCTCGCGCAGCCGGGTAAATTCGGCGCCGATGTCTCGCACCTCAACCTGCACAAGACCTTCGCCATCCCGCACGGCGGCGGCGGGCCGGGCGTCGGGCCGGTGGCGGTGCGCGCGCACCTCGCGCCGTTCCTGCCGGGCGATCCGCTCGCCGAAGGCAGTGCGGTCGGGCCGGTCTCCGCCGCGCGCTTCGGCTCGGCCGGCGTGCTGCCGATCTCGTGGGCGTACATCGCGCTGATGGGTGCCGAGGGGCTGAAACGCGCGACCGAGGTCGCGATCCTGTCGGCGAACTACGTCGCGCGCAGGCTGGAGTCGCACTACCCGGTGCTCTACGCCGGCCGCGACGGATACGTGGCGCATGAGTGCATCCTCGACACGCGGCCGCTCAAGGATGCGAGCGGCATCGCCGCCGAGGACATCGCCAAGCGCCTGATGGACTACGGCTTCCACGCACCGACGATGAGCTTCCCGGTCGCGGGCACGCTGATGGTCGAGCCCACCGAGAGCGAGTCGAAGGAGGAACTCGACCGCTTCGTCGACGCGATGATGGCGATCCGCGCCGAGATCCGTGCAGTCGAAGAAGGGCGCTGGCCGCGCGAGGACAACCCGCTGAAGCACGCACCGCACACGGCCGACGTCGCGACCGCGACGCACTGGAATCGTGCGTATTCGCGCGAAACCGCGGTGTTCCCGCTGAATTCCTTGCGCAGCGGCAAGTACTGGCCGCCGGTGGCGCGCGTCGACAATGCGTATGGCGACCGCCACGTGTTCTGCACCTGTCCGCCGATGGATGTTTACGCGCCGGCGCCGGGCTGAGTGCTATGCTTTTCCGGTCCGCGCCCCGTCGTGCGCGGCTGGAGAAGCGGGTGGCCTTCGAAGAAACCCTGAGATTCCCGACGCGTCTCGAGCCGGCCGAGATCCACGCGCGCCTCGCGAAGATCCGTGACGTGGCCGCGACGGCCGGCTTCGCGGAACTCGCCGACCTGCTGAAGGACATCGAGACCAAGCCCGGCCCCGAAGTCGGCAAGGCAGTGATCCGCGCGATCGGCATGGTCTCCGGCAAGACGGAGCACGAGTCCCTCTCCCGCCAGCTGCAGATCGTCGCGGTCAACCTGAAGAACCTGAAGTAGGACGCCGATGAAGCCTCTCGCGCACCTCGCGCTCGCCGCGCTTGCCCTCCTCCCGCTCGCTCCGGGGGTCTTGGCGCAGCCGTATCCCTCGAAGCCGATCAAGGTGATCATCGGCTTCCCGCCCGGCTCGGGCGGCGAGACGCAGGTGCGCCTCGTCGGCCAGAAGCTCACCGAAGCCATGGGCCAGCCGATCGTGGTCGACGCGCGCCCCGGCGCGAGCGGCAACATCGCCGCCGAGCTGCTCGTGAAATCGCCGGGCGACGGCTACACGCTGCTCTACTTCCCGGCCGCGCTCGCGATCAACCCGAGCCTGTTCCCGAAGGTGCCCTACGACCTCGCGAAGGACTTCACGCCGATCGCGCTGCTCGGCACCTTCCCGCTGGTGATGGTGGTGAACCCGTCGGTGCCGGCGAAGAGCGTCGCCGACGTGGTCGCGCTGGCGAAGGCGAAGCCGGGCGCCGTGAACTATGCATCCATCGGCAACGCGAGCCCGCCCCATCTCGCGGGCGAACTCTTCGGCCAACTCGCCGGCGTGTCGTTGACGCACGTGCCGTACAAGGGCTCGGCGCCGGCGCAGACCGACCTGATCGGCGGCCAGGTGCAGGTGATGTTCGACACCGCGGTGTCGGCGATGCCGCACGTGAAGGCGGGCCGCACGCGCGCCCTCGCGGTGACGACGCTGAAGCGCTCGCCGTTGCTCCCCGATTTGCCCTCGCTCGACGAAGCAGGCCTGAAGGGCTACGACCTCTACGGCTGGGGTGGCATGGTCGCGCCCGCCGGCGTGCCTGCGGACATCGCCGCGAAGCTGAACACCGAGATCGTGAAGGCGCTGAAGAGCCCGGACGTCGCCGAGAAGCTGATGGGCCTCGGCTCGGTCCCGGGGACGATGTCGAATGCCGAATTCGGCCGCTTCATCCTCGACGAAGCCGCCAAGTGGAAGAAGCTCGTGGTTTCTACCGGCGCGAAGCTGGACTAGAGGTACGAGGGGCGCTTCGCCCCCCTCGTGCTCCCCTGCAAGAAGGTTCTACGGCAAACCCGGCTAGAACTCGAACTCGTCCAGGTCGTTCGACAACTCGACCGGCCCCGCAAAGTCTCGCTTCACGTCGGCCGCGATCTCGGCCAGCATTTCCTTCGTGGTCTGCTTGTTGAAGTGCGTCAGCACGAGGCGCTTCGCGCCGGCCTGCGCCGCGATCTTGCCGGCGGTATCCGAGCACGCGAGCGTGTAGCGCCCGACGCCCTGCATGTGCGGCGTGGTAAGGCGCGACGCCGGCAGGTAGCAGCACTGCAGGTGCAGGTCGACGTCCTTCGCGGCGCGCACGACGCCGTCGCACATCACCGTGTCGCCGCTGAACGAGAACGCCTTGCCCTCGGCTTCCAGCCGCCATGCGAAGCAGGTCCAGCGGCTGCGGAACACCGGGCCGAAGCCGGCGAGGCCGTGGCCGTGCTCGACCTCCTCGCAGCGCGCGCGCCAGCCCTCGCCCTCGACCGACTGCCCGCCCTTCAACTCGGTGATGTCGGCGCCGATGAACGGGCCGAAGGCGGTCTCGCCCTCGGTGCGAAACGCGATGTCGCGGTCGTAGACGCCCTTGAAGAGCGTGTCGACGATCGCCGTGGTGCCGGGCGGCGCGTACACCTTGAGCGGCTGCCGACGCCCCTCGATCCAGCTCGTGATCAGGTAGTTCGCGAGCTCGCCGATGTGGTCGACGTGGTGGTGCGAGATGAAGAGCGGGCCGATGGACGCGATCGGCAGCCCCTTCGCGCCCACGCCGCGGATCGCGCCGCGCCCGACGTCGAACATGAACGTGCGGCCGGCGGCCTCGAGCACGTGGCACGCGGAGCCGCGCTCGCCGTCGAGGCGCGGGCCGCCGGTGCCGAGGGTGTGGAGTTTCATGTCACCTCCTGCGACGAGGGGGCGCTCGCCGACGGCGAGACGCCTCGGCGAGCAGGTTGAGCAGCGGCCGGCCTCGCCGGTCGCGGTAGATGTCGAAATCGGTATCGATCGTCAGGACCTGCTCGATGCCCTGCTCCTCGGCCAGCACCGCGACGCTCGCGTCCGCGAGGTCGAAGGGAAGGTCGCGGTACTTCTCGACCAAGGCCCGGATGGCGCCGATGGAGGCGTGCTCCAGGGCATCGATGCGCAGCCCGCCGCGCTCGATCCACGACAGGAAATCGAGTTCCGCCGGCTTGCCGACCCGCGACCCGAGGAGTGCGGACACCTCCGTGACCACGGGCCACGAGGTCACCAGGGAAAGGCGAGGATGCGCCTCGAGGAACGCGAGCACCGGCCGGTGCCATGCGTCGTCGCGGTCGAACAAGGCCAGCAGCGGGCCGCTATCGGCGACGGCGACGCTTGCCATCCGCGACCTGCGCGTAGAGTTCCCGGCGGCGCGACGAAAGATCGCCAGCGCCGCTGCCGTGCCGGCCGAAGAGGTCCTTGCCGGCGACGTAGGCCGCCGCCGGCTCCTGCGCGAGGTGCGCGACCAGTGCCTCCTTGACCACGACGCTCTTGGGCACGCCGCGCTCCGCGCTGCGCTGCGCCAGGGCGCGCTCGAGGTCGGGGTCGAGCTTGACGGTCAGGGTCATCGGAATCGATCGGGCTGGGCTGGGGTAATACCGATCATAATACCGCAGGAACGAGTCAATCAATCATTCACGTCAGGCAGATCCGGACAAGCGCTGTAGCCACGCTCAGCGGCGACGTCAGATCGCGGCGATATTTGATTCCGCGCAATCCGCTTTCGCCACGCACGGCGTTACGATGGGCCATGACCACCTGCACCGTAGAAGCCGGATTCCTGCGCAAGAAGCCTTGCGGCCACGTGGCGATCGCGAAATGCCAGAACTGCGACCAGCCGCTGTGCATCGACCACGCCGTCGCGCAACTCTCCGAGACGGGCCACCGCACCGGGAAGTTCATGTGCAAGGAGTGCAGCGTCGCGGCGAAGGAACAGGCGAAGACCCTCGCCGCAGTCGAACGCAAGCACGCCGCGGCCGGCGGGTCGACGCACCACGCGCCCGCGACCTCGCATCCCGCGCCGAAAGCGCCTGCCGCGCACGCCCCCGCGCCGGCCGCGAAGGCACCCGAGGCGCTGGACGCGCTCGAGTTCACGCCGAAGGACGGCAAGAAGAACTAGCCGCCGAGCGCCAACACCGCCTCGACGCGATCCCAACCGACCTGCACGCGGCCATCGTCCGCGCGCCCGACCAGCCCCAGCGATTCGAGCGCCTTCACGTCGGTGTGCACGTTCTTGTAGTCGCGCGCCAGACGCTTCGCGAGCGCATTCACCGATAGCGGGCCCGCTTCGCGCAGGCTCGCGAGCAAGGCCCAGCGTGCCGGCGTCAGCGTCGTCAGCAGCCTTGGCAGATCCGGGAACGCGAGGACGTGCTCGGCCGGCGCGCCCTCGCGGCCCGCCGCGCGATGCCAGGCCACCTCGAACGCGTCGAGCGCGTCAGGCGGGGTGGCGATGCGCAGCTTCAGCGTCTTCGACATCGCGCTCGAAGTCGTAGCGGAGCTGCTCGATGGAGCGGAACGCATACGCGTGCCGCTTGCCCTGCACGCGACGCTCGCCCGGCTCGTAGACCACTCTCCAGTCGCCCGGTACGCCCCAGCGGAGGCGGTACGCGCGCTCGCCCTCGACCACGGCTTCGAGGAAGCGGCCTCCGGGCAGCGCGACACAGGCGGAAAACATATGGTCTATAGTACCATAACCCGACAGGCGTAAAATCGCCGCATGGCAGCCCCGAACGAGTTCTTCAACCTCTACCGCCACGGCTTCGTGCGCGTCGCGCTGGCGACGCCGCGCGTGCGCATCGCGGACCCCGCGTTCAATGCCGACCAGACGCTCGCACTGATGCGCGAGGCGGCGCGCGCGAAGGCGATCGTCGCCGTGTTCCCCGAACTCGGGCTCACGGCCTACACGGCGGAAGACCTCTTCCACCAGCAGGCGCTGCTGCGTGGCGCCGAAGAGGCCCTTGCATCCCTGCTCTCGCGCTCGAAGGGCTTGCCCATCGCCGCCTTCGTCGGCCTGCCAGTGGTGGTGGACGGCCTGCTCTACAACTGCGCGGCGCTGATCCTGCGCGGCCGCGTCCTCGGCGTGGTGCCCAAGACGTATCTTCCGAACTACCGCGAGTTCTACGAGTTGCGGCAGTTCACCCGCGGCGACGCAGCCTCGCGCAGCGAGATCGTGCTCGCCGGCCAGCGCGTGCCGTTCGGCACGGACCTGCTCTTCCGTCACGCCGAGCAGCCCAAGCTCGTGCTCGCCGCCGAACTCTGCGAAGACCTCTGGGTGCCGGCGCCGCCTTCGACCTTCGCGGCACTCGCCGGCGCGACCGTGATCGCCAATCTCTCGGCCTCGAACGTCGTGGTCGGCAAGGCACAGTACCGCCGCGACCTCGCCGCCAACCAGTCGGCGCGCTGCATCGCCGCCTACCTCTACAGCGCCGCCGGCGCGGGGGAATCCACCACCGACCTCGCGTGGGACGGCCACGCCATGGCCCACGAGAACGGATCGCTGCTCGCCGAGTCGCGCCGCTACGCCGCGGACGCACAACTGACAATCGCCGAGATCGACCTCGACCGGCTGGAGGCCGACCGCATGCGACAGGGCTCGTTCGGGCAATCCGCGCGGCGCCACGCCGACGAGGTACGGCGCTTCCGCTCGGTGGAGTTCTCGCTGCCGCTGCCCAAGGGTCGCCTGCCGCTCGAGCGCAAGGTCGCTCGCTACCCGTACGTGCCCGCCGATCCGGCGACGCGCGGCGCGCGCTGCGAGGAGGTCTACCGCATCCAGGTGCAGGGACTCGCCACGCGCATGCGCGCCACCGGCACCAGGAAGCTGGTGATCGGCGTCTCCGGCGGGCTCGATTCCACGCAGGCGCTGCTCGTCTGCGCGCGCGCGATGGACGAACTCGGGCTCTCGCGTCGCGACATCCTCGCCTACACCATGCCGGGCTTCGCCACCTCCACCTCCACGCGCAGCACGGCCTGGCAGCTCATGCGCGCGCTCGGCGTCTCGGCCGAGGAGATCGACATCCGGCCCTCGTGCCTGCAGATGCTGAAGGACCTCGGCCACCCCTACTCGAAGGGCCGCAAGGTCTACGACGTGACCTTCGAGAACGTGCAGGCGGGCGAGCGCACCAGCCACCTCTTCAGGCTTGCCAACCTGCACGGCGGCATCGTGGTGGGCACCGGCGACCTCTCGGAACTGGCGCTCGGCTGGTGCACATATGGCGTTGGAGACCATATGTCGCACTACAATGTCAACGCCAGCGTGCCCAAGACCCTGATCCGCGACCTGATCGACTGGGTCGGTGGCCACGGCCGGTTCGACGCCGCGGTGACGAAGGCGCTCGCGCGCGTACTGGCCACCGAGATCAGCCCCGAGCTCGTGCCGGGCAAGCGCGACGACAAGCCGGCGCAATTGACCGAATCGGTGATCGGTCCCTACGCGCTGCAGGACTTCAACCTCTACTACACGCTGCGCTTCGGCTACCCGCCGGCCAAGGTGGCGTTCCTGTCGTGGACGGCCTGGCAGGGCAAGGACGGCTACCGGCTGGCCGAGATCCGCCAGTGGCTGAAGGTCTTCCTGACCCGGTTCTTCGCCACCAGCCAGTTCAAGAGGAGCGCGATCCCGAACGGGCCCAAGGTGGGCTCGGGCGGCTCGCTGTCGCCGCGAGGCGACTGGCGCGCGCCCTCGGACGGCAATGCCGACGCGTGGCTCTCCGCGCTGGAAGAGGTGCCGTCCCGCGAGTAGGCCCTCTGGAAACTGAAACCCCCATAGCCCGCGCGCCCCTGCGCTGCTACGATTTCCGGATGTCGCTTCCCCTTGCTTCCGTCAAGCACCGCTTCATCGGCCTCGATACCGAATACCCGCTCGCCGACGGCCGGCGCTCGCGCCGCCACTACCTGGACTCCGCCGCCTCGGCCCTGATGCTCGAGCCGGCCTGGAAGACCGCGCAGTCCTTCCTGCGCCACTACGCCAACACCCACAGCCACCTGCACTACGGCGCGCGCATCGCCTCGCATGCCTACGTGTGGGCGCACGAGCGCGCGCTGGCCTTCGTCGGCGCCGACCCGAAGAACTACGCCTGCGCGTTCGCCGGCAGCGGCTCGACCGCAGGGTTCAACCGCATCGCGCGCGCGCTGGCTGGCCTGCGCCCGGAGCGCGACACGGTGCTCGTCTCGGGCATGGAGCACCACTCGAACGACCTGCCGCACCGCAAGCACTCGGGCCGCGTCGAGCACATCCCGATGACCGGCACGGCGCCGGCCTTCGGCCCGCTCGACCTCGTCGCGCTGGAGCGCCTGCTCGAGGCGAACAAGGGCCGCGTGAACTACGTGGCGGTCACGGGTGCCAGCAACGTCACCGGCATCCTCAACCCGGTGAAGGAGATCGCGCGCCTCGCGCACGCGCACGGCGCGTGGCTGGTGGTCGACGGCTCGCAGCTCGTGATGCACGCGCCGGTGCGCATGGACGACGGCATCGACTTCCTCGCCTTCTCGGGCCACAAGGTCTACGCGCCCGGCTCGCCCGGCGTGATCGTCGGCCGCAGGGACATCCTCTCGGGCCTGGAGCCCGACGAGGTCGGCGGCGGCATGGTGGCCGACGTCTCGTTCGAGAACTACATCGTCAGCGACCGCTTCCCGGACCGCGAGGAGGCCGGCACGCCGAACATCGTCGGCGCGGTGCTGCTCGGCGCGGCGCTCGAGACGCTGATGCAGATCGGCATGGAGCAGATCCACGTGGCCGAGCAGGCGATGCTCGCGCCGCTGATGAAGGAACTGGCGCGGCGCGAGAAGGTGCGCGTCTACGGCGACATGGACCTCAAGCGCTCGCCGCGCACCGGCACCATCGCCTTCAACATCGACGGCCTCGACCACGGCCTCGTGGCCGCGGCGCTGAACGACTACTTCGGCATCGCGGTGAGGAACGACTGCTTCTGCGCCCACCCCTACGTGCGCGAGATGCTGAAGCCCGAGCTCTGGGCGATCGACCTCGGCGCCGAGGACGAAGCCACGCTCGCCGAGATCGAGCAGCGAAAGGGCATGGTGCGCGCGAGCTTCGGCCTCTACACCACCGACGACGACCTCAAGGCCCTGCTCGCGGGGCTGGACGCGCTCTGCGCCGACGTCGAGGGCTTCCGCGCGCGCTACGAGATGGGCGCCGACGAGGTCTGGCGCCACAAGGCCTTCTCGGCCACGGCGGAATCGCTCTTCGACCCCAAGCGCGAATTGGCGCTGGCGCTGGCCGCGTGATCCGCGCGGTCCTCATCGGGGCGCTGGCGCTGCCCGGCGCCGCGCTCGCGCAGTACGAGGCGCCCAGGCGCGAGCTGATCTACGGCGCGGAGCTGATGTCGCGCGCCGAGCGCGAGGACTACCGCACCGCGCTGCAGAAGGCCAAGGGTGACGACGACGCCGCGCGCATCCGCGAACGCCACCGCGAGCAGATGCAGAAGCGCGCCAAGGCCCGCGGCGACAAGCTCGACGAGCGCGGCCTCATCGAGAAGGACAGTGCGAAGGACAGCGCCAAGGACGCGAAGAAATGAAACGCGCCGCGCTCGCCCTCGCCGCCGCCCTCGCGATCGCCGCCGCGCCGCTCGCGCTCGCGCTGGGCGACGCCGAGAAAGGCGAGGTGCTGCACAAGGGCTGCCTGCAGTGCCACAACACCAGCCAGTACCAGGCCCCGAAGGCGAAGGTGAAGACCTTCAAGCAGCTGCAGCAGGAAACCGCGAAGTGGGCGGACTACTACCACCCGAAGTTCGACCGGCTGGAAGTGGCGAACCTGGTGGCGTACCTGAACCGGGATTTCTACAAGCTGCCGGAGCAGTAGAGCGCGCGTTCAGGCGCGCAGTTCGGCGAGGCCTTCGGCTAGCCCCGGCGCCGACCGTACGCCCTGCAATCGCGCCGCGAGCGGATTCGAGAGGGACGGAGCGCCGCCGGCCACGACGAGTTCGTCCAGCGACGCCGACCCTCCCGTCGGCGAACCCCAGCCGGCCAGCCACGCGCCGTCCGAACTACCGGATTCGCCGACATCGAACGCCGGATTCGCAGCGTGCCACGCATGTATGGCATCGTTCCAGCGAGCGAAGTCCTCGCTGCTGGACGAAGGCGTGGTTGCGGGATCGGCTTGCGGGGAGCGCCGGTTGAATTCGTCGATCGCCTCGGCGTAGCGCTCCGCGAATCCGGCGCGACCGGCCTGAAGAAGGACATCCAGGCGCGCGTCGATGTCGCGGTACACGGGATCGAAGGACTCCCCGACGCGGGCGGTCGCGAAGACCTCGTTCCTGGCTTCATCCTCGGATACCGGGGCTTCAGTACGATCCGGCGTCCCGTCCCCGCGCGAGCGCGCCGGAAGAAGCGGCGGATCCACGAAGGCCGGAAGGGGATCGGCGAGGTTGCCGGGCGCGTTAGCCGCGGAAGCGATCCCCGCGAGGGCCGGCGGCTCCGCCGAAACCGCCACCGTGACGGACGACGTTGGAACGTCCGCGGGCGCCGGCGCTGCGCCGGTCGGGGCACTACCCTCCCCCGCCACGGGCGGCTCCTCCGGCAGCGGAACCCGGGCCAGCGCGGTCGCGAGGTCAAGCGAGGTGCCGTCGGCGAACAGGATCCGGTCGATGGGGAGGTCGCCGGCGTCCGCGCCCGGGCCGACGCCTGCCAGCGTGACAGAACCATCCGCGATCGCGACGCGCAGGCCATCGTCGGTGTAGGACAGCCCGACATCGGTCTCCGTCAACCCGGGCGCGAGGCGCAGATCGTCGCGCCCGTCGTCGTCGAAGACGAGGTCGTGCCCGTGCCCGCGCGCGAAGAAGTACTGGTCGTCACCCGGACCGCCATCGAGGATGTCGTCGCCGCGACGGCCCGCCAGCAGGTCTGCCCCGTCGCCGCCGACCAGGAGGTCGGCCTGCATCGACCCGAACATCGTGTCTGCGTCGTCGCCGCCCTCGACGAAGATCGAATCCAGCGACCCGAAGTGACTACCGCCGAAGTGCTCGAAGTCGTCGGCCGACCAGGAATCGACCTGCTCGATGCGGTGGTCGCCCGGCGCGTACCAGTCCTCGATCACGAGGCGGTAGTGGTCGCCGTACTCTCCCAGTTCCGGGTCGAACGCCTCGATGTCGGCCTGGTACACGAGATCCATGCCGTCGCGCTGCACGACGATGGACTGGCGCAGGCTGTAGTCGTCGACCTGATCCAGCGATGACTGCAGGAAATCGGCTGCGGGGTGGCGAGACGGGACGATGCCAAGGGACTCGATTCGGTCGACCCCGCCCGTGTCGCGAACGACCGCGTCGGCGAAGCGATACAGGTCGTCGCCCGCGCCGCCCTCGAGCCGGGCCGCGCGCTGCGCTTCAAGGATGTCGTTGCCCTCGCCGCCG
>CAZTXP010000117.1:0-7126 GCA_964617355.1 uncultured Enterobacteriaceae bacterium
AACGTGCGGCGCAACGCCGGCTTCGTCGAGGCCGCGCGCCTTGCGGGGAACTCGGAACTGCGCACGCTCGCGATGCACGTGTTCCCGAACGTGCTGCCGCCGATGATGGTGCAGGTTTCGCTGAACATGGGCTGGGCGATCCTGAACGCCGCCGGCCTGTCGTTCATCGGCCTCGGCGTGCGGCCGCCGGAAGCCGAGTGGGGGATCATGGTCGCCGAGGGCGCGACCTACATGATCTCCGGCGAGTGGTGGATCGCGTTCTTCCCCGGCGCGGTACTGATGCTGGCGGTGTTCTGCTTCAACCTGCTCGGCGACGGCCTGCGCGACATCCTCGACCCCCGGATGCGCACATGACCGACATCCCGCTTCTCGAGGTGAAGGACCTGTCGTTGGAATTCCGCACGCGCTCGGGCACTGTGCACGCGCTCGAGGACGTCGGCTTCTCGCTGGCGAAGGGCGAGACGCTCGGCATCGTCGGCGAGTCCGGGTCCGGCAAGTCGGTGCTGTCGTTCGCGATCATGCGCATCCTCGACGCCGCCGCGAAGGTCACCTCGGGCAGCATCCGCTTCGCGGGCATGGACCTCCTCGCGATGAGCGAGCGGTCGCTGCAGGACGTGCGCGGCCGCGAGATGGCGATGATCTTCCAGAACCCGCGCACCGCGCTGAACCCGATCCGCCGCGTCGGCGACCAGATCGCCGACGTGCTGCGCGAGCACGCCGCGGTGCCGCGCGCCGCGGCCCGGAAGCGCGCGGTCGAGGCGCTCGCGCAGGTGCGCATCCCGGATCCGGAGCGCCGCGCCGATGCCTACCCGTTCGAGCTCTCGGGCGGGCAGTGCCAGCGCGTGATGATCGCGCTCGCGCTGGCGTGCAATCCGTCGCTGCTGATCGCCGACGAACCTACCACCGGGCTCGACGTCACCACGCAGGCCGCCATCCTGCAGCTGGTGCGCGATCTGTCGCGCGCGCGCCAGATGGCGACCATCCTGATCACGCACGACCTCGCGCTTGCATCCGAGTACTGCGACCGCATCGCGGTGATGCACGCCGGGCACCTGGTCGAGGTATCGCCGACCGCCACGCTCTTCGGGCAGCCGGCGCATCCGTACACCGCGCGGCTGATGGCCTCGACGCCGACGCCGGGGCTCGCGCTCGACGCGCTGGCGTCGATCCCGGGCAACCTGCCGGACCTGCGCCGCACCGACCTGCCCAAGTGCCGCTTCGTCGAGCGCTGCGACCGCGCGCTCGACAAGTGCGCCACCGAACCGCCGCCCGAAGTGTCCTTTGCCGAGCGGCAGCGCGTGCGCTGCTTCAATCCGCTGTGACGCAGGCACTCCACCGATGAAGCCGTTGCTCGAGTGCATGGAGGTCCGCAAGCACTTCCCGGCGCAGGGCAAGTCGCGGCTGCACGCGGTGGACGACGTCACCTTCACGATCGCCGAGGGCGAGAGCGTCGGGCTGGTGGGCGAATCGGGCTGCGGCAAGTCGACCCTCGTGCGGCTGGTCACGCGCATGCTGGATCCGACCGGCGGCGACATCATCTACAAGGGCCGCAACATCGGCTTCATCCCGGCGCGGGCCTTCGGCAGCACGGATTTCCGCCGCCGCATCCAGATGGTGTTCCAGGATCCGACCGACAGCCTGAACCCGCGGCACACCGCGTTCGACGCCATCGCCGAGCCGCTGCGCAGGCTGGTGGGCGCGAGCGGCAAGGACCTCGCGCTGCAGGTGAGCGAGGCCGCGCGGCGCGTCGGCCTGCCCGAGGAACTGCTGACGCGCTTCCCCCACCAGCTCTCGGGCGGCCAGAAGGCGAGGGTGGGCATCGCGCGCGCAGTGGCGCTGATGGCGGAGCTGCTGGTGCTCGACGAGCCGACCGCGGCGCTGGATGTCTCGGTGCAGGCCACGATCCTGAAACTGCTCGCCGAGTTGAAGCGCGAGCTCGGCATGGGCTACCTCTTCGTGTCGCACGACCTGAACGTGGTGCGCATGCTCTGCGACCGCGTGATCGTGATGTACCTCGGCAAGATCGTCGAGCAGGGGCCGACCGAGCGCCTCTTCACGCAGCCCTCGCACCCGTATACCAAGGCGCTGCTCGCCGCGATCCCGCGCGTGCTCGGCCTGCCCGACGAGCGCGAGGTGCTCGCCGGCGAGCCGCGCTCGCCGGTCGACCCCGACCCCAAGGTCTGCCGCTTCTTCGGCCGCTGCCCGCGGCAGGTGGACCGCTGCCGCAGCGAGGCGCCGCTGTTGCGCGAGGTCGCGCCGGGACACGTCGCCGCCTGCCACTTCGCCCATCCGGAGGGTTCCGCATGAATCGCCTCGTCGCCTTCGCGCTCGCGCTGCTGCTGCCGCTCTCCGCCGCCGCCCAGGCCTGGCCGTCGAAATCCGTGAAGTGGCTGGTGCCGTTCCCGCCGGGCAGCGCCTCGGACATTACGGCGCGCGTGCTGTCGGAGAAACTCGCCGCGCTGTGGGGCCAGTCGGTGCTGGTCGAGAACCGGCCCGGCGCCGGCGGCACCATCGCCACCGCCGAGATGGCGAAGGCCGCGCCCGACGGCTACACGCTGATGAGCGGCACCATGGGCACGCACGCGATCGCGCCGAAACTCTACAAGGGCCTGTCGTACGACCCGCTGAAGGACCTCGCGCCCGTGACCATGATGGTGGACGTGCCGCTCGTGCTCGTCGCCAGCCTGCACGTGCCGGGCGCGACGCTCAAGGACTTCCTCGCCGCGGCCAAGGCCTCGCCGGGCAAGTACGCCTACGCCTCGCCCGGCAACGGCACGCTGAACCACCTGATGGGCGAACTCTTCAAGCAGTCGGCGAAGGTGGACATGGCGCACATCCCGTACAAGGGCTCGGCCTTCGTCTACCCGGACATGTTCTCGGGGCAGGTCGCGCTGATGTTCGATCCCATCCTCGGCGCCACCACGCAGCTGAAGCAGGGGCGCCTGAAGGCCTACGCGATCTCGGCGCCGAAGCGCTCGCCCGCGCTGCCCGAGGTGCCCACGATGGCGGAACTCGGCTTCCCCGGCTTCGACGCCACCCTGTGGCTCGGCTTCTTCGCGCCCGGCGCGACGCCCGCGCCGGTGGTCGCGAAGCTCAGCGCCGACCTCGGCGCCGTGCTGCGCCAGGCCGACGTGAAGCAGAAGCTGGAAGACCTCGGCGGCGAGATCGTCGCCATGCCGCACGAGGCCTTCGCGCCGCGCTACCGCGCCGACGTGGCGCGCTGGGGCAAGGCGATCCGGGAACTGGGCATCAAGCTGGACTAACATCGGCGCGATGCGCCGCCTCCTCGCCTTCCTGCTTGCCGCAGTCGCGTTCCACGCCGCCGCGGCGGACCTCGCGCCGCGCGATGCCGCGGCGATCCGCGACGTCATCGAGCGCCAGATGGAAGCCTTCCGCCGCGACGACGGCGCCGCCGCCTTCGCGCTCGCCACCGACGGCATCCGCGAGCGCTTCGGCAGCGCCGCGACCTTCCTCGAGATGGTGCGCCGCGCCTACCCGGCGGTGTACCGGCCTGGCAGCGTGCAGTTCGAGAAGCCCGAGACCGTGGAAGGCGCGATCGTGCAGCCGGTGCGCCTCACCGACGCCGAGGGCCGCGCGTGGTTGGCGCTCTACCCGATGCAGCGCCGTCCCGACGGCCAGTGGCGCATCAACGGCTGCCAGCTCACGCGGCTTGCGGGGCGCGAGACCTGAGCGGCTAGAAGAAGAGCTTCGCCCGCACGCCCACGGTGGCGTTGCGCCCGGGCGAGGGTTCGTAGAAGCGGCCGTTGCCGTCGTTGACGATCACCGAGCCGATGATCCTCTTGTCCGCGAGGTTGTCGACGCGCAGGTACTCCGAGATCCGCCAGCCCTTGCCCTGCTGCACGAACTCCGCGGCGGCGCCGACGCTGGTCCAGCCGGGCGCGAACTCGGTGTTGCGGTCGTCCACCGCGACGCGCGCCTTGCGCGTCACGTCGAGCGCGGCGACGAGGCCGAGCGGCGCGTGGCGCCACTTCAGTTCGGCGTAGGCCTGCGTGCGCGGCACGCCGGGCAGCACGTTGCCGGCGGGCACGGTCACCGCGGGCGTGCCGCCGGTGAACGCGTCGCTGAACTTCGCGTCCAGCAGCGTCCACGCCGCGACCACCTCGAAGCCCGCGGGCAGCATCGCCTCGCCGAGCAGCTCCACGCCGCGGCGCGAGGTGCGGCCAGCGTTCTTGAAGGTGCTGCGGCCGCCGGTATTGGTGTCGACGACGATCTCGTTCTCGGTGCGCACGTCGAAGAGGGCCGCGTTCACGCGCCCGCTGGCGCCGAACACCGCCTTCACGCCGGCCTCGAGGTGCCGGCTCTTCGCGGCGGCGAGGCCGAAGTTGAGGCCGCTGCCGCCCGGGCGGTAGGCCAGTTCCGCGAAGGTCGGCGTCTCGAAGCCGCGGCCGTAGTTGGCGTAGACGCTGGCGGTGGGCGCAAAGCGATACGCGAGGCCGGCGGCGGGCGTCGCCTGGCTGAACGAGCGCTTGCCGCTGTCGTCCGGGTTGCCGGCGACGATGTAGTAGTCCTTCGAGTCGAACTTCACGCGCGTCGCGCGCAGGCCGGCAAGCGCGATCCACCGGTCGGCCGGTCGCCACTCGCCCTGCGCGTAGAGGCCGGTCGAGGTGACGGTGTCGTCCTCGTCGCGGCGCAGCGCGCCGATGTCGCCGTTGTTGTTGACGAACCCCTTCCTGCGCTCGGCCATGCGCTCGACCTCGCCGCCGACGGACAGCGTGAACGGCCGGCCGGCGAGCGAGAGGTTCGAGGTGAGCCGCGCGGACGCGCCGCCGTAGTCGCGGTCGAGGTCCACCACGCCGCCGGAGCTGGTGGCCGGCGCCGCGCCGTTCAGCGCGAGGTACTGGCGCACGTCGCGGTGGCCGCCGTAGGCCGCGAAGGTGGCGACGTGGTCGCCGAACCGGTGCTCGAGCGTCGCGCCGAGTTGCTGCTGGCCGACGGTCTTGCGCGTGTTGAAGGTGTTCGCCACCGCGGCCACCTGCCGCGGGCCGGCGTCGGCCTGCGCGCGCGTGAGGCCGAGCGGGTCCTGCGTCTCGGGCGAGGTGAGCGAGTTGGCCACGACACCGATACGCGTGGATCCAGAGAGCGACCAGCCGAGCTTCGCGTTCATCTGGTCGCGCGTCGCGGACGAGTGATCGCGCCAGCCGTCGGTCATGAAGCGCGACACGTTGACGATGCCCTCGAACCCGCCACTCGCACCGGTGACCTTCACGCCGCTGCGCCAGGTGCCGTAGCTGCCGAGCATCAGGTCGCCCTCGACGCCGGGTTCGCGGCGGCCGGATTCGGTGATCACGTTGATCACGCCGCCCGAGGCGTTGCCGTGCAGCACCGAGAACGGGCCGCGCAGCACCTCGACGCGCTCGGCCGAGCCGAGGTCGAAGGTCGCGGCCTGTCCCTGGCCGTCGGGCATGCTGGCGGGGATGCCGTCGGCGATCAGCCGCATGCCGCGCACGCCGAAGGTGGAGCGCGTGCCGAAGCCGCGCGAGGAGATCTGCAGGTCCTGCGCGTAGTTCTGGCGGTTCTGCACCACGAGGCCGGGGATGCGCGCCGTGGATTCGGAAAGGTTCACGCCCGGGCGCGCGAAGCGCAGTTCCTCGGACGTGAGCCGGTCCACCGACGCGGGCACGTCGAGGCTCGGGCGCGCGACGCGCGTGGCCGTGATGGTGACCGAGCCGTCGTCGTCGGCCGCGTGCGCGAGCGTCGCGAAGAGCGCGGCACCGGCCGCCAGGGCGGCGCCCGCGTGCAGCACGAAATTACTCCGAGCGCGCGAAGTAATGCGCCATCGCCTTGAGGTCGGCTTCCGGGATGCCATAGATCGACGCGGCCATGATGGTGTCGCCGCCGGGCCGCTTGTTCTGCCGGTAGGCGATCAGGGCTTCATAGAGGAAATCCTCGCGCTGGCTGGCGAGGCGGGGCACCTGTTCCTGCCCGTAGTAGTTCGGCAGGTGGCAATTGCCGCAGCGGTTCTTCTCGGCGACCTCGCGGCCGCGCGCCAGCTGCGCGGCGTCGGTGTTGCCCGCGACGGGGCGCTTGCGCAGCGCGTTGTAGTGCGCGGCGATGGCGACGATCTCGCGGTCGGAGATGCCCTTCAGCAGCGTCTGCATCACCTCGGACCCGCGGATGCCTTCGCGCGTCATGACGAGGTAGTTCTCGAGGAAGACCTTCGGCTGGCCGGCGAGCGAGGGCACGCCGGGCACCGGCGAGTTGCCGTCCGGCCCGTGGCAGCCGCCGCAGGCGGCGAGGCGCGCATCTGACACTTGCGCGGATACCTGCGCGAATGCCGTGGAAATGAAAAGGGCGGTGGCCCCCGTGAGGAGCCACCGCCCGATCTGCCGAAGCATTACTTCTTCTTCGCCGCGGCGGCGCTGTAGCTGATGCGGTAGATCGCGCCCAGCTGCTCGTCGGTGACGAGGAGCGAGCCGTCCTTCAGCTGCGCCAGGTGCGAGGGCCGGCCCCAGAACGTGTTGTCGGCCGCGTTCATGAAACCGGTCATGAACGGAACGATCTTCGCGCCCTTGCCGTCCGCGCCCGCGCGCACCGTGACCACGTCGTAGCCGAACTTCTTGGTGCGGTTCCACGAGCCCTTGCGCGCGACGAAGGCCACGCCCTGGTACTCGGCCGGGAACATCTTGCCGGTGTAGAAGTGCAGGTCCATCGCCGCGGCGTGCGGGCCCATCGTGGTCACCGGCAGCGTCACGCCCTTGCAGGCGTCGGCGCGCTTGATGTCCGGGTCCGCGACGCCGTTGGCGTGGCAGTACGGGAAGCCGAAGAACTGGCCCGGCTTCGAGAGGCGGTTCAGCTCGTCCTCGGGGCCGTCGTCGCCCAGCCAGTCGCGGCCGTGGTCGGTGAACCACAGTTCCCTGGTCTTCGGATGCCAGTCGAAGCCCTGCGTGTTGCGCACGCCGGTGGCGATGACCTGCATGCCGGAGCCGTCGGCGTTGTAGCGGCGGATCTGCGCGTACTCCTTCGACGGCGGCTCGCAGATGTTGCACGGCGCGCCGAAGGGCACGTAGAGCTTGCCGTCCGGGCCGAAGCGCACGTACTTCCAGTTGTGGTGCTGTTCCTTCGGCAGGTTGAAGGCCGCGGTGACGTCCTTCGGGTTGGTGCCGTA
>CAZTXP010000118.1:0-1998 GCA_964617355.1 uncultured Enterobacteriaceae bacterium
GCGCCCGAACGGGTTGTTGCGGCAGGCGTCGAGGATCACGATGTTCGCCGGGTTGCCCGCCTTGCCCATCGTGTCGAGCAGCTGCGCGAGGTCGACCGCCTTCTGCGGCACTTCCTCGGTGTTCGCGATCTGCGTGTCCACTGGCAGGAGGTAGTTCCTCCACGACAGCTGGATGCCGTGCCCGGCGAAGTAGAAGACGCCCACGCCCTTGGTCTTCGCGAGATCCTTGCCGAAGGCGTCGACGCGCGCACGCATGTCCGCAAGGCCCGCGTCCAGCAACGTCGTCACCGCGAAATCGGAGGCCTGCAGTTCCGCAGAGATCGCCCGCGCGTCGTTCACCGGGTTCTTCAGCGGCGAATCCTTGTAGCGATCGTTGCCGATCACCAGCGCAAGGCGCGGCGCACCCAGCACCGCAGACGCCGCGCCGCCCGCCGCCGCGGCCAACTGCGCCAGCGCGGCCGTCGGGCGGAACGAGAAAAACGACAGGCCGCTCGCGGCGGCGGTGGCCTTCAGCAACGCGCGGCGCGAGGAGGACGTCGAGGATTCCATGGGACGAATTCTAGTGCCGCCTCGCGTTCTCAGCCCTGCGAGAACGACAGCAGTTCCTCTCGAGAGGCGATGGCCGGAATCGGCGCCCCGCCGCCGCGGCGGTGGATGGTCAGGCGCCGCTCGCGCCGGACCGGCATCCGTACCCGGTCGGGCGCTACCCAGCCCTCGCCCGCGATGGTGGCCTGGTTGCCGTCTTCCGAAATGGCGCTACCCCTGCCCTCGATGCGGAAGCAGTCGAACGTGCCGGCCGGCACAGTGACGCTTTCCTTGCCCCTGATCCGGTACTCGACCTCGTTCATCCAGCGCGTGCCGTTCGCCTGGATCGCCTCGAAGCGCGCCAGCCACTTGCGCCCGACCGCGTACTCGACCGGCTGGTCCTGCGAACCGGAGAAGCGACGGCCGTCCGGCGACCGCAGCACATTTCCGAGCAGGTCGAAGACGGCGAGTCCTTTGTTGAAGATGATCTCCCGGTCGGTCACCGCGGTGACCACTCTCCGCTCCGTGCGAAGCACGTTGCCCGTGTAGAGGTCCGAGACGCGCACCTCGTAGGTGTCACCGACCTTGTAGGCGGTGTCCGCGCGCACCGTACCCTTCGTAAACGGGTTCTCCGGCGCATTCACGACCTCGATGCGCTTCTCGCCCTGTCGGGCGAGCAACTGGTCGAGGCGCAACTGCGCGACCTCGGTATAGCTGCCCTTGGGATACTTGTACAGGTAGGCTGCGTAGACCGCAGGATCCGTGGATGCGTCCGCCTTCTCCCAGTCGGCGCGCTCCGCCTCGAAGCGGCGCTTCTTCTCCGCCTCGTCGCGCTCCTTCGCGGCACGCACTTCCTCGAGCGCGCGGCGGCGCGCGGCATCCGCCTGCTGCCCGGCCCTCCTCAATTCCTCCGGCGGCTGGAAGTAGAAATCCTCCTCCAGCGAGGTGCTCTCCCACGGGATCTGGAACCCCTTTGACTGCCGCCTCACCGCCAGCCTTACCCGCTTGAAGATGTCCTCCACCTTCGCGTCCTGCACCTTCATCTCCTTCAGCAGGTGCTCGGTGTAGAGGCCATTGGTGCCCTCGCCGTCGATCGCCACGTTCCCGGGCGCCGTCGCGTACGCGAGCAGCGTGCCCACCGGCGCATCGACCTGCGACAGCCCCTTCTGCTCGATCCGGAAGTCGCGCCCGAACGGGTTGTTGCGGCAGGCGTCGAGGATCACGATGTTCGCCGGGTTCCCGGCCTTGCCCATGATGTCGAGCAACTGCGCGAGGTCCACCGCCTTCTGCGGCACCTCCTCGGTATTGCCGATCTGCGTGTCCACCGGCAAGAGGTAGTTCCTCCACGACAACTGGATGCCGTGGCCGGCGAAGTAGAAGACACCCACGCCCTTGGTCTTCGCGAGGTCGCGGCCGAACTCGTCGACCTTCGCGCGCATGTCTGCGAGGCTCGCATCGAGCAACGTGGTCACC
>CAZTXP010000119.1:0-105094 GCA_964617355.1 uncultured Enterobacteriaceae bacterium
CGCCGCGGCGAAGTGGGGCCGGCGCGCGTTCGACGCGGCGCTGAAGACCTCGGCGAGCCGGCCCCGCGGACGGCGGCAGGGCGCCGGGACGCGCAAGGGCCGATGACCGGCCCGCGCGCCTACTTGCTTTCCATGACCCACACGCCCGACCAGTCGGTGGGCGGCGGCTCCTTCTCGAGGTGCTCGCAGCGCTCGACGTAGAGCTTCGCGGCCTTGTCGGCCGGGTTGATCGCCAGCACCTTCTCGAACAGCGCGCGGGCGCCGGCGAAGTCGCGGGCGCGGTACTTCTCCAGGCCGTCGCGGAAATCGCCCAGCGCGTCGGCGAGGTTCGGGTAGGTCTCCGGCGTGTGGTAGTCGAGGATCTCGTAGATCGCGACCGGCTTGGTCTTGCCCTTGACCACGACGAGGTCGATCTCGCGCGCGCGGTAGGTGCCGCGGAGCTTGCGGTACGTGAACTCCGAGACCAGCACGTGCGCGCCATACTGCTTGCACGCGGACTCCAGGCGCGAGGCGAGGTTCACGCCGTCGCCGATCATGGTGTAGTCCATGCGCTTCTTCGAGCCGATGTTGCCCGAGACCACGTTGTCGGTATTGAGGCCGATGCCGATGTCGATCGGCGGGCGGCCCTCGCTCGCGCGCTGCACGTTCCAGCGTCGCAGCTCCGTGATCATCGCGATCGACGCGCGCACCGCGCGGTCGACGTCGTCCTCGCGCGGCACCGGCACGCCGAAGCCGGCCATGATGGCGTCGCCGATGAACTTGTCGAGCATGCCGCCTTCGCGCTGGATGCAGTCGACCATCAGCGTGAAGTATTCGTTCAGCATCGCCACCGTGCCCTGCGGGCCGAGCTGCTCGGAGTGCGTGGTGAAGCTGCGGATGTCCGAGAAGAGCACGGTGGCCTCGACCGCCTGGCCGCCGAGCATCTCGGCGCCGCTCGCCACCAGCCGGTCGGCGATGCCCGGGTCCATGTAGCGCGACATCGTGGACTTCAGTCGCTTCTCGTTCGAGATGTCCTCGATCAGCAGCATCGAGCCGATGCGCTTGTGGTCGGCGTTGGCGAGCGGCATCACGGTGACGTTCGTCGACACGCGCTCCTCGCCCAGCACCAGCTCGGCGTCCATCAGGATCTCGTGCTCGCCGCTCGCGGCCACCTGCTTCAGCTTCTCGAGCACCCATTCGTTGTCGCCGGCGAAGAACTCGGCGGCGGGCTTCTGCAGCACCGCGCCGGGCTGGGCGCGCAGGATGCGCAGGCCGGCCGCGTTGCAGGTGACGATCTTGCCGTTCTCGTCCAGCGTGACGACGCCGTTGGACATCGACTCCAGCATCGCCTCGCTGTAGTTCTTCATGTTCTGCACGTCGGCGAAGAGCTTGGCGTTCTCGAGCGCGATCGAGATCTGCGCGGTGAACGCCCGCAGGCGCGATTCGTCCTCCGCCGTGAACGGGCCGCCGCGCTTGTTCAGCACCTGCGTCACGCCGATCACCTTGCCGTGCTTGTTGACGATCGGCACGCAGAGGATGGAGCGCGTGAAGTAGCCGGTCTTCTTGTCGAACGCCGGGTTGAAGCGCAGGTCGGCGTAGGCGTAGGGGATGTTGATCGACTTGCCCGAGGTGAACACCGCGCCGGCGATGCCGAGGTGGTTCGGCAGGCGGATCTGCATCGACTGCAGGCCCTGCCCGACCTCGGACCAGAGCTCGTGGGTCTTCTCGTCGTTGAGGAAGAGCGTGGACCGGTCGGCGTTCAGGAGGCGCGTCGCCTCGCCCATCACCTTATGCAGCAGCGACCCGAGCTTGATGTCGGCGGTGACCTCGGAGACGATCTCGATGAACTCCATCTCCTGCGCGCGCAGGGCCTTCATCTTCTCGATGAACTGCGCGCTCTGCAGCGCGACCGTGCCCTGCGTGGTCATGGCCTCGAGCGCGTCGAGGTCCTCGCGCGTGAACTCGCCGTGGCGCTTGTTCAGCGACTGCGCGACGCCGATGATCTCGCCCTTCACCGTCTTGATCGGCACGCACAGGATGTTGCGCGTGACAAAGCCCGTTTGCTCGTCGATCGAGCGGTTGAAGCGCGGGTCGGAATACGGGTCGTCGATGGTCAGGCTCTCGCCGGTCGTAAACACGTGGCCGGCGATGCCGCTGGTGTTCGGCAGGCGGATCTCGCGCTTGATGTTGCCCTGCGCGACGCGCGAGTAGAGCTCGCCGGTCGAGGGGTCGTTGAGGAACAGCGACCCGCGCTCGGCGTCGAGCTCGGTGGTGGTCATCTCGACCAGCGCGTGCAGCACCTCGTCGAGCGTCTCGTAGGCCGCCATGCGGCGCGAGACTTCCAGCAGCATCTCGACCAGCTTCAAGCGGCGCGCGCCCGTGCGCCGCACCGGCTTCTTGCGCTCGGCGAGGCCCGGCAGGGCGCGGACGTTGCTCTTGGGCTCGCTCATTGCGGTGCCCCGGCTTCGACGCGCTCGCGCAGCGCGCGCACCGTGGATTGCAGCTGGCCGATCTCGGCGCGGTCGTCGGTGCGCGCGCGGGTCACCGCGGCGTCGCGCTCGGCGCCGGCGCGCTCCAGCGACTCGCGCAGCGCGGCGGCGGTGGCGCGCAGCTGGGCGATCTCGTCGTTCGCCGCCTTGACCGCGGACTGGATCGCGCGCTCGCGGTCGGCGCGCTCGATCTCGAGCTGCTCGCGCAGCGCGGCGGCGGCGGCACGCAGCTGGCGGATCTCGTCCTGCGATTCGCTCTTCGCCTCGCGCAGCAGGTCTTCCTGCGCGCCGTGCACGCGCTCCAGCTCGTCGCGCAGCGCCGCCGCGGCCGCGCGCAGCTGGGCGATCTCGGCCTTCGACTCGGAATTGGCGTGCAGCACCGCGACCTCGCGGTCGGCACGGGCGAGCTCGAGCTGCTCGCGCATCGAGGCGATGGCGGCCTGGAGGTCGCGTACTTCGCGCTGCAGGGCGAGCGTTTCGTCGGCCATGGACCTGCAAGGATAGTCCGGCGCTCGCCCCGGCGGAAGAGGATTTCGACCCGGCCAACGGCGTACCATCCGCCCGCCGTGAACTACCTCGCCCACCTGCTGCTCTCCCCGCCCGACGACGACGCGCTCGTGGGCGCGATGCTGGGCGATTTCGTGAAGGGTCCGCTCGAGGGGCGCTACGAGGGCCGCGTCGGCGCCGCGATCGCGCTGCACCGGCGCATCGACAGCTACACCGACGCGCATCCGGTGGTATTGGCGTCGAAGGCACGCATCGGCCCGCCGCGACGGCGCTACGCCGGCATCATGGTGGACCTGTTCTACGACCACTTCCTGGCCCGCAGCTGGCGCGAGCACCACGACGAGGCGCTCGAGGATTTCGCCGCGCGCGTGTATGCGCTGCTCGCGGCGCGGCGCGAGGAACTGCCGGCCGACCTGCAGTGGGTAGCCGCGCGCATGGCGGAACGCAACTGGCTGGTGAACTACGCCGAGCCGGCCTACGTGGGGCGCGCGCTCGAGGGCATCGGCCGGCGCCTGAAGCGCGGCAACGGCCTGCTCGGGTCGGGCGACGACCTGGCCGCAGCGTACGAGGGTTTCGAGGCGGATTTCCGCGTCTTCTTCCCGCAGGCGCGGCGCTTCGCCCTCGAGAGCGGACTCTGAGCTAGAGTAGGCGCAGTGACCTTCTGAGGAGGAGGAAGCATGGACCGTCTCGTTCGCGGCGTCGCGCTCGCCTGCGCGCTCGCCGTACCCGCATTCGCATTCGCCCAGTACCCGGCCAAGCCGATCCGGCTGATTGTGCCGTTCCCGCCCAGCGGCTCGGCTGAACTGGGCGCGCGCATCTTCGCGCAGCCGCTTGGGCAGCAGCTCGGGCAGCCCGTGGTGATCGAAACGCGCCCCGGCGCCGACGGCGCGATCGCCTCGGAAGCGGTGAAGTCCGCCGCGCCCGACGGCTACACGCTCTACTACGGCACCGCCACCGGCATGTCGTTCGTGCCGGCGGCGAAGAAGAAGCCGAGCTACGACCCGATCGCCGACTTCACGCCGGTGTCGCTGGTCGGGTACTTCGGATTCTTCGTGGTGTCGCACTCGAGCATGCCGGTGCACACCATCAACGACCTCGTGGCCTACGCGCGCGCGCACCCGGGCAAGATCAACTACGGCACCGGCAACGCCACCAGCATCCTCTCCACCGCGCAGTTCGCCATGCAGCAGAAGATGGACGTGGTGCACATCCCGTACAAGGGCGACGGGCCGCTGACGGTCGACCTGCTCGCCGGCCGCGTGCAGTTCTCGATCCTCACGCCGGGCACGGCGACGCCGCACATCCGCGAGGGCAAGCTGCGCGCGCTCGCCACGCTGCTGCCCAACCGCAACGCGCTCCTGCCCGAGGCGCCGACGCTGCCCGAGGCCGGGCTGCCGATGGTGCCGATCATCCCGTGGGGCGGGCTCTTCGGCCCGGCGAAGCTGCCGCAGGAGATCGTGGAGCGCCTGAACCGCGAGATGCGCATCCTGCTCGCCAAGCCCGAGGTCAAGGACGCCTTCGGCAAGCTCGCCTTCGAGGCGAAGAGCTCCTCGCCGCAGGAACTCTCTGCGGTGGTCGCCGAGCAGCTGGAGTCCTATCGCCGCGTGGCGAAGGCGGTGAATCTCTCGCTCGACTGAGCGGGCACCGGGCCGTAGACCCACGCCGGCAGGCGCGGGTCGGGCCGCGCCTGCGGCTCGTCCCAGGAGAGGTGCGCGTGCTGCGCGGTGGCGTCCTGCTCCAGCGGGAAGTCGTCCAGGTCGGGTCCGTACACGTCGTCCAGGGTGCGCATGGGCCGCTCCATTGCGAGGAGTCGCTGTCGTGGGTATCGGCCGTCGGGCGCGTATCCTTTAGCCTTTCGTCCGCACCGGGGGTTCCATGGCGCTCGCCGCCAAGATCGTCGTAGGGCTGGTCGCGCTGCTGCACGTCTACATCCTCGTGCTGGAGATGTTCCTGTGGACCACGCCGCGCGGGCGCAAGGCCTTCGGCACCACGCCGGAATTCGCCGAGGCCTCGAAGGTGCTGGCCGCGAACCAGGGCCTATACAACGGCTTCCTTGCCGCGGGACTCTTCTGGGGCCTCGCGATCGGGCCCGAGGGCCGGGCCATCCAGATCTTCTTCCTCGGTTGCGTGCTGGTCGCGGGCCTCTACGGCGCGGCGACGGCGTCCAAGCGCATTCTGTTCGTGCAGGCGGTGCCCGCGGCCATAGGACTCGCCTTGGTGCTGGCGAGTTGAAAGGCGGCCTCGCCCTGGTGCTGGCGCGCTAGCGCAACAGCTGCTCGCGCACCATCGTCGCCATGCGCTCCGGCGGCGTGCCGGGCGGGAAGAAGGCGACGTACTTTCCTTCGCGGTCGAGCAGGAACGTGAAGGCCGAGTGGTCGATGGTGTAGGTCTTGGTGCCGGGCAGCGGCACCTTCTCGTAGAACACCTTGTACGAGGTGGCGACGCGCTTCACCTCGGCCTCCGTGCCGCCGAGCGCGACGAAGCGCGGGTGGAAGGCGGCCACGTACTCCTTCATGATCGCGGGCGTGTCGCGCTTCGGGTCGAGCGTCACGAAGATCGGCTGCACGTCGTCGCCCGCCGGGCCGAGCTGCCGCAGCGCCTCGCCGACGATCGCGAGATCGGTAGGGCACACATCCGGGCAGCGCGCATAGCCGAAGTAGAGCAGCACGATGCGGCCCCTGAAGTCGGCGAGCGCGACGCGCTTGCCGTCGGCGCCCTTCAGCGTGAACGGGCCGCCGACCGGGTGCTTGCCGGACATCAGCTCGTTCATCAGGCGAGCCGCATCCGCACGGCGTTCCTGTGCAAACCCAGGAACGGTCGCGGCGACCAGCGCCGCGACCGCGATCAGGCGCCGAAGGTGAATTCGGTGCCCGTCGTCGAGGTCATGACGCGATCGGCGAGTTCCGTGCGCAGCAGCGCGACGATCGACGGCCCCGAGCAGTGCATCGGGATGATCACGTCCGGGTCGAGCCTGGTGAGCGCCTCGACGGTGGTGCGCACGTAGTCGTCCGTCGCCGGGAAGAGGTGGAAGCCGCCGAGCGCGGCGTGCACCTTCTTGATCCCGGTGACCTTGATCGCCTGCTGCACCGTGTTGACGATGCCGGCGTGGCCGCAGGACGAGATCACGACCAGTCCCCGGTCCTTGAGGTTGAAGCACGTGCCGTGCTCGTGGATGTGCTGGTCCTGCACCGCCTTGCCGCCGGCCTTGGCGTTGGCCGACGGGATGTCGCAGCCGAGGCCGTCCTTCTTGAAGTACTCGACCAGCGTGTTCGGCAGCACCTTCTCGAAGCTGGTGCGGTCGATGGTGCCGGTGGTAAAGGCATGGCCCATGACGACGGTGGGCTGCTCGCAGCTGACGATGCGGATGCGGTGCTTGTCGAGGTCGCGCCGGTCGAGCGTGCCCCAGTCGGCGAAGTGGCCGGGTGCGCCTACGGCGGTCTTGCGCGTGCAGAAGAGGTCCTCGCCGCCGATGTACATCTGCAGGTCCGCCGGGAGCTTGCCGCGGTGCTGCTCGAGGAAGCCGATCAACCCGCCGAAATGGTCGTAGTGGCCGTGGCTCGCCACCAGCGCATGGAAGCGGGCCGGGTCGATGCCGAGCACCTCGAGGTTGTTGTTGAGCGCGTTCGGCGTGTAGCCGAAGTCGAGCAGCAGGTGGCGCGTGTCCGCGCCGATCTTCGATTCCAGCGCGAGCGACAGGCCCCATTCGTTGTGCAGGGTCTTCCTCACGTTGGTCGGGGAGACCAGGCCAGCCCGCCGCGTCTTCACCCATTTCGACGATCCCGCGCGCGGCGTGTCGTAGCTGGAGTCGGTCAGCACGCGGATGGTCAGGCTGTCGACGGTCGGCACCGACAGCAGCTTCGGCGCTTGCGCGAGGACGTTTGGCGCAAACGGCGCGAGCGATGCGGCGGCGGCGCCGAGCACGATACGGCGGCGGCGAAGGTCTGCGGTCATGGAGTCCCCTCCCAAGGACGCGATGGAACCCCATTGTGGCGCGGCCGCATTGACAGCCGCAAGACCCTTTGAAACACTGGGCCGCTCAAGGGGGAGGGCCCATGAAACTGCATCGCACCATCGTGGCGGCGTCGCTCGCCGTCGTCTCGGCCGCCGCGTTCGCGCAGGCCAAGGAAATCAAGGTCGGCGTGATCTACGACTACACCGGCGCGTTTGCCGCCGGCGGGTCGGAGGCCGCGGGCCTCGGCACCAAGATCGCCATCGACATGCTGAACGAGAAGGGTGGCGTCGAGGGCTACAAGATCGTGCCGATCTACGCCGACGCGCAGTCGAAGACCGAGGTCGCGATCAACGAGGCCACGCGCCTCATGGACCAGGAGAAAGTGCACCTGCTGATGGGCGTGTTCTCCAGCGCGCACTGCGTGCCGATGGCGCAGCGCGTCGACTCGGCCAAGAAGTTCATGTGGGCCAACGTCTGCGTCGCCTCAAGCGTGTTCAAGGACAAGAAGCTCTCCTACGTCTTCCGCCCGCAGGTGCACTCCGACCAGTTCGGCGAGGCCTCGTGCACCTACGTGCACGAGAACGCGAAGGAGAAGCTCGGCACCGACCCGAAGAACGTCAAGATCGCGGTGATCTACGAGGACGGGCCCTACGGCGCCGGCGTCGCCGCCGGCAACGAGTCCAAGTGCAAGTCGCTCGGCATGAACGTGGTGCTGAAGGAGGGCTACGCGGCCACCGCGCCCGACCTCTCGAGCCTGGTCACCAAGCTGAAGCGCGCGCGTCCGGACATCATCCTGCACACCGGCTACAACCCGGACATCACGCTCTTCCTGCGCCAGTCGCGCGAGCAAGGCCTGAAGTTCAAGGGTCTGATCGGCCACGGCGCCGGCTACGGCCAGATCGGCAAGCTGATGGAGACCTTCGGCACCGACGTGAACTACTTCTTCAACGTCGACCCGGTGGCGGCGCAGCTGCTGGATCCCAAGACGCTGAAGCCCGGCATGGGCGACCTCACCAAGGAGATGGTGAAGCGCTACCAGGCCGCGAAGGGCCCGGCCGACGTGCCGCCGCACGCCTCGATGGGCTTCAACCAGTCGTGGATCTTCTTCACCGACGTGCTGCCGCGCGCGATCAAGAAGCACGGCGGCATCGATCCCGAGGCGCTGAGGAAGGCGTCCCTCGAGACCGACATCCCGGTGGGCGGCACGATGCAGGGCTACGGCGTGAAGTTCTTCCCGCCGGGGCACGCGATGTCGGGGCAGAACGAGCGCTCCTCGCCGGTGGTGATGCAGTACGTCAACGGCCGCACCTACATCGCGTGGCCGAAGGCGATCCGCACCACGGACCCGATCTTCCCGCTTCCGAAGGGCCACCCGTACGCCCAGTAAGAAGCTCGGCGTGCTGGAGGTTTCCCGGCTCACCAAGCGCTTCGGCGGGTTCACGGCGGTCTCGGAGGTCTCGTTCTCCCTCGCGGAGGGCGAGATCCTCGGGCTGATCGGGCCGAACGGCTCGGGCAAGAGCACCACGTTCAACCTGGTCGCGGGGCTGTATGCGCCCACGAGCGGGTCGGTGCGCCTCGCCGGCGCCGAGATCGGCGGGCTCGCGCCGGCGGCGGTCTGCCGGCGCGGCATCGCGCGCACGTTCCAGATCCCGCGACCGTTCCGCAAGCTCTCGCTGGTCGAGAACGTCGCGCTCGCGGCCTACTACGGCCGCGCCGAGACGCCGACGCGCGAGGCGGCGTGGGCGGCGGCGAAGGACGCGCTGTCGCTCGTGCAGTTGCCGGTCTCCGAATCCGCGCGCGTCGACGGCCTTGGCGCCGCGGGGTTGAAGAAGCTCGAGCTCGCGCGCGCGCTTGCGACGCAGCCGAAGATCCTGCTCGCCGACGAGTCGCTCGGCGGGCTGGACGAGTCCGAGATGGACCAGGCCGCCGACATGCTCGCGAGCATTCGCGAGAAGCGCGGCGTCACCATCATCTGGGTCGAGCACATCATGGGCGTGCTGATGCGCGTGGTGGACCGGTGCCTCGTGCTCGACCACGGCGAGGTGATCGCCGAGGGCAAGCCCGCCGAGGTGGCGCACGACCCGAAGGTGATCGAGGTCTACCTCGGCACCGACGCGGCCGAGGTGCAGCAGCAGGTGGCGAGCAAGGCAGCAGGGGGTGCTCCGCAGCCCCCCGCACCCCCCGGGGGCGCCTGATGCTGTCCCTCGCCAACGTCTCGGCCGGCTACGGCAGCTTCCAGGCCCTGTTCGACGTCTCGCTCGAGGTGAAGGCCGGCGAGTCGGTGGCGGTGATCGGCCCCAACGGCGCCGGCAAGACGACGCTCCTGCGCGCGATCTCGAAGCTGATCCCGCTCAACGGCGGCCAGGTGTCGATGGAGGGCCGCTCGCTCGCCGAGGTGGCGCCGCACGAGGTGATCGCGCTCGGCATCTCGCAGGTGCCCGAGCATCGGCGCCTCTTCCCGCGCCTGACGGTGGAGGAGAACCTGAAGATGGGCGCCTACCTGCCGTCGGCGCGCGCTAGGTTCGACCAGCGCCTCGCGATGGTCTACGAGCTCTTCCCGCGCATGAAGGAACGGCGCGCGCAGCCCGCCGGCACCATGTCCGGCGGCGAGCAGCAGATGTGCGCCATTGGTCGCGCGCTGATGAGCGGTCCGAAGCTGCTGCTGCTGGACGAGCCCTCTGCGGGCCTCGCGCCGGTGATCGTGCAGTCGATCTTCGAGCTGGTGAGGAAGATCTCCTCGGAGGGCTACACGGTGCTGATCGTCGAGCAGAACATCCGGCAGGTGCTGAAGGTGGTGGACCGCGCGTACCTGCTGGAGACCGGGCGCATCAAGTCGAGCGGTTCGTCGAAGGAGCTGCTGGCCTCCGACGAGATCCGCAAGGCCTACCTGGGGATTTGAACATGGAAGTGTTCGACATCTTCCTCCTCGAAGCCGTGCTGAACGGCATCCTGCTCGGCGGCCTGCTCGCGCTGCTGTCGCTCGGCCTGAACCTCGTGTTCGGCGTCATCGACGTGGTCTGGATCTGCTACGCCGAGATGATCATGATCGGCATGTACGCGGTCTGGGTGCTGCACGTGCAGTACCAGTGGCCGCTGCTCGCCGCGATGGCCTGCGGCGTCGCGCTGGTCGCGCTGCTCGGTGCGCTGCTGCACCGCTTCATCATCCGGCCGGTGCTGTCGGCCGAACCGATCAACCAGCTCCTTGTCACGGGCGGCGTGCTGTTCTTCCTGCAGGCTGCGGCGACGCTCGCCTTCGGCATCGAGTTCCGCAACCTTGGCGTGAAGCTCGCGCCGGTGGCGCTGGGCGAGATGTCGTTCTCGATGCCGCGCATCATCGCCTTCGTGGTGGCGGTGGCCGGCGTCGCGGCGACGTGGCTGTTCCTGTCGCGCACCTACATCGGCACCGCGATCCGCGCGATCAGCCAGGACCGCGAGATCATGCCGCTGATGGGCGTGAACCCGGACCGGGTGTTCACCGTGACCTCGGCGCTCGGCGGCGGGCTCGCGGGGCTGGGCGCCTGCCTGCTGGTGCTGCAGTACGACATCCACCCGGCGATCGGCCTGTCCTTCGGCCCGATCACCTTCCTGATCTGCGTGCTCGGCGGCCTCGGCAACATGCTGGGCGGGCTGGTGGCGGCGTTCATCTTCGCGCAGTTCATCTCGGTCGGCGGCTTCTTCTTCGCCATCGAGTGGGGCTACGTGATCGCGTTCGTGTTCTTCATCGCGGTGATGTTCTGGCGCCCGCAGGGCATCCTCGGGGGCAAGTGAGATGAAGGCGCTGCCGTGGGTGCTGCTCGCCCTGCTCGCGGCCTTCCCGCTCGCGGGGCCGGGCAACTACCCGATGCACCTCGTGATCATGTGCCTCTTGTGGGGCTACGTGTACACGAGCTGGTCGATCATGGGGCGCCTGGGCATGGTGAGCTTCGGCCACGGCGCCTTCCTCGGCATCGGCGCGTACTCGGTGGTGATGCTGTGGAACCACTTCGGCGTGTCGCCGTGGATCGGGGCGCTGGCGGGCATCGTCACCTCGGCGGTGGTGGCGGTGGTGATCGGCCTGCCGTGCTTCCGCTTCAAGATCGTCGGCCACTACTTCGCGCTGGTGACGCTGGCGCTGTCGGAGGTCACGCGCCTGGTGATCGTCGCGCTGCGCGACCAGACCGGCGGGTCGCTGGGCGCGACGCCGAAGTCGGCGCTGACCGAGGGCACCACCGTCGCGATCGGCGCGATGCAGTTCCAGTCGAAGGTGGTGTGGTTCTACGCCATCCTCGCCGCGTGGCTGTTCGCGCTCTGGGTCTGGCGGCGGGTGGACCGCGGCATGAACCGCCTCGCGCTCGAGGCGATCAGCCAGGAGGAGGACGCCGCGGCGTCGATCGGCATCCACGTGACCCGCGCGAAGCTCTCGGTGACGCTGGTCTCGGCGGTGATGACGTCCCTGGGCGGCGTGCTCTACGCGCAGTACCAGCTCTACATCAACCCGGAGACCGTGTCCGGCATCGGCATCAGCCTGCAGATGGTGTTCGGCGTGATCGCCGGCGGCATGTACGTAATGCTCGGGCCGACGGTCGGCGCGGTGTTCACGCTGCTCCTGCAGGAGGGGCTGCGGCTCGCGCTCGGCGAGCACTTCAAGTCCTTCCCGGCGCTCGACCTCGCGATCTACGGCCTGATGCTGGTGCTCTTCATCATCTACATGCCCAAGGGCATCCTCGGCGCCGCCCTTGAACGCTGGAGTCGGAAGCCCGGCTAGCCTTGCGCGAGGATCAGCGGCCCGACCTTGTGGGTCTCGCCCAGGATCACGCCGGCGAACTCCTCGAGCGCCGCCTCGGTGATCGCGTCCGGGTACAGCATGTACTCGGAGGCGCCCCAGCGCTCGACGTCGCGCAGCCGCAGCTTGATGCGGCCGGTCTCGAAGTCGCCCTCGAAGACCAGCAGCGCGGAGACGTCGCAGTCGATGGTGAAGGTGGTGTGCTTCACCGAGCCTCGCTCGTTCCGGGTCTCGGCCGCGTGGTAGCGGATGCGGTGGTCGTCGAGCGCGCGCTGCACGCGCTCGGTGGCCGGGCTCTCGCGCTGCACCTTGATCTTGCGGTCCGCGGACAGCAGGATGTTGAAGCTCACCTGCTCCCACACCTTCTTGTCCTTGTTGATCTCGCGCGTGCGGAAGTCGGCGCGACCGCTCTTCCAGGTGAGCCCGGTGAACTCCGGCAGGCCGACGATGGCGTAGCCCTTGGGGTACGGCGGGCGCACCACGTCGAGCTGCTCGGCGAGCGCCTTCAGGTATTCGTAGGCACGGAACAGGGCCGAGGTGATCTTCTCGTTGATCTCCTCCTGCGGGTCGACCTTCGCCGGCTCGGCGAGCTTGGCCTGCGCCATTTCCTTCAGGCGCGCTAGGCGGCTGGTCGGCGCCGGGCCCGCCGGCGCCGCGGCGGCGTGGACGGCGTCGGCGGCCACGCGCAGCAGGTCTTCCAGCGCGTCGAGGCCGTCGTCGGGCGCGCGCAGGAAGCGCAGGCCGTGGCGGTAGCCGTTCTTCTGCTTGGTCTCCACGCACGAGACGACCTCGGCGCGGACCTTCAGCATGCGCGCCGACGCGGCGCCGTCGCGCGGCGGCTGCGCGAGCAGCAGCGTCACGGTGGCGCCGGCGATGTCGCCGTGCTCGGTGACGATGGCGGCGCCGCCGGTGGAAAGGTCCACGGTCTGGGTGTGCAGCGTCGGCTTGCCGTGCGGCTTCTCGAAGACCACGGCGGTCTTCCAGCGCACGGGGAAGCGCTTGTTCTTGCGGCGGTGTTCGTTGGCTTGCATGGTACGGATGGCGTTCGAAGGACCGAGCATCGTATCCGAGAGCGGCCCCGGCGAGGGGCCCGGGGTCGGTAAACTTGCGTTCGCGTTTCGAACCGGAACCCCCAGTCATGGCACAGGATCTCTTCACGCGCTCGCTCTGGCACGCGACCGCCGTCGCGCCGCCGCCGACCGCGCCTCTCGAGGGCGAGGCGAAGGCCGATGTCGCGATCGTCGGCGCGGGCTACTCGGGCCTCGCGTGCGCGCTCGCGCTCGCCGAGGCGGGCGTCTCGGTCGCGGTGCTCGAGGCGAAGGAGATCGGCCATGGCGCCTCGGGGCGCAACAACGGCCAGGTCATCCCGACGCTGTCGCGCATGGAGCCCGAGGACTTCGCGCGCCAGGCCTCGGAGCGCTTCCTGCAACTGGTCTGCGACAGTGCCTCGTTTACCTTCGACCTCATCCGGCGCCATCGCATGGACTGCGAGGCGGTGCAGAACGGCTGGATCCAGCCTGCGCACACGCCGGGCCGGGTGAAGCTCGCCGAACGCCGCGCGGCCGCCTGGGCGAAGCGCGGCGCGCCGGTCGAGGTGGTCGACCGCGCTGGCGCCGAACGCATCACCGGCTCGCGCTTCTGGCACGGCGGCTGGCTGAACCGAAGCGGCGGCAAGCTCAATGCGCTCGGCTATGCGCGCGAGCTCGGCCGCGCCGCGATCGGTGCCGGCGCGCGCGTGTTCACGCAGTCGCCGGCGACCAGGATCGAGAAGCGGGAAGGGCGCTGGCGCGTCGAGACCCCGCGCGGCGCCGTGGTGGCCGAGCGCGTGTTCCTCGCGACGCACGCCTACAGCGACGGGCTGTGGCCGGGCCTGGCGAAGACGGTGTTCCCGGTGCGCAGCTACCAGATGGCGACGGCGCCGCAGCCGGAGGCGGTGCGCAAGGCCGTGCTGCCGCAGGACTTCGCCTGTTCCGACTCGCAGGGCGACCTGCATTTCTTCCGCTGGGACGCGAACGGGCGCCTCGTCACGGGCGGCGGCCTCGCGATCCCGTGGGGCTACGACTCGCGCATGCGCCGGCGCATCGGCGAGCGCGTGGCGAAGGTCTTCCCGCAACTGGGCTTCCCGGCCTTCGACTACCTGTGGCACGGCTACGTCGGCATCACGCTCGACAAGCGCCCGCACCTGCACGAGCTCGCGCCGGGGCTGCTGGCGTGGGTGGGCTGCAACGGGCGCGGCGTGGCGCTCGCCACCAGCCTCGGGTTCGAGTTCGCCCGGGCGCTGCGTGGCACGCCGGTCGCCGAGCTCGGCCTGCCGTTCACGCCGCTCGCGCCGGTGTTCGGCCACGGCATCGGCCGGCGCATCGCCACGCTCTGGCTGCTGGGCCATCGTCGGCGCGACCGGATCGAGGTTTCCTAGACGCGGCGCAAGGTCTTTGCCCGGGCGCGCCGCCTATAATCCGGCGCGCCATGTGGGAAGCCGCCGCCATCCTCGCCATCGGGTTCGCCGCGCTCGCGTGGTTCGACGGCATGCGCGCGCGCGAGCGGGCGCTCGATGCGGGCCGCCACGCCTGCGAGCGCTACGACCTGCAGTTCCTCGACGACACGGTAGCCTTGGCGCGCCTGCGCCTCGCGCGCGACGAGGAGGGGCGCCTGCGCGTGCATCGCACCTATACCTTCGAGTTCTCGGACACCGGCAACAACCGCCGGCAGGGCGCGGTGGTGACGCTCGGCCCGGACCTGCTCGACCTCCACTTCGAGCCGTACCGACTGCAATGAGCGCTTGGGTCGAAGGAAGGGTGATCGAGAACCGGCACTGGACGCCGCACCTCTTCTCGCTGCGCGTCGAGGCGCCGCGGCTCGCGTTCGAGGCGGGGCAGTTCGTGCGCATCGGCCTCGACATCGGCGCCGAGCGCGTCGCGCGCCCGTTCTCGTTCGTCAATGCGCCGGACGACCCGGTGCAGGAGTACTACGGCATCGTCGTGCCCGAGGGGCTGCTCTCGCCGCGCCTTGCCGAACTGCGCCCGGGCGACACGCTGTGGGTCGCGGACAACCCCTCGGGGTTCCTCGTGCTCTCGGAGGTGCCGGACGCCGAGGTGCTGTGGCTGGTCGCCACCGGCACGGGCCTCGCGCCCTTCCTGTCGATCCTGCGCAGCGAGGCTGCATGGCAACGCTTTTCGCGCGTGGTGCTCGTGCACGCCGCGCGCCATGCGAACGAACTGGTCTACGGCGAGATGCTCGAGCGCATCGCGGCCGAGCGCGGATCGCGCTTCGCGCGCGTCTCGATGCTGAGCCGGGAGGCGCAGGCCGGCGCGCTCGTGGGGGTGCTGGAGGGCCGCATCCCGGCGGCGATCGCCGACGGACGGCTGGAAGCCTCCGCGGGCGCCCCGATCGAGGCCGGGCGCGCGCAGGTGCTCCTCTGCGGCAACCCGGACATGGTGCGCGACACGATCGCCGTGCTCGCCGCGCGCGGCCTGAAGAAGCACCGGCGGCGTTCGCCCGGCCAGATCACGACGGAGGCCTTCTGGTGATCCTTCGACGCGTCTTCCTCGCCGTGCTGCTCGCGCTGCTGGCCGGCTGCAGCGCGATCCAGCTGGGCTATCGCAACGCCGACACCTTCGCGCGCTGGCAGGCGAACTCGTACTTCGACTTCGAGGGCGCGGCCGCCGAGGAGCTCGACCGGCGCATCGCCGCATTCTTCGCGTGGCACCGCGCGAAGGCGCTGCCGCAGTACGCGCGCCTCGCCGACGAGGCCGCGACGCGCGGCGCGCGTCCGCTGTCGCGGGAGGACCTCGTTTGGGGGTACGATGCCATCAGGGGGCAGGTACGCGAAGGCCTGAGGGCCGCCGCCACGGAAGCCGCGCCGCTGCTTGACCGCCTGACGGCCGAGCAACTCGCGCACCTGGAGCGTCGGCTCGCGGAAGAGAACCGCAAGTTCGCCAAGGACAATCTCGCCGGCTCCCCGGAGGACCGCCGCAAGCGGCGGCTGAAGCGCAACATCGAGCGGCTGGAGGACTGGGTGGGCACGCTGTCGGACGCGCAGGTCGAGCGGGTGAGGCAGTACAACGACCGCGCGCCGTCGACCGAATCGCTGCGCGACCGCGACCGCAAGCGCCGCCAGGGCGAGTTCGTCGCCATGCTGCGCGCGCGAGAGGCGACGCGCCGCTTGCCCGAGTGGGCCGCCGAGTGGGACGCCGGCCGCGAGGCCGCCTATGCCGAGGCCGCGAAGGCGCAGATCGCGCTGTATCTCGACATGCTGCTGGACATAGACAAGTCGCTCAGCCCGGCGCAGCGCGAGCACTTCGTGCGTCACCTGAAGGGCTACGCGGAAGACTTCGCCGCGCTCGCGCGCGACGGCGGGCCCGCCAAGTGACGCGCTCCCCGGGGTTCGCGCCGTGACCCACGCGCCCGAGGCCGCTTGAGCGACCGCGCGCAGGATCCGGGCCCGTCCGCCGCCGGCTTCGCCGGCCGCACCAAGTACACGCTGCTCGAGTACGAGGCGGTGCTGGCGAACGCCTCGATCGGCATCGCCTTCACGCGCGAGCGCAAGTTCTCGCTGTGCAACCCGAAGTTCGCCGAGATGTTCGGCTACGCGGCGGACGAGCTCGTCGGCCAGCCGGGCGAGGCGATCTACGCGTCGCCGGAGAGCTACGCGGCGCTCGGGCAGATCGCGGTGCCCACGCTCGCCGAGGGACGCCAGCTGGACATCGAGTGGGAGATGCGCCGGAAGGACGGCAGTACCTTCCTCGCGCGCGTCATCGCCAAGGCGATCAATCCGCGCGAGCCCGGGCAGGGCACGATCTGGATCGCCGAGGACATCACCGAACGCAAGCGCCACGCCGACGACGTCGCGCGGCTCGCGCGCGAGCAGGAGGCGATCCTCGACACCGCGCCGGTCGGCATCTGCTTCGTGCGCGACCGCGTGTTCGTGCGCTGCAACCCGCGCTTCGAGGAAATGCACGGCTACGGCCCGGGCGAGATGATCGGCCAGCCGACCGAGGTCAGCTACGCCAACGAGGCGGACTATCGCGCGGTGGGCGAGGGCTACGCGCGGCTTGCGCACGGGCAGTCGTACACCGGCGCGAACCTTTCGCGGCGCAAGGACGGCAGCACGTTCTGGTCGCGCGTCACCGGCCGCGCGATGGATCCGGCCGATCCTGCCAAGGGCTCGGTCTGGCTGCTCGAGGACATCACCGAGCAGCGCCGCGCCGAGTCCGACCTCGCGCGCGTGCTCGCCGAGCAGCAGGCGCTGCTGAACAATGCGGTGGTCGGCATCGCCTTCGTGCGCGAGCGCGTCGTGCAGCGCGCCAACCGCCGCTTCGAGGAGCTGTTCGGCTACGCGCCCGGCGAGGCGAACGGCGCGTCGACGCGGCAGATCCACTTCACCGACGAGGAGTACGCGAAGTGGGCGCGCGCCGAGGAGGAACTCGCCGGCGGTCGCGTGCACGGCCGCGAGCAGTGGGTACGCCGCCGCGACGGCTCGGGCTTCTGGTGCCGGCTCTCGGGCCGCGCGATCGACCCGAACGACGCCGCCAAGGGCCACGTCTGGATCTTCGAGGACGTGAGCGAGCGCCGCCGCGCCGACGAGGCCGCGCAGCGCCTGGTGCGCGAGCAGAACGCGCTGCTCGACGGCGTCACCATCGGCATCGCCTTTTTGCGCGAAGGCAAGGTGGCGCGCTGCAACGCGCGCTTCGAGGAAGTATTCGGCTATGCGCAGGGCGAGCTGCTCGGCCAGCCGGTGCTGCCGCTCTACGCCTTCCCCGAGGACTACGAAGGCGGCGAGGCCCTGCACGAGGAGGTCTGGCGCGGCGAGACCGTGCGCCGCACCTGCCGCATGATCCGCAAGGACGGCTCGGCGATCTGGGTGCAGGTCTCGCGCCGGCCGATGCAGCCCGGAGATCCGGAGCAGGGCTCGGTCTGGCTGTACGACGACGTGACGCTGGAGCGCCAGGCCGACGAGCGCGTGCGCCAGGCGTACCAGGAGCAGGAGCTGATCTTCGACTTCGCGACGGTCGGCATCGCCTACCTGAAGGACCGCGCCATCCAGCGCTGCAACCCGCAGATGGCGGCGATGTTCGGCTACGCGCCCGAGGAAATGCTCGACCAGAGCGTGGCGATGCTGTATCCGGACGCCGCGGCCTACGAGAAGGCGGGCGAGGAGTCCTACTCGCGCCTGTCGGACGGCAGCGCCTTCATCGCCGAGCGCGAGCTGCGCCGGCGCGACGGCAGCGCGTTCTGGTGCAAGGTGGTCGGCAAGGCGATCGACCCGGCGCACGCCGCCGAGGGCACGATCTGGATCTTCGACGACATCAGCGCCGAGCGCGAGGCGCGGGAGTCGCTCGTCGCCGCGCGCCAGCAACTGCAGGAGTCGCACGCCAAGCTCGCCGCCTCGCACGGCGAGCTGGAGCGCGCGGTAGCCGAGCGCACCGCCGAGCTGAAGGCGACCAACGACCGTTTGCAGCAGGAGATCGGCGAAAGGAAGCAGGCCGAACACCGCGCGCAGCACCTCGCCGACCATGACGCGTTGACGGGTCTTCCGAACCGGCGCCTGCTGGAAGACCGCCTCACGCAGGCGCTCGCGCTCTCGTACCGCAACCGCAAGCTGACCGCGGTGATGTTCGTCGACCTCGATCGCTTCAAGACCGTGAACGACTCGCTCGGCCACGCCGCGGGCGACGAGCTGCTGAAGGAAGTGGCGACGCGCCTGGGCAAGCAGCTGCGCGTCGGCGATACCATCTGCCGCATCGGCGGCGACGAGTTCGTCATCGTGCTGCCGGAGATCAAGCGTTCGTCGGACGCCGCGGGCGTGGCGCAGAAGGTGATCGAGGGCCTGTCGATCCCCGTGCTGGTGGCCGATCGCGAGGTCACCGTGACGCCGTCGATCGGCATCAGCGTGTTCCCCGACGACGGCCGCGACGCCGAGGCGCTGATCCGCAACGCCGACGCGGCGATGTACCACGCCAAGGAAACCGGGCGCTGCAACTACCAGTTCTTCACCGACCAGATGAACCTCGCGGCGTCGCGGCGGCTGGCGCTCGAGAACGACCTGCGGCGCGCGCTCGCCAAGGGCGAGCTGGAGGTCTACTTCCAGCCCTTCAGCGAGCTGAAGACCGGCGGCTTCGTCGTCGGCCACGAGGCGCTGGTGCGCTGGAAGCACCCGACCAAGGGGCTGGTGTCGCCCGTGGACTTCATCCAGCTCGCCGAGGACACGGGGCTGATCCTGCCGATCGGCGAGTGGGTGCTGGAGCAGGCCTGCCGCTGGGCGACCTTCATCGGCGCCGAGCGCGGCCTGAAGATCGCGGTCAACCTGTCGGCGCGGCAGTTCACCGACCCGAAGCTGGTCGACATGGTGGCGCGCGTGCTGCGCGAGACCGGGCTGCCCGCGAAGCTGCTGGAGCTCGAGATCACCGAGTCCACGGTGATGCACAACATCGAGGTCACGCAGGCCACGCTCGTGAAGCTGAAGGCGCTCGGCCTGTCGATCGCGATCGACGACTTCGGCACCGGCTACTCGAGCCTGGCGTACCTGAAGCGCTTCCCGGTGGACAAGCTGAAGATCGACAAGTCCTTCATCGCCGACGTGCCGGCGAGCAAGGACGACAGCGCGATCGTCGCCGCCATCCTCGGCCTCGCGCGCGCGCTTGAACTCGTGGTGGTCGCCGAGGGCGTCGAGACCGAGGCGCAGATGGAGTTCCTGCAGCAGCAGCGCTGCGACTTCATCCAGGGCTACCTCGTCGGCAAGCCCGCCGACCGCGACACCGCCGCCAAGGAATATCTCTAGAGGCGGCGCAGCACGCGCGTCTCGCCGTGCTTGAGCAGGAAGAAATCGTCGTCCTTCAGTCCCGCCTTCGCGCGCTCGCGCGCAAGTACCTCCGGCGGCTCGGTCAGCGTTTCGTCGGTGAGGTCGTCGAAGGTGCCCCAGTGGATGCCCAGCGACTGGCGCGCGCGCACGTCGCGGTGGATGCGGACCGCCTCGCCCGGGTCGACGTGCATGATGGACATGAACCAGCGCGGCGCGTAGGCGCCGACGGGGATCGCCGCGAGGTCGAAGCCGCCGAATTTCTCGCCAAGGTCGGCGAAGTCCTTCGAGTAACCGGTGTCGCCGGCGAAGAAGAACGAGAACGACGGGTGCCGCAGCACCCAGCCGCCCCACAGCCGCCGGTTGGCGTCCCACAGCGAGCGCTTCGACCAGTGCTGCACCGGCACGAAGGTGAACTGCACGCCCTTGTAGTCCACCGACTCCCACCAGTCGAGCTCGTCGACGCTCTCGATGCCCAACTGCGCGAACCACTGCTTCGTGCCGAGGCCGGCGAAGAAGCGCGGCGGGCCGCCGGGCTGCGCGGCGAGGCGCGTCACGGTGGCGATGTCGAGGTGGTCGTAGTGGTCGTGCGAGATCACCACCGCGTCGATATGGGGCAGCTGGTCGATCGTCGGCACCGGCGGCACCACACGCTTCGGGCCGGCGAAGGACACCGGCGAGGCGCGCTCCGAGAACTGGGGGTCGGTGAGCACGTTCAGGCCGCCGATCTGCACCAGCACCGTGGCGTGGCCGACCCAGGTCACGGTGGCGTCGCGGCGGTTGGCGCGCAGCTGCTCGAGCGAGGGGCGCGCGGTCTCGAAGCGGTAGCCGCCCTCGGGCTTCTTCGGCAGGCCGAGGCGCCACTGCTCGCGCTTCCAGTCCCAGAAGCCGGCCTTCTCGGGATGCGGGTAGCGGTTGCGGAAGCCTTCCTCGGTGTGGTGCGGCTTGGTCGCGTCGCGGTACGGGCTGACGTAGGCGCAGGCGGCGAGCATCGTCGCCACGACGATGTACGGTGCGACGCGCTGCATCAGGTGCTGGACCCGCGCCGCTCGCGCAGCAGCGCCTCCACGCCTTCGATGTTCGCTTCCACCCCCGGCATGTTCGGGTTCACCTCGAGCGCGCGCTTCCACGCGTCGCGCGCCTTCTCGTATTCGTCGAGCGCGAACCAGTTCTGGCCGATGCCCGAGAGCGCGCCGAAGTGGCCGGGGTTGCGCTTCAGCACCTCGTCGCAGTCGGCGAGCGAGCGGCGGTAGTCGCGCGCGAAGAAGAGCGCCGTGGCGCGCTTGTTCCAGCCCTCGGCGAATGCCGGCTTGCGGCGGATCACCTCGCTGAAGGTGGCGATCGCGCGCCGGTGGTCGCCCGACTGCATCTGGCCGATGCCGCGCTCGAGGAGCTTGTCGACCGCGGCGTCACCCGAGCGGCTCCAGACGATCCACAGCGCGCGCTCGGCGAGCACGCGCACCTGAGGGTGCTCGTCGCGCAGGCGCGGGTGCAGCAGCTCGGCGTCCTTCATCGCGCCGTGCGTCGCGATCCACGCCACCGCCTCGGCGCGGCGCTCGGCGTCGGCGTGCGCGAGCCAGGTCGTCGCCTCGGCCCGGCCGGAGGGCAGCTCCGCGTGCGCGAGCGTCGCGACGAGCAGGATGAGGAGGGCGGCGGCGAGGCGGCGCATGGCGCCGGGAGTATAGGGGCTCATGCCGCGGCGAACAGCGCCGGCGCGGCTTCGTTCCATGCCCTCGCGCAAGGCGTGGGCATGGGCGCCGCTGCTATGATCCGCGCTCTCGAGGAGGTGCGATGTGCCGCAGGGCAGCGACATGAAACGGCCGAACTTCGTCTTCATCATGGCCGACGATCTCGGCCACGCGGACCTCGGCTGTTATGGTGGGCGCGCCATCGCAAGCGACGGCGCGGGCGGGCGCTCCTCCTGCTCCCCGGAGCTCGATCGCCTCGCCGCCGAGGGCCTGCGCTTCACCGATGGCTACGCGAATTCGCCGGTCTGCTCGCCGACGCGCTTCGGCCTGATCACCGGGCGCTACCACTACCGGCTGCGCGGCAGCCACGACGAGCCGATCGCCACGCGTACGCGCGGCAATCCGGTGCTGGGCTTGCCGCCCTCGCATCCGACCTTTCCGTCGCTGCTGCGCGATGCGGGCTATCGCACCGCGCTGTCGGGCAAGTGGCATCTCGGCTTCCCGCCGCACTTCGGGCCCTTGAAGAGCGGCTACGAGGAATTCTTCGGCCCGCTTGCCGGCGGCGTGGACTACTTCTCCTACCAGGACAGCGCCGGCGTGCGCGACCTCTGGGAAGGCGAGGCCGAATCGAAGCGCACTGGCTACCTGACGGACCTCATCTCGGACGCGGCGGTGGACTTCATCGGCCGGCAGAAGGGCGCGAAGGCGCCGTTCCTGCTGTCGGTGCACTACACCGCGCCGCACTGGCCGTGGGAGACGCGGGACGACGAAGCTGAGTCGCAACGCATCGGGGCGAAGATCATCCACACCGATGGCGGCTCGGTGAAGACCTACCAGACCATGATCCGCCACATGGACGAGGGCATCGGGCGCATCGCCGCCGCACTGAAGGCCGCGGGCGCCGACGAGGACACGCTGCTCGTCTTCACCAGCGACAACGGCGGCGAGCGTTTCTCGGATACCTGGCCCCTGGTCGGCAAGAAGATGGACCTGCTCGAAGGCGGCATCCGCGTGCCGTACATCGTGCGCTGGCCGGCGCGCGTGAAGCCCGGCGGCACCACCGCGCAGACCGCGATCACGATGGACTGGGCGGCGACCTTCCTCGACGCGGCCGGCGTGAAGCCGAATCCGGACTACCCGATGGACGGCACCAGCCTGCTGCCGACGCTCGACGCGCCCGGCAAGGTCGTCGATCGCGCGTTGTACTGGCGCATGCTCTTCAGGAACCAGAAGGCGCTGCGCGAGGGCGCGTGGAAGTGGCTGGTGCTGGAGGGCGACGAATTCCTCTTCGACCTGTCGAAGGATTCGCGCGAGCGCGCGAACCTCGTGAAGCGCTACCCCGAGCGCGCGTCGGCGATGCGCGAAAAATACGAGGCTTGGACGAAGACGATGCCGGCGATCGCGCCGGACGCGAAGTTCTCGATTCCCTACACCAAGGCCGACCTCGCTCAGCCCGGATGAACGAGGGGATGCTGCGCTTCCCCTCGTGCTCCCCTAGCAAGAAGAATCTCCTGCGAACGGCTCAAGGATGGCGCCGGCGAAGTTCTTCGCGCAGGCCGCCGAACACCTCGCCGAGCGTCAGCTCCGCATTCCGTAGGATTCGCTTCGCCATCCGGGTCTCGGGCGGCGCGAGCGGATCGTCGTCGTCGAAGTCCAGCGGACGCCCTTCGCCGGGCAGTCCCTGCAGTTCGCCGCGCGCGACGGCTTCCGCGATGCGGTTCTCGCCAATGATCATCAACGCATGCACCGTAGAATTGTAAGCCTATGAGCCGCCGCGCCTATCGCATCCTGCCGACCGAATCGACCACCTTCCACCCGCGCCTGATGGGCACGCGCGGCGCGGTGGCCTCCAACAGCAACCTGTCCGCGAATGCGGGCGCCGACATCCTGAAGGCGGGCGGAAACGCGTTCGACGCCGCGGTGGCGGCGACCTTCGTCGAGGGCCTCGTCAATCCGCAGATGCACACGCTCGGCGGCGAGTGCCCGATCCTCGTGCGTCCTGCGAGCGAGAACCGCGTCTATGCGGTGAACGGCAACATGACGGCGCCGGCGCGCGCGACGCCCGAGGCCTACCTGTCGCGAGGTCTCAAGGACGTGCCCGACTCGGGCATCCTTGCTGCGGGCGTGCCGGCGGCGTTCGGCGCGCTGATGACGGTGCTCACGCGCTGGGGCTCGATGCCGCTGAAGGACGTGGTCGCGCCGGCGCTGGAACTCGCGAGGAACGGCTTCCCGGTGTCCGAGGGCCTGCGCAACCAGCACAAGTACGGCATCGCCGACATGCAGCCGCGCTTCGAGAAGGAGTGGCCGGGCAGCGCGAAGCTCTACCTGCCGGGCGGCAAGCCGCCGGCCGTCGGTTCGGTGTTCCGCAATGCCGCGCTCGCGAAGACGCTCGACTACCTCGCGAACGCGAAGGATCCGCTCGCCACGTTCTACAAGGGCGACGTCGCGGCCGAGATCGTGAAGTTCTCGAAGGCGCGCGACGGCCTGCTGGAAATGGAGGACTTCGCCGCGTTCGAGACCAAGGTCGAGGCGCCGGCGTCGATGAAGCTCGGCGACACCGAGCTCTTCAAGACCGGCTTCTGGTCGCAGGGGCCGGCGGAGCTGCAGACGCTCGCGATCATGTGGCAGTTCGACCTCGCGAAGATCGGCTTCGGCACGCCGGACTACTGCCACCTGCTGGTCGAGGCGATGAAGCTCGCGTATGCGGATCGCGACCAGTGGTACGGCGACCCGGACAAGGTGATGGTGCCGGCCGACACGCTGCTGTCGCACGAGTACGCGGCGGCGCGCGCGAAGCTGATCGACATGCGCAAGGCCAACCGGCAGCTGCGCCCCGGCGATGCGCGCCGCAACGCCGCGCTGCTGCCGGAAGACGAGATGCTCACGCCGCAGTACTGGGGGCCGGGCACCGTGCACGTGGACGCGGCCGACCCGAAGGGCAACCTCGCCTCGTTCACGCCGAGCGGTGCCTGGATCTCGTCGGCCGAGGTGATCGAGTCGCTGGGATTCCCGCTCTCGGTGCGCATGATGACCTTCTACCTGCAGCCGGCGCACCACCCGAACGTGGTGGCGCCCGGCAAGCGCCCGCGCACCACGCTCACGCCGTCGATGGCGTTCAGGAACGGCAAGCCCTGGATGGCCTTCGGCACCATGGGCGGCGACAACCAGGGCCAGTGGCTGTTGCAGTACTACCTCTGCCGTGCCGCCTTCGGCATGAGCATCCCCGAGGCGATCGAGGCGCCGCGGCTGTCTTCGGAACACACCCCGGGATTCTTCGCGCCGCACGCCTCGGAGCCGAACCGCGTGCGCATCGAGCCGCGCTTCGGCACGAAGGTGCTGGAGGACCTGCGCCGCCGCGGCCACGATCTCGACCTCGCGCCGGACTGGACCGAGGGCTTTGTCTCCTGCACGGAGTGGGATCCAGACACCGGCCTGCTCGAGGCCGGGTGCGACCCACGCGGGTCGAAGGCGGTGTGCTTCCCCGCGTTCGCGACCGCGTGGTGAGGCGCGGCCTGGCTTAGATTCTTCTTGCCAGGGGAGCACGAGGGGAGCGCAGGGCCCCTCGTACCTCAGTCCACCTTGAGGTTCGCGCGCCGCACGATTTCGCCCCACTTGGCGATCTCGGCGGCGACGAAGGCGCCGAACTCCTGCGCGTTGCGCGCATCGGGGATCGCACCGCGCTCGATGATGCGGTCGCGCATCGCCGGCTCGCCGAGCGCGCGGCGCACGTCGGCGCCGAGCTTGTCGAGTACCGGCTGCGGCGTGCCCTTCGGCGCGACGAGGCCGGCCCAGCCGGCGCCGTCGAAGCCGGGCCAGCCGAGTTCGGCCACCGTCGGCACGTCCGGCAGTTGCGGTACGCGCTGCGCGACGGTCATCGCGAGCGGGCGGATCTTGCCCGAGCGGATCTGCGGCAGCGCCGAGGCGAGGCTGTCGACCGCGAGCGGCACCTGGCCCCCGAGCAGGTCGGTCATCATCGGGCCGCTGCCCTTGTAGGGGACGCCCGTGATGTCCACGCCGAGGCGCGCCTTGAAGAGCTCGCCGGTGAGGTGCTGCGAAGTGCCGGTGCCCGGGATGCCCCAGTTCAGCTTGCCGGGCTCGCGCTTCGCCGCGTCGACGAGGTCCTTCAGCGCTGCGTAGGGCGCGGAGGGGTGCGCGACGATCATCAGCGGCACGATGAACACGCCATTGACCATCGCGAAGTCCCTGAGCGGGTCGTACGGCAGGTTCGCGTACAGGCTCGGGTTGACGCCGATGGTGCCGCTGGTGCCGAACGTGATGGTGTAGCCGTCGGCCGGGGCGTCGCGGCCGGCGATCATGCCGGGAACCCCGCCGCCGCCGCCGCGGTTGTCGATCACTACCTGCTGGCTCCACGAGCGCGACAGCGAGTCGGCCAGCAGGCGCGCGACGATGTCGGTCGCCTGCCCCGGCGGGAACGGCACGATCATCCGTACCGGCTTGGCAGGGTAAGGGGCCTGCGCCTGCGCGGCGCCGAACGGCAGCGCGCAGGCGAGCAGGGCGGCGAATGCGAGGGCGCGGCGCATCGCGGGCCGCGCGCTCAGTTGCGCGTCGCCTTCCACTTGCCGCCGGCGCTCGTCGTGCCTTCCATCCCCGCGGCGGACACGGTGCCGGTGTAGGTCGCGCCGCCCGCGGTGAAGACGATCTCCGTGCCGCGCATCTTCGCGTTCGAGATCGCGTTGCCACGCAGCGTGCCGGTGAGCTTCTGGAACTCCTGCTTCAGCTCCAGCTTGCCGCCCTCGAGCATCCAGTTGCCGCCGACCTTGGCCGGCACCAGCCAGTAGTACGCGGTGCAGTAGTTCGGGCAATCCTTGGTGGCCGACACTTCCTGGTCCGGCTCCCAGTCGCCCATGCGGAAGGTGTTCGAGACGATGCGCGTGCCGGGCTTCAGGTCGAGGATCTTCGGCCGCAGCTTCATGTTGATGTCGTTCAGGAGGAACATCGTGATCACGGTGGCCTTCGAGAGGTCGGTCTCGAAGAGGTCGGCCTTCATGAACGTGGCCTTGCCCTCGACGCCGGCGGCCTTCGCGGCCTTCTGCGCCACTGCCACCATGTTCGGGTTGTACTCGATGCCCACCGCGGTGGCGCCGCGCTTCGCGGCGGTGATCACGGTGCGGCCGTCGCCCGAGCCGAGGTCCATGACAAAGTCTTTCGCGGTGACCTTCGCGGTGTCGAGCATCAGGTCGACCAGGGACTGCGGGGTCGGCACCCAGACCACGTCCTTGCCGGCCTGCCCGACCTCGGGCTTGAACTCGCCCTTGGCGGCATCCTGCGCGAAGGCGGCTTGGAAGGAGACGGCAAGCGTGGCGGCGAGCGCGGCACGCAGGGCGAGGCGGGCGGTCTTCATGGCGGAACTCCTGTGAGGGGAGCGCGGATTATCGCGGGTTTTCAGGCGTTGCTTCGGCGCCACGGTCGTCCGGTGCGCCCTGATAGAATCCCTGGTTCGAAAAATCCCTGCGCATCAGATGCTTCGCTCCATTCTCGCCGCCGTACTCGCGCTGCCGCTCGTCGCGGCCGCGCAACTCAAGGCCGACTTCGACCTCGGCTCGCAGTGGAAGGTCAATTCCACCGCACGCCTGATGTCGGGGCTTACGCCGATGCACCCGGCGCACGTCGAGTTCTCGCATACCGACGCCTGGCAGCAGCACAGCGCGACCATGACCAGTTCGTGGAGCCGGCTGCGCGACAGCCGCATCGCGGCGATGACCGCGTGGCGCGACGAAGCCGTGTCGAAGTCCTGCCCGGTGGGCAAGACGCTGCTCTACCCGTTCAGCGGCCCGGACTTCTTCAACGCCTACTGGATGTTCCCGGAGTGCGAAACCTTCGTCATGTTCGGCCTCGAGCCGCCGGGCGACGCGCCGGAGCTCGAGCGCCTGACCGAGAAGCAGATGCAGCGCCTGATCGACGACGTGCGCATCGCCACCTCCGACCTGTTCCAGCGCAACTACTTCATCACCGAGCGCATGGCGCGCCAGCTGCACACCGCGCACCTGCGCGGCGTGGTGCCGCTGGTGATGATCTCGATGGCGCTGTCGGGCATCGACATCCTGCGCGTAGCGCCGTACGACATCGGGCAGCCGCGCCGCGAGCCCCCTGCGGGCGCGACCGGCAAGCCGATGCGCAACCTGAAGGGCGTGACGGTCGAGTTCCGCGTGCCGGGCTCGCCGACCGTGCGCCGCATGATCTACTTCTCGGTGGACGCGACCGACCACGGCCTCGCGCACTACCCCGAATTCGTCGACTGGCTGAAGACGCTCGGCCCGACCACCACGTTCGTGAAGTCGGCCTCCTACCTGCTCCACGGCAGCAACTTCAGCCTGATGCGAAAGACCGTGCTGGAGGTCTCCGGCTTCATCGTGCAGGACGACTCGGGCGTGCCGTTCTGGGCCTTCGCGCGCGACTGGGAAGTGCGCGTCTACGGCCGCTACGGCGTGCCGATCCCGCCGTTCAAGGGCGCGTTCCAGCCGGCGCTGGACAAGGTCTGGAAGGTGCAGAACCCGCAGCCCCTGCCGTTCACGTTCGGCTACCAGTACAACGACCGGCGCGACGAGCGCTCGCACGTGATCGTCGCGCGCCGCGTGCCCGGCGCGATGATCGCGATGGACGACACCCGCAAGCGCATCACCGCGGCGCGCCGCACGAGCGCGCACCCCTGACGGTGCGCAGGCTCCTTGCCGTCGCGCTGGCGCTCCAGGTAACCACGGGGACCACCATCGCGACGAGTGCGGAGCCGGTGCGCACCACCTTCCTGACTTCCGACAAGGTCCGCCTCAGCGTGCTCGAGGCGGGGCCGGCTCGCACCTCGGGGTCGACGCAAGCTTCGCCGGGGCCGGTGATCGCCTTCGTGCCCGGCTGGTCGATGCCGGGCGAGATCTTCCGCCCGCAGGTCGAGGCGCTGTCCGAGGCGCATCGCGTCGCGGTGCTCGACCCGCGCGGGCAGGGCGAGTCGCCGATCCCCAAGGGCGGATATTCCATCTCGCGCCGCGCGAAGGACGTCGCGGAATTCGTCGCGCGTTATCCGCGCGCGGTGCTGGTCGGCTGGTCGCTCGGCGGGCTCGAGGCGCTCGAGGCGGTGCATGCGCACGCGCCGAAGTCGATCGCCGCGCTGGTGCTGGTCGACAACTCGGTGGGCGAGGGCTCGCCGCCCAAGCGCCGCGCCGGCTCGTTCGGCGAAGACCTGATCCGCGACCGCGAGGGCACGCTGGACCGCTTCATCCGCGCGATGTACCGCACGACGCGGCCCGAGGACGAGATCGAGCGCGTGAAGCAGGCGGCGCTGCGCATGCCGCTACAGGCAAGCCTGTCGATCTTCCCGTCGAAGGTGCCGCGCAGCCACTGGCGCGAGATCTCGCAGGGCTTCGACAAGCCGCTCCTGTACGCGATCACGCCGCAGTACGCCGAGCAGGGCCGCGCCCTGAAGGCGGCGCGCCCGCAGACCCGCGTCGAGCTCTTCGCCGATGCCGGCCACGCGCTCTTCGTCGACGAGCCGGAGCGCTTCAACCGGCTGCTGGGGGACTTTGTCGCGTCCATCCCGCGCTGAGGGCGCGCCGGCCGCGGTCGACCACTCGGCCGATGCGCGCGTGCACGGCTCGCGCGCTGTGCGCGCCTTCTTCCTGGTGCTCGGTACCCTGTTCGTCGGCTTGGGTATCGCCGGGGTGGTGCTGCCGGTGCTGCCGACGACGCCTTTCCTGCTCGTCGCGGCCGCCTGCTATGCGCGTGGCTCGGCGCGCTTCTACAGCTGGTTGCTCAACCACCGCGTGTTCGGCCCGACCATCGTCGAGTGGCGCCGGCACCGCAGCATCCCGTGGCGTACCAAGCTGGTCGCGATCGCGATGATGGCGACCACGCTTGGTATCTCCGTGGCGTTCTTCGTCCCTGGCGCGTGGCTGAAGGTGGCCTTGGCCGCGCTCGGGGTGCTGCTCGCAGCGTGGATGTACCGGATTCCTTCGCGCGACCGGCCGAAGCATCAGGGTTAAAGTTTCGTCTTGGGATCAATGAGTTGCAAATTCACCGTTGCGGAGCTTCGGTAGCTGCGATGGAATGGTGGACAACTGTATAGGCATACATATAATCCGACGATGGCTGTTCGGGCTTGAGAACCGAACTAGGAGAAGAAGAATATGCGCGTTGCCGGCCTTTTCGCAGGAATCGGTGGGTTTGAGTTGGGACTAAGGCAAGCCGGGCACCACGCGCACTTCTTCTGCGAAATTCTTCCTGCGGCACGTGCCGTTCTGGCAGCGCGATTTCCGGATGTCCCGATTCATCCCGATATCGAAGAGTTGTCCGCACTTCCGCAAGATACGGATCTGGTGTGTGCCGGATTCCCTTGCCAAGATCTAAGCCAAGCCGGACAAACGCGCGGTCTTGCGGGCGAACGGTCCGGATTAATTGAACGCGTATTCGACTTGATCGAAGGCCGGGATGGCCGCGGGACGATACCGTGGCTAGTTATCGAGAATGTGCCGTTCATGCTCCAGTTGCATGGAGGTGCAGCAATGCGTCGCATCGTTGATCGTTTGGAGTCGCTCGGATATCGGTGGGCGTATCGGGTCGTTGATAGTTACTCATTTGGATTGCCGCAAAGGCGCGAACGCGTATTCATCGTCGCAAGCCTCGCCGCGGATCCCGCCAACGTCGTGTTTGCAGATGACAACCCGTTGCAACGTCCCAAGACCGACTTAGCAAGCCTTGCGCATGGCTTCTATTGGACCGAGGGCCGTGGCGGATTGGGCTGGGCCGTCGATTCCGTACCCACATTGAAGAATGGAAGCACTATCGGCATTCCTTCGCCGCCGGCAATCTTGCTTTCGGATGGACGAGTAATTAAGCCGTCGCTTGTCGATGCCGAACGTTTGCAGGGATTTGAACCAATTGATGGGGAGCCTTGGACTTTACCGGCCGAGCGAGTCGCTAAGACTGCCGCGCGTTGGGGTCTGGTTGGCAGTGCGGTAAGTGTTCCGGTTTCGAAATGGATCGGGGGTCGAATTCTGAAACCCGCGGCATATGACGTTGTTCGTGACCGGACTTTTCCAGAAGTTGGAAAACTTCCGCGTGCGGCGAGATTCGACGGTAGTCAACGATATGGCGTTGAGATCGGTACCGATCCACTTGGAATTCGGCCGCCGCACCTGGCTGAATTCCTCAAGTACGACGGAGCCCCCTTGTCTGCAAAAGCGACGGCTGGTTTCTTGGCGCGGACAAGGCTTGCCAAGCTAAGGTTTGAGCCCGGCTTTCTTGCGGCTGTCGAGCAGCATCTGACCCGCCGCATCGATGCCGAGGGCGTCGATTTGCGTCGACAGGAACGGTTGCTTGTAGCCTAGATCCCGGCGAATCGGGATGCGTACAGGTGGGAAAGGCGATTTACGAATCGTTCGTAGTCGAAGTCGTCTGTTCGCGTCGGGGCGGGTGGGTGCGAGGTAACAACTTCGACGGGCGACATGCCGTCATTCCTGCATCGAATAACGATCACCCCCACTGCGTCGAAGCCGACATCCTCTACGCGTGCGCGTCGCTGCAGATTTCGCAAGCCTTGGATAATTAGCTCTGCGTCACGCGGTTGAGAGTGCTTGGAGATCTCGGCAGGACGCGTCGCCAAGTCCCATTTGTTGATGTCTGTCGAAATGAATTCTTCGGCAGAATTTACGATGACCAGTCCGGCCGCAATCGCGTGATTCGTGTCGCCGTGAATCGTTTGGTGGCTCGATGTAAGCTCATCATGGAGGCGAGGGCGCGCCTTAGCGTACGCTGTCATCGCAGCCTTGGCTTCCGCAGCGACAAGCACATTGCTGACGCCGGCAATCGGTAGATCTGGCAATGAGTCCAACGCGTGACGCTCCGCTGGCGTGAGATCGATTTGGTAGCTCGATACCAATCCGCCGAATGTTCTTGCACCCTTCGCGCCAGATTTCGAACCGCCCGCTATCGCATTTTGCGTGGATTGGCACAGAACCAAGTCCAGATTCTTTTTCTTGTTGTTTCGAAAATCGCGGAGCTCATGATTGATTCCAAGGGAAACTTTACCCGCAGCTACATGTGCCTGAAGTAGGCTGCAAATTCGCAAGAGATCAAAGGTCAATCCCCAGCACGCAACTTTCGAATGTCTATCGCTACGGGAATGGTACTGCCAGCGATTCCCGTACTTAAACGGCTTCGAGCCGGACCCGGTGGTGGGTACGGTCATTGTTCTTGCCAAGATTTCTGGTCCGAACATTTGGGTAGGATCCTGTCAGGTGAGTCTACCTGAGGAGATGCCAGTGGACCCATTGTCGAAGGCGCGACGAAGCGCGCTTATGGCGAGGGTGCGCCAGCGAGGCACTGCACCGGAAATTGTGGTTCGCGATCTGGTTCATCGATTGAAGCTTCGGGCGAGATCAAATGACTCCTCTCTGCCGGGTTCGCCCGATTTGGCAATCTACAGTCACCGTATCGCGATTTTCGTCAACGGCTGCTATTGGCATGGACATAGCTGCCGTGCTGGGCGTCTTCCGTCGACAAATGTCGAGTTCTGGAAGAAGAAGATTGAAGCAAATCGGCGCCGTGATCGTCGAAAAGCGGCCGCGTTGCGGGGGCTTGGGTGGTCCGTACTTAACGTGTGGGAGTGTTCGATAAGGAATCGCGAACATTCGCGGATCGCGGCGCGAATATTGCGAGTTACCGGCCGCGAGGATCGAATTTCCTAAGGTCTGCTTACTACGCTTAAGTGTCTACTGCGGCTTGATGCCCGCCGCGGGGATCACGCGGCGCCACTTCGCGATGTCGTCGGCGAGGAACCTGGCGAAGGCCTCCGGCGTGCCGCCCACCGGCTCGGAGCCGGCCTGCGCGATCTTCTCGCGCACGTCGGCCTGCTGCAGGATGCGGTCGGATTCGGCGTTCAGCCGCTGCACGATCGCCGCCGGCGTGCCGGCCGGCGCGAAGAGCGCGAACCACGCCACCACCTCGAAGCCGGGGATGGTCTCCGATACCGCCGGCGTGTCGGGGAAGGCCGGCGAGCGCTTCAGGCTCGTCACCGCGAGCAGGCGCAGCTTCCCGGCCCTCACCTGCGGCGCGGCGCCCGGCAGGTTCTCGAACATCATCGGGATCTGCCCGCCGAGGAGGTCCACCATCGCCTGCGACGAGCCCTTGTACGGCACGTGCGTGAGCTTCGTGCCGGTCTCCAGCGCGAAGAGTTCTCCGGTGAGGTGCGTGGTGGCGCCGGTGCCGGCCGAGCCGAACGCGACTTCGCCGGGCCTGCCCTTCGCGTAGGCGATCAGTTCCGGCACCGACTTCACCGGCATCGACGGGTGTACCACCACCGAGTTCGGCACGTTGGCGACGTGCACGATCGGCGCGAAGTCCTTCACCGGGTCGAAGCCGAGCTTCGCGTAGAGGCTCGCCGCCGTCGAGTGCGAGCCGGGCGCGCCCATCACGATGGTGTAGCCGTCGGGCGCGGACTTCGCCGCGGCCTCGGCGCCGATGGTGCCGCCCGCGCCGGGCCGGTACTCGATCACGAACGGCTGCCCCAGCGCCTGCCCGAGGCGCTCGGACATGATGCGCGCGAGCACGTCGGTGGTGCCGCCGGCCGCGTACGGCACGATCATGCGCACCGGCTTCGCCGGCCACGATTGCGCGTGCGCCGCGAGCGACGCGGCGGCGAGCAGCAGGAACATCGGCAGGCGCATGGCGGTCTCCGGGCGAAATGGCGATGGACGCAGCGTAGTCCTTTTCCTATAGTGCGACGAGGCCTTCCTTCCCCGAGGTTCGCATGTCTTCCATCGTGGTGCGCTCCGCAGTTCGCTCCATGGCCCGGCTCGCCGGCGCGGCGCTCCTTTGCAGTGCGGCCTTCGGCGCGCACGCGCAGGCCTGGCCGTCGAAGCCGATCCGCATCATCGTGCCCTTCGCGCCGGGCGGCACCGCCGACGTCATGGGGCGGCTCGTCGCACAGCGCCTCGGACCGCTCTATCCGCAGCAGTTCGTGGTCGAGACGCGGCCCGGCTCGGGCGGGCACATCGGCGCGGAAGCGACCGCGAAGGCCGCGCCCGACGGCCACACCATCGTCATCGGCACCATCGGTATCCACGCTGCGTACGGCGTGTACTCGAAGCTGAACTACGACCCGGCGAAGGACCTGCAGCCGGTGATCCTGCTGGGCGAACTGCCCTGCGTGCTGGTCGTGAACCCGAACGTGCCGGTGCGCACCGTCGGCGAGTTCCTCGCGCTGGCGAAGGCGAAGCCGGGGGAGATCAACTTCGGCTCTGCCGGCACGGGGACCTCGACGCACATGACCGGCGCCCTGTTCGCGCTCGCCGCGGGCGTGGACCTGACGCACGTGCCGTACAAGGGCTCGTCGCAGGCGTTGACGGATCTTCTCGGCGGGCAGATCCAGGCCATGTTCGAGAACTTGCCGACGCTGCCGCCGCACATCGCGGCCGGCAAGCTGCGCGCGCTCGGCGTCACCAGCAAGACGCGCGCGGCCGCGCTGCCCGACGTGCCGACAGTGGCCGAGTCCGGCGTGCCCGGATACGAGTCCACCGCGTGGTTCACCGTGGCGGCGCCCGCGAAGGTGCCCGCCGAGATCATCCGCAAGCTGAATGCCGACATCAACGCATTCATCCACGCGCCGGACCTGCAGCCGCGCCTGAAGGAGATCGGCGTCACGCCGGTGGGCGGCACGCCCGAGCAGGCGGCGAAGTACTTCGCCGCCGAGACCGAGAAGTGGAACGGCGTGATCCGCGCGGCGCGCATCAAGGCCGACTGAAGACCGCCATGGCCGACGCCTTCAACGCCATCACGCTGCAGATGCTGTGGACGCGCCTCGTGTCGATCGCCGACGAGGCGGCGGCGACGCTGCAGCGCACCTCGTTCTCGACCATCGTGCGCGAGTCGAACGACTTCGCCTGCGTGCTCACCGACTCGCGCGGCCGCTCGATGGCGCAGGCCACCGACAGCGTGCCCTCGTTCATGGGCACCATGCCGCGCACCATCCGGCATTTCCTAGAGGAGTACCCCGCCGAGACGCTGGAGCCCGGCGACATCCTGATCACCAACGACATCTGGATGGGCACCGGCCACCTGCCGGACATCTCGGTGGCCAAGCCCGTGTTCCTCGACGGGCGGCTGGTGGGCTTCGCGGGATCGGTCGCGCACTCGCCCGACATCGGCGGCAAGCTGCGTTCGGCGGACGCGAAGGAGGTCTTCGAGGAAGGCCTGCAGATCCCGGTGATGAAGGTGGTGCGCGGCGGCAAGGTCGATCCCACCTTCGAAAGGATCCTCCGCAAGAACGTGCGCGTGCCCGACCAGGTGATGGGCGACCTCTACGCGCAGTTCACCTGCCTGCACCTGATGGAAGAGCGCGTGCTGGGGCTGATGCGCGAGCAGGGCCTCACGGTGCTCGAGCCGCTCGCGGACGAGATCCACGCGCGGTCCGAGGCCGCGATGCGCGCCGCGATCCGCGCGCTGCCCGACGGCACCTACGACTACACCGCCGTGATGGACGGCGTCGCCGAGCCGATCGAGCTGAAGATGAAGATGACGGTCGCCGGCGACGAGCTGAAGATCGACTTCGCCGGCTCCGCGCCGCAGGTGCTGCGCGGCATCAACGTCTGCATGGCGTACACGATCTCGTACACCGCGTTCGGCGTGAAGGCGGTGCTCGCGCCCGAGATCCCGAACAACGACGGCGTGATGCGCCCGGTGACCATCGTCGCGCCCGAGGGCTGCATCCTGAATTCGCGCCCGCCCGCGGCCGGCGGCGCGCGCGCGCTCACCGGGCACTTCCTGCCGATGATGGTGATCAGCGCGCTCGCGAAGGCGATCCCCGAGCGCGTGATCGCCACCGTCGGCTCGCCGCTGTGGTGCCTGAACCTCTCGGGCGTGAACGGCGAAGGGCGCTCGTACGCGAACCTCTTCTTCATAAACGGCGGCTATGGCGCCGCGCACGACCGCGACGGCGCGAACGTGCTCTCGTGGCCGAGCAACATCTCGTCGACCCCGGTCGAGATGATCGAGCAGCTCGCACCGGTAAAGGTGAAGTACCGTCGTCTGCGGCGCGGCACCGGTGGCGCGGGGCGGCACCGCGGCGGCAACGGGCAGGAGATCTTCTTCCAGCTCACCTCGCCCAACCCGACCATGGTCAGCTTCCTCGCCGAGCGCACGCGCGTCGAGGCGGCGCCTTCCGGCGTCGCGGGTGGCGAGGCCGGCGCGCCGGGGGCCGTGCTGATCGACGGACAGCCGGCGGATCCGAAGACGCAGCACGTGGTGCGGCCCGGGGGCACGGTGGAGCTGCGCACGCCCGGCGGCGGCGGCTACGGCCCCGCGCGCGAGCGCGCCGCGGCAGCGATCGACGCCGATCGCGCCGACGGCTACCTCTAGAACGCATCCCCAAGGAATCCCGTGGCACGGCTTTCGCTCGGCATCGACATCGGCGGCACCTTCACCGACCTCGTGGTCTACGACCCGGAGCGTCGCGTGTCGGCCTCGCACAAGGAACTCACCACCCCGGGCGCGCCCGAGGTCGGCACGATCCGCGGCATCCGCAAGCTCTTCGAGGCGCAAGGCTTCGCCTATGGCGACGTCGCGCGCGTGGTGCACGCGACCACGCTCTTCACCAACGCGCTGATCGAGAGGAAGGGCGCGGTCACGGGCCTGATCACCACCGAGGGATTCCGCGACACCCTCGAAATGAGCCGCGAGCACAAGTACGAGCTCTACGACCTCTTCATCGAGCTGCCGCGGCCGCTGGTGCGCCGCAGCCTGAGGAAGGAAGTGCGCGAGCGCGTCGACGCGAAGGGCGCCGTCGAGGTGCCGCTCGACGTCGCCGGCGCGGTCGCCGCCGCAGGCGAACTGAAGGCGGCCGGCGTGACCTCGATCGCGATCGTGTTCCTGCACGCCTACGCGAATGCGGCGCACGAGCGCGCCGCGCGCGACGCGATCCTGGCGAAGTTCCCGGAGCTCTTCGTGTCGATCTCGTCGGAGGTCGCGCCGCAGATCCGCGAGTACGAGCGCAGCTCGACCACGGCGGCGAACGCCTACGTGAAGCCGCTCGCCGACAAGTACCTCGCGCTGATGAGCCGCGAGATCGCGGGCCTCGGCATCCGCGCGCCCCTGTTCCTCATGCTTTCCTCGGGCGGCCTGACGCACGTCGACGAGGCCAAGCGCGTGCCGATCCAGCTGCTGGAGTCCGGCCCCGCCGCGGGCGCGCTCGCCGGCAGCTACTTCGGCGTGCGCGCCGACGCGCCGGACGTGCTCGCCTTCGACATGGGCGGCACCACCGCGAAGCTGGCCATGGTCGAGCAGGGCGAGCCGCTGATCGCACACCGCTTCGAGGCCAGCCGCGAGAAGCGCTTCGCCGAGGGCAGCGGCCTGCCGATCAATATCTCGACCATCGAGCTGATCGAGATCGGGGCGGGCGGCGGCAGCATCGCGAAGATCGATTCGATGGCGCTGCTCAAGGTCGGGCCGGAGAGCGCGGCGGCCGATCCGGGCCCCGCCTGCTACGGGCGAGGCGGCGCGTACGCGACCGTCACCGACGCGAACCTGGTGCTCGGCTACCTCGACGCGGCGACCTTCGCCGGCGGCACCATCGCGATCGACCGCGCGAAGTCCGAGGCCGTGATCGCGCCGCTCGCCGAGCGGGCGAAGCTGCCGGCGGCGGAACTCGCGTGGGGCGTGCACTCGGTGGTGAACGAGAACATGGCGGCCGCGGCACGCGTGCACATGGCCGAGCGTGGCGCCGATGCGTCGCGCTTCTCGCTGCTCGTCACCGGTGGCGGCGGGCCGCTGCATGGCTGCGAGGTCGCGCGCCGCCTCGGCATCCGGCGCCTCGTCTGCCCCCCGAGCGCGGGCGTGGCCTCGGCGCTGGGCCTCTTGATGGCGCCGGCGCGCGTGGATCGCGTCGCCACCATCGCGCAGCGCCTGTCGCGCATGGACTGGGCGGCGCTCGAGTCCGCGTACGCGGCGCTGGAGCGCGAGGGTCGCGCGGTGATTGCGGCGACGCTGACCGGCGATCCCGCGGTGAGCGTGGAGCGCGCCGCCGACCTGCGCTTCGTCGGCCAGGGCTTCGAGGTCGTCACCGTGCTGCCTGCGGGACCGTACGCTGCGGCGAGCGCCGCGCCGATCCGCGAGGCTTTCGAGGCGGCGTACCAGCGCATCTTCCGCTTCGTGCCGCCGGGGCTGGAGGTCGAGGTGATCAATATCCGCGTCGCGCTTACCGCCGCGGCGGCGGCGAGCGAGCTCGACGTGCCTGTCGGCGATGCTGCGGGTGCCGCGAAGCCGAAGGCGCGACGCGAAGCGTGGAGCGGCGACGACGGCCGTTACGTCGAGATGCCGGTCTACGATCGCTACGCGCTCGGGCGCGGCGCGCGCGTCGCCGGCCCGGCGATCGTCGAGGAGGCGTCCAGCACCCTGATCCTGCCACGCGGCGCGAGCGCGACGGTGCACGCCTCGGGCAGCCTCGTCGTCGACCTGCCCGCCTCGGGAGGCTGAGGTGGCGACCGAGCAGCTCGTCTCTTCGGTCGAGGGCGCGGTCGGCTGGGTCGTCTTCAGGAACGTCGAGAAGCACAACGCGATCTCGATGGCGATGGCCGAGCACATGCCCGGCGTAGTCGCGGCGCTCGAGCGCGACGAGCGCGTGCGCGTGATCGTGGTCACCGGCGCCGGCGAGAAGGCCTTCGCGGCGGGCTCGGACATCTCGGGCTTCGGCGAATCGCGCGCCGACCCGGAAGCGAACAGGCGCTACGACGACACGCACGAGCGCGCCTACGACGCGATCTACCGCGCATCCAAGCCCACGATCGCGATGATCCGCGGCTACTGCATCGGCGGAGGGCTCGACTTCGCAGCGAGCTGCGACCTGCGCATCGCCGCGGACGACGCGAGTTTCTCCGCGCCTGCCGGCAAGCTCGGGCTCGGCTACGGCTACCGCAGCGTGGTGCGCCTGCGCCGCGTGATCGGCGGGCCGGCGGCACGGGAGTTCCTGCTGTCGGCGAACCGCATCGGCGCCGCGGAGGCGCTGCGTCTCCGGCTGGTGCATCGCGTAGTGCCGGCGCTGTCGTTGCGTGAGGAAGTGCTCGCCTACGCCGCGACGCTGGCCGCGAACGCACCGCTTACGCTACGCGCGCTGAAGGCCTCGCTTGTCGACCTCGATTCCGATCCCGCGGACCGCGACCGCGAGGGCGTGCAGCGGCTGATCGACGCCTGCTTCTCGAGCGAGGACTACCAGGAGGGCCGCAGCGCCTTCGCGGCCAAGCGCAAGCCGGAGTTCCGCGGGCGGTAAGATCCGGGGAACCTTCCCGGAGGCTTCACCGATGACCCGATTCGCGTTCGTGCTCTTCCTGCTCGCGTGCAGTACGGCGCAGGCCCAGCCTTTCCCGTCGCGCCCGGTGCGCATGGTGGTGCCCTATGCGGCCGGCGGCCCGACCGACCAGCTCGCGCGCATCGTCGCCGGCGGCATGTCGCAGTCGCTCGGCGTGCCGGTGGTGGTCGAGAACAAGCCCGGCGCGAACACGCAGATCGGCACGGCGGAGGTGGCAAAGTCCCCGGGCGACGGCCACACCATCCTGATCGGCGGCATCACGCCGTTCGTGTTCAACCCGTTGATGTACTCGAAGCTGCCCTACGACCCCAGGGACCTCGCCGGCGTGGCGATGCTCGCGCGCTCGCAGCTGGTGCTGGTCGCGCTCCGTCGGTGCCGGCGAACAGCGTGCGCGAGCTCGTCGACCTGATGAAGTCCAGCCCCGGCAAGCTGAACTACGCGTCCGCCGGCAACGGGAACGTGCTGCACCTTGCGGCGGAACTCTTCCTGCGCACCTCGGGCACCACGGCGACGCACGTGCCGTTCTCGGGCAGCGCGCCGGCGCTCACGAGCCTTCTCGGCGGCAACCTGCAGTTCATGTTCGACGTCATCATCACCTCGCTGCCGCACCTGAAGGCCGGCAAGCTGAAGGGCCTCGCCGCGACCGGGCAGAAGCGCTCGCCGCTGCTGCCCGACCTGCCTACGGTGGCCGAGTCCGGCTACCCGGCCTACGAGGCCGCGACGTGGTTCGCGCTGTCGGCGCCGAAGTCGATTGCGCCGGACGTGTCCCGGCGGCTGAACGCGGCCGCGGCTGCGGCGCTGCGCGACCCCGCGGCGCACGCGAAGCTCGAGGCGCTGGCAATGGAGCCGCCGGCGGACGTGACTACCGACGACGTCGGCGCTCAGACCGAGCGCGACCTGAAGCGCTGGGGCGGGTTGATCCGGGAGTTGAACATCAAGCTGGACTGAGCCGCATCGCTCAGCCGCCGCCGGCCGTGATCGCGCGGTGCATCCACGCCGCGGCCTGCGAGACGCCGCCGAAGCTGAAGAGGTGCACGCCGACCACGTTGCAGGCGCCGTGCGTGGCGCAATAGCGTGCGATCGGCACCAGCTGCTCGGACGGGTCAGTGTGCGTGAAGAGCTTCACCGCGCCGAAGCCTTGCGAGCGCAGCGCGCGCAGCGAGGCGCTGACGCCGCAGCGCTGCGCGTAGCGCAGCAGCTTCATCGGGTCGGTCGGGCCGGCGAGGCCGACGTAGACCGGGATGCTCGGCGCGGTGCGCGCGAGGCCGGTGCAGTACTCGACCACGCGCGTCGGCGAGAACGAGAACTGGGTGAGCACGTGCGCGCCCAGCTTCTGCTCGCGCGCGATCGCGAGCTTCTCCGCGAGCGAGCGCTCCAGCACTGCCTTCGGGATCGACGGGTGCCCCTCCGGGTAGCCGGCCAGTCCGATCTCGCGGATGCCGCACTCGGCGAGCAGGCCGTCCCGCAGCATGGCTGCCGCGTCGCCGTAGGGTCCAGCAGGCTCGGGCGTGTCGCCGCCGATCACGAGGGCCTTGGCCACGCCCGCGTCCGCCACCGCGCGCACGAGGTAGGCCTGCAGCGCAAGGCGCGACTCGACCCGCCTCGCCGCGATGTGCGGCACCGGCTCGAGGCCGGCCTCGCGCAGCGCGACCAGGGCGCTCAGCGACTGCGCCAGGCTGTGGCGCGGCAGGTGGTTGACGTAGACCTTGGTGCCGACCGGCAGTTCGGCTGCGATCGCGCGCGCGTCGCCGGCGCGGTCGGCGTTCATCTCGAGGGACCCGCAGGCGACGAGGTCCGCCATGGTGCGGGCGCGGGGTTCCGTTCGGGGGGCGGCGAGGGCCATGTTCAGTTCCTCTTGCGGGAGACTACGTAGGATTCGTCCAGGAACCACAGGCCGCCGTGGGCCTGCAGCACGTCGCGCGTGGCGTCGAGGTAGCTTCGCTCGCCGACCACCTGCGCGAGCCGTTCGTCGTCGATCTGCGCGACGTAGACCGCCGCGTTCCAGGCCGCAAACAGCGTCGAAGTGCCGATGCTGTCGGCGATCTCGGTGGGCAGCGTGTGCATGTCGTAGCGGAACACCGCGCGCGGTTCGGAATAGGCGTTGAAGTTGAAGCGGCGCGACTCGCGGCCGAGGTCGGCGCGCACCGCGCGCAGCAGGTCGTGCCGGTCGGTGCGGAACGGCTCCTCGTCCGGCCAGATGCGGCGCACGATCTCCATGCCCGGGTCGCCGCCCTTGGAGTGGATGCCGAGCAGGCGTCCGCCCGGGCCGAGGGCGCGCGCGAGCGGCGCGATCACGCGCGAGGCCTTGAACTCGGCGGGCACGCGCGCGCGATACGGCTGCGACGCGATGACGAGGTCGTAGTCCGCGCGCACCTTGCCCCGCTTCGGGATGACGTCGTCGAGCAGGAAGCGGAAGTCTTCGCGATACAGCACCAGCGCCACCGGCCGCTCGTAGATCGGATTGCCGGTGCGCGGGCTGTGGCGCGCCTGCCAGTTCCTGGCCAGGAAGGGTTCCAGCGCGCCGATCTGCTCGCTGAACTCGTGCGCCGTGGTGCCGGTGAGCGCCACTTCCTTCCATTCGAGCGTCGACGCCGCCGACAGCGACTTCGGCGACAGCCACGGCGCCTCGGTGTAGTACATGTTGGTGACCACGAGCACCGTGGCCGGGTGCTCGAAGAAACGGTCGGCCATCTTGTCGAGCGATAGGCGCACGTCCTCGAGGCTGATCTCCTTGCCGACGAAGTAGAACGGCATTGTGGCGAAGCGCCGGTGCATCTCGCGCATCACGCGCGTCAGCACGGTGCCGTCGCCCATGCCGGCGTCGAACACGCGCACCGCGGGCGGCGAGGGATGCAGGTGCGCGAGTTCCATGCCGATGCGGTGCGCGATGACTTCCTTCTCGCTGCACGTATTGACGAAGAGCAGGTACTTCTGGCGGTTGTCGAAGAAGCGGAACTGGCGCGACGGCGGCTGCAGTTCCGGCGACGGCGCGGAGGCCGGCGCGGCGCTGGGGCGGACCAGCGCGCGCAATTCCGGCGGCGCGGCAGGGGTCGCCATGCCGTGGCGGTGCAGGTAGTCGCTGACGCGTTCCAGGGTCTCGGGCGTGATGCGCGCGCCGTCGCGCAGCCGCGCGACGAACTTGCCGTCGTTCACCGCGCGGCGCCCGAAGGTGGACTCCGCCACGCCGTGCGAACGGCAGAAGTCGGCGATGCTGTCGAGCAGCGATCCGCCCTGTGGTGCGCGCAGTGTTCCCGGCTCCATGAACCCTCCCACCCGCACCGTACCCAGCGGTGGGATGGGAGCGCAACCCCGTCTCGAATTCCCGTTGGTGGGATGCTGCCCACCAATAAGAATCAATGACTTACTTCTGGTCGAAATCCTCGACCGGCTCGCGCCGGCGCTGGTCGCCGATCAGGGCCTCGCGCAGCGTCTTGGACAGCCAGTCGATCAGGTACACCGCGACGATCACCATCAGGATGATCAGGCAGGCCTCGCGCAGCTCGTAGGCGCGCAGGCGATCCGCGAGCAGGAAGCCGATGCCGCCCGCGCCGACGATGCCGAGGATCGAGGCCGAGCGCACGTTGTGCTCGAACATGTACAGGGTGTTGGAGAGCATCATGGGCAGCACCTGCGGCAGCACGCCGAAGCGGATCTGCTCGATGCCGTTGCCGCCCGCGGCCTTGATGCCGTCCACCTGCTTGCGGTCGAGGTTCTCGATCGCCTCGGAATACAGCTTGATGAAGGTGCCCGTCTCGACGATCGCGATCGCCATGATGCCGGCGAGCGGCCCCAGGCCGATCGCGCGCACGAAGATCAGCGCCCAGATGAGGTAGTCGAAGGAACGCAGCAGGTCCGCGAAGCGGCGCGTGCCGAACTGCACCGGCCGCGCCGGCATCATGTTCTTCGACGCGAAGAACGACAGGGGGAACGCGAACACCGCGCCCATCAGCGTGCCGACCAGCGCCATGGCGATGGTCTCGCCCATCACCTTGAGGAACTCCGGAAGGTTGGCCCAGCCCGAGGGCGGGAAGAGCTGCGCGACCACGACGGAGGCGAACTTCGCCGCGCCGTGCAGGAACGCGGTCGACAGGAACCCGAAGTGCCAGAGGCAGTAGAGGGTCAGCGCGCCGCCCGCGCCCCAGAAGACCGTGCGTCGCGCGCGCTCGCCCTGCGCCGGCGCGAACAGCGCCGGGTGGCGGCCGCGGTCCTCGGCGATCGCGGCCGCGGTGAGGCCTTCGCTGGAGATGCGCGGCTTCGTCATTTCGCGAAGGTCGCCTTGCCGATGGCGCTGTGGCGGAACCACTCCGAGGCGACGTCGATCAGCATGATGGTCGCGACGATGATCAGCAGGATCGCGCCGGCGTCGGCGAAGTAGAGCAGCTGCACCGAGGTGAAGAGGTCATGGCCGATGCCGCCCGCGCCGACGAAGCCGACGATGGTGGCGCTCCTCACGTTAAGTTCCAGCCGCCAGAAGGTGTAGGACATGTAGTTCGGCACCACCTGTGGCAATACGCCGAAGCGCAGCTCGTGGAACAGCGAGCCGCCGGAGGCGCGGATGCCGTCGATCGGCAGCGGGCTGATGTTCTCGTTCACCTCGGCAAAGAGCTTGCCCTGCGCGCCGATGGTGTGCACCGTGATCGCGAGGATGCCCGCGAGCGGCCCGATGCCGAAGGCGATGATGAACATCAGCGCCCAGACGATGTCCGGCACGGTGCGCGCCACTTCCAGCAGGCGGCGCGTGGCCCAGTAGATCGCGTAGTGCCGCGCGAGGTTGCGAGCGGCGAAGAAGCTGGCGAAGCCGCCGAGGGTGGTGCCGAGCACCGTGGCCGTCCAGGCCATCAGCAGAGTGTTCAGCAGGCTCTCCATCCACTTGCCGATGTCCCAGTACCACTCCTTCACGTCCGCGGCGAACGTGGCCGCGCCGATCGGCGGCACCAGCTTGGAGAGGAAATCGGTGGTGCGCGGCAGTCCCTCGACGAGCTTGGCGACGTCGAACTTCGCCACCACGCCCGCGAGCACGACGCAGGCGACGAAGACGGCGCCGAAGAGGATCGTCGCCGCCCTGCGCTTCCTGCGGTGCGCGGCGTATTCGACGGCGAAGCGCGCAGCGGCGCCGGCCGGGGATCCCTGCAGTTCCGCCACCCGGCAGCTCTACTTCGCGCGCCGGCGGCGCGACTCGCGCTCGTCCGCCGCGGCCTGGCACATCAGGCCGTAGTCCTTGTGCTGCACTGGGACGATGCCGGTGGTCTTGCCCTGCGCCACGGCTTCGGCGAGGTGCATGTCCACGTCCTTCAGGCCGGTGAAGAGCTTCAGCATGTCGGCGCGCATGTCCGCCGGGATGTCCTTGCGGATCACCACCGGCGGCGAGGGCAGCGGGTCGGAGGTCCAGATGATGCGGATGTCCTCGCGCTTGAGCAGACCCTGGTTCATCATCTGGCGGATATTGCCGAAGCCGTCGCCCTTCGAGGTCCACGTGAACGCGGCGTCGTAGGTGCCCTTCAGCACGCCGAGCACGCTCTGCACGTGGCCACCGGAGAGCGGGCTCTTGAAGTACTCGTCCACCGGCTTGCCCATCGCGCGGAACGCGGCGGTCGGGATCAGGTAGCCCGAACCCGACAGCGGGTCGGTGCGCGCGACGATCTTGCCCTTCAGGTCGTCGATGGTCTTGTACGGGCTGTCGGACTTCACGACGACGACGGCGTTGTAGCCCATCGAGCCGTCGACCGCGGCCGCGGCGACCAGCGGCTCGACGCCGCCCTTGGAGTCGGCGAAGGTCTGGCAGTAGCTGAAGCCCGAGAGCCAAGCAAGGTTGATCTGCCCGGCAATCAGCGCGTTCATCACGCCCGAGTAGTCGGTGGCCTGGTAGAGCTCCCACTTCGCGCCTGTGACCTTCTCGGCGTGCTTCAGGAACGCGTCCATGGTCTTGGTGGTCGAGGTCTGCGTCTCCACGGGGATGACGCCGTACTTCACCACCGGGTACTTCTTCTGCCACTGGGCGTGGGCAGCCGACAGCGGGAGCAGGGCGGCGGACAGGGCGGCGACGGCGAGCGTGCGGATCTTCATGGGGGACTCCTCCTCAGTGCGCGGTCGAGGTCGCGGTGAGCGCGAGCTCGACCTCCTCTTCGTTGGCGGCGCCGCTGCCGTAGAGCTCGCGGGCGAGCGACTCCGAAAGCTCGGACGGCTTGCCGTCGAACACGACGGCGCCCTTCCTCATGCCGATGATGCGGTCACAGTAGTCGCGCGCGGTCTGCAGCAGGTGCAGGTTCGAGATCACGGTGATGCCATCCTCGCGGTTGATGCGCCGCAGGGAATCCATCACGATGGTCGCGTTTCGCAGGTCGAGCGACGCGATCGGCTCGTCGGCCAGCAGGATCTTCGGCTCCTGCACCAGCGCGCGGGCGATGGCGACGCGCTGCTGCTGGCCGCCGGAGAGTTCGTCCGCGCGATGCAGGCCGTGCGACACCATGTCGAGGCGCTCCAACGCGCGCACGGCGAGGGCGCGGTCGGCGTCCGAGAACATCATCAGCAGCGTCGTCAGCGTCGGGTGGTAGCTGATGCGGCCCATCAGCACGTTGGTCATCACCGACAGTCGCGGCACGAGGTTGAATTGCTGGAACACCATCGCGCAGCGGGCCCGCCACTCGCGCAACTCCCGACCGCGCAGGGCGCAGACGTCGACTTCGCGCCCGGACACGTCGTCGCAGACGATGCGGCCCGAGGTGGCGTCGGTGAGCCGGTTGAGCATGCGCAGCAGCGTCGACTTGCCGGCCCCGGAACGCCCGATGATGCCGACCATCTGCCCCGTCGGCACCTCGAACGACACGTTGTCGACCGCGACCAGCGACCCGAACTGGCGGGTCAGCTTCTCGACCTTCAGCATCCTTCCTCCTGAACCGTAGTTGGCCGACCTGTCATAAAAATGTCAAGATTGACAGTTATGCGAGCCATCATCATCGGCGCCGGCCGCGGCCGCCGCCTCATGCCGACGACCGAGAACGCCCCCAAGTGCTTCGCCGAGATCCAGGGCAAGCGCATCCTCGACTGGACCGTGGAGGCGCTGAAGGCGGGCGGCGCCACCGAGATCTGCTTCATCGGCGGGTACCGGATCGAGTCCGTACAACGGGAATACCCGGAGTTCACCTTCCGGCACAACCCGGAATGGGAGAACAACAACATCCTCGTGTCGCTGATGTATGCCGAGGACCTGATGGACCAGCCGTTCCTCACCACGTACTCGGACATCCTCTTCACCGGCGACGTGGTGTCGGGCCTGGTGCAATCGAAGGCCGACCTCGCGCTCGGCATCGACACCGACTGGAAGACGCATTACGCGCCGCGCACCCAGCACCCGCCGCACGATGCCGAGAAGGTGATCACCGCCAACGGCCGCGTGCAGCGCGTCTACCGCACCATCCCGTACGACGACGCGACGGGCGAGTTCATCGGCGTGGCGAAGTTCTCCGCCGAAGGGGCGAAGCTGCTGCGCGAGCACTACCATCGCCGGCGCCGGGAATTCTGGGACAAACCCTATCGCGAGGCCGCGCAGTTCCAGAAAGCCTATTTGATCCACCTGTTCCAGGACATGATCGAGCAGGGCGTGGCATTCGGCCACGCGGACACGCACGGCAACTACCGCGAGATCGACACCCAGGAAGACATGGACCTCGCGCAGAATGGCTGGCTGAAATGAAGCGGCTCCCGCTCTTCCCGTCGTCGGTGGTGGGCTCGCTGCCGCGCCCGCAGCACGTACGCGAACTGATCGAGCGCCCGAGCTGGAACGAGGTCGAGTCGCGCGCCATGGACGCGGCGGTGCGCTACGCGGTGGCGATGCAGGAGATGGCGGGCCTCGATGTCGTCACCGACGGCGAGTGGCGCCGGCGCTCGTACATCGGCGTGATCGCCGAACTCGCGCACGGCTTCGCACTCGAGATCAACGTCGCCGACGGGCGGCCGTGGACCGTGGTCACCGAGAAGCTCTCGCCGAAGGAGCCCGGCTTCATCGCCGCCGAGGCGAAGTTCCTCAAGAGCGTGGCGACCGTCGGCACCAAGATCACGCTGCCGGCGCCGGGCCTGCTCGGCGAGCGCCTCTGGCACCCGGTGCGTTCGCGCAAGGCCTATCCGAAGCGCGAGGACTTCGTGCGCGACTGCGTCGAGCCGCTGCGCCGCGAGATCGCGCTGATCCGCGACCTCGGCGTCGACATCGTGCAGATCGACGATCCGCACCTGTGCCTGTTCGTCGATCCGGATGTGAGGAAGGCCTACGACGACCCCGATGCGGCGGCGCACTTCGCCGCCGACATGGTGAACGCGGTGGTGGACGGCTTCACCGGCATCAAGTTCGCGGTGCACCTCTGCCGCCGGGCTGGCGCGCGCGTGCGCGGCGAGAAACACCACGCCGGCACCTACGGCCCGATCCTCGAGCAGCTGAACAAGCTGAAGGTCCAGCACCTGACGATGGAGTTCACCGCCGCGGGCGCCGACGACCTCGAGAGCCTCGCGCGCCTGCGCGAGGACTTCGAGCTCGGCCTCGGCGTGGTCGACGTCACGCCCGGCGAGAAGCAGGACCCGAAGACCATCGTCGCGCGCGTCGAGCGGGCACTGACGCGAGTGGACGCGAAGCGCATCACCCTGAACCCGGATTGCGGCTTCGCGCCGGGCTCGGCGGCGAAGGTGGACCTCGACGAGGTCTACGGCAAGCTCTGCGCGCAGTCGGAGGCGGCGAAACTCCTGCGCGAGCGTCGCTAGTCGCGCCTCAGGCGTGCACGATGCGCTCGTCCGCGAGCGCGAGGCGGTCGACCAGCGTGTGCATCAGCGCCAGCGACAGGTGCAGCTGGCAGTCCTTGCCCAGCTTCTGGATCGAGCCCGGCTCGAACTCGGCGATCAGCACGTCGCTCACCGCTTCCACGGTGGCCTGGCGCACCATGTCGCCGCCCTTCACGTAGGCCATCTCGCCGAAGTACTCGCCGGTGCGAAGCAGGTTCAGCAGGCGCCCCTGCTTGGTCACCTTCAGCTCGCCGCGGGCGAGGAACATCAGGCTGCCGCCGGTATCGCCCTCGCGCACGATCACTTCCTGCGAGGGCACGCGGCGCCACTGGCTGGCGTGCACGATCTCCCAGACGTCGGCGTCGCTCAGCCCGCCAAGGTGCGGGAAGGCGCGCAGCGAGCTGAACTTCTCGCGGTCGGTGATCGCCTGCTTGAAGCGGCTCAGCCGGCCGATGCCGGCGAGGTCGAGCGCGAGCTCGGCCCAGTCCGGATAGCGGTTGGCGGCCGACTTCTGCAGCATGCGCATCAGGATGCGGTCGAGCTCGGGGTCGAGCTCCGCGCGATGCGTGCTCGGCGGCGCGGGCTCGGCGTTCACCACCGCGTCGAACACCGCGTTCAGGCCCTTGCGCGCGAACGGGCGCACGCCGGTCAGCAGCTCGTAGAGCACCACGCCGAGCGAGAACTGGTCGCTCTGGTGGTTCAGCTCGCGGCTGCGCACCTGTTCCGGCGACATGTACAGCGGCGTGCCGATGTCGGCGATCTGCGTGTTCTCGGCGCGGCGCAGCAGCGCGGCGCCGAAGTCGGCGACCTTGACCATGGTGCCGCCGGCGAGCATCAGGTTCGCGGGCTTCACGTCGCGGTGGATCACGCCTTCGCGGAACGCGTAGTCGAGCGCGCCGCAGCACTTGAACGCGATCTCGATCACGTCCTCGATCGGCAGCAGGCGGCCCGGCTCGGTGTAGGGCGTGAGCGTGCCGCCGGGCACGTACTCGATGGCGATGTAGCCCGAGGCGTCCTCCAGCGACGCCTCGATGATGCCGGCGATGTGCGGGTGCTGCAGCTTGCCGGCGAGCGAGGCCTCGTTCATGAACTGGCGGCGGTTGCTCTGGCCGAAGTCCGGATTGGTCATCAGCGTCGTGTCGAGCACCTTCAGCGCGACCTCGGCGCCGGAGAAGGTGTCGAGCGCGCGGTAGACCGTGCCGCAGGCGCCCTTGCCGAGCAGCTCGAGCAGCTCGAACTTGCCGACGCGCTGGCGCGGCACCTCGACGGTCCGGGATTTCATCGTCGCGCGCCCGCTAGCGATGGCGCCGGCTGGCGAGCGCGGCGCCGGCGGCCAGCGCACGCAGCTTCGCGGCCGCGATCTCGCGGTCCATCGGCGCCATGCCGCAGTTGGTGCACGCCACCAGGTGCTTCCTCGGCACGTACTTCAGCGCGCGGCCGATGGTCGCCGCGACCTCGGCGGGCGTCTCGACGCGGTCCGACGCGACGTCGATCACGCCGACCATGACGTCCTTGCCCTTCAGGAGCGCCATCAGCTCCGGCGGCACCTTCGAGTGGATGCACTCCAGCGACACCTGGTCGATCGACGAGCGCGCGAGCGCCGGGAAGACCTTCTCGTACTGGCGCCACTGCGCGCCGAGCGTCTGCTTCCAGTCCGTGTTGGCCTTGATGCCGTAGCCGTAGCAGATGTGCACGGCGGTCGTGCACTTCAGGCCTTTCGCCGCCCTTTCCAAGGCCTGGATGCCCCAGCGGTTGACGTCGTCCATGTAGACGTTGAACGCCGGCTCGTCGAACTGCACGATGTCGATGCCGTCGCGCTCCAGTCCCTTCGCCTCGCGGTTGAGCAGCCCCGCGAACGCCATCGCCAGCTTCACCTTGTCGCCGTAGTGGCGGTCGGCGAGCGTGTCGACGATGGTCATCGGGCCGGGCAGCGTGAACTTGATCTTCTTCTTCGTATGCGCGCGCATCAGGCGCGCCTCGGCGGCGTGCACGCGGCCCTTGAGCCTGAGCGGACCGACCACGACCGGCACCATCGCGTCGTAGCGGTTGTCGCGGATGCCCATCTTCACCTTGTGCTCGAAGTCGATGCCCTCGATCTGCTCGAGGAACCCGTGCACGAAGTGCTGCCGCGACTGCTCGCCGTCGGTGACGATGTCGACGCCGGCGTCCTCCTGCTCCTTCAGCCACAGCAGCGTCGCGTCGGCCTTGGCGCGGGTGAGTTCCGCGCCGCTCGCGCGCCACTCGGGCCAGAGCTTCTTCGTCTCGGCGAGCCAGCCGGGCTTGGGCAGGCTGCCGGCGATCGTGGTCTTGAACATGGTCCTCCTCCAGGAAGTCGCGAGTGTACTGCGGGGCGCCTAAAGCGGGACGCTTCCGGGTCGTTAACAGGGGAATGCGCCGCCTCATCCTCCTTGCGTTCGCCCTCGCCGCCGCATTGCCGGCCTCGGGGCGCACGCTCGAGTGCCGGTACGTCGGCGGCGCCGACAACCTGCTGCACCTCGCCTGCGAGGACCTCGAGGCCGAGGACGATCCCGCACTCGCCGACCCTCGGCGCCCGCGCTGGTGGCGCATCCCGCTGTGGTCCGCCGCGCCGTACCGCGACAGCGACCCGCTGCGGCTGGCGCGCGCGGTGCTGTGCCGGCGCGGCGAGGCTTGCGACGTCCGCATGGCGGGCTTTCAGGCGCCGTCGCGCGCGCTCGCCGCCAGCCGCGACTAGGGGCGGTAGGTCTCGGGCTCGCGCCGGAGCGTGACGAGCCACAGCCACGCGAGCAGCTGCACAGCCACCAGGATGCCGAACGCGATTGCGTAGCCGCGCGGGTCGTAGCGCCCGGCCTCGGCCGGGAACTGGCGCAGGATCGCGCCCACGCCCCATTGCGCGGAGAACGAGGACACGAACATCACGATGTTGAGCGAGGTGTTCACGCGCCCGGTCATGTCGGGCGGGTAGTGGCGCGTGAGGAGCACGTAGGACAGGGCCGGCGCGACCGCCGAGGCGCCGTAGGCCACCACCAGCGCGAACTTGCCCTGCGCCGGCGCCCAGGCGAGGCCCGCGAGCGCGACGATGGCGACGAAGGTCCCGGTCTTGAAGATCGCCAGCCGCGAGATGCCGCGCGCGGCGAGCTGGTCGGCCGCGACGCCGATGGCGAACGAGGAGATCGTGTAGCCGAGCGCGGCCGCGAAGAGCCACTGCGCCGCGGTGCCGCGCTCCAGGCCGGCGACGTCCATCGCCCAGGGCGCCAGCCACAGGCCGATCAACGACTGGTAATTCGCGTGCACCGTCATCAGCGGAAGGCCGACGCGCCAGAAGAGCGGCTGCCGGAAGATCGCGCCCATGCGCCGGAACGCCTCGCCCCAGGCCTCGCGCGCGGCGGCGAGCGGCTTCTCCGGCACGACCGTGGCGATGTAGGCGGCGCAGGCGACGCACAGCGCGGCGAGCAGCCAGAACATCGCGCGCCAGCCCCAGGCGCCGGCGCCGGCCTCGATCGGCATCGTGGCGGCGAGGCCGCCGAGACCGCCGGCCGCGATCGCCATGCCGTTCAGCGTCGCCATGCGCTCCAGCGGGAACCACATCGAGAACGCCTTCATCGAGCCCATCAGGCACGACGAGACGCCGATGCCGATCAGGGCGCGCGACAGCGCGAGCGTGCCGAAGCCCTCGGCCATCGCGAACGAGGCGGAGCCGGCCGCCGCGAGCAGCAGCAGGCCCGCGGTCACGCGCCGGGGCCCGTAGCGGTCGAGGAACACGCCTACCGGCACCTGCATCGTGGCGAACGAGAGGAAGTACGCGCTCGTCAGCAGCCCGAGTTCGGCGGGCGACAGCGAGAACTCGATCGCGAGGTCCTTGGCGATCACCGCCGTGACGTTGCGGAAGAGGAAACTCAGGAAGAAGCCCGCGGCGAACGGGCAGAAGACGACGAGGACCAGCCGCGCCGGGAGCGGGGCGCTCCCGGCGTTCACTCGGCGGCGGCCGGCTCGGTGGCCGAGCCCCGGTCCCAGAACACGATTCTCTGGTGCAGGAAGCGGACCAGCTGGCTGCCGGCGATGCCGAGGACCGCGAGACTTGCCAGAGCGGCGAACATCACGTTGGTCTCGAGGTTGACCGCGGAGGCGTTGATCAGGTGGCCGAGGCCGCGCGTGGACGAGACGAACTCCGCCACCACCGCGCCGATCAGGCCGAGCACGATCGCGATCTGCAGGCCGGCGAAGATGTGCCCCGCGGCGGAGGGGATCTTGATGCGCACGAGGATGTTCCAGCGCGAGGCCGAGAAGGCATGCATGAGATCCAGCAGCGCGGGATTTACCTGCTTCAGGCCGACCACGGTGTTGATGAACATCGGGAAGAAGCACACCAGCGCCACCATCACGACCTTGGAGGCCATGTCGAAGCCGAACCAGACGATGATCAGCGGCGCGAGCGCCACCTTCGGCATGGACTGCAGCGACACCACGAACGGGTGCAGCACGCGCTCCACCGCGCGCGACTCGGCGAACACGCAGCCGAGCACGAACGCGGCGCTGCAGCCGAGCGCGTAGCCCGACACCATCGATGTGAGGGTGAAGAAGAAGTGCTTCCAGAACTCGCCCTCGACGTAGCCGCGCTTCATCGCGGCGAGCACGCCTTCCGGGGTCGGCAGGATGAAGTTCGGGATCTTGAACACCCGGATCGCGACATCCCACAGCACAACCACGATGACGAACGCGATCAGCGGGTGGACGATCGATTTCAGGCGTTCGTTCATTCGAAGGTGACCAGTTCGGTGAACAGTGCGCGCAGTTCGTTGGAGATCGCCACGAACTTCGGGTCGGCCATGGTGGCCAGCGTCCGTGGGCGCGGCAGGTCGATCTCGACCTCGCGGATCGTGCGGCCGGGGCGGGAGGAGAGCACCACGATGCGGTCGGACAGGAACACCGCTTCCGGGATCGAGTGCGTGATGAACACGACACTCTTTCCAGCGCCCATCCAGATGCGCTGCAGCTCCACCATCATGTGCTCGCGCGTCATTGCGTCGAGCGCGGCGAAGGGCTCGTCCATCAGCAGCAGCGCCGGGTCGTGCACCAGGCCGCGCGCGATGCCGACGCGCTGCTGCATGCCGCCGGAGAGCTCGCCGGGATAGTGCGATGCGAACTTCTCCAGGCCGACGAGCTTGAGCAGCGCCATCGCCTTCGCGCGGCCGGCGGCCGGGTCGAGGCCGAGCGTGCGCACCGGCAGCAGCACGTTGTCGAGCGCGGTCTGCCAGGGCAGCAGCGTCGGCTGCTGGAAGACGATGCCGACGTCGCGGCGCGGGCCGTCGATCTCGCGCCCGGCGAGCGTGACGCGCCCGCCCGAGGGCCGGAGCAATCCTGCGACGATCTTCAGCAGCGTCGACTTGCCGCAGCCCGACGGGCCGAGCACCGAGAGGAATTCGCCCGGGCGCAGCGTCGCGTCGAGGCCTTCCAGCGCCTTTACGGGCCCGCGCGCCGACGCATAGGTGACCGCGAGCTTCTCCGCCCTCAGCAGCACGTCGGGGGCGGTCGCGCTCATCGTTACTTCGGCGCGACGCCGAGGCGTTCGGCGAGCGCGCGGAAGCGCTCGATGTCGGAGCGGATCTGCGCCGCGAAGCGCTCGGGGGTCTCGCCGGAAGGCTCGAGGCTGAACTTCTGGAAGTCGGCCTGTCCCGCCGGACTCTGCAGGTACTTCGCGGCCTCGGCATGGATGCGATCCACCACCGGCTTCGGCGTACCGGCTGGCGCCACGAGGCCGTACCAGAACGCGGAGTCGAAGCCCGGCAGGCCGGCGTCGGAGAACTGGGGCACGGAGGGCATCGACGGCGTCGGCCTCGTCACGCCGTAGCCGCGCAGCTTGCCGGAATTGACGAGCGAGGTGGACGCGCCGGGGTTGTCGAGGAACACCGAGACCTGCCCGTTCATCAGGTCAGGGTAGATCTGCGACGAGCCCTTGTAGGTGATGTCGGCCATCTCGGTGCCGGTCAGCGCCTTCCAGTGCAGCGAGAGGAGATATCCGAGTGTCGAGGTCCCCACGTTGGCGAAATTGAGCTTGCCGGGGTTGGCCTTCGCGTAGGCGACGAGTTCCTTCAGGTCCTTCGCCGGCAGCGCCGGGTTCGCCACCAGCACGTAGGAGGTCACGGCGACCATCGTCACCGGTTCGAAGCTCTTCAGGGGGTCGTAGGGCACGCCCTTCTGCAGCACCACCGAGGCAGGGTGCGTGCTCGAGGTGGCGATGCCGAGCGTGTAGCCGTCGGGTGCAGCCTTCGCGACCGCGTCCGCGCCGATGGTGCCGCCGGCGCCGGGACGGTTCTCGACGACCACCGGCTGGCCGAGGCCGTCGGCAAGCTTGGCGGCGATCGCGCGGCCGACGAGGTCGGTGCCGCCGCCGGCCGGGAAGGGCACGACCATGCGCAGGGGACGGGCGGGCCAGGCCTGCGCCGATGCGAGGGCAGGGAGCAGGGAAGCCGCCGCGAGGGCAGCGGCGAGGAGGCGGTGCTTCATCGCTTCACCTGCGGGTACATCACGGCATCTCCGTGGCGATACATCCATTCCATTTCCTCCTGCGTCAGGGTCTCGTGCTTCACGCCGCGCGCCGCGCCGATGAGTTCCGCGAGGATGATGCGCTTCACTTCCGCGGCGAGGATGCACACGCGGTGGTAGCACTCCGACACCGTGCGCCCGAGCACCGTGAAGCCGTGGCGCTTCATCAGCACGCAGTTCGTGTCCTGGATGAAGGTCTTGATCGGCGCCACGTCGTTCTCGACGTTGATGTGCGCCGGCAGGAAGTGCGGCGGCTTCTGCATCAGGTAGGGAAACGTCAGGCCGAGGGGCTTGATCTCCTCGACGCCGGTCGAGAGCAGGGCCACCGTCTCGTCGTGGTGCAGGTGGATCACGCAGTGGATGTCCGGCCTGAGGCGCAGCATCTCGCGGTTCATCTGGTGGCCGACCGTGGTGCCGCGGTCGCCGTGCAGCAGGCGTCCGGTGGGCACGTCGGTGATCACGAGGTCGTCGATCTCGATCTCCTCGAGCGACACGCCGTTGGGCTTCACGTAGCAGACGCCGTCGGGGTACTTCGGGTGCGGCGCGCGGATCGCCATGTTGCCCAGCGAGCTCTGGATGAAGCCGCGCCCGGCGAGCATGTGCGAGTACTTCACGTACTGCTCGCCGACCTTGCGGTCGAACGAGACGTCGGGGTCGGGCGTGACCTGGTTGACCTCGTACGTCATGCTGGCAACGGTCATTTCCACACTCCTTGCGAGGGGGCGCGGGGGACGGCGGAACGTCCCACGCTCACTTTTGCTGGGCCGCCTTGATCACTTCCGCCGGGTCGAAGTTGTTCATCGCCGGCACCAGCGCGTTGGTGTAGAGCGCCGAGACGTCGATGTCCTTGGTCTGGATCTGGCCGCCGTCGAGCATGGCCTGCGCCATGTTCTCCCACGAGCCCTTCGGGAAGCTGCCCCAGCGCGGCAGCTCGCCGCGCGGGAACGCGAGGTACTTGTCGAAGCGGGCGGCGAGGATCCGCACGTTGTCGGCGAGGAGCTTCGCCTCGTCGCCGGGCGGCTTGGTGGACGGGTTGTGCTTCCAGAAGGCCTTCACGCACGCCGGGCGGTTGACGTTGCAGGCGACGATGCCCTTCGCCCAGGCGCGGCCGAACGCAGCGAGCGGGCCGGGCTTCGACTTCAGCGCGTCGGCGTGCGCCACCAGGCCGTTGGAGAAGAGATCCAGGTACTTCGGCGGCATCTTCAGGCGCCGGATCGGCGTGCCCTGCACCTCTAGCGTCTCGTGCAGGGTGTCGAAGAGGTTCAGCGCGTCGACGCGGCGCTCGCGCAGCGCGAGGAAGGCCGGGGCGCCGAGGCCCGTGGGCACCAGCTCCAGGTCCCGGCCGACCTCTACGCCGAGTTCCTTGAACATCGCGCGCGTCAGCGGGATGTTGCCGAAAGTCAGCGCGCCGACGCCGAGCTTCCTGCCCTTCAGGTCGGCGAGCGTCTTCGCAGGGTGGTCGGCGAGGACCGCGAACTCCCAGACGTTCTCGCGGATCAGGTTGAAGTAGAACGCGAGCGGCAGCGGGTCCTTGCCCGGCTGGCGCGAGATGATCAGCGGGTCCGGGTTGGGGAAGCCGACGTGCACGCGCCCGTTCACGAGTTGCGGCAGCAGCACCGCGGTGCCGCCCTGGAACACCACCACCTCGACGTCGAGCTTTTCTTCTGCCCAGTAGCCGAGCTCCTTCGCCATGTAGAGCGGCGCGTGCGCGACCGCGATGCTCGACACGAGGCCGAAGACGAGCTTTTGCTGCGCCGCGGCCGGTGCGGCGAGCCCGAGCGCGAGGAGGACTCCCGCCAGTGCGCGACGCATCAGTTCGTCGCTTTCGCGCGCGCGACGACCGCTGCGGCGTCGAAGCGGCTCATCTCGGGCACCAGCGCATTGGTGTAGCAGGTCTCGACCGGCACGTCCTTGGTCGCCAGTTGCCCGCCCTCGAACAGCGTGACCGCGAAGTCCTTCCACGCCTGCGCCGGGAACTCGCCCCAGCGGCGCTCCTTCGCGCCGTCGAAATCAAGGTACTTGTCGAAGCGCGCGGCCATGATCTTGACGCCGTCGGCGACGGCCTTCGCCTCGTCCACGCCGGTCGGCTTCTGGTTCGGGTAGGCGGCCCAGAATGCGCGCACGCACGCGGCGCGGTTCGCCTCGCAGAACACCGAGGTCTTCGCGATCGCGCGGCCGAAGCCGACCAGCGCCTTCGGGTTGTCGCGGATCGTGTCCTCGTGGGCGACGAAGCCATTCGAAAACAAGGACTGGTACTTCTTCGGCATGCCGAGGCGCCGGATCGCGGTGCCCTGCACCTCGAGGGTGGCGTGCTGCGAGTCGAAGAGGTTGAGGCCATCCACCTTCTTCTCGCGGAAGGCGAGGAAGGCGGGAGCGCCGACGCCGACCGGCACCAGCTCGACGTTCACGCCCAGTTCCTTGAACATCGCGCGCGTGATCGGCACGTTGCCGAAGGTGAGTGCGCCGATGCCGAGCTTCTTGCCGTTCAGGTCCTTCAAGTCCTTGATCGGCGAGTCGGCGGGCACGACGAACTCCCAGGCCGACTCGCGGGTCGCGTTGTAGAAGTACTTGATCGGCAGCGGGTCCTTGCCGGGCTGGCGCGACAGGATCAGCACGTCCGGGTTCGGGTAGCCGACGTGCACGCGCTTGGCGGTCATCTGCGGCAGCAGCGTGGCCGTGCCGTTGAACTCGACGATGTCGACGTCCAGCCCCTCCTCCTTGAAGTAGCCCAGCTGCTTCGCGGCGACGATGATGCCGAGGGACAGCGTCACCGTGGTCACGGTGCCGAACACCAGCTTCTGCTGCGCGTGGGCGGGGGCCGCCGCGAACGCGGCGGCGAGGAGGACGGGGGCGAGACGTTTCATGGCGGGTTCAGCCTTTCTGGCCGGCGTAGGTGCCGCGGCCGATGGCGACGAGCCGATCCTGCTCGTCGAACACGTCGATGTCGATGATCGCCACCGTCTTGCCGGCGCGGCGCACGCGCGCCGTGCCCTTCAGCATCGGGCCGGTGGCCGGGCGCAGGTAGTCGATGCGCAGGTTCATCGTCGGCACGCCGCCGCCGACCATCATGCCGATGGCGAAGTCGCCGACGACGTCGATGAACGAGGCGAGCGGGCCGCCGTGGAACTGCTGCGTGCCCTTCCGGCGCTCGACTTCCGGGCGCAGCGGCATGGTCGCCGAGAACTCCATCTTCTCGTAGTCGACCGCGGTGCCGCGCATGCCGAGGAAGGCGATGAACGGCGAGACCGAGAAAATCTCGTTGATCTTCTCGAGCGTGAGGCGTTCCGGTTGCGCGTCGCTCATGGCTTCACCACCACTTTGCCGAACACTTCACGGTCTTCCAGCAGCCGGAAAGCCTCGTTCGCCTCCTCCAGCCCGAAGGTCCGGTCGATCACGGGCTTGAGGCGCCCGGCCTGGATCAGCTCGATCAGCGTGATCAGGTCCTCGCGCATCCAGCCGTTGGAGCCCAGCACGCGCAGCTCGAAGGTCCAGATGAAGCGGATGTCCTCGACCGGGTCGAAGCCCGCGGTCGCGCCGCAGGTGAGCAGGCGCCCCTGGCGGTGCAGCGCCTTCATCGACTTCACCCACGTGTCGCCGCCGGTGAAGTTGACCACCACGTCGACGCCGCCGGTGAAGCGGCGGCGGTGGGGCTTCTCGTACTTGGCGTAGACCCACTTCACGAAGTCTTCCTTCGTGTAGTCGATCAGGTGGTCGGCGCCGAGCTGCTTCAGGCGCTCAAGCTTCGCGGGCGTCGACGCGCAGGCGATCACTTCCGCGTCGACCAGCTTGGCGAGCTGCACGCAGCAGGTGCCGACACCGCCGGAGGCGCCGAGGATCAGCACCTTCTCGCCCTTCTTCACCTCGCCGATGGTGTACATCATGCGCAGCGCCGTGCCGTAGGCCACCGGCAGGCAGGCCGCGGCCTCGTAGGACACGTCGTCGGGCAGCTTGACGAGGTTCTGGTCCGGCACCGCGCAGTATTCGGCGAGGCCGCCCGGGCGCAGTTCGCCGATCAGGCCGCCGGAGGGCAGGTGGCGGATCACCGGGTCGATCATCACTCGATCGCCCTTGTGCCAGCCCTTCACGTCCTTGCCGAGCTCGACGATCTCGCCGGCGAAGTCGAGGCCCGCGATGCACGGCATCGGCACCTTGATGCCGGGCATGCCCTTGCGCGTGAAGATGTCGTGGTAGTTCAGCGTCGCGGCGCCGACCTTGACGATGACCTCGTCGTCGAGCGGCTTCGGATCCGGCCAGTTGGTCTCGTACTTGATGCATCCGGGACCGCCGTGTTCGTGGATGACGGCTGCTCTCATGAATCAGTTCCTCTCGAAGAAGCGGATGGCCGAACCGCAGGCATGGTCCGGGGACACCCAGACCGCGCCCTGGTCCTCGACCACGGGGATGCCCTGCGACGCGAGATGCGCGCGGGTGCGGGACAGCGAATTTACCCGAACGCCGAAGGCGACCGGGGACGGCAAGGGCGGCAGCGGCCGGAACGGCCACTCGCCGGGCGCGACGACGCGAAAGCGCCCGCGCACGGGGGAGGGGAATACCGGCTCGAGGCGCGCGCGCGTCGCGGCGGCGTCCTCGGAGCAGAACCACGCTTCCTCCATGGCGACCGCGCCATTCGCGTGCTCGAGCAGGTGCGGCTGCCAGATCACGTCGCGCGTCAGGTGCTGGATGTAGAGGAATCGCGCCTCGGTGTACTTCTCGCGATCGAGGTAGCAGTTGCGGAATTTCGCGCGGCGGACTTCCTCGTCCCTGGGGCCGAAAGTCGCGTCTCGTTCGAGGGACCGTGGCGCCTCGACCGGGACGCCTTTCGCGAGCAGTTCCTCTCGCACGGCGTCGACGGTGACGTTCGTTCCCGGAGGCGACACACCGATGGCGACGATGTGCAGGCCCTCGTAGCGCTCCACCATCGGCTTCACCGAGCTGTAGGTGTCCGGGTCGGTCAGGCCGATGATCTCGAGGTAGCCCTCGCGGAACATCGCGCAGTGGTTGCCCGAGCCCCAGACCTCGACCGGCCCGCCGGGCACGCGCGAGCCGGAGTGGATGCTGCGCGCGGCGAGCGTGAAGCCGAGCTTCGAGTACGCGTCGCGGCCGCGGTCGAGGCTCCTGACCGCGACGCCGACGTGGTCCAGTTCAAGCGTGAGCATGGGGCACCATCCTGAGGACGAATCCGTTGGTGCTCGCCGGGCCGACCCAGAGGTCGGCGCCGTTGCGATGCACCTCGATGCCCCGAGTTTCCATCAATCGCGCCGCCGCCTCCAAGTCGGAGAACGAAACGGTCACCGCAGCGAATGCGGGCGCCGCCGGCGCCCAGCCGTAGCGCCCGGCGAACGCGGCGGGCGAGGCGGCCTGCGCGATGCCCTCGAGCGCCGAGATGCGCGCCATGACGGCGGGGTCGTCGGTCACCACGGTGACGTCCTCCAGCGCGCGCGCGCCGTTCTCGTGCCTGGTCAGCGCAGGCTGCCAGAGGTATTCCGGCGTCTGGTGCTCGATCACGATCCATCGGCCCTCGGGGCAGGCATCGTCGCGCGAGAAGATGTTGCGGAAGCGCATGACGCGCGGCGCGCCGTCGACCAGCAGCGGCCGCTCGCGCGCCACCGGCGGGGACAGGAACGGCGCCTTCGGCGCGAGCAGCTCCCATGCGTCGTCGGCGTGCGCGCAGCGCAGCGCGAGCAGGTGCATGCCCTCGAAGCGGGCGAGGAACTTCGCCCACGGGTTGTGCGCGGCGGGGTCGACCAGGCCGATCAGTTCAAGGTAGCCGCGTTCGAAGATCGCGCAACGGTTCGCGCTCGCCCACGGCTGCATGCCCTCCTGCCCCGGCACCGCGCCGCGCTGGCGCGACACCGGCGACAGCGTGAAGCCGAGCGCCTCCCAGCGCGCGGCGCCGGCGGCGAGGTCGCGGACGATCGTCCCGGTGTGGTCTAGCGACAGCATCGGCGGCTCAGGCGGTGGCCGCGAGCTGTTCCAGCGCGATAGCCTTCAGCGCCTTGCGATCCACCTTGTTGGTGCCCGCGAGCGGCAGCTCCTTCATGAAGGTCACGCGGCGCGGGTGCTGGTAGGGCGGCGCGTTCGCGAGCGCGTACTGCTTGACCGCGTCTTCGGTGAGCGAGGCGCCGGCCTTCAGCACGATGAACGCCACCGGCTTCTCGCCCTTCAGTTCGTCGGGTACCGGCACGACGCACGATTGCAGGACGTCCGGGTGGCGCTCGAGCATCTGCTCGACCTCGCCCGGATAGATGTTCTCGCCGCCGCAGTTGAACATGTCGTCGTCGCGGCCGACGAAGGTGTAGGCGCCCGAGGCGTCGCGCCGGAAGACGTCGCCGGAGATGTACCAGCCATCCGGCGTCAGTACCTCGCGCGTCTTTTCCGGAAGGTTCAGGTAGCCCTTCATGGTCGCGGGCGTGCGCTGCCAGAGGACGCCCTCGTCGGTGTCCTTGCCGTCCTTGTCGACGAGGCGCACGTCGACACCGGGCAGCGGCCAGCCGAGCGCCATGTCGGGCTTCGACTTGCCGGGCGCCGGGCCGAACACCACGGGGCCCGCCTCGGTGGTGCCATAGGCGTTCGACACCACGGCATTGGGGAAATACGAGCGGATGTCGTCGATCAGCTTCTGGCTGGTGGGCGCCGAGCCCATGCGCACGTAGTGCACCCTCGAGAGGTCGGTGCGCGCGAGCGTTTCCTTCTCGCGCACCACCATCGCCAGCATCGTCGGCACCGAGGTGAGCCACGTGACGCCGAATCGGCCGATCGCCTCGACGTAGCGCTTCGCGTCGAACTGCGGCATCAGCACCATCGAGGCCTGCGCCGCGAAGATGAACTTCGAGGTGCCGAGCGCGTTCATGTGGAAGAGCGGCGCGGCGACGATCAGGCGCTCGTCCTGCAAGGACTGGCCGCCGCGCAGCCGGGACTCGACCGCCCAGAGGTGGCCCTGGTGCGACAGCGGCACGCCCTTGGGACGCCCGGTGGAGCCGGAGGTGTAGAGGATCATCGCGACCTCGTCGGGCACCGGCTGCACGGTGGCGAAGTCGCCGCGATCGAGGAACGCTTCCCAGTCGGGTCCGTATTCCACCGCCGGCATCCCGGCGGGCAGCAGGCCGCGGCGCTCGTGGTCGCAGAAGGCGAGCTTCGTCGCCGAGTCCTCGAGCACGAAGGCGATGGTGTCGCGCGGGAACTTGTGGTTCACCGGCACCGCCACCATGCCGGCGCGCATGATGCCGAAGTAGGCGGCGAGGAACTCGGCGCGGTTCGCCGAGAGGATCGCCACCGCATCGCCGCGCTTCAGGCCGCGGCGCACGAGGCCGCGGGCGACCGCCTTCGCCAGGCGGTCCATCTCGCCGTGCGTGACGGTGCGCGGCAGGGTCCAGTCGAGGCAGTCGATGACCGCCGTGGTGTCCTCCGCTTCGGGGCGGAAGTAGTCGCCGAGGTTCGTGAACATGAAGAGCGAAAGGGTAGCCGAATTCCGCGTCGGATGTTGTACGCTCCGCCGCATGAAGAAACCTGTTTCACGCCGAGGCCGATCGAAACGGCTGATCGTCGGCATTTCCGGCGCCACGGGTGCCGTCTTCGGCGTGCGCCTGCTCCAAGCGATTTCCGCCGAGCCCGGCTGGGAAGCGCACCTCGTGCTCACCGACGCCGGCGTGCTGAACGCGCACCAGGAGCTCGGCATGACCCGCAAGGCGGTCGAGGGCCTCGCCGAGGTGCACTACCACCCGAAGGACATCGGCGCCGCGATCGCCAGCGGCTCCTTCCTCACCGAGGGCATGATCATCGCGCCCTGCTCGATGAAGACGCTGGCGGCGGTGGCGCACGCGCATGCCGACGACCTCATCTCCCGCGCCGCCGACGTGGTGCTGAAGGAGCGCCGGCGCCTGGTCATCCTGCCGCGCGAGGCGCCGTTCAACCTTGCGCACCTGCGCAACATGGTGGCGGTGGCCGAGATGGGCGGCATCGTGTTCCCGCCGGTGGGCGCGTTCTACTCCAAGCCGAAGACGATCGCGCAGCTGGTGGACCACACGGTACACCGCGTGCTCGACCTCTTCGGCATCCACTCCCCCACGCTCGCGCGCTGGCGCGGCATGGGCAAGCCCGTGACGCGAGACGACGAATGAGCGAGCTGGCCGTGTTTTCCCGGACCTACCCCGAGGCGCGCGCGAAGTTCGTGGACGCGGTGCGCGCCGCCGGCGGCACGGTGACGAGCTACCGCCACGACACGCAGAAGGGCCCCGCGGGAGAAGACCTGTACCTCGACGTCGGCGTGGTCGGCCCGAAGGACGCGTCGCGCCGGATGGTGGCCGCCTGCGGCACGCACGGCATCGAAGGCTTCTCCGGTTCGGCCGCGCAGGTGGCATGGCTCGCGGGAGGCGGCGCGAAGCGGCTGCCTGCCGATACGTCGGTGGTGTTCCTGCACGCGATGAATCCCTGGGGCTTTGCGCACCAGACGCGCTGCACCGAGGAAAACGTCGACCTCAATCGCAACTTCGTCGCCTTCGATGCGCCGCGGCCGGCGAACCCCGGCTACCACGAGGTGCACCCGAACATCACGCCCGCCGACTGGGACGACGCCACCGTCGCCGGCATCTTCCGCTGGCTGGACGAGTTCCGCGCGCGCGTCGGCGAGCAGGCCTTCTCGGATGCGTACAACGGCGGCCAGTACTCGCACGCGGACGGCATCTTCTTCGGCGGCGAGCGCGTGCAGTGGGCGACGCGGACTTTCCTGCAGGCGGTGGATGCGCACCTCGCCGGCGCGAAGCAGCTGTCGTTCATCGACCTGCATACCGGCATCGGGCCGTACCTCGACCACATCTACATCTGTTTCCACAAACCGGGTACCGCCGCATGGGAACGCGCGCGGCACTGGTGGGGCGAACGCGCGGTGAACCGGCAGGGCGTGACGCACAAGGCGCTCGCCGACTACAAGGGCATCCTGATCAACGCGCTGTCGGAGCGCCTGCCGTCGACCGACATCACCACCGTGGTGATCGAGTTCGGCACGCGCGAGCGCCGCGACATGCAGCGCGCGGGCATGGCGGGGCGTTGGCTGCACTTCGAGGGCCACAAGGATCCCGCGAAGGCGAAGCGCGTGAAGGCCGAGTACGTGGAGGCGTTCTACCCGTCGGCGCCCGAGTGGAAGAAGGCGGTCCTCGAGCAGTCGCGGGATTTCCTCGACCGGGCGCTGAAGGGCGTTTCGGGGGCCTGAGCGGCCGGCAACGCGCCGTTTCTTGATCCCCGTCAGATTGGCGGGGCGCCAGCGGCGAATGATGGCGGGCAGAGGAGGGAGCCCCCCATGGCCGTTCGCCGCACTTCATCCAAGGGCAAGCTTGCCCGCCAACCCCGCGGCGTCGCGCTGCTGCGCGACCCGCTCGCCAACAAAGGCACCGCGTTCACCGAGGCCGAGCGCGACGCGCTCGGCTTGCGCGGCCTGCTGCCGGGCCACCGCCACACGCAGGACGAGCAGGCGGCGCGGTTCCTGAAGCACCTGCGCGCGCTGCCGAGCGACCTCGAGAAGTACATCGACCTGAACGCGCTGCACGATCGCAACGAGCGCCTGTTCTTCCGCGTGGTCGGCGACCATCCGGACGAGATCATGCCGCTGATCTACACGCCGACGGTCGGCCTCGCGTGCCAGCGCTTCGGCCACATCTTCCAGCGGCCGCGCGGGCTGTTCATCACGGCGCGCGACCGGGGCCGCATCGCGAAGGTGCTGCGCAACTGGCCGCACCGCGACGTCGGCATCATCGTGGTTACCGATGGAGAGCGCATCCTCGGCCTCGGCGACCTCGGCGCCAACGGCATGGGCATCCCGGTCGGCAAGCTGTCGCTCTACACCGGCTGCGCGGGCGTGCCGCCGGAGCGCTGCCTGCCCGTGATGCTCGACGCGGGCACCGACAACGAGGCGCTGAGGAACGACCCGTTCTACGTCGGCCTCGCGCGGCCGCGGCTGCGCGGCAAGGCCTACGACGCATTCGTCGACGAGTTCGTGCAGGCGGTGCAGGAGGTCTTCCCTCGCGCGCTGATCCAGTTCGAGGACTTCGCGAACGCCAACGCCTTCCGGCTGCTGGAGAAGTACCGCGAGCGCATCTGCACCTTCAACGACGACATCCAGGGCACCGCGGCGGTGGCGCTGGCGGGCTTCCTGTCGGCGTTGCGCATCACCGGCGGCAAGCTCGGGGAGCAGAAGATCCTGTGCCTCGGCGCGGGCGAGGCCGCGGCCGGCATCTGCGACCTCGTGGTCGCGGCGATGCGCGAGGAAGGCCTGCACGGCGCGGACGCGCGCCAGCGCTGCTGGCTGTTCGATTCGCAGGGCCTGGTCACCGCAGGACGCGGCGGACTCGCGCACCACAAGCAGCCGTACGCGCACGAGCACCCGCAGGTGAAGACCTTCATCGAGGCGATCGAGGCGCTGCGGCCCACCGCCATCGTCGGCGTCGCGGCGGTTGGCGGGACGTTCACGCCGGAGGTCCTGGCGGCGATGGCGCGCATCAACGCGCGGCCGATCGTGTTCGCGCTGTCGAACCCGACCTCGAAGGCGGAGTGCACGGCCGAAGAGGCCTACCGCGGCACGGCGGGTCGAGCGGTGTTCGCCTGCGGCAGCCCGTTCGATCCAGTGACGCTGGAGGGCCGCGTGTTCGTGCCGCGACAGGGCAACAATTCCTACATCTTCCCGGGCGTGGGGCTGGGCGCGATCGCCTGCGGCGCGACGCGCGTCACCGACGAGATGTTCCTCGCCGCGGCGCGGACGCTCGCCTCGCAAGTGACGGAAGCCGACCTCGCGCAGGGCAGCATCTACCCGGCGCTGTCGCGCATTCGCGAGGTGTCGGCGAAGATCGGCGCGGCGGTCGCGAAGGTGGCCTACGACCAGGGGCACGCGCGCGGCAAGCGCCCGCGCAACCTGCTCGCGCAGGTGCGCGCGACGATGTTCGATCCGCGCTATTAGGCCCGCTACTAGGCCGAAAGGACCTTCTGCATCGCCGCGGTGAACGCCGCGGGCTGCTCCACGTTCGCGATGTGCGCCGCGTTCGGGATGACGACCAGCGTCGAGCCCGGCGCGTTGTCGTGGATCTCCTTCGCCATCGACGGCGGCGTGCCCATGTCCTGCTCGCCGACGATGACGAGGATCGGGCAGCGGATTTCCTTCAGGCGATCGGTGACGTTGATCTTCGGGATCGCCTGGCAGCAGCCGGCGTAGCCCGCGACCGGCGTGGTGCGGATGAGGTTGGCGATGTCGGCGAGGCGCTGCGGTTTTTTCTGCCGGTAGGGCTCGGTGAACCAGCGCTGCAGCGTCGGCTCGACGAGCGGCTCCATGCCCTTCTCCGCGGCGAGCTTGATGCGGTCGGCCCAGACGCCCGCGGCCTCGGCCGGGTAGCGGCTGGTGGTGTCGGCGAGGGTCAGCGTCTGCAGCACGCCCGGGTACTTGAGCGCGAAGACCTGCCCGATCATGCCGCCCATCGACAGGCCGGCCCAGTGGCAGCGGGTGATGCCTTCCTTGTCGAGCACGGCCTTGGCGTCGTCGGCCAGCATTTCCAGCGTGTAGGCGCCGGCGGGTGCGTCGCTCGAGCCGTGGCCGCGCGTGTCGAAGGCGAGCACGCGGTGCGTGCCCTTGAAGGCCTCGATCTGCTCGTCCCACATGCGCACGCTGCAAGCGAGCGAATGGCTGAGGACGAGCCAGGGCGCGCCGGCCTTGCCGTGGATCTCGTAGTAGATGTTCGTGCCGTTGACGTCGAGCTTCATGCGGTGGCCACCAGTAGGGGAATGTTCATCTCGTCGGCGCTCGTGCCGCCGTGGTTGCCAATATGGAGGAAGCGCGGCTCGCCCGCAACCCAGTCCTTGATCGTGTTTCGACCGCGCATCACGAGCGCGACGTCGCCGACGCGCTCGGCGAGACGCGGGTGCGGATCGCCGGGGCCGAGCCAGCCGTCCTCGAGCATCGTGCGCGACGGCACGACGTCGGCGCGCTCGCCCAACCAGTCGCGCGCGCGGGCCGCGAACTCGTCCACGCGACCCGGCTGCACGTGGCACCACGCGATGCGCCGTTCGCCGCAGAGCGGATAGGCGAGGAGCGGCGACAGCCCCGGCGCGTCCTCGATGGAGAGCCATTCATCGGGCGAACTGTCGAGGAAGCCGTGGTCGGCGCTGGCGACGATCACGGTGTCGGTGCCGGAGAGCCGCGCGCGCAGCTTCGCGAACGCGGCGTCGACGAGTTCGTACTGCACGCGCGCCTCGGTCGAGCCGACGCCATGGCGGTGCGAAAGGTAGTCGTATTGCCACCAGTAGGCGTAGACGAACTTGCGGCCGTCGCCGGACTTCACCACGCGCTCGACGCCGTCGACGAGGCCGTCGAGGTTCGAGTACGCGAGGCGCTTCGCGCCGCCGCAGTGGTAGCGGTTGTAGTCGGATTCGAGGATCGCGTCCCACGACACCACGAAGGTCTCGGCGTCCATCGCGTCCAGGTAGGTCGCGCCGCGGTAGAGCGTCGTCGGCGAGGCGCCGCGCGCCGCGAGCGAGGCGTCGCTGCCGCGCACCTTGAAGGGCAATGGCGAGCCGACGCAGCCGGTCTCTCCGAAGTAGGCGTACCAGCCGGTGAGGCCGTGCTCCGCGGGCGCGTAGCCGGTGTACGAGGTGGTGATCGCGCACGCGGTGGTGGACGGGAACACCGCCTTGATGCCGGTGCGCCGCGCCGCGTGCATCGCGCTGCCCGGATGCGCGCGCACGGCGGCATCGCCGAGGCCGTCGACGATCAGGAAGACCACGTTGCGCGCGCTGGCGATCTCGGAAGGCGCCAGCGCCGCCAGCGTCGCGTGGCGCGGCTGGCCGCCGCGAGCGGCGACCAGCGAGGCGACGAGGTTGAGGAATCCGCCGCCGGCGTAGTCCGGGCGGACGTGTTCGGAAGACAGCATCCGCGCGATGGTAGCGGATGCCGGCGGCAGGAAAGCGCTAGTGCAGCGCGACCGGCGTGGTGAGCAGGGCGTCGAAGTAGCCGAGGAATTCGTCCACCGCGTCGTCGCCGGGTTCGTCGTCGATGCTGGTGAGCGTCGCCCGCAGCTTGCTGGCGATGCGGCCTTCGAGGAACGCGAGCCGGCTGCCCGTCTTGTCGACGAGCTCGATCCCGCAGCCGGGGTAGTCGACCACGCTCCAGGCGTTGCTGTCGTACAGGACGTTCATGTCGGTTCCTTTCCCGGCTCGGTCGAACCTTGGTCGGCGGACCGCCCCGGATCTGTCGGGCCCGCGATGCAAGCCCTTCTCGTATAACGGCTTCCGGGCACGGAAGTTGACCCGGGCCCGCGTGATAAAATTCGTCCCCGATCCCCCCTGAAGGACCCCCGCCATGCGGATGGAAGTCCACGTCCACGCCGATATCCCCGTCCTCGAAGGTGTCTCCAAGAAGCAGCTCGAGCGCGCGCTCGTGCCCTTCCTCGAGTACCTCGATGCCGAAGGCATGGCCGAGGTGAAGAGCCTCGAGCCGGACGAGCCGGGCATCAAGTTCGACGAGAAGGACCTGATCCTGTTCCTGTGCTGGACGGGCGAGATCGGCCGCAGCTTCCACGCCGCCTTCGACCAGGCGCTCGAGAACCTCGGGCCGCTGTGCTACGAGGCGGTTGAAGTCGAACTCACGCTGTACCACCCGAACGGCGAGCAGGAGCAGCGCCTCCTCTTCGTCGGCCCGACGCCGCAGGCGATCCACGAGGCGCAGCGCCGCTGCATGATCGAGGACGTCGCCGTGCTGCTCGAGCGCCAGTTCGACAAGTCGAAGGTCGCCGGCGTGCTGAAGCTGGTGGATGAGCTCTTCGACGAGGACTGGAAGGAAAAGGCCGCGCAGCCGAAGAAGCCGGAGCGCGCGTTCGAGACCTACACGCGCCCCAGCCGGAAAAACCTTCACTAGCCGTTGCCCATGGCCGGGCCGAAGTATCCAGGCTTCGATACGCTGGCGCTGCACGCGGGCCAGTCGCCGGACGCGACGTTCGGCAGCCGCGCGGTGCCGATCTACCAGACGACGTCGTATGTGTTCCGCAGCACGGAGCACGCGGCGTCGCTGTTCAACATGGAGCGCGCGGGGCACGTCTACTCGCGCATCTCGAACCCGACTGTCGCGGTGCTGGAAGAGCGCGTCGCCGCGCTCGAGGGCGGCGTCGGCGCCATCGCCACCGCCTCGGGACAGGCCGCGCTGCACCTCGCGGTGTCGACGCTGCTCGACGCCGGGCACCACGTCGTCGCCTCGGGTTCGCTGTACGGCGGCTCGCACAACCTGCTCGCCTACACGCTCGCGCGCTTCGGCATCGAGACCACGTTCGTGAAGGCGGGCGACCTCGACGCGTGGAAGAAGGCTGTGAAGCCGAACACGCGCCTGCTCTTCGGCGAGACCATCGGCAACCCGGGCCTCGACGTGCTCGACATCCCGGCGGTGTCGGCGATCGCGCACGAGGCCGGTGTGCCGCTGCTCGTGGATTCGACCTTCACCACGCCGTACCTGATGAAGCCCTTCGAGCACGGCGCCGACCTGCTCTACCACTCGGCGACCAAGTTCCTCGGCGGGCACGGCACCGCCATCGGCGGCGTGCTCGTGGACTCGGGCCGGTTCGACTGGGAGAAGAGCGGCAGATTCCCGCAGCTCACCGCGCCGTACCACGGCTTCCACGACATGGACTTCGAGGAAGAGTCCGGCACGCGCGCGTTCCTCTTGCGCGCGCGGCGCGAAGGCCTGCGCGACTTCGGCGCCTGCATGGCGCCGATGACCGCGTTCCAGTTGCTGCAGGGCATCGAGACCCTGCACCTGCGCATGCCGCGCCACGTCGAGAACGCGAGGAAGGTGGTCGCGTTCCTCGCGCAGCACCCGATGGTCGAGTCGGTGGGCTATCCCGAGCTGCCCTCGCACCCGGACCACGCGCTCGCGAAGAAGCTCCTGCCCAAGGGCTGCGGCTCGATCTTCTCGTTCAACATGAAGGGCGGGCGTCCCGCGGGCCGCGCGTTCATCGAGACGCTGCGCATCTTCTCGCACCTCGCGAACGTCGGCGACGCGAAGTCCCTGGTCATCCACCCGGCGACCACGACGCACTACCGCATGTCGGACGAGGACCTCGTGCGCGCCGGTATCACCGCGGGCACGGTGCGGCTCTCGATCGGGCTGGAAGACGCCGACGACCTCGTCGACGACCTCGACAAGGCCCTGAAGGCCGCCCAGAGGGCGGCGCAGGCACCGCGGGCGACGAAGTAATGGACTTCACGCTCGACGGCCGCAAGGCCTTCGCCTACACCGCGGCGCACGCGCTCGATGCCGCGAAGCCGGCGGTCGCGTTCGTGCACGGCGCCGGGCTGGATCACAGCTGGTGGGGCTTGCAGAGCCGATGGTTCGGCTATCACGGCTGGAACGCGTTCGCGGTCGACCTGCCGGGCCACGGTCGCTCGGAAGGCCCGCCCATCCCGACCGTCGAGGCGATGGCCGACTGGGTGCTGCGCGCACTCGCTGCGAACGGCCTCCCGACGGCGTCGATCGTCGGCCACTCGATGGGCTCGCTCGTCGCGCTCGCCGCGGCGGCGGCAGCGCCGGATCGCGTCGAGAAGATCGCGCTGATCGGCACCGCCTACCCGATGAAGGTCGGCGACGCCTTCCTCGACGCGGCGAAGCGGAACGACGTCGCCGCCTACGACATGGAAACCATCTGGGGCCACGCGGCGCAGGTGCCGTTCTCCGCGAACCCGAACCCGGGCATGTGGATGTACGGCGACACGCTCGCGCGGCTCTCGCGCCTCGCGCCCGGCGTGCTGTGGAACGACCTCAACGCGTGCAACACCTACGCCGGCGGCATGGACGCGGCGGCCAAGGTGGCGTGCCCCGCGCTCTTCATCCTCGGCCGGCGCGACGTGATGACGCCGCCGAAGGCCGCGGGCGACCTCGCCCGGGCGATCGCCGGCTCGCGCACCGTGCAGGTCGCGCTCTCCGGGCATTCGCTGATGGCCGAGGCCCCGGACGACACGCTCGATGCGCTGGCCGGATTCCTGCAAGGAGGTGCGTGATGGACGTCAACAAGCCCGAGCCGTCCGCCGGCATCACCGGCGTGATGCGCGCGATCGCCGCGATCGCGGTCATCCTCGTCGCTGGCGTGGGTATCCTCGCCGTCCTCGGGGTCATCCCGCAGGAAGCGCTGCAGGAGTGGGCGACGAAGGGCGCGCTCGTTGCGCTCATCGTGGCCGGCGCTTCGGTGTTGCTCTACTTCCTGTCGCGCAGCGGGCGCTGAGGCCGCACCCGGGTTTCGCTGCGCGGGTTGTGAGCCGCGCGCCCCCTCCGTAACATCGCCCGGCACTTTCGTCACGGAGGTCGGGTCGGCATGGTCACGCTGGTCGAGCACGGCTGGGTAGTCCCCGTCGATGGTCGCGCGGGCTGCATCGAGGACGGCGCGGTGGCGATCGATGGCGATCGCATCGTCGCGGTCGGCACCACGAGCGAACTCGCCGCAAGGTTCGCCGGCGCGCAGCGCATCGACGCTCGCGGCAAGGCGGTGCTGCCGGGATTCATCAACACGCACATCCACCTGATCGGCGGCCTGAACAAGGGCCTGACCGAGGACCTCTCCGGCGTCTCGGGAGGGCTCTTCAAGATCGCGATGCCGCTGCACTACGTATACGCCGAGGCTGCGGACGTCTACTGGCTGGCGTCGATGCACGTGCTCGAGTGCCTGCGCACCGGCACCACTACCGTGAACGAGATGGGCAAGTTCGAGCGCGAGGTGGCGAAGGTGGTGCGCGACGCCGGCCTGCGCGCGGTGATGGCCGAGAACATCCGCGACAGCGCGGTGGTCGACGTGCGGCCCGGCGTCGTCGAGCGCAGCTTCGACGCCGACGAGGCCGAGCGCTGCTTCGAGGCCGCGAACGCCTTCGTCGACGAGTGGCACGGCAAGGCCGACGGCCGCATCACCTGCCGCATCGGGCCGAACGCGCCCGACACCTGTTCCGAGCGCACGCTGCTACGCGCGAAGGAGCTGGCCGCGAAGCGCGGCCTCAAGCTGCACACGCACCTCGCGCAGGTGCCCGGCGAGCGCGAGTACGTGACCAGGGCGACCGGTCGCAGCCCGGTGAAGTACCTCGCCGACCTCGGCCTGCTCGATGCCAACCTCATCGGCGCGCACTGCGTGTTCCTGTCCGAGGACGACGTCGAACTGCTCGCCGAGAGCGGCGCGCACATGAGCCACACCGCGTACCTGGTGGGCAAGCGCGCGTACTTCCCGCCGATGGCTTCGCTCTACGCGAAGAAGGCGTCCGTGGCGCTCGGCTCGGACTGGCTGTCGAACGACATGTTCAAGATCATGCGCTCGGCGATCCTGCTCGCGCGCCAGCAGTGCGGGCAGGTCGGCGTGCTCGACGGCCAGCACGTGCTCGAGATGGCCACCATCGGCGGCGCACGCGCGCTCGGCATGGAGCGCGAGATCGGCTCGCTGGAGGCGGGCAAGAAGGCCGACCTGATCCTCGTCGACATGGAGTCGCCGTGGACCAGCCCGATCCGCCCGGCGCAGTTCGTCGCCAACCTCGTCTACAACGCCAACGGCAGCGACGTCACCGACGTGTTCGTCGACGGCCGTCGCGTGGTCGCCGACCGGCGCGCGACGCTGATCGACGCGGCCGAGGCGCGCCGCCAGTGCCAGGCCGCGGCCGAGCGCACCTGGGCGCGCGCCAGCCATCTCTTCTCCGGCGCGTGACGGCGCCGGCACGACACTTGCTCGACAGATCGTAGTCCCTACGGAGGTCCCATGACGAACGCGCTACGCATCCTCGCCCTCGCCACGCTGGCCGCGCTGCCGCTCGCCTCGCAGGCGCAGGCCGACTACCCGAACAAGCCGCTGCGCATCGTCGTGCCGTTCGCGGCCGGCGGCACGCTGGACAACCTCGGCCGGCTGCTGTCGCCGAAGCTGCAGGAATCGCTCGGCCAGCCGGTGGTGATCGACCCAAGAGGGGGCGGCGGCACCGCGATCGGCACCCAGATCGTGCAGAAGGCGGCGCCCGACGGCTACACGCTGCTCTTCGTCGCCAACAGCTTCCTGATCCTGCCGATGGTGTCGAAGAACCCGCCGTGGGACGTGTTCAAGGACTTCGTGCCGGTGTCGCTGGTGTCGCGCGTCAGCCAGGTGCTGGTCGCGCACCCGAGCTTCGAGGCGAACTCGGTGAAGGAACTCGTCGCGGCGGCGAAGGCCGCGCCGGGCAAGCTCGACTTCGCCTCCCTCGGCAACGGCAGTTCCTCGCACCTCGCGGTCGAGATCTTCAAGTCGCAGGCCGGCATCGACATGCAGCACGTGCCCTACAAGGGCCTCGCGCCCGCGCTGCAGGACGTGCTCGCGGGGCAGGTGAAGGTGTTCCTGTCGAACATGCCCGACGCGATCCCGCACGTGCGTGGCGGCAAGCTGAAGGGCCTCGGCCTCGCCGACGAGAAGCGCGCGCCGCAGTTGCCCGACGTGCCGACTTTCGCCGAGCAGGGCTTTCCCGGCTACCTCGTCTATTCGTGGTACGGGCTGATGGCCCCCGCCGGCACGCCGCCCGCGGTGACGGCGAAGCTGCACGCCGCGCTCAGCGCCGCGGTGAAGGACCCGGTGATCGTCGAGCGCACCGGCCAGCAGGCGATGACGATCATCAACACGCCGGGCGAGGAGTTCCGCAAGTACCTGCAGTCGGAGCACCAGCGCTACTCGGCGCAGGTGAAGGCGCTGAAGCTCTCGATCGACTGAGCGGCCGCGGGGGGCTCCTGCGCGCGTCCCCCGCGCGTGTTTCCTACGCGCGTCCCCATGGCGTGCGGTGGACGGCCGCCATGGTGAGGATGCCGAGCAGCGCAAGGCCGAGCGCGATCGCGGCGAATACCGCGGCGAGCGAACCCAGCACCTTCGCGGCGAACCAGCCGCCCGCGAGCACCGCGACCAGGCGTGCAGTGCCGGCGAGCACCGGCCACACCACCTTGCCCGCACCCTGCGACGCGAAGTAGAGCGTTACCCCGGCGCCGAAGAGGGCGTAGAACGGCGCCACGATGCGCAGGTAGGTGCTGCCCGTCTCGAGCACCGCCGGGTCGCTGGAGAAGATCGTCACCCAGACCGAGGGCATCAGCGCGGTCGTGAGCCCGATCGCCGCGCTGCACGCCGCCGCGATGCCGGTGCCGATCCACGCGATGCGCTTGGCGCGCGCCGCCTGCCCGGCGCCGATGTTGGTGCCGACCAGCACCACCAGCGATTGCCCGATCGCGAACACGATCGGCACCTGCATCAGTTCGAGCCGCAGGCCGACGCCGTAGCCGGCGAGCGCCGCGGTGCCGAAGGTGCCGACGAAGCCGGTGACCAGCACCGCGGTGATGACGGTCTGCAATGCCGACACCGAGGACACGAGGCCCACGCGCAGGATGTCGCGGAAGATCGCGCCTTCCAGCGCCCAGTCCTCGCGCCGCGGGCGCAGCGTCGAGCGCCACAGGTACGCGCCCATCGCGACGGTCGCGAGCGCCGCGGCGCAGACGTAGGCGATGGCGGTGCCGGTGATGCCGAGCGCGGGGAACGGGCCGCGCCCGAGCGTCAGCGCCCACGACAGCGGGATCTGCGCCGCGCCCGCCGCGATCCAGATCGCCGCGGGCACCAGCGTGTTGCCGCTGCCGCGCAGCACGCTCGCCAGCGTGTTGCCGAGCCACACCAGCACCGCGCCGGAGAACACGATGTCGGAGTACGCGAGCGCCTGCGCGAGCGCGCCGGCCTTGCCGCCGAGCAGGCCGTACAGCCCGTGCCCGAGCCCGACGAGCAGCGCCGTGAACACGAGGCCGGCGCAGAGCGCGATCACGATCGCGTGCACCACGAGCCTTCGGGCGCCCGCCGCGTTGCCGGCGCCGAGCGCGCGCGCGATCGCGGAGGACACGCCGCCGCCCATCGCGCCGGCGGAAGTCATCTGCAGCAGCATCACCAGGGGGAAGACGAGCGCGAGGCCGGCGAGTGCGTCTGTTCCGAGGCGCCCGACGAAGTGCGTGTCGGCGATCGACACCGAGGTCTGCATGATCGCCAGCACCAGGCCCGGCGCGGCGAGCGAGGCGAGGGTCGGCAGCACCGGCCCCGAGAGGAGCTTCTGCGTGCGCGCGCTGGAGGGGGCGGCCATGCGCGCAGGGTATCAGCCCGCGCTCAGCGTTTGCCTGCGCGCAGCATGAATTCCACGAATTCGAACACCCGCGGCCCGGTGCCAAGCGCGAGCGCCCAGCCGAGCAGGACGCCGAGCGCGTTGGCGATCATGTCGAAGCCCTCGAAGGTGCGGTAGCCCAGCGCGCCCTGCGCGAACTCCAGCGCTACGCCCATCAGCGCGAACCCGCCGGCGTACGCGGCGCGCACGTCGCGCCTTGCGTAAAGCTGGCAGAACCAGAACATCAGCGTGCCGTAGCCCGTGAAGTGCCCGAGCTTGTCGCCTTGCGCGACGTCGATCCGGACGGGCGCGGTCGTCAGCGACAGCCAGACGATCGCGCCGACGAGCGCCCAGCCGAGCGCGACCCAGAGCGGGCGCCAGCGCATTCAGAAGAGCCGCATCTGCCGCCCGGCCTCGGGCGCGCGAAAGCGCGTGCAGTCGAGGCGCTCGTTGCCGCGGCGCTCCTCGTTCAGGCGCAGCCTCTTGCAGGCGATCGCGAAGCGCTTAGCGATCAGGTCGGCGTAGTTGCCGCCGCCGGTCATGCGGGTGCGGAAATTCGGGTCGTTCTCGCGGCCGCCGCGCACATTGCGCACGATGCTCATCACGTGCTCGGCGCGCAGCGGGTAGTGCTGGTCCAGCCACTCCTTGAAGAGCGGCTTCACCTCGAAGGGCAGGCGCAGCATGATCCAGCCGGCCATCGTGGCGCCGGCGCCCGCGGCGGCCTCGAGCACTTCCTCGATGGACTTGTCGGTGAGGCCGGGGATCATCGGTGCCACCATCACGCCGGTCGGTACGCCCGCCGCCGCGAGCGCGCGGATTGCGTCCAGGCGCCGCTTCGGGCTCGCGGCGCGCGGCTCGAGGCGCCGCGAGAGGTTCGCGTCCAGCGTGTTGATCGACAGGAACACCTTGACGAGCTTCTTCTCAGCCATCGGCGCGAGCAGGTCGAGGTCGCGCTCGACCAGCGCCGACTTGGTGACCACGGTCATCGGGTGCTCGCAGGCGGCGAGGACTTCCACGAGCTCGCGCATGATGCGGTAGCGGCGCTCGATCGGCTGGTAGGCGTCGGTGTTGGTGCCGAAGGCGATCGGATCGACTACGTAGCCGGGCTTGGCGAGTTCCTCTTTCAACAGCTCGGCGGCGTTCTTCTTGGCGAAGAGCCGGGTCTCGAAGTCCAGGCCTGGGGAGAGCTCGAGGTAGGCGTGCGTCTGGCGCGCGTAGCAGTAGACGCAGCCATGCTCGCATCCGCGGTAAGGGTTGATCGAGCGGTCGAAGGGGATGTCGGGCGAGTCGTTCTTCGCCAGGATCGAGCGCGCGCGCTCCTCGGTGACGCGCGTCTCGAGCGGCGGCAGGGGCTCCTCGTCGCGCGGCCAGCCGTCGTCCCACTGCTCTCGCGCCACGGTCTCGAAGCGGCCGGCGACGTGCGACAGCGCGCCGCGCGAGCGGTTGGGCGTGCGTACTTCGGCCGCGTGGAACGGCACCGACGTGATTTCGATCCTGCGGTCCTTCGGCATGACGGTGGCCCGTAGAATGAGGCGGTTACGAATCCCCGCGGGGTTCCAGCCCCTCTACTGTATACATGGACAGTACCCGCCGCAACGTCGCCCTGCTCGCTGCCTGCCAGGCGATGCTCTTCTCGATCAACTCGACGCTGATCGCGGTGAACGGCCTCGCCGGCCTCGCGCTCGCGCCGGCGAAGTCGATCGCCACGCTGCCCGTCACCTTCTGGGTGATCGGCGGCGCGATCGCGACGGTGCCGGCCTCGCACCTGCAGGCGCGCATCGGGCGCCGCGCCGGCTTGTCCGCCGGGTCGGGCTTCGGCCTGCTGGGCTGCGTGATCTGCGCCACCGCGATCGCGCTGCAGAGCTTCTGGCTGCTGTGCGCAGGCACGCTGGTGTTCGGTGCCTCCAACGCCTTCGGGCAGTACTACCGCTTCGCCGCCGCCGACGCCGCGCCGATGAACTTCAAGGCCACCGCGATCTCGCTGGTGCTCGCCGGCGGGCTGGTGGGCGGCATCATCGGCCCGACGGTCAGCCGCGCGACCATCGACCTGCTCGAGCCGAAGTTCATGGGGGCGTACATCGGCGTCAGCCTCTACCTGCTGGTGACGCTCGTCCTGCTGCAGGGCCTGCGCGTGCCGGCGCCGACCGCCGCGGAGCGCGAGAAGAAGGGGCGCCCGCTCGCCGAAATCGCGCGCCAGCCGAAGTTCATCGTCGCGGTGCTCTGCGGCGCGATCGGCTATGGCGTGATGAACTTCCTGATGACCGCCACGCCGATCGCGATGGGCGTCTGCGGCCATCCCTACGGCGACGCCGCGTTCGTCATCTCGTCGCACGTCATCGGCATGTTCGCGCCGTCCTTCGTCACCGGCGGCCTGATCAAGCGCGTCGGTGTCGTGCCGGTGCTGTTCGCCGGCGCGCTGCTCAACATCGTCGCGGTCGGCTCGGCGCTCGCGGGGATCAGCGTGACGCACTTCTGGATCTCGCTCGTGGTGCTCGGCGTGGGCTGGAACTTCCTCTACATCGGCGGCACCACGCTGCTCACCCAGACCTACCGCCCGGAAGAGCGCGCCAAGGCGCAGGGTGCGAACGACCTCGCGATCTTCGTCATGATGACGCTGTCCTCGTTCACCTCCGGCATGACGGTGACCACCGCCGGCTGGGAGAAGGTCAACCTCTCCGCGCTGCCGCTGATCGGCATCGTGCTGTGCGCCATCGCCTGGCTCGCGCTGCGCGGGCGCGAACCCAAGGGCGCCTGAGCGTGGCCGTCGCGCCGCCCGCCCGGATCGGCCAGCGGCAGGACGAGATCGACACGCCCGCGCTCGTGGTCGACCTCGACGCCTTCGAGGCCAACCTCGCGGCGATGAACAAGGCGGTCGCCGGGCGCGTGCGCATCCGCACGCACGCCAAGACCCACAAGAGCGTCGACGTGGCGCGCCTGCAGGTGGCCGCCGGCGCGGTCGGCGTCTGCTGCCAGAAGGTGTCCGAGGCCGAGATCCTCGTCGACGGCGGCATCGGCGACGTCCTGGTCACGAACGAGATCGTCGGCGCGTCGAAGCTCGCGCGCCTCGCGCAGTTGGCCAAGCGCGCGCGCATCGGCGTCTGCGTGGACGACGCGGCGAACGCTCGCGACCTCTCGGCCGCGGCGCGTGCAGAGGGCGCAACCATCGACGCCTACGTCGAGGTCGACGTCGGCGCGAAGCGCTGCGGCGTGCCGCCCGGCGAGCCGGCGGTGGCGCTCGCGCGCGTGGTCGCCGGCTCGGAAGGCCTGCGCTTCGCGGGCTTGCAGTGCTACCACGGCTCGGCGCAGCACCTGCGCACGATGGCCGAGCGCCGCACCGCGATCGAGGCCGCGACCGCGGCAGCGCGCGCGACGCGCGCAGGCATCGAGGCGGCGGGCATCGCGTGTCCGATCGTCACGGGCGCGGGCAGCGGCACCTTCGCCTTCGAACTGGCGAGCGGCGCGTGGGACGAGATCCAGCCCGGCTCTTACATCTTCATGGACGCCGACTACGCGAAGAACGAATGGGCCGCGCCGCTGCCGGCGTTCCGCCACGCGCTCTTCGTGCTGGCGACGGTGATGAGCCGCCCGTCGGCCGATCGCGCGGTGGTGGACGCCGGGCACAAGTCGGCATCGGTCGACTCCGGGATGCCCACGGTGTGGCAGCGGCCGGGCACGAGCTACGGCCGACCCTCCGACGAGCATGGGGTGCTCCAATCGTCCGACGGCGCGCTGCTGCCGAAGCTGGGGGAAAAAGTCCTGCTGGTGCCGGGGCATTGCGATCCCACGGTGAACCTGCATGACTGGTATGTTTGCGTTCGTGGTGGCGTGGTCGAGGCCCTGTGGCCGGTCTCGGCGCGCGGCGCCGTCTTCTAGATCCGGGGGGAACATGAAGAAGGAACTGCTCAATCCGAACGCGCTCTTCGTGCCGAAGTTCTTCACGCACACGGTGGCGGTCACCGGTCCGCTGAAGCTGGCGTACGTGTCCGGGCAGGTGAGCTACGACCGCGACGGCATCGTCGTCGGCAAGGGCGACTTCCGCGCGCAGTGCGAGCAGGTGTTCAAGGCGCTGACGCACAACCTGAAGGCCGCCGGCGCGGCCTGGAGCGACGTGGTGAAGCTGAACGGCTACATGGTCGACCCGAACGCGGAGGACGTGGCCGTCTACCGCGAGGTGCGCTCGAAGTACTTCGCGCGCGACGCGATGCCGGCGAGCACGCTGGTCGGCGTCACGCGGTTGGTGCACGAGGACCTTCGCCTGGAGGTCGAGGTGGTCGCCGCGATCGCGACGGCGGAGCCGAAGCCTCGCCACCCCGCCGCGAAGCGCACCCGCACGACCAAGCCCGCCAAGAAGAAGCGTTGACGCGCGCCTTTTGCGCGTTGGTGCAATGACGCGCGCCGCTCGCGCGTTTCCGCGATGACGCGATCCGGGCGCGCCTGGGTGATGGTGCTTTGCGCCTTCACCCTGATGTGCGTCGGCTTCGGCTGCGTCTATACCTTCGCCGCGTTCTTCAAGGCCATCGAGGCGGAGTTCGGCGCCTCGCGCGGGCACATCGCGCTGGTATTCGCGCTGTGCGCGCTGGTCTACTTCTCGCTCGGCGCGCCGGCCGGCATGCTCTCCGATCGACTCGGCCCGAGGCGTGTTGCGTGCGTGGGCGTGATCGCGATGGCCGCGGGGCTCGCGGCGGCGAGCCAGGCCCCGTCGCTCGTCTTCCTCTACGCGGTCTACAGCATCGGCGTGGGTGTCGGTGTGGGGCTCACCTACGTCCCCTCGGTGGGCGCGCTGCAGCCGTGGTTCGGCGCCAACCGCGCGTTCGCCACGGGTATCGCGGTGTCGGGCATCGGCGCGGGCAATATCCTCTTCCCGCCGCTGGCCGCGTGGCTGATCGATGCGCTCGGCTGGCGCCATGCCTATCTCGTGCTCGCCGCGATCGCGCTCGCGGCCGCGGGCGCCGCGGCGCTGGTGATCGACAACGACCCCGACGGGCGGCGACGAGCCGGAGGCGGCGCGGCCGCGGAGCCGCTGCCCGGCATGGCGATCGCCGAGGCGGCGCGCACGCGCGAGTTCCGCGTGCTGTACTTCACGCTGATCTTCGGCGCCGGCTGCACCTTCGTGCCGATGGTGCACCTCGGGCCCTACGCGATGGACGCCGGCTACGGCGCCACCGAGGCGGTCGCGCTGGTCAGCTTCATCGGCCTGGGCAGCATGGCCGGGCGCTTCGGCGCCGGCGGCGTGGCGGATCGCGTCGGGGGCATCCCGGCGCTCGCCGGCACCTACGTCGGCCTCGGCCTGATGTTCGTGCTGTGGTGGACGACGCGCGAGTACTGGGTGCTGGCCGCGTTCGCGCTGGTATTCGGCGCCTGCTATGGCGCGTTCGTCGCGATTTTCCCGGCGATCACCATGGATCTCTTCGGCCCGCGGCAGGTGTCGGGGATCATGGGCACGCTGTACACCGCGGCCGGCATCGGCACGCTCGCCGGGCCGACGCTCGCCGGCGCGGCGTTCGACGCCACGGGCAGCTACTCGGTGCCGATCCTCGCCAGCGCGGCGGCCGAGTTCGCAGCCGCGGCCGGGGTCGTTTCGCTGGCGCGGCGCATGCGCCGCGCCCGCCGTGCCTAGAATCGATTCGGCATGACCCACGACACGGAATCGACATGGCCACCGACAAGCCCTGGCGCGTAAGGCTCTCCGGACCGGACGTCTGGTCCGGCACCGAGATGGCGGCGCGCACCGACTGGGTCCACCGCGTCGACGAGGCCGAGAAGCGGGAGGTGTACGACGCGGTGGCGGCGTTCCGCGCCTCCGGCGTCGAGTGGCTCGACATGACGCGCGCGCAGTTCCCGATCCCGCGCCTCGCCCGGAAGCTCGCCACGATGTGCGAGCAGCTCGAGAACGGCGGCGGCATGGTCGCGCTGCGCGGGCTGGAGCCCTCGGTGCTCGGGCAGGAAGGCACGCGCATCGCGTTCTGGGGTGTCGGCCTGCACATGGGCACCGCGGTGTCGCAGAGCCAGTTCGGCGAACTGCTCGGCGAGGTCCGCGACTACGGCGAGGTGATGGGCAAGGCGACCTCGCGCGGCTATCGCGCGGCCGGCGCGCTGCGCTTCCACACCGATCGCTGCGACGTCGTGGCGCTGGCCTGCGTGCGGCAGGGGCAGGCGGGCGGCAACAACGTCGTGGTCAGCACGCCGCATATCCACAACTGGCTGCTCGAGCACGATCCCGAGGCGCTGGATCTGCTGCACGCGCCGTGGCACCACAGCCGGCAGGGCGAGGGGCAGAAGACCGAGCGGCCGTGGTATCGCAACCCGATCTTCGCGATCCACAAGGGGCGCTTCACCAGCCAGTACTCGCGCGCCTACGTCGAGACGGCGGACCAGCTGCCCGGCGTGCCGCGCGTCACCGAGGCGCAGTGGAAGGCGCTCGACAAGCTGGCGGAGCTGGCGCAAAGCGAGGGGCTGCTCGTGCGCCTCGAGCCGGGCGAGATGCAGTTCCTCAACAACCACGTCACCTACCACTCGCGCGACAAGGTGATCGACTGGGACGACCCGGCGAGGAAGCGCATGCTCTACCGCATGTGGCTGTCGATGCCGCAGAGCCGCGAGCTGCCGGCCGACTTCGACGAACTCTGGGGCCCGACGGGCGCGGGCGTGGTGCGCGGCGGCGTGGTCGCCGCGGCCGGCTATCGCACGGTCGCCGAGCTGCAGTCGCTGCGCGCCGCGGGCAAGGCGCCGGCGCGCGCCGGCTGGCCGCTCGAGGCGCTGCCGGCCTGATGCCGATCGCCTAGGATCCGCGCGCCATGGCCAAGGTTGCATTCCGTTATCTCGATCGCGCCCAGGTGACTGCGCTGATGCCGCCGCATGCGGAGCTCGTGCGAGTGGTGGAGGCCGGCCTCGCCGCGCATGGGCGACGCGACGTGGTGCTGCCGCCGAAGGCGCACATCGAACTCGACGAACGCTACAACGGCCACTTCAACGTGCTGGTCGGCTGGGCCGGCCACGTCGACCGCGCGGGCGTGAAGGTCACCGGCGACTACGTCGACAACTGGAAGCACGGACTGCCCTCCGAGGTCGCGCTGCTCACGTTGTACGAGCCGCGCACCGGCGTGCCCGTGGCGTTCCTCGACGCGACGCACATCACCGCGTGGCGCACGGGCGCCGTCACCGCGGCGGGGGCGCGCCACCTGGCGCCGCCGAACCCGAAGGTATTGGGCCACATCGGCGCGCGCGGCAGCGCGTTTCCCAACCTCGCGCTGCTCGCCAGCCAGTTCTCGTTCGACGAGGTGCGCATCCACAGCAAGCGCGCCGAGAGCCGGGAGCGCCTCGCCGAGCGCGCGCGCAAGGAACTCGGCCTGAACGCCAGGGCGGTGGACAGCGTGGAAACCTGCGTGCGCGGCGCCGACATCGTCGTCGAGGCGACGCGCCTCGAGCAGCCGGAGCTGCTGGTGCGCGACGAGTGGCTGAAGCCGAACGTGCTGCTGGTCTGCTACGGCTGGAAGATGGTGGTCGACCCGCGCACCGTGCTCGGCGCGCACAAGGTGGTGGTCGACGACTGGACGCAGTGCACCAAGGGCGGCCAGCTGCACCCGATGATCGAGCGAGGCGAACTCACGCGCGAGAAGGTGCACGCCGAGATCGGCGAGATCGCCGCGGGCCTGAAGGCGGGCCGTACTTCGCCCTCGGAGCGCATCGTGTTCTGGCACCGCGGTTTCGCGATCAGCGACATCGTCGTCGGCCACGCGGTGCTCGCGCGCGCCGAGGCCGAGGGCGTCGGCACGATGCTGACGCTGTTCGACCAGCAGGACGAGTAGCGGCGCTGCTTACTCGGCGGTGGCAGTCGTCGCGGGCGCGGCCGTCGTGGCGTTGAACCGCGGCATGGTCGCGGCGCGCTCGACGGCCGGGATCGTGCCGCGCGCGTCGCGCACGGTGTTCATGGTGACGTTGCCGGGCGGCACGGCCAGCGCGGGCGTCCAGTCGCGGATGGCGACGAAGGCGCCGCCGACCGCGAAGCAGGCCGTGGCGGCGTAGGCCCAGCGGCGGCGCTTGCCGCCGTCGGCCGGTGTGCTCGTCGCGGGCTCGGACTGCACTTGCGCGCGCGCCAGCGCGGCTTGCGCGATCGCGGCGGCGGCGGCTTCGCGCTCCGCGGCCACGTCGGACGCGAGCAGCGCGGCGTGCTGTTCCTCGGCTTCGCGCCTCGCCTGGGCGGCGGCGCGCAGCTCGTCCTCGGCCGCGATGCGGGCGCGCAACGCGCGTTCGGCGGCATCCTCGGCTTCGCGGCGCGCGGCCACGGCCTCGGTGAGCTGGCGCAGCGACTCGCGCTCGGCGTGCGCGCGGCTGCGCGCGGCCAGCGCGTCGGCGATCATCGCGCGCGCCTTCAGGCCGGAGGCATCGGCCGAGTCTTGCGCCAGGCGCAGCGCGAATTGCGCGGCGCGGCGCTTGCGGCGTTCCATGGCGACGCGCTCGGCGTTGGCGGTCTGGGCTTCGGCGAGTTCGCGGGTGCGAGCCTCGGTCTCTTCGAGCAGCTCGCGCTCGATCGCGGCGGCGGCTTCGGCCTGCGCGGTGCGGGCGACATCGGCGCGCGCGCGCTCGGCGGCGTGCAACGCGTGCGCTTCCTCGGCTTCCAGCCGGCGCGCGGCGGCGATGCGCGCCTCGGACTCGGCGGCGATGCGGCGTCGCGCGGCGTCGGCGAGATCGGCTTCCAGGCGTGCGTTGTCCTCGGCGGCGCGCTGGGCGGCGGTCTCGATCTCGCGGCGGCGCACGGCACCGTCCAGCGCCTCGGCTTCCAGTTGCTCGCGGCGGCGCGCGGCGTCCAGCGCGGCGGCTTCCTCGGCGCCGCGCGTGGTCTCCATCGCCAGTGTCGAGGCTTCGATGCGCGCACGCTCTTCGGCGGCGCGCGTCGCCGCGCGCTCGGCGGCGGCGCGTTGGGCGGCGAGCGCGGCTTCGCGCTCGTCGGCTTGGCGGCGTTCCTGTTGGGCGGCGAGCGCCTCGGCCTGTGCGAGGCGCAGGCGCTCGGCGTGCGTGGCGCGCTCGACCTCGGCGCGTGCCACGTCGAGCGCTAGGCGGCAGGATTCGCGTTCGGCGCGCAGGCGCGTTTCCACGGCGCCGCGGCGCTCGGCCTCGGCGGCGAGGCGCGATTGCTCCAGGGTCTCGGCCTCGCGTTCCATGGTCGCGGCCGTCTCGGCCTCGGTGGCGGTGCGCTCGGCGGCGTCGGCGGCGGTCTCGGCGGCGCGGCGCGCTTCTTCCTCGGCCGCGGCGCGGCGCTCGAGCGCGGCGCGTTCGCGCGCCTCGGCGGCGAAGCGGCGGCGGGCTTCCTCGATGCGACGCTGGTCGGCGTCGGCGGCGGATTCGGCCGCGCGGGTGGCTTCGGTTTCGGTCTCGAGCCGCGCGCCGGCGAGCATCTTCGCGCGCGCTTCCTCGTCGGCGCGCAGTTGCGCGGCGGCTTGCGCGCGACGTTCCATCGCGGCGCGTTCCTGCGCGGCCTGGGCGGCGCGTTCCTCGGCGATGCGGCGTTGCTCGGCGGCCTCGCGCACCTGCTCTTCGGCCGCCAGCCGGGCTTCGGCGGCGGCCTGCGCGGCGGCGGCGGCTTCGGCACGGCGCGCCGCTTCGGTTTCCGCGATGCGCTCGGCGTCGCCGGCGGTGCGCAGCGCTTCCTCGGCGCGCTTCACGGCTTCCTGCGAAGCGGCGAGGCGTTCGGCGGCGCGACGGCGCGCCTCGGTCTCGGCGGCGATGCGTTCCTCGGTCAGGCGCAGGGCCTGCTCTTCCAGCGCGGCGCGTTCGCGCGCGGCGTCGGCGAGGGCGGATTCCGACTGGCGGCGTGCTTCCTGCGCGGCACGCTCGTGTTCCTCGGCTTCGCGGCGCGAGACGGCTTCGGCCTCGGCGGCGCGCTCGGCGGCGACGCGCTGTTCCAGCGCCTGCCGGGCCGACTGGTCGGCGCTGACGCGGCGCTCGGCGGCGTCGCGCAGGCGGTGCTCGGCCTGCTCGCGCGCTTCCGCGGCCATCGAGGCACGGGTCTCGGACTGCGCGCGCGAGAACGCGAGCTTGATCTTCGCGAGGCGCTCGCCTTCGCTCGCCGGTTCGGCGGCGGTCGGGGTGGATCGTTCGGTCTGGGCGCTCATGGAGTTCTCCGGCCGGAAGGGGCTGGGGTCCATTATTCGCAGGGGGGCTGCAAACCTTTAGGGCGAACAGGCCGGGTTTCCGGGGCCAGTTCCCGGGATGCGCCGATATACTCGGCCCATGCCTCCCCGAGCCGCCCGTCGCGCTCCCCCGCCCATCGCGGTGAGCGACGAAAGGGGCATCCGCTCCCTCCATATTGGAGGCGAGGCCATCCAGAGCGCGATGCGGATTTCCGACCCGTGGTCGCTGCACCTCGACTACACGCGCTGCATGATGGCGAGCCTGCTGTTCCAGCCGGATCCGCGCACGGCGCTGATCCTGGGCCTCGGCGGCGGCTCGATCGCCAAGTTCCTGTACCGGCGCCTGCGCAAGGTCCGCACCCGCGCGGTCGAGATCGACCCGCGCGTGGTCGCCGTGGCGCGCGCGCAGTTCGGATTGCCGCCGGACGATGCGCGCCTGGCGGTCGAGGTCGGCGACGGGGCCACCGCCCTCGACGGCGCCGAGGTCGACCTGCTGGTGGTCGACGCCTTCGACGACGAGACCCCGGCCGAGCCGCTCGCCACGCGCGAGTTCTTCGACAAGGCGCGCGCCGCGCTCGCGCCCGGCGGCGTGATGGTCGCCAACCTGATGAGCGACGACCCGAAGCTCGCGCGCCGGCTGCGCCAGATCCGCGAGGCCTTCGGCGGCGTGGTGGTGCAGCTGCGGGCCTTCACCGACGAGAACCTGGTCGTCATCGGCCTGCAGGCGCCGCCGCCGCGCATCCCGTGGCGCGAACTGCACGCGCGCGCCCGCGTCCTGCACGAGCGGCTGGAGTTGCCGTTCCCGCGCTACGTGCGCGCGCTGCGCGCGAAGAACCGCTGGAACTATCGCCACCTCGTGCTGCACGGCGAGGACGACTGAGCGTGGACATCGTCTGGCAGGAAGTCGCCGTGGTCGCGAGCATCGCGTTCCTCGGTGCGTTCGTGTTCGGCATCACCGGCTTCGGCTCGGCCCTGTTCACGATTCCGCTCTCCACCTTCGTGGTGCCGCTGCCGATCGCGCTGGCGCTGTTCTCGGTGCTCGACATGCTGAACGCGCTGCGCGTCGGGCTCGAGGACCCGAAGAGCGCGGTGCGCCGCGAGTGGACGCGGCTCGTGCCCGCGATCCTGGTGGGCACCGTGGCGGGCGTGACGCTGCTCGTGAACCTCCCGAAGCGCACGCTGATGTTCGCGCTCGCGACCTTCATCGTCGCGATGGGCGCCTCGGGGCTGGTGCGCGGCGCGGCGGTGCGCACCGTGTCGGCGGGCTGGGCGTGGATCGCGGGGTTCTGCGGCGGCGTGACGAGCACGGTGTTCGGCGCGGGCGGGCCGCCCTACGCCATCTACCTGTCGCGGCGCAATCTCGAGAACGCGCAGTACCGAGCCACCCTCGGGCGCTGCGCCATGATCAGCATCGGCGCGCGGCTGGTGGCCTTCACGGCCACGGGCATCCTGCTGCAGCCCAAGGTGTGGCTGATGGCCGCGGCGGTGTTCCCGGCCTCGTGGCTCGGCATCACCGTGTCGACGAAGCTCTTCAAGCGGATGTCGAGGGAACTGCTGATGCGCATCGTCGCGGTGGGGCTGCTCGCGACCGGCGCCTCGCTCTTCGTGCGCGCCTGGAACCTCGCCGGCTAGCCGGCCTTCTCGCGCAGGGTGACGAATTCCTCGGCGGCCGTCGGGTGGATGCCGATGGTGGCGTCGAACTGCGCCTTCGTGGCGCCCATCTTCACCGCGATGGCGATGCCCTGGATGATCTCGCCGGCCTCGGGACCGACCATGTGCGCGCCGACGACGCGCTGCGAGGCGGCGTCGACCACCAGCTTCATGAACACGCGCTCGGTGTTCGGCGTCAGCGTGTGCAGCAACGAGCGGAACGACGTCTTGTAGATGTCGACCTTGCCGAAGCGCTGGCGCGCATCGGCTTCCGACAGGCCGACGGTGGCGACGTTCGGGTGCGAGAACACCGCAGTCGGCACGTCGGCGTGGTCCATCGCCGTCGGCTCGCCGCGGAACAGCGTCTTCGCGAGCGCCATGCCCTCGGCGGTGGCGACCGGCGTGAGGTTGATGCGGTTGGTGACGTCGCCGATGGCGTGGATCGACGGCACGCTGGAGCGGGAGTAGTCGTCGACCCGCACCGCGCCGTCCGGCGCCAGCTCGACGCCTGCGGCTTCCAGCCCCAGGCCCTCGGTGTTCGGCTTGCGGCCGGTGGCGAAGAGGACGAGGCCGAAGCTTTCCTTCGCGCCGTCGCGGAACGTCGCCTCGATGTCGCCGCCGGCCTTCGCGAGGCTCGCCGGGTCGGTCTTCAGGCGCACCGCGATGCCCTTCTTCGCGAGTTCTTCCGCGAGCTTCTCGCCGAGTTCGTGGTCGAAGCCGCGCAGCAGCCGCTCGCCGCGATAGCACAGCGTCGTCTTCACGCCCAGGCCGTTGAAGATCGACGCGAACTCGACCGCGATGTAGCCGCCGCCGACCACCAGCGCCGACGCGGGCAGCGCGTCGAGATAGAAGGCCGCGTCCGAAGTGATGCCGAGCTCCGCGCCGGGGATCGCGGGCTTCACGCTCCTCGAGCCGGTGGCGACGAGGATGTGCTTTGCCGTGATGCGCCGGCCCGCGACCTCGACCTCGTGGGGCCCGGTCACGCGCGCGCGGCCGCGCAGGATCTCGACACCGGCCTTGGAGAGCAGGTTCTCGTAGATGCCGTTCAGGCGAGCGATCTCGCGGTCCTTGTTGGCGACCAGCGCGCGCCAGTCGAACGACGGCGCGCCGAGGGTCCAGCCATAGGCCTTCGCGTCCTCGAAGGCCTCGTGGAAGTGCGCGGCATACGAGAACAGCTTCTTCGGGATGCAGCCGACGTTGACGCAGGTGCCGCCGAAGCGGCCTTCCTCGGCGATCGCGACCTTCGCGCCGTACGAGGCCGACACGCGGCTGGCGCGCACGCCGCCGGAGCCGCCGCCGATGGCGAAGAGATCTACGTCGTAGCTGGCCAAGGCCCGGGCGTGGCGCGCGGGCGCCTTACTTCAGGTTCGGGAGGTTCAGCTCCGCGAGCTCGAGCGGGCCGCGCAGGTCGCTCATGCCGTCCTTGCCGGAGGTCCACTTGATGGCGTTCTTGATGTTCGCCTCCAACTGCGCGCGCGGCATGCCCTCGACCCCGGCGAACAGCTGCGCCAGTTCGTTCAGGCCCTTCGCCTGCGCCAGCATCCGCACCTTCACGAGCAGGGCCTCGATACCGGCGCGATCGAGGTTGGTGACCAGCTTCATCGTGCTGTCCATGCTCATGGGGGGCTCCCGGGAAGAAGGATGCGGCGGGGATACTCGATCGATCCGATTCTATCCCCTGCCGGAGGGCGTTTCCAACCGGTAGCGGCCGCCCGATTCCGACGCGCGGCCGTCGGCCACGAGCTTGCCGAGGTGCGCGGCGAGCGAGCGCGAGGCCACCGGGTGCAGCCGCGGCGAGACGTCGTCGTAGACCTTCGGCAGCAGCGACTCGATCGTGCCGCCGTCGAGCGCCTCGAGCGCGGCGACCACCTTGGCCTCGCGCGCGAGGCGGTGGGCGATCAGCTTGCGCACCGCCTTGACCGTGTCGCCGAGCAGGTAGCCGTGGCCCGGCGCGAAGATCCTCGGCGCGAGCGCGACGATGCGCTCGAGCTGCTGCAGGTACACCTGCATGTCGCCATCGGGGGGATTGATGACCACCGTGGAGCCCTGCATCACGTGGTCGCCGGTGAACAGCATCCCGGTTTCCTCGAGCAGGTAGCAGAGGTGGTTCGAGGCGTGGCCGGGCGTGTGCAGCGCGACCAGCGTGGTGCCGTCGATCGCGACGCGCTCGCCATCGGCGAGCACGCGCGCAGGCGCGAACGTGCGGTCCTGGTTGCCGTGCTCGGGCGCGGGGCGGCCAAGTACCGGCGCGCCGGTCGCCTTCGCGAGCGCGCCCGCGCCCGGCGAGTGGTCGACGTGCGTGTGCGTGCAGAGGATCGCCTTCACGGGGCGGCCGGCGACCACGGCGAGGATCGCCTCGCGATGCGATTCGATGTCCGGGCCCGGGTCGATGATCGCCACCTCGCGCTCGCCGACCACGTAGGCGTTGGTGCCCGGGCCGGTCATCACGCCGGGGTTCGGCGCGGTGACGCGCGTGACGCGCGCATCGAGGCGCTTGGGCGTGCCGGGCACGATCGCCACCGAGGTCTCGCCGGTTTCCTGCGGGTCGCTCCAGTGGATCTCGTGGTAGGGCGCATCCGACCTTCGGTACAGGCTCTTCGCGCCGTCCACGGCGAGCGCCCACACCGCGGCGTTGAGTTCGACCTCCGCGCCTTGCGCGTGCGCCAGCGCGTCCGCCGCCGCGTTGAAACGCGACAGGTCGCCGAGCGTGGTGCGCGTGGCGAACACGAGCTCGATCTCGCCGCGCTTGCCGCGCTCAAGCGCGTCTGCCGGGCGTACCCACGCGTGGTCGATGGTCTCGGACTGGTCGTGCGAGCCTTCCTGCCCGTGCGGCGCGACGGCGACGAAGAAGCGCGTGTCGAAGCGGCGCACGCGCGTCTTCGGCGTGATCCAGTGCGCGAACCACGCGATGTCGCGCGCCGGCACGTAGAGGTTCTCGCGCTCGAGGAATTCGGCGAAGCCCAGCTCGCCGGCGTGCAGCGGCTTGCGCAGCTCGCCAAGCGCCTTGGCGCGCGCGGCGTCGACCGTGCGCCCGGCGGCGTCGACCGCGATCAGGATGCCGGACTCCTCGAAGCACTCGCGCGCGGCGGCGATCCAGTACGCGAGGCCGCCCTCGGCGAGGCCGAGCCTCGCGTTCGCCTGCTGATCGGTGAGGCCGACGACGCGGCGCGCCATGCGCGGGTCGGCGTCCGCCTCGTCCAGCTTGCCGCCGGGGAACACGTAGGCGCCGGCGATGAACTTCTGCTCCAGCGCCCGGCGCAGCATGAACACCTCCGGGCCCTGCGCGCTGTCGCGCAGCAGCACGATGGTGGCCGCGGGGCGCGGCTTCGCTTCCGGCGCGGCGCTCATGCCGTGCGCTCCCGGCGATCCTGCGCCGTGGACAGGCCTTGCTCGAACATGGGAACTCCGCTGATGCGACAGGCCCACATTCTAGCGGCGGGGCTTCCCGCCGACGCCCGGGTTCGCAGCCGGTCAGGACACCGAGACGCGCGAATCGCGCAGCGCGTGCACGAGGACGAGCGCGTCGCCCGTCAGGCGGTAGCTCTCGCCCTGGTGCAGCACGATGTCGCGCGGCTGGCCGTCCTCGGTGATCCACACGGCGCCGTCGTGGCTGCTCACGACGTGGCCGGCGGCGTCCTCGAGGCGCACGAGCTGGCCGCGCGCGAGCTGCAGGGTGGCGGAATCGAGTTGGAGGTGCATGGCGGTGTCCTTTCTTTGCATGCGGGTATTGCATGCATCGTGTCGCCAGTGTCCGCGTATCATCATTGCCGTTCAAACGAAATCGGTGCACGCAATCCATGCGAGATGCGAATGCGAAACCCGCCACCGCGCGCGCTCCGCGCCTGCCCTCGCTCGACCTGCTGAAGGGTTTCGAGGCGGCCGCGCGCCTGCTGTCGATCACGCGCGCCGGCACGGAGCTGCACCTCACGCAGTCCGCGGTGAGCCGGCAGATCCTCGACCTAGAGGACCAGCTCGGCGTGAAGCTGTTCCATCGCCGGCATCGCGCGCTCGCGCTGACCGAGGCGGGGCAGCAGCTCTATCCGGCCGCGGCGCAGATCCTTGCCATCATGCGTGGCACCACCGATCGCCTGCGCGCGCTAGGCGCGCGCCGCGCGCTGTCGGTGACCACCACGCCCTCGTTCGCCGCGCTGTGGCTGATCCCGCGCTTGCCGTCGTTCGCGCGACTGCGTCCCGACGTCGACGTGCGCATCCACGCCGACGTGCGCCTGCAGGACCTCGAGCGCGAGGGTATCGACTGCGCGATCCGCTACGCCACGGCGGCGCGCGCCGGCGGCGGCGCGGCCCGCCTGTTCGGCGAGAGCGTGTTCCCGGTGTGCAGCCCGGCGCTGGCGCGCGACGCGAAGCGTCCGCTGCGCGAGCCCGCCGACCTGCGCCGCCACGTCATGCTGCAGATCGACGATCCCGACGGCTCGTTGCCGTGGCTGAGCTGGACGAGCTGGCTCGAGCTCGCCGGCGCGCAGGACGTGAAGCCCGCCGCGCGGCTCACGTTCTCGAGCTACGAGCAGGTGGTGCAGGCGGCGATCCAGGGCGACGGCATCGGGCTGGGGCGCCTGCCGCTGGTGCGCGACGCGATGCGCGCGGGCAAGCTCGTGGCGCCGTTCCGCGTGCGCGGCGAGTCGACGCGCGCGTTCTACGCGCTCGCGTCCTCGCACGCACGAACGAGGCCGGAGGTGGCCGCGTTCGTGGACTGGCTGAAGGACGAGGCCTCGTCGGACGAGGCGCGGCGCTAGGCTACCTGCAGGACGATCTTGCCGATGTGCTGTGACGATTCCATCAGCTTGTGGGCCTCCGAGGCCTGCTCGAGCGGGAAGGTCTTGAACACCACGGGCTTGATCTTTCCCGCTTCGACCAGCGGCCAGATCTTCTCGCGCAGGTTGGTCGCCACGTAGCTCTTGTATTCGACGGTGCGCGGGCGCAGCGTCGAGCCGCTGATCGTCAGGCGCCGGCGCATGACTTCGTTGATGTCCATCTCGGTCTTCGGTCCGCGCAGGAACGCGATGAAGACGAGGCGCCCGTCGTCGGCGAGGCACTTGAGTTCCTTCGGCACGTAGTCGCCGCCGACCATGTCGAGGATCACGTCCACGCCCTTGCCGCCGGTGGCGGACTTCACCTCGGCGGCGAAGTCCTGCGTGCGGTAGTTGATCGCCTTTTCCGCGCCGAGCTTCACGCAGGCGGCGCACTTCTCGTCCGAGCCCGCGGTCGCGAGCACGCGATTGCCGGTCGCGACCGCCATCTGGATCGCGGTGACGCCGATGCCGGAACTGCCGCCCTGCACCAGAAGGGTCTCGCCCGGCGCGAGCTTCGCGCGGTCGTAGACGTTGTTCCAGACGGTGAAGCAGGTCTCGGGCAGCGAGGCCGCCTCGACCATCGTGAGGCCCTTGGGCGCCGGCAGCGCGTGGCCCTCGGGCACGGTGCAGTACTCGGCGTAGCCGCCGCCGGGCACCAGCGCGCAGATGCGGTCGCCGGCCTTCCAGCGCGAGGCGCCGGCGCCGCAGGCCACCACCTCGCCGGCGATCTCGAGGCCGGGCAGGTCGGAGGCGCCGGGCGGCACCGGGTAGAGGCCCATGCGCTGCAGCACGTCCGGCCGGTTCACGCCGGCGGCCGCGACCTTGACGAGGATCTCGCCCGCGCCGGGTTGGGGCACCGGGCGCTTTGCCGGCACCAGCGCCTCGGGGCCGCCGGGCGTGCGGATCTCGACAGCGCGCATGAATTCGGGGAGAGTTGCCATCGCTCGGGCCTCAGGGGAAGGTTCGGGGTCCGCGCGAACCTCGCGCGGGGCCCGCATGATAGCTCGCGCGATACGAGGGGAGAAGGTCGCCGTGCTGCGGTTCGCTGCATTCGCCTGGCTGCTGGTGGTCGCGACGTTCGCGGCCGCCGAGGGCGCGCTCGCGCCGCTGCCGGACGAGCGCGCGAGCGTGCAGCTCGGCCCGTTCCTCGAGCACCTGGAGGATCCGGCGCGCACGCTCGCGTTCGACGACGTGCGGCGCGACGGTGCCCGCTTCGAGCGCCGCGAGGGCGAGGTCGCGAACTACGGCTACTCGTACTCGGCGCACTGGATGCGCTTCCGCCTGCCGGCGGCGAGCGTGCCGATGCTGCTCGAGGTCGCGTTCCCGAGCCTGGACGACATCGAGCTGCGCGTGCCGGTGCGCGGCGCGAAGGGCGGGGTCGAGTACCGCCTGCAGTGGGCCGGCGACACGCGGCCGTGGGCCGAGCGGGGGGTGAAGCATCGCAACCACGTCTTCCGCGTGCCGGCGGACTACCTCGCGGGCGAGTGGTTCTACCTGCGCGTGCAGTCGAGGAGCGTGGTGACGGTGCCGCTGCGCCTGTGGACGCAGCAGGCCTTCGTCCAGGCCGAGCGCGATGCGCAGCTGGGCTTCGGCCTGTTCTACGGCTTCATCGCCGCGCTGCTGCTCTACAACGTCATGCTGTGGGTGTCGCTGCGCGACATGGCCTATTTCTGGTACGTGCTCTACGTCAGCGCCTTCCTGATGGCCCTCTTCGTGTTCGACGGATTCGCCTTCCAGTACCTGTGGCCGGAGAACACGTGGTGGGCGAACCACGCGCTCGGCGCGGCGTTCTGCCTCACGCTTGCGTTCGGCGTGATGTTCGCGCGGCGCTTCCTCGACATCCCGCGCATCGCGCCGGTCGCCGACCGCCTGTTCCTCGGCGTGGCGGCGCTCGCGGCGGCGGGCGCCGCGCTGGCGGCGAGCGGCGCCGGCGTGTCGTACGGCACCGTGATGCGCTCGCTCTCGGCGGTGGGATTCGCGAGCGCCGGGCTGACGCTGTACGTCGCGGTGCGCGAACTGCTGCGCGGCTACCGGCCGGCGCGCTACTTCCTGCTTGCGTGGACGGCGCTGCTGGTCTTCATCGGCCTGGGTGCGCTGCGCAACTACGCCATCGCGCCGACGCACTTCCTCACGGTGCACGGCCTGCACGTCGGCCTCGCGCTGGACGTGCTGCTGCTGTCGTTCGCGCTCGCCGATCGCATCAACGCGATCGAACGCGAGCGGAAGCTCGCGCAGACCCAGGCGCTCGCCTCGCAGCAGGCGCTGCTCGAGGCCACGCAGGCGAACGAGCGCGACCTCGAGCGGCGCATCGCCGAGCACACCGCGGAACTGAACCGCGCCAACGACAAGCTGCGCCGCGAGGCGAGCGAGCGCGAGGACATGGTGGCGCGCCTGCAGGAACAGGAGCAGACGCTGCGCTTCATGGCGCAGCACGACGCGCTCACCGGCCTGCCGAACCGGCATTCGATGCAGCAGCGCCTGTCGCTCGCGATCGAGCTCGCCAAGCGCAACCGCAAGAAGGTCGCCGTCATGCTGGTCGACCTCGACCGCTTCAAGCAGCTGAACGACAGCCGCGGCCACGCCGCCGGCGACGAGGCGCTGGTCACGGTGGCCGAGCGCCTGCGGACCAGCGTGCGCGGCTCCGATACCGTGGCGCGCTACGGCGGCGACGAGTTCGTGGTCATCGCGGCGGACCTCGATCGCGCCGAGGACGCCGGCCACGTCGCCGAGAAGATCGCCGACATGGTGTCGCTGCCGGTGCCGCTCGACGGCGGGCCCTGGCGCGTCGGCTGCTCGATCGGCATCAGCGTCTTCCCGGACGACGGCGCCGACCCGGCCGTGCTGCTCGCCTACGCCGACAAGGCGATGTACGCCGCGAAGGCGAAGAACGACGCGCGCTACGCGTTCTTTATCGGCGCCTGAGCGATCCGCGCGCGCGCGGCCCAGTCGAGGTCGACGTTGCCGCCCGAGAGCACGATGCCGACGCGCAGCCCCTTCGCGGCCACGCGTCCCTCCATGAGCGCGGCGAGGCCGAGCGCGCCGGTGGGTTCGACGACGATCTTCATGCGTTCCCAGAGCCAGAACATCGCCGAGAGGATCGCGGCCTCCTCGACGGTCGCCATGTCGGCGACGTAGCGCAGCACCAGCGGGAAGGTGACCTTGCCGAGCGACGGCGTGCGCACGCCGTCGGCGATGGTGTCGGGATTGCGCACCGTATGCAGCGTGCGCGTGCGGAACGAACGCGTCGCGTCGTCGGCCACCGCGGGCTCGACGCCGATGGTGCGGCAGCCGGCCGCGAGCCCGCTCGCGGCGACCGCGCAGCCCGACAGCAGCCCGGCGCCGCCGCAGGGCGCGAGCAGCACGTCGAGCGGGCCGGCGTCCTCGATCAGCTCCTTCGCCGCCGTGCCCTGCCCGGCGACGACGTGCGGGTGGTCGTAGGGCGGGATCACCGCGAGCCCGCGCTCGGCGGCGATGCGCGCCGACTTCTCCTCGCGCGACTCCGTCTCCGGGTCGTAGGTGATGACCTCGGCGCCGTAGCCGCGCGTCGCCTCTAGCTTCACGCGCGGCGCGTTCGCCGGCATGACGATGGTGGCGCGCACGCCGAGCAGGCGCCCGGCGAGCGCCACCGCCTGCGCGTGGTTGCCCGACGAGTACGCGAGCACGCCGCGCTTTCGCGCGTCGGCGTCGAGCTGGGACAGCGCGTTCACCGCGCCGCGGAACTTGAACGCGCCCATGCGCTGCAGGTTCTCCGGCTTCAGGAATACCTTCGCGCCGAGCATCGCGTCGAGCGTGGACGAGGTCATCACCGGGGTGCGGTGCGCGAGCGGCGCGACGCGCTCGTGCGCGCGCGCGACGTCGTCGTAGGAGACGAGGAGCGGGCCTTCTGCGGGATTCATGCGTTTCTCCGTGCGGGACGCGGGTGCGGGAGCCGCGATTGTAGAATCGCCCGCACCCCCAAGGACAGGCACACATGGACTATTCCAAGTACCAGGACCTGAAGATCCGCATGGCCGAGCCCGGCATCCTCGAGATCGTGATGGGCGAGGAGGGCGGCAAGCTGTCGACGGCGACGCCGCGGCTGCACAAGGAGCTCGCCGAGGTCTGGCTCGACGTCGACCGCGACCCCGAGGTGCGCGTCGCCATCCTGCGCGGCGCGGGCAAGGGCTTCTCGGCGGGTGGCGACCTGTCGATGGTCGAGGAGATCACGCGCGACTTCGACACGCGCGTGCGCGTGTGGCGCGAGGCGCGCGACATCGTCTACAACGTCATCAACTGCCAGAAGATCATCGTCTCGGCGATGCACGGCCCGGCGGTCGGCGCGGGGCTGGTGGCGGGGCTGCTCGCGGACATCTCGATCGCGGCGAAGAATGCGCGCCTCATCGACGGCCATACGAGGCTGGGCGTCGCCGCGGGCGACCACGCGGCGATCATCTGGCCGCTGCTCTGCGGCATGGCGAAGGCGAAGTACTACCTGCTCACCTGCCGGCAGGTGCTGGGCGAGGAGGCCGAGCGCATCGGCCTCGTGTCGCTGACCTGCGAGGAGGCCGAACTGCGCGACAAGGCCTTCGAGGTCGCGCGCGAGATCGCCGCCGGCGCGCAGACCGCGATGCGCTGGACCAAGTATTCGCTGAACAACTGGCTGCGCCTCGCGGGGCCGTCGTTCGACGCCTCGCTCGCGCTCGAAATGCTCGGCTTCACCGGCCCCGAGGTGCAGGAGGGAATCGCCTCGCACCGCGAGAAGCGCAAGCCCTCGTTCCCGCCGCCGCCGCGCGAGATGTAGCAGCGGGCCGCGAGGCCGCTCGCGGCCTCGCTACCGCGTCCGCTCAGGGCTTGCTGAAGTCCAGGCTCTCGTCGCCGGCATCGGCGGCCGGCGCGCTGGGGAAATTGCCACCGGCGCTGCCGCCGCCGCCCGCCGCGGGCACGGCGTCGGCACTGAAGAGCCTCTCCAGGTCCTTCGCCACCAGCTCGAGGTCCGGGCCGACCCGGCCCATGTGGGACAGCAGCATCCGCACCGGCAGGTCGGTGAGCGTCGGTTCGGGATGGTCGCGCAGGTGCGCCGCGTTCTGGATCGCCGGCACCACGTAGTTGCTGCGCGTGCCGGGATTGCCGACCTCGAGGCCCTGCAGCACGGCGGCTTGCGCGCGCGCGATGCCGTTCAGCAGTTCGGCGAGCTGTTGGGCGGTGATGTGCAGCATGGCGTTCTCCCCGGGTCGCGTGGCCGCGATGGTAGCATCCGCGACACCGCCATGCTGATCCGCCGCCTCCTCGTGCTTGCCCTGGTCGTGGCGGCCGTCCTCGGCGCGGCGGTCGCGCACGCGATTTTCACGAAAGGGGATTCGGTGTTCTCCTGGAAGCGTCCCGACTACCTCGGCGTCAAGGAGGGCCGCCTCGCGCGGCCGAAGTCCACGCCCAACTGCGTGTCGAGCCAGGCCGACCCGGCCGACGCCGAGCACTACATCGCGCCGATCGCGTTCAAGGGCGCGACCGCGGACGCGGTGGCCGCGGTGAAGAAGGCCGTCGAGTCCATGGAGGGTTCGACCGTGATCCGGCAGGAGGGCGCCTACCTCTACGCCGAGTACCGCACGCGCCTCCTCAAGTACGTGGACGACGTGGAGTTCGTGCACGACGCCAAGGAGGGCGTGATCCACGTGCGCTCGGCCTCGCGGTTCGGGCGGCGCGACTTCGGCGTCAACCGCGCGCGCGTCGAGGCGCTGCGCGCGCGCATCGAGTCCCGCCCGCGCGCATGATCGCCGCGGCGCTCCGGGCCTTCGCAGCGGCGCTGCTCCTCGCCGGGTTCGTGCCGCTCGCGTTCGCGCAGGACGCGGAGTCGGTGCTGTCGGCGGTCGTGAAGGTGCGCGCGAAGATCATCCCGAACGCGCGCAGCGCTTCGACGCTCGGCCCCCAGCGCGAGGGCACCGGCGTGCTGGTGCGCGAGGGCTACGTGCTGACCATCGGCTACCTCGTGATCGAGTCCGAGACCGTCGAGGTGTCGAACGCGGCGGGGCGTGTCGTGCCGGCCACGCTCGCGGGCTACGACCACGCCTCGGGCTTCGGCCTGCTGAAGCTGCTCGCGCCGCTCGAGGGCCGGCCGCTCGCGCTCGGCGATTCCGCGGCGCTCGCGGAACGGGACACCGTGATGATCGCGACCCATGGCGGCAAGGAGGGCGCGAGCCTCGCCAGCGTGGTCTCGCGTCGTCCCTTCGCCGGCGGATGGGAATACCTCCTCGACTCGGCGATCTACACCTTCCCGCCGGTGATGAACTGGTCCGGCGCCGCGCTGATCGGCGCCAAGGGCGAGCTGCTCGGCATCGGCTCGCTGATCGTCGCGGACGCGGCGACGCCGGGTACGCAGTCGCCGGGCAACCTGTTCGTGCCGATCGATCTCGTGAAGCCCATCCTCGACGACCTGGTCGAGAACGGTCGCGCGGGCGGCGCGCCACGGCCCTGGCTGGGCGTGAACACCGAGGAACTGCGCGGCCGCGTGTTCGTGTCGCGCGTCTCGCCGGAGGGCCCTGCCGACCGCGCGGGCCTGCAGCCGGGCGACATCGTCATCGGCGTCGGCGGCGAGGAGATCGCGTCGCTCGCGGACTTCTACCGCAAGGTGTGGTCGCGTGGCGCGGCGGGCACGGAGATCCCCTTGCGCGTGCTGCACGGCACGCAGGTGAAGGACCTCTCGCTGCGCTCGATCGATCGCCAGGAGTACTTCCGGCCGAAGACCAGCTACTAGCGACCAGCTAGCGGAGCACGAGGTCCTTGGGGTAGGGCTCGACGCCGTCGGGGATCGTGGACGGCGGCGTGCGGCGCAGCGCGTCGGTGGTGCCGCGTTCGGCCATCACTTGCGCGTAGCGCACGTTCTTCTGCATTTCCTCGACGTACAGGTTCTGCCCGCCGAAGTGGCGCCCGGCGAATTCGTAGGCGCGCGCGAGCTGGAAGTCGAGGCGCTTGGCGGCGTTGGCGTAGAACCCCGGCGTCTTGTGCACCAGCTCGTCGCCGTTGCGGAACATCACCTGCACCTTGCCATTGGGCAGCGTGCGCTGCGCGAGGCCGCCGAGCACGAACTCGGGGAACAGGCGGTCGCGGCATTTCTCGAGGTAGCAGCGGTCAGACATCTGGCCGATGATGTCCGCGGTGCCGAGGATGTGGCCGACGCGGCGCAGGATCGGGTCGGAGACGCGGATGGTCTCGGCCGGGCGCTCGTAGCCGGTGTAGTGCACCAGCTGCCCGGCGGCGCGCGCGTACTGGCCGAGGCCGATGCGGTGCAGGTAGCCGCGCAGGAACACCGAGCCGCGGCTGACGTGCGTGAGCGTGTATTCGGCGCCGTACTTGTGACGCCGGTCGCCGCGGCGGCGGATGTAGCCGAAGTCGTGGAACAGGGCGACCACCACGCCAACCACGTAGAGGTCCGCCGGCAGCGGCTCGAAGCCGTTGCGCGAGCGCTCGTAGCCGTCCATCAGCCGCGCCATCGCCAGCGTCACGTCGAGCACGTGCTGCAGGTCGTGGTACTCGGTGTCGCAGGGCTTGTAGTCGGGGTGCTTGCCGAGGTAGATGCCCGAAAGGTCGTCGAACGCCTGCTCGATCGGGCCGGCCGAGGTGCGCTGGTACAGCGCCTTGTACAGGCGCGCGACCTCGCCGCCGACGGACCCGGGATCCGTGGTCATGATGCGGTCGGAAACGTCGTGGTCGCTTCTGCGCATTCCTGTCGTTCGGTGCGGGAGCCGGGAGGTCCGCAAGGACCTTTCCCCATCTACTGCGAAGGGATAGGATGCGGGAAATGCGACGGGCCGGCGGTGAATTTTCTCACAGCCCGCGTACGTCCGTAACTGCAAGAATCAGTCAGGGTTGCGTCAAATTTCGCAGCCAAGTCCTTGAAGTCCTTGAACTCGGTCAAATCGGCCCCGCGCCGGGAAGTGTGCGAATGACCAATCTCACGCTCACCGACGAGGAGCGCGCCCAGATCCGGCTGCGCATCGCGCAGCTCGAGATCGAGCACCGGGACCTCGACGACGTGATCGCCCGCCTGACCGAGATCCCGCCGCGCGACGAGCTGCAGATGCGCCGGCTGAAGAAGCGCAAGCTCTTCCTGAAGGACCAGATCTCGCGCCTGCGGGCGCGGTTGATCCCCGACATCGTCGCGTGATCGCGCTCATACAGCGCGTGTCGGAGGCGCGGGTCGACGTCGCGGGCGAGCGCGTCGGCGCGATCGCCCGCGGCATCCTCGCGCTGGTCGCGGTGGAGCGCGGCGACGGCGAGGCCGAGGCGGCGCGGCTGGTGGAGCGCATCGCCGGCTACCGCATCTTCCCGGACGACGAGGGGCGCATGAACCGGTCGCTCGTCGACGTCGGCGGCGCGCTGCTCGCGGTCTCGCAGTTCACGCTGGCGGCCGATACGAAGAAGGGCACGCGCCCGGGCTTCTCGCCGGCCGCGGCGCCGGAGGAGGGCGAGCGGCTCTTCACCCGCTTCGTGGACCTCGCGCGCGGGCGCGTCGGCACGGTGGAGACGGGGCGCTACGGCGCCGACATGAAAGTGATGCTGGTCAACGATGGCCCGGTGACGTTCTGGCTGCAGGTGAAACCGCCCACGGCGCAGACAGGTCAAAACGGCTAAGCTTCCGCCTTCCCATGTTCGACCAGTTCACTGGCGTAAAGCCCGTAGAGGAGCGCCACCGCCTCGATGCCGCCCGGCTCGACGCGTGGATGCGCGCGAACGTCGAGGGCTATGCGGGCGACCTCGTGATCGAGCAGTTCAAGGGCGGGCAGTCGAACCCGACCTACCGGCTCACCTCGGGCGGCAAGCGCTATGCGCTGCGTCGCAAGCCGCCCGGCAAGCTGCTGCCCTCCGCGCACGCGGTGGATCGCGAGTTCAAGGTGATCCGCGCGCTGCACTCGACCGGCTTCCCGGTGGCGCGCCCGTATGCGCTCTGCGAGGACGACGGCGTCATCGGCACCATGTTCTACGTCATGGACTGCGTCGAGGGCCGCGTGCTCTGGGACCAGTCGCTGCCCGGCATGCAGCCTGCCGAGCGCCGCGCGATCTGGGAGGAACTCAATCGCGTGATGGCGCTGCTGCACGCCGTCGACTACGCCAAGGTCGGCCTCGGCGACTATGGCAAGCCCGGCAACTACATCGGCCGCCAGGTCGACCGCTGGACGAAGCAGTACCGCGCCTCCGAGACCGTGAAGATCGAGGCGATGGACAACCTGATCGACTGGCTGCCCAGGAACATCCCGGCCGGCGACGAGACTTGCGTGGTGCACGGCGACTACCGGCTCGACAACACGATCTTCCACCCGACCGAACCGCGCATCCTCGCGGTGCTCGACTGGGAGCTGTCCACGCTCGGCCACCCGCTCGCCGACTTCGCGTACCACGCGATGAGCTGGTACATCCCGCCGGGGCAGTTCCGCGGCATCGCGGGGCTCGACCACGCGGCGCTCGGCATCCCGACCGAGCAGGAATACGTCGCGATGTACTGCCGCCGCACCGGCCGCGGCGAGATCGACCCGTCGACGTGGAACTACTACGTCGCCTACAACCTGTTCCGCCTCGCGGCGATCCTGCAGGGGATCGCCAAGCGGGTGCTCGACGGCACCGCGGCGAGCGCGCACGCGGCCGACGCCGGCCAGCGCGCGCCGCTGCTCGCCGAGCTGGGCTGGAAGCAGGTCGAACGCATACTCAAACGCTGAATCGAGAACGAGAGGGGAAGGCCATGGACTTCGACTACACGCCCAAGGTGCAGGACCTGCGAAAGCGCGTGCGCGCGTTCATGGACGAGCACGTCTATCCCAACGAGCACCACTGGCACGAGCACGTGGCCTCCGACAAGCGCTGGGAGCCCGTGCCGATCATCGAGGAACTCAAGCCCAAGGCGCGCGCCGCCGGCCTGTGGAACCTCTGGCGGCCGAAGTCGCACGGCGGCACGCTCACGAATCTTGAGTATGCGCCGCTCTGCGAGATCATGGGCCGCGTCACCTGGGCGCCCGAGGTGTTCAACTGCTCCGCTCCCGACACCGGCAACATGGAGACCATCCTGCGCTACGGCACGCCGGCGCAGGTGAAGGAGTGGGCCGAGCCGATCCTCGAGGGCAAGATCCGCTCCGCGTTCCTGATGACCGAGCCGCGCGTGGCCTCGTCCGACGCCACCAACATCGAGACGCGCATCAAGCGCGACGGCGACGACTACGTCATCAACGGCCGCAAGTGGTGGTCGTCCGGCGCCGGCGACCCGCGCTGCAAGATCTACATCCTGATGGGCAAGACCGACCCGGACAACTCGTCGCGCCACCAGCAGCAGTCCATGATCCTCGTGCCGGCCGGCACCAAGGGAGTGAACATCCTGCGGCCGCTGCAGGTCTTCGGCTGGGACGACGCGCCGCACGGCCACATGGAGATCGACCTGAAGGACGTGCGCGTGCCGGCGTCGAACATCCTGCTCGGCGAAGGCCGCGGCTTCGAGATCGCGCAGGGCCGCCTCGGACCGGGGCGCATCCACCACTGCATGCGCCTCATCGGCCAGGCCGAGTCGGCGCTCGAGAAGATGTGCCGCCGCGCCTCGTCGCGCACCGCGTTCGGCCGCACGGTGGCCGAGCAGGGCGTGACGCGCGAGCGAATTGCGGAAGCGCGCATCATGATCGACTCCGCGCGCCTGATGGTGCTGAAGGCCGCCGACATGATGGACAAGGTCGGCAACAAGATCGCCAAGAAGGAGATCGCGATGATCAAGGTGCTGGCGCCGAACATGGCCTGCCAGGTGATCGACTGGGCGATGCAGGCGCATGGCGGCGGCGGCGTGTCGCAGGACTTCGGCCTCGCGCACGCCTACGCGCACGCGCGCACGCTGCGCTTCGCCGACGGCCCGGACGAAGTGCACCGCAATGCGATCGCGAAGATGGAGCTCGGCGAGCAGATTTCCGTCGCCGAATCGCTGGCCCACAAGAAACACGCCTGAGGCGAGCGCCATGTTGAAACTCTGCGGCTTCCGCGTCAGCAACTACCACAACAAGGTGCGCCTGCAGCTGCTCGAGAAGGGCGTCGAGCACGAGGAGGATTCGCGCTGCTTCCCCAGCCAGAAGGAGGAGTGGCTGGCGCGCTCGCCGATGGGCAAGGTGCCGATCCTCGAGACCGACGACGGGCGCCTGTGCGAATCGCAGGTGATCTGCGAGTACATCGAGGACGCCTACCCGCAGAACGCGCTGTACCCGGCCGACCCGTTCGCGAAGGCCAAGGTGCGCGAGATGATCGACGTGATCGAGCTGCACCTCGAGCTCGTCGCGCGCCGACTCTACGGCAAGGCCTTCTTCGGCCGCGAGATCTCCGAGGAGGCGAAGGCCGAGGTCGCGAAGGAGCTGCCCAAGGCCGTGCGCGCGCTGAAGTCGCTCGCCCGGTTCGACCCGTTCATCGCGGGCCGGGACCTCACGCTTGCCGACTGCGCGGCGTTCGTGAGCCTGCCGATCGTGAGCCTGTCGACCAAGATCGTGCTGGGCGAGGACGCGCTCGCCGGCATCCCGCAGTTGAAGCCCTACCTCAAGATGCTCGGCGAGCGGCCGGCGTTCGCGCGCGTCAACGAAGACCGCAAGGCCGCCTCCGAGGCGATGGCGAAGAAGTAGCCGTGCGCCAAGTGCTCGTCGCCGCGGCGCTCCTCGCGGGCGCGGGGCTGGCTTCGGCGCAGCCCGCGTACCCGTCGAAGCCGGTGCACGTGGTGGTCGGCTTCCCGAACGCGAGCCTGCTCGACATCCTCGCGCGCGCGATGGGCGACGAGCTGCGCAAGTCCTGGAACCAGCCGGTGGTGGTCGAGAACCGCCCCGGCGCGGATTCGATCATCGCCGCCGACGCGGTGGCGAAGGCCGCACCCGACGGCCACACGCTGTTCCTCGGCACGCTGGGTGCGCTGGGCCTGAACCCGCACCTCTACCGGAAGCTGCCCTACGACCCGGCGCGCGATTTCGCCGGCGTGAGCTTCGTCGCCGAGAGCGCCTTCGGGCTGGCGGTGAACCCGGAGGTCAAGGCTGCGACGGTGCCCGAACTGATCGCCCTCGCGAAGGCGAATCCGGGGAAGCTCAACTACGCCTCCGGCGCGAGCTTCGCGCAGATGGTGGGCGAGGCCTTCAAGCGCCGCGCGGGCGTCGACCTGCTGCACGTGCCGTACAAGGGCGTGCAGCCTGCGGTGACCGAGACTGTTGCCGGTCGCGCGCAGGTGATCTTCGCGGACATCCCGAGCCTCGTGCCTTCGTACAAGGGCGGCAAGATCCGGCTGATCGGCGTCACCGGCTCGCGGCGCTCGGTGATCGTGCCCGAGGTGCCGACGATCGCCGAGTCCGGTGTCGCCGGCTACGACTACGCGACCTGGTACGCGTTCGTCGCGCCTGCGGCGACGCCGAAGGACTTGGTCTCGAAGATGAACGCAGACATCGTCTCCGTACTCAACTCGGCGACCATGAAGAAGCGCTTCCTCGACCTGGGCCTCGAGCCGAGGCCGTCGACCCCCGAGCACGTGAACCAGTTGATTCCCGCGGAGATCGCGCGCTGGGAGCCGATCGTGCGCGGCGCGGGCATCCAGCCCCAGTAGTTCAGGCCTTCGACACGCGGCAGAGCAGGGCCTTCAGGTTGGTCTGGTCCGACGCCGGATCCCGCTGCGTGATGTCGGTGAGGAAGTTCACCGAGCGCCACGGGTGGTAGGGCTGGCGCTCGCCCCAGCCGATCGGGATGAACACCGCAGTCGGGCGGATGCCGGCGTGGATCCACGCCACCGCCTCGATCGCGCCGCGCGGTGACTGGACGCGCACGCGGTCACCGTCGGCGATGCCCAGGGCCGCCGCCTTCTCGGGGTGGATCTGGCAATAGAGGTCGGGCCACATCTCCTGCGCCTGCCAGAAGTAATGCGTCCAGCTGTGGAAGTGCGCCGCCGGCGGGCGCCCGGTGACGAGTTCGGTGTCGTAGCCCTGCGCGCGCAGCTTCGCGCTCGGCCCTTCGGGCGAGCCGGGCACGATGCGCGCGCGCGAGGTCGCGGTGTCCGGCCTGCAGAAGGGCGAGATCACGCCGAGTTCCGAGTCCTTGTCGAGCAGTTCGACGTACGGCAGGTCGGCCAGTGTCTCGCGCTCGCCGTAGAACTCGGGCAGCGCGGAAAGGCCGAGCTTCGCGAACTTCGCCTCCAGCTCCGGTGTCCAGAACTCCAGCTTGCCACTCGCGCTCGGGAAGCGCCGGCCCGGCGTGCCGACCGCGCTCGTGCCCTCCGTGTAAAGCGTCTCGATCTCGGGCGAATCCTCCGTCGGCGCGGGCTGGCGCACCCAGCGGTGCGGCACCGAGTGCAGGCGCTTCTGGGTGATGCCGCGCAGCTGCTCGTTCTGGTTCGCCGCCTCGTCCCAGAAGACGGCCGGGTCCTTCCACGATTCCTTCAGCACGTCGCCGAACCCGAGGCGCTTGGCAAGCTCGACCCAGATCCAGCTATCGGCCTTCGCCTCGCCCGGCGGGTCGATCATCTTGTCGATCCAGACGATGCGCCGGTCGTCGTTCGCACGGCCGATCTCGCCCTTCTCGATGCCGGTGGCCACCGGCAGCACGTAGTCGGCGAAGGCCGAGGTCTCGTTCTCGAACAGCTCGATGTGCACGAGCAGGTCGAGGGCCTTGAACGCCTCGCGCGCGCGTTCCTGCCCGGGCCATTGCGCCATCGGGTTGTTGCACGCGATCAGCGCGCGGATCGGGTAGGGCTTGCCCTCGAGCATCGCGGAGGTCCAGCCCGAGGGACTGCGGCGCACGCGCGGCTTCGAGACCGGCGGCTTGCGGTCCGCGGGCGCGTTCGGCGCGATCGGCGTGCCGGCGCTCATGTTGAAGAATGCGCCGCCCGGCCGGCCCCAGTTGCCGGTGATCGCGGCGACGAACATCAGCACGCGGTTGGTCTGCACGCTGTTCGTGTGCTGGTTCACGCCGCGGCTGGCGAAGATCACGCAACCGTCGGCGGCGGCGATCTCCTCGGCGAGCCGCCGGATCTCCCCGGCGGGAATCGTCGTGATCGGCTCGGCCCACTCCGGCGTGTAGCCCTGCGCGAGGATGAAGGTGCGCCACTCCGCGAAGCCGAGCACCCACTCGGCGCAGAACTTCGCGTCGTGCAGGTCGTGGGCAAGGATGTGCTGCGCGAGCGCGAGGCCGAGCGCCATGTCGGTGCCGGGGCGGATCGGCAGCCAGCGGTCGGCCTTCGACGCGGTGGCCGTGAGGCGCGGATCCACCGCGACCATGCGGGCGCGGTTCCGGATGCGCCAGTCGTTGATCATGCCGAAGTAGACCGGCCGGGTCTCCGCCTGGTTGTCGCCGATGTAGACGTAGAGTTGCGCCGAGCCCAGGTCGCCCGGCGTGTAGCTGTTGCCGCTGCCGATGCGGCCCTGCACCAGCTCGAAGGCGACGTTCTTGCCGCTGGCGCAGAACGGGTCGGTGCCCTCGATGTTGTTCGTGCCCCAGAGCTGCGCGAAGAGGCGCGAGTAGCCGAGGTACTCCATCATGCCGGTGCGCGTGCCGACGAAGAGCGCGAGCGCTTCCGTCCCGTATTCGGCTTTCACCTTCTCGAGCCGCGCCGCGATCTCGTCGAGCGCCTGTTCCCACGAGATCTGCACGAAGCGGCCCTCGCCGCGCTCGCCGACGCGCT
>CAZTXP010000120.1:0-4518 GCA_964617355.1 uncultured Enterobacteriaceae bacterium
CCGCGCGCGAGAAGGAAGCGCACCTCGCCTCCGAGAACGGCCGCATCAAGCAGGCGCTCGACAAGTGCACGACCAACGTCATGATCGCCAACGGTGCGAACGAGATCGTGTACATGAACGACGCGGTCCACGAGATGATGGTCCGCAACGAGGCGGAGCTGAGGAAGGTGCTGCCGCAGTTCGACGCGCGGCGCCTCGTAGGCCAGAACATGGACGTGTTCCACCGCAACCCGGCCCACCAGAAGGGCATGGTGTCGAACCTGCGCGGCACCTACCGCACGCAGATCAAGGTCGGCAACCTGCATTTCGCGCTGACCGCCAACCCGGTCGCCGACGAGGCGGGCAACCGCATCGGCACCGTGGTCGAGTGGAAGGATCGCACCGACGAGGTCAAGGTGGAGATGGAGGTCGGCTCGATCGTCGACGCCGCGGGCGCGGGCGACTTCACGCGCCGCATCGGGCTCGAGGGCAAGGACGGATTCTTCAAGCAGCTCGGCGAAGGCATCAACAAGCTGATGGACACCAGTTCCGTCGGCCTGAACGAGGTGGTGCGGGTGCTGGGTGCGCTCGCCAAGGGCGACCTCACGGAAAAGATCACGAACCAGTACTCGGGCACCTTCGGGCAGCTGAAGGACGACTCCAACCTGACGGTGGAGAACCTCTCCGGCATCGTCGCGCAGATCCGCAGCGCGGCCGAGGCGATCGCCACGGCGTCGAAGGAGATCGCGCAGGGCAATGCCGACCTCTCGCAGCGCACCGAGGAACAGGCCTCGAGCCTGCAGGAGACGGCCTCGTCGATGGAGCAGCTCACCCAGACGGTGAAGCAGAACGCGGACAACGCCAAGCAGGCCAACCAGTTCGCGGTGACCGCCTCCGACATCGCGGCCAAGGGCGGGCAGGTGGTGCATCAGGTGGTGGACACGATGGACGCGATCACCGGCTCGTCGAAGAAGATCGCCGACATCATCGGCGTGATCGACGGCATCGCGTTCCAGACCAACATCCTGGCGCTGAACGCGGCGGTGGAAGCCGCGCGCGCCGGCGAGCAGGGCCGGGGCTTCGCGGTGGTGGCTTCCGAGGTGAGGAACCTCGCGCAGCGCAGCGCTGCGGCGGCCAAGGAGATCAAGACGCTGATCGGCGACTCGGTGGAGAAGGTCGAGTCCGGTTCGAAGCTGGTGCAGGAAGCCGGCGAGACGATGGGCGAGATCGTGGGCTCGGTGAAGCGGGTCTCGGACATCATCGCGGAGATCACGGCGGCGAGCCAGGAGCAGTCCAGCGGCATCGAGCAGGTGAACCAGGCCATCATGCAGATGGACAAGGTGACCCAGCAGAACGCCGCGCTGGTCGAGCAGGCCGCGGCCGCCGCCGAGTCGATGAAGGATCAGGCCGGTTCGCTCACGCAGTCGGTGAGCGTGTTCCGCGTCGAGGCCGGGACGCAGCCGCGGCTCGCCGCGCCGGCTCCTGCAGCCAAGCAGGTGCCCGCGATTGCGGCGAAGCCGGCGTCCGCGACGGCCGGCAAGCCGGCGGCGGCCCGCCCCGAACCCGCGGCCGGCGAGAAAGCCGCGGCCAAGCGTGCCGGCGCCGCGCGCCCGCCGAAGCCTTCGGCCGACGAGGAATGGGAAGAGTTCTAGCCTGCCCGACGCCCAACCAGCCCGAAAAGAGACCACCATGCGCAATAACCAGCCCGTGACCCAGAAGGAATACCTCCTCCGCGACGGCGCGATGATCGTGTCGAAGACGGACCTGAAGGGCCGCATCACCTACGTCAACGACGACTTCATCGAGGCGAGCGGCTTCACGACCGCCGAACTGATCGGGCAGCCGCACAACCTCGTGCGGCACCCCGACATGCCGCCGGAGGCCTTCGAGGACCTCTGGAACACGCTGAAGGCGGGCAAGCCCTGGACCGGGCTGGTGAAGAACCGGCGCAAGAACGGCGACCACTACTGGGTGGTGGCGAACGCCACGCCGCTGATGGAGGGCAACCAGGTCACCGGCTACCTCTCGGTGCGCGGGCGGCCGACGCGCGAGCAGGTGGCGGCAGCGGAAGAGGCCTACCGAGAATTCCGCGAGGGGCGCGCGGGCGCCAAGGCGATCCGCGAGGGCGGCATCGTCTCCACCGGGCTGCTGTCGCGCATCAACGTGTTCGCCAAGGTGCGCGACCACGCGAGCCTCGGGCAGAAGTTCCTGCTGCTCGGCCTGCTGTGCCTGGTGCCGATCGTGCTGACGATGACGCAGCTCGCCTCGCAACTGCGTGAGGGCGTGGTCGCGGCGCAGAAGGAGCGCCAGGGCCTCGAGGTGCACGTGGCGATGCGGGCGCTGCTCGAGCAGCTGCAGATCCATCGCGGCCTGTCGGGGCGCCTGCTCTCGGGCGAATCCGCGGTCAAGGGCCGCATCGACGAGACGCAGAAGAAAATCGAGGCCGCGATTGCGGCCGTCGATGGCGGGACGGCGCGCCACGGCGCCGCCTTCGGCTTCGACAAGACCTGGGTCGCGGTGCGCGAGAACTGGAAGGGCCTGCGCGGGCAGATGCCCTCGCTGACGACGGCCGAGAGCGTGAAGCGCCACTCCGACCTGATCTCCGGCCTGCTCTCGGTGATGACGCAGGTGGGCGACGGCTCGGGCCTGATCCTCGATCCGGATCTCGACAGCTTCTACACGATGGACCTGGTCGTGAGCCGGATCCCGGCGCTCACCGAGCGCCTGGGCATCGCGCGCGCGCGCGGCTCGGTGGTGCTGAACGCCAAGGGCGACGACCCCGAGATGAAGCGCCCGCTGTACGCGCTGTCGGGGATGGCGCGCGTGGCGCACGAGGACATCCAGCGCGGCCAGCAGTCGCTCGAGGTGGCCAACGCGGCGCTGAAGACGCGCCTTGCCGCGCCCGTGAGGGACGCCGCGACCGGCGTCACCGGCATGGTCGACGTGCTCGACCGCGAGGTGCTCGGCAACGCCAAGCCGCAGGTGACCGCGGAAGCCTACTTCGCGCAGGCGACCAGGGCGATCGGCTCGGTGTTCGCGCTCTACGACAAGGCCGCGCCGGAGCTCGACGCACTGCTCGCCGCGCGCATCTCGAGACTCGAGCTGCGCATGTGGGCCACCGGCGGCGGGGCGGCGATCGCCTTCGCGTTCGCGCTCGGCCTCGCGTTCGTCGTGCTGCGCAGTCTCACCACGCAGCTGCACGACGCCGCGAAGCACTTCGCCGCGATCTCGCAAGGCAAGTTCGACAACCTGATCGACGTGCGCGGCTCGGACGAGCTCGCCCGCCTGATGTACGCGCTGCGCGGGATGCAGACGCGCCTGGGCTTCGAGGTGGAGCAGACGCGCCGCCACGCCGCCGAGACGGCGCGCATCAAGCAAGCGCTGGACGTCTGCGCCACCAACGTCATGGTGGCTGACGCCGAAGGTGTGATCGTCTACACCAACGACTCGATCCGCGGCATGCTCGCCACGGCCGAGGCCGACCTGCGCAAAGAGCTGCCGGCCTTCAGTGCCGGCGCGGTGATGGGCGCGAACATCGACGTGTTCCACAAGAACCCGTCGCACCAGAGGAATATCCTCGAGCGCCTGGAAGGCTCGCACCACGCGAGCCTCAAGGTCGGGGGCCGCACCTTCAACCTGGTGCTCACGCCGATCAAGGACGCGGCCGGCAAGCGCCTCGGCACGGTCGCCGAGTGGCAGGACCGCACTGCCGAGCTCGCGGCGCAGGAGAAGGAACAGCGCCTCGCCGCCGAGAACGCCCGCATCAAGCAGGCGCTCGACAACTGCTCGACCAACGTCATGATCGCCGACCCGGACGGGCAGATCGTCTACCTGAACACCTCGGTGAACGCGATGCTCGCGACGGCCGAGGCGGACATCCGCAAGGCGCTGCCGCAGTTCGACGCGCGCAAGCTCCTCGGCGCGAACTTCGACGTGTTCCACAAGAACCCGGCGCACCAGCGCGGCATGCTCGCGGGCCTGCGTGGAACGCACCGCACCGAGATCGGCGTCGGCGGCCGCACCTTCGCACTCGCCGCCAATCCGATCGTGGACGAGTCGGGCACCCGCGTCGGCACGGTGGTCGAATGGAAGGACCGCACCGCCGAGGTCGCAGTGGAAAAGGAGGTCGGCGACATCGTCTCGGCTGCCGCCGCGGGCGATTTCTCGCGCCGCGTCGAGCTCGAGGGCAAGGACGGCTTCTTCAAGCTGCTCGCCGAGTCCATGAACCAGTTGCTGTCGACCAGCGCGGTGGGCCTGAACGAAGTGGTCCGGGTGCTGGGCGCGCTGGCCAAGGGCGACCTCACCGAGACCATCACCAACGACTACTCGGGCACCTTCGGCCAGCTGAAGGACGACTCCAACCTCACGGTCACCAACCTTTCGGAGATCGTCGGCAAGATCCGCGGCGCCGCCGAGGCGATCGCCACCGCCTCCAAGGAGATCGCGCAGGGCAACGCCGACCTCTCGCAGAGGACGGAAGAACAGGCCTCGAGCCTGCAGGAAACGGCCTCGTCGATGGAGCAGCTCACGCAGACGGTG
>CAZTXP010000121.1:0-3228 GCA_964617355.1 uncultured Enterobacteriaceae bacterium
AGCGACGTGTGCTCGCCCGCCTCGGCGTGGAACTTCTCCATCACCGTGGCGATGCGCTCGCGCGTCACGCCCTTCAGCTTCGCCATGGTCTCGCCGAGCTTCTGCGCTTCCTTGGGCGAGAGCAGCTTGAACACCTCGGCCGCTTCCTCGTGGCCGAGCGACATCAGCAGGACGGCGCCGTCCTGCAGGCCCGTGTCATCCATTGTCTTTCCCCGCGACCCAGTTCTTCACCACCGCCGCCACGACCTTCGGATCCTGCTTGGCGATCGCGCGCGCCGAGGCGACCGGGTCGTGCGCGGGCGGTCCTGGCAGCGCGCCGGGCTCGCCGGCCACTGCGGCCGTGCCGTCGGCCAGCGCGCCCGCCGGCGGCGCCGGCGGCGTGGCGAGCGTGCGCAGCACCGGGCGCAGCACGCCGAAGGCGAGGAACAGCACGAGGCACGCGATCAGCGCCTGCTTGCCGAGGTCGATCGCGATGGCGATGTTCTCGGGCTGCTTCCACAGCGGCACCTCGGCGGGGGCCTCGCGCTCGTCGGCCGCGAAGGCCGCGTTGACCACGTTGACCGAGTCGCCGCGGTCCTTCGAGAAGCCCACGGCCTCGCGCGCGAGCGCGGTGAGCTTGGCGAGTTCCTCTTCCTTGATCGGTTCCCACGTGGTCTTGCCGCCGGCCACCACCTTGCGGTGGTTGACGACGATCGCCGCCGAGAGGCGCTTCACCGCGCCGCTCGCGTGGCGCACCACGCGCACGGTCTTGTCGACTTCGTACTGCACCGTGGCGTCGCGCTTGGTCGCACCTGCCATGGTCGTGCCCGGCGTCGGCGTGGCCGCGGGCGCGGCGCCCGGCGCGTTCGAGGTCGCGCCCGGCACGCCGGCGGGGCCGCGCGCGCTGCCGTCGCCGGCCTCGCTCGTCACCTGGCTGCGCACCGCGGCGTCCTTCGGGTCGCCGTTGGGCTTGAAGGTCTCGGCCGAGGTCTCGGCCTGCGCGAAGTCCACTTCCACCGTGACCTGCGCGCGCACATTCTGGCGACCGAGCACGGGTTCGAGGATCTCCTGGATGCGGCGCGTGTAGCTCGACTCGAGCTCGCCGACGTAGGCGAGCTGGGCGGCATCGAGGCCGCCCTGTGACTCGGCAGGCTGCGACAGCATCGCGCCGCTCTGGTCGACCACCGTGACGTTCTTCACCGGCAGGTCGGGCACGCTCGAGGACACGAGGTTGACGATGCCGGCGATCTGCGCGCGATCGAGGGCCCGGCCGGGGTGCAGCGCGAGCAGCACCGAGGCGCTCGGCTTCTGGCGGTCGCGCATGAACACGGTCGGCTTGGGCAGCGCGAGGTGCACGCGCGCGCCCTGCACGGCGGACAGCGACTGGATGGTGCGCGCGAGCTCGCCCTCCAGCCCGCGCTGGAAGTTGACCTGTTCCTGGAACTGCGTCGCGCCGAGCTTCTGCGTCTCGAGCAGCTCGAAGCCGACGATCGAGCCCTTGGGCAGGCCCTGCGAGGCGAGCCTGAGGCGCGTGTCGTGCACCTGCTGCGAGGGCACCATGATCGCGCCGCCGCCGTCGGCGATCTTGTAGGGCACGTTCATCTGCGAGAGCTGCGCGACGATCGCACCGCCGTCGCGGTCGCTGAGGTTCGAGTACAGCACGCGCCACTCGTGCGTGCGGCTCCACAGCCAGCTCGCCACCAGCACCGCCGCCAGCGCGGCGAGCGCCACCCCGAGGCCGAGGCGCGCGCGCGGCGTCAGCCGCACCACGCCGTCGAGAACCCCGCCTTCGCTGCCTGCATCCGCCATGGTTCCTGCCCCGTTCGTTTCCTGTGGGAGGAATTATCGAAAGGGCGGGGGTCGGCCGATCCCGCAAACAGGGGGGGGTTCGGTGCCCAATTCGGGGTCCGGGCGGGGCGGGCCGGGTGCTACTTTTGCACCATCCACAAGAGCCACAGGCGACTCCCATGAAATGCCCCAGGCGAACACCATGAACGGCATCGATCCCGTAAAGCTCTCGACCCTCGCCCGCGCGATGGGCGCACAGGCGCAGGCCGGCCCGCAGGCCGCCGGGGGGCCCGCGGCCGAGAAGTTCACGCAGGCGCTGAAGTCGGCGGTGCTGAGCACCGACAAGATGCAGACCCAGGCGGCCGACGCCGCCCGGCGCTACCAGGCCGCCGACCCGACCATGAGCCTGGAGCAGGTGATGATCTCGCTGAACAACGCGAACGTCTCGTTCCAGGGCCTCGTGCAGACGCGCAACCGGCTGGTGCAGGCCTACACGGACATCATGAACATGCAGGTTTGAGCGCCTCGCTCTAGTCCTGCGCGCGAGCGCCCCGCTCTAGTCCTACGCGCGAGCGCCCCGCTCGCGTCCTACGTGCGAGCGCCTCGCTCGCGTTCCATCGCCAGGATCTGCCGCTGGATCGACTTGTGCGCCGGCCCCGGCAGGCCCACGAAGGCGCCGCCGACGCGCGTGCCGGGCGGGCGGGCGTGGATCGCGACGCTGCGCACGCTGGCGTTGAAGATCACGCGGCCGGCCTCGGGCAGCTCGATGCTGCAGCCCTCGAGCTCGGCGCCGAGCGTGGGGGGCGCGAGGCCCTCGGGCAGGTGCATCGCGAAGCCGCCGACCGAGAGGTCGAGCAGCCGCAGCTGCAGGGTCTTGCGCGGGTCCTCCGGGTCCGGGACGGCCGCCAGCAGCGGCTTCACGACCGGCGTGGCGACGCGGAAGTACTCGCGCCGCTGCAGGCGCACGATCGAGCCGGGCAGGCGCACGCGCAGCGCCGGCAGGCGCTCGTGGATCGTCGGCTCGGCGGCGTGGGTCGTGAACTGGATGCGGATGTGGTCGAGCGTGGTGAAGAATTCCAGCGCGCTCGCGCGCTGCAGGCGTCCGTTGGCCACCGGGTCGGAGCCGCAGTCGAACACCAGCTCCTCGAACTCCGGGTTGACATCGAGCAGCGTGGTGGCGAGGAAGTCCTGCGCGCCCTCGCCGAACTGCACGCTGCAGCGGCTGCGCTCGCGCACCAGCGACCTGAGCAGCGTCACCACCTCGACGTGCGAATAGATGCGGAAGGATTCGAGCTCGTCGGGCGCGACGCCCGGCAGTCGATGGGGGGCGTTCATCGCTTCACTCCGGAGGCCTCGCGCTCGAGGCGGTAGATCCAGGCCAGCAGCTCCGCCACGGCGACGTAGAGCTGCGGCGGGATGTGGCGATCGAGGTCGACCTGCATCAGCATGCGCACCAGGTCG